>NZ_JBYTDT010000005.1:0-389640 GCF_058791655.1 Paenibacillus sp. EB106-05-06-XG162
TAAAAGTATTGATGGTCAAAACCTGAGAAAACGAGAGTATTTAAGAGCTAAGCGTTTCTCTATAGAGGGAGGATAGTGTAATTGTAGAAACGAAATTATTAATAGTTTTATTTTTTCAGTAAGTCAGGTTCGCGACATCATGTGGAATGAAAACAACTGTAAGTCACAAAAACAAAGTTAATGTGAAATGAGTAGGGAGAAAAGTGAAATTAACAAAATTTGAAAGCGATTTCGGAAAAACGATTAAACACTTTTTAAGTGACGAGGAGGATTTATTTTATATGAGTAAAATGTTGCAAACCACTAAATCTGTATTCAACAAATTTATCTGTCTTTAATGCCATCTAAGGGGTCGTTTCCCCCTAGTGAATATGGTATCAATGTACCATATTCCTTTTGCTCCAAGTTGCCTCGTGCAATTACTGAATGGATATTAGCGGCAATAAGCCTAGTGTAATCTATAAAAAATAAAAGAGCTATCCGATGGATAGCCCTGCATGCGTATACTTCTTAACTCTTCCCGCTACTTGCCTTTCGGCAATACTTCAACCGCAATCTCCGCCCATTTCACCGAGCCGTACGGCGATGTCTCTCCCCCTACGAACATATCCGGACTAAGTATATTAATCAAATAAGTGCCTGGCTCATTGATCGCGATTGACCCACTAAACTCTCTATTCTCGTTCATCTGAACGACTGTTTTTTTGCCGCTTGTCTGATAGTCTCCATTCTGAAACTTTGTCAATTGAAATCCAAGAACCTGACTCTCAAATTTCTCTTCCGTGATGACAGATCCGCTAATCTCTATGGCTTCTCCAGCATGTACCCGCAGGTAGCCTTGTGTTGGTTTATTGAACACGATATTATTCGCATACGTATCATGGTTATATCGGACAGGTATCAAGGATGGATCCTTAACGATCCGATTGACGATGATGTCTGCAGATGGATTATCATTGGAATGAATCTGCAGCGGATTCGGTCCTGGACGGAGATCAACGGAAAACTCAACCCGACTAAATTCACGATTTCCAATTTTGATCGACTTGTCGATGGTCTTCTCCGTCCCTTTTAACGAGCTGATGCCGCCCATCTCAACGCTGGTCATTCCGCCAAATCCAAAGCTTTGCATTAAATAAACGCGTCCGTACTCTTTTTGAACCAATGCACTGAAAGTGATACGATCCGACTCTGTCGTATAGGCAGGGTGCAGGACCTTCGCTAACATCTCACTCCACGTCAACTGCAAAGTTTCCTGGCTCCAGTTATAGTTGATCCCCATCCACGGCAACATTGAAACTGGAACATACAGCGTATTGCTTTTCATAAACGGTGGCAGAATCTTCTGTGCGTCATCGAGCACTGTAAGTTTGCCGTTCAATTCATTATATAGTTTGGGGCTGTCAGGCTTGAAATGAATGGTTGAAAAGTAAGTCGGATGCTCTGGGCTAAACTCGACCCAATAACTATTCGTTTTTGTGCTTTTCATGATCCTTCCAACATGCGCTAGCTCCAGCCACTTGATCGGTAAGTAGAGGTTACCGTTCTTCATAAGCAGCGGAGAAGCTTTCAAGGACTTCGAATCCAACGTGATGGTTGACTTGTTCAATTTTGCAGATATCTTGTGCGGTATCAATTGAAACACGGCCGCGTCATTGTCAATGATCGGCAGACCAGATATCGATGCCTGAGCATAGCTGACCTGTAACGGAAGGACAACAGAAGCCAGCAGCCCGGCGCAAATCAATAATTTCGTAATCATTCGTAGCACGACGTGAACACCACTTTTCATTTTTTTATATAGACGAATGATGTTGCAAAATGTTGCGGAGGGATTGATCTAACGGGACACGATAGTTGAATCATGATATAGTGACAGCTGGTCAAACGTTGCAAATTGCTTGTCTGGCAAGAAATTACTCTCTTAAGGCTCCGTTTTGCTGTAGCTACTACGTATTACACCCCAAAACCCTAAGCCCCAAAAACAACTTTTCATATGTTCGATGAATTCGAGTTCTATGCCCTGTAACTTCTTCTGTCCCTTTCAGACGGAGATCTGCAGCATAGATCAACTATAATCGTTTTCTATATATTAGTTTATTGGAGTAAGTGGTAGACTTTGAGTCAGAAGATTATTTAATGACAACACTTCCTGCGTGAAGGGTTTTGGGAGAGTGAGCAAAATGAATTATGAATGGACGGTTCGGAAAGTTCTTGAGAGTTATTCAGTTACAGAGCCAGATATAGAGTTCATCAGGCACAATGAGAATTTGACATACAAAATAACTGACCGCGGTAGTGGCAGATCCTTCTTGCTTCGAATTCATAAGCCCGCAACAGAGGGGTTGCTCGGTATTCAGCACACGCTGGAGGGGCTTCAATCCGAGGTGTTGCTGCTACAGGAGCTAGGTCGCAATCAAGTGCTGCGGGTACAAATACCTGTTGAGAATAGATTCGGAGAGTATGTAACGGAATTGTTCATTGAGGACATGGATTCACCCTGTTATGCAACGCTGCTCGAGTGGATCGATGGGGATACTTTTACACGAGAAGAAAAGAATTTGGATGATATCGTATATGCAATAGGAGTCAATCTTGCGCGATTACATAATTTCACTCGAGAGTGTGCGGTCCTGAAGGATTTGCCTAGACCGGTATACGGCTCAGAGAGAATCGATACTGCAATTGATGAGCTGAGATACGGTGTAGAAGCAGGCATTTATAGTCTGGAGCATTATGAGATTATGACCGAAGTGCTTTTCCAAGTGAAGGGGTTCATGAGTGAACTGGACTCGAGGGAAGGAACTTGGGGGCTGATCCATGCCGATCATCAGGAAAATAATATCATTATCAATGAAAGAAGCGGGCCTTGCTTTATCGACTTTTGCCTATCCGGCTACGGACATTATTTATTTGATATTGGCAGCGCTTCTACGTTGTTCGAAAGCAACCACCGGGACAGATTTATTCAGGGGTACTCCTCTCAAGCCTTGTTTGATAAGGGGAGCTTAAGGTACGTTGAAGGGCTCATATTAATGGACGTATTTCTGGCCTATGTTTTCTTCATCCGTGACCCTGACAGAAATGGCTGGATTAAAGACCATGCCGTCCGAAAAGTAGAGTTGTGGCAAGAATGGCTGGCGGGGAAAGAGATTTACTATTTATTCTAATTTAGAAGAATGGAATAGTCCTGGATAATAGACCATTGAATTATTTAGGCAAACTGGAATCTTGCGCAAATAAGTTATATGAGCCATCTGTCCGGATTTGTCATCCGTTTAAAGGATGGCCTTAAAACTTGCCGTTACAGACAGCGAGGAGAACCGTATCATAAATAAGGGCAAGTTTTTTGCGTAATTCCTTGCGGGGCTTGGGATAAATTCGCTCTTAGCTTTGTCTTCAAGTTCAACCCTTAGCTGGTTGAAGTAATCTTGGACAAGTTCGAGGAGCGCCTGCGGAATTGCTTTGGCGTGGCGAAGCACTTTTAAATCCTGATACGTAAAGATGATACGCAAAACAAATACCTCCTTAAGAAACAGAAATAGAGCCCCTTAGAACAGGAGCTCATGGAAATAATATATGTTTGAAATTCTGCCACTTTCGGTGTTGCGTTTTACTCCCACACAGTATAGAATGAATTGATGACAAATTACTGGAAGGAGTGGGAATATGAGGTGGAAACGGGAGGCTTACAATAAGTCGATTGTTACAATTTCATATTCTCGTTCCATTAAGACACTAAAGCATTCGTTGCTTTAGTGTTTTTTATTTGCGCGGAGGTGTTAATTTGACAAGGTACAAAAGAGTTCTTATTAAACTAAGTGGTGGAGCAGTCGCCGGAAACACGGAATTTGGTTTTGAGCCTGAAAGGTTGGACCATATTGCCAATGAAATTATGTCAGTTGTGAATCTAGGTGTTGAGGTATCATTAGTTATAGGTGGAGGGAATATTTTTCGCGGTAATATGGCGGAAAGCTGGGGAATAGAAAGAGCAGAAGCTGATAACATCGGGACGCTTGCGACTGTTATTAATAGCTTGATGCTTCGAGGAGTTCTTAAAGCCAAATCAAACAAAGAAGTTCGTGTAATGACAGCAATACCTATTACATCAGTTGCAGAACCATACATCAGACTAAGGGCAGTTCACCATCTGGAAAAGGGCTACATAGTAATTTTTGCGGGAGGAAACGGGCAACCCTACGTTACAACAGATTATCCTTCCGTTCAGAGGGCAATCGAAGTTAATTGTGATGCTTTGTTAGTTGCAAAACAAGGCGTAGATGGTGTTCTCAATGCTGACCCTAAGTTCGACAAAGAAGCAAGGAAGTTTAGGTCAGTTCACTACAACGATGTTTTAAAATATAACTTGAAGGTAATGGATCAATCAGCTTTCATCTTAGCTAGAGACTACAATCTGCCAATGCATGTGTTTAATTTTGACAAGCCGGGCTCAATGAAAGAAATTTGTGAAGGGAAAGATAATGGAACGATAATTAGCGGTGAGTCAATTTTGGAATTGGAATGAGTTGAAGATTATGAGGGGGCATAACAGCGCTCCTTCTTTTTCGTAATACTTGCCGTTACAGACAGCGCGGAGAACCGTATCACAAGTAGTGATAAAACGGAGAGTCGAATATTAATGGTGAGTTTAAAATAGTAATAAGGAAAAGACCGGAGCACAGTAAATCCGGTCTTTCTTTGTAACAATCATTCAGGTAACGGGCAGGATAGTGTGATTGTGGAAACGAATTTATTAATAGATTTATTTCTTCAATAGGTTTGCGACATCATGTGGCATCAAAATAACTGTAAGTCACAAAATGTGTGAAATGAGAAGGGAGAAATGAGAAAATGCAAATTAGTGAAGAAATCAAACGGGAAGAAAAACTTGGGGACATAACCGGCGTTACGTGTATATACGTTCCGGTTAGTGACGTCTATAAGGCCGTTCATTGGTATCAAAAAAATTTAGGATGCCAACCTACAAACATCCATCCGGTTGAACCTGGGATGGAAATAGCGATCTTGAGATTTCCTGATCATACTGGAAAGCCTCATGGAGCTACAGGAAGAGTCCCGGCTATATTCCTTATGGGTGGAGGGGGAGGGGCATCGAAAGAAGCCGGAACTTTAGGTTTTACTTTTGATAACGGTGATAGACAATCCGTAGCTTGTTTTATTACCCCCCGTATACAAGTAATGTACAATCGATTCAAAGAAAACGGAGTGAACATCGTAACCGAAATTCCGGAAAATAGACCATGTGGCCCTAACTTTAGATTTTGTGATCTGGATGGGAATTTATTAGAAATATGGGAAGACGGCGCGGATAACATGCAAGCGGAGGACATAACAGGAGTTTGCTGTATATACGTTCCGGTTAATGACGTCTATAAATCCGTACATTGGTATCAAAAAAATTTAGGATGTACACCTACAGACCACAATCCGGTTGAACCTGGGATGGAATTAGCGATCTTGAAATTGCCTAATTATCCAGGAAAGACTTATGGACCACACGAGGCTATATTCCTTATGGGAGGAGGAGGGGCATCCAAGGAAGCCGGAAGTCTAGGATTTACTTTTGACAACGGTGATCGACAGGCCGTAGCTTGTTTCATTACTCCCTGTATCCAAGAGATGTACAATCGTTTCAAGGAAAATGGAGTGAACATAGTGGGTGAAATTCGGCAAACATGTGGTCCGAACTTGCAGTTCTATGACCCAGACGGTAATGTGTGGGAAATATGGAAACCTTAACATAGTACAAAACAGGCTGCCGATTGGCAGCCTGTTCAGCTAACGGGACACGTTAGTTGAACAGAGCGAGGAGCAGTTTGCTACGGCAGCTGTTCTTGTTTTTATTAAGCTAAAGGGCAGGATAGTTCAAAAGTTTTGCGAATACCTTATATATGGAATTATTTACGAAATTCGTGAATAAGACGTTCAAATAGAATCCGAAATCAAAATAAGAATCCAAGGAGTTGAAACCTTGAATACTAAAGCCGTTTTTTTTGATTTGTTTGAAACATTAATCACTGAATTTTCAAACGGTCGAAGAATTTCTAATCGAAATTATGACTATAACGATTTACTAGGCATAACAAATGACGAATTTAAGACTGAGTGGAGAAGTCGTCAGGAGAAGAGGATGAACGGTTATTATGATAATTTTGTCGAAGTAATCAAAGACATTATTATGTGTAGGAATTTACAGGTTGATGATGAAGTAATTGAATATTTGTATAGGGAACGAATTAATGAGAAAATAATTCCTTTTAACAATATTAATCCTGATGTATTAGAACTATTGGAATATCTACGAGATATTAATATCAAGATCGGTCTAATTAGCAATTGCACGGAAGAGGAAGTCAAATATTGGTCAGATTCAAAACTTGCTCAATATTTTAATGACTATATTTTTTCATTTGAGGTGAAATGCTGTAAGCCAGAGACTAGTATATATTCACTAGCATGTGATCGATTAGCAGTTAAACCAGAAGAGAGTATATTTATAGGTGATGGCGGGTCAAACGAGTTGGATGGAGCCTTTAAATCGGGATTAAAGGTTTATCATGCGATATGGTTCAATACTTATATTCAGAGTGAATTCAAGAAATTAACAAATCCGAAAGAACTTATTAAAGCATTGAGCTAAAGACATCATGTGTATTTCGAAGAAGCGGTTTCCATCGGATAACAATGCATTCACGCATCGGGCCGCTATCTGTCCCTTGGTTGCCTCAAGGAAGGAGATTCAGGCGACAATGCAAGGCTAAGTCCGTCGGACTCTGCGCGTAATGTCGATTAAGCTAACGGGACACTATAGCTCAACGATGACACGAAGGCAGCCGGCCAGAACGATCGGCTGCCTTAGTTGCGCTAACGGGCAGAATAGCGTGGTGTCGTTGAAGAAGATAAATCGTAATAAATAATTTCAAGGGAGAAGAGTCATGATTGATATCTTAAAGCTTATTGTGGCCTTAGCTTTGGGCTACCTGTTAGGCAGCCTTAATACAGCGGTGATTGTAGGGAAAATATACGGCAAGGACATAAGAAGCCATGGAAGTAAAAGCGCCGGGCTTACCAATACTCTGAGGGTACTTGGGAAATCTGCCGCGGTGTTTGTTCTTGCGGGAGATATATTAAAAGGGGTAGTTGCCTGTTATATAGGCTTGTTCCTTGGCGTTTACTTTTATTCGGGAGAGGCTAAAGATTGCGTAAGCCTTTTAGCGGCAGGCGAAGGAGCAGTTATAGGGCATAACTGGCCGGTATATTTTAAGTTTAAAGGAGGAAAGGGGGCACTTACAGCAGTGGCTGTGCTGTTTATGGTTAACTGGGTTATGGCCCTTTTATGCCTTGGCTTTTTTGTGATAATAGTAGCTTTAACCCGTTATGTTTCTTTAGGTACAATATGTGCTACAATGCTTTTTGCGGCTATTTCATTTATTCCTGTTTTTGGGAATACCTTATATTTTTATTTATTTGCATGCCTAATGGCGTTTATGACTATTTTCAGGCATACGGGAAATATAAAAAGACTGCTTTCAGGAACAGAAAGTAAACTTATTCTTTGAACTATTTTATTGAGGCAAAGAAGATGATTGGGTTAATCTAACGGGACACGATAGTTAAACATAAAGGGTTCCACATATTAGTCATGCATAATATGTAGAACCCTTTATTTTATTTGATTTCCTTAAGTTTAGGTCTTGATAATTCCAAGTCTAAAACTTTATTTTCTTTTAGACATCTCGAATCAACGTAATGTCAACCTGTAGTCCGCCTAGTGAAGAACGCGAAACTTGAAGAGTGCTGTTGGATTCGGAGTAGATTGTCAGCCGTCTTTGGATATTTAATACTCCTGACATTTCATGCTTATTGGAGGCAGTTACGGCATCTGCTAAAGCTGAACGCAGAGAGTCAAGATTTTCGTCAGAAAGATCGCTTCCGTTATCTTGGATTGTTATTATTAATCCCTTGGGTTTTTCTATAAAACGAATGCTTATGTAACCATCCTTAGTTTTATTTCGCATCCCATGGTTATAGGCGTTTTCTAAAATCGGTTGAAGTATTAACTTTGGAACCATAATGTGGAGATATTTCTCAGGGATTAAATCAGTCTCGGTTACAATCCTTTTTTCAAAACGAAGTGATTGGATGTATATGTATATCTTGGTATGCTCGTATTCTTCTTCTAATGTGACGTAGTCCATACTGTTCTTAGTAATATATCTGAAATTAAGCGCTAAGGCTTCGCTAACCTGCTGACTTTCTTCTATAAGACCGGATATTATCATACGCTGCAAAAGAAAGAAGCTATTGTATAGGAAATGTGGATTTATTTGAGCTTGCAATTGCTTCAATTCTGCTTTTTGCAGCAAGATTTTTTGATTGTAATCCCGGTCGATCAGTTTCTCCAGATTTTCCGTCATGCTGTTGAACGCTTGATAAAGGTATGAAAAATCAGATGGCATGACATCTTTAATCCTTGTTTGAAAGTCCCCTTTTTTTACACTGATAAAAGCATTTGTAAGCTTGATAAGCGGTCTGTGAACCATTCGGTACATGAAATAAAAGAAAATTAGGCATGCGATAATGAATACACCCGAAAATAAGGATAAAGCATTCGCCGATAATTGTACTGGTTGCATGAGGCTATCGTGGGAAACTAGCCTAATGTAGGAACCCGAGCTATATGGAAGTGGATATCGCAGAGCATAGTAACGTAGTTTGTCTAGCACAATGGACGAGGGGAAATCATCCGCCCCATAGGATGCTTCAAGTATATGGATCGTATGCAGTGAATCGGATGTCATATTCGTGGCGATTGGTGTGTCATTCATTTTTACATAATAAAGATCGTTGTTTAGCGTATTGTGGGTATTTACCAATAACTGAATTTGTGCGATTGAAATTCTCATTTCAATAATAAATGCTGGATCAGAATTCTTAGACGGTGTAATGAATACGGAAAAAACATCCTGCTTATTTGCGCTGCTTATGTAATGTTGAACACGTTCTGGACGGTTGGCAAGCGAGACAATTTTGGCATATTCAGAATCCGAAAATTCTTGAAAGCTTCCCTCAGTTGATCCGTCCGAGTTATAGACTCTCTTCATATCGCGGATATAGATATGCGCAGAATCTAAATAGTTGTTCGTACTGCTAATCATAGAGAGTTGCTCCCTAATCGTATTAATTATGGAAATTTTTGAGTAGTCCGATAGGTTATTATGCGTCGTAACGAAGCGCAATATATTCGATTGGAAGGACAAAGGAACATTGGAAATATATATGTTATTGAGGGCATTGTCGAGTTGAGTGGAGAAGGACCTGGAAGAGGCATCGAGTGATTGATAAATTTCATTCTCCAGCTTCTGGTTGCTTTTAAAGACAGCAATAAAGCTAAAAATTGCAATTGGGATAACTACTAACAAGAATAATAGAATGATTTTCGATAAGGTGCTATTTTTTATTTTCAAGGGAATCCCCCCCCTTATGTATAATATTTTGTGTTATGTATAAATTCTTGATGGCTTCCTCTATTAGTTCAATAAATTGCACAAATGTAAAGATAATATATATACACAATTCGGTGTGCTAGGGATAATAACATTATTAGCACAATCTTAAAAGATTTCAAGCGAAACCTAAATTAAAGGGGATGTAAAGAATGTTAAAAAAGAAAGCGGTTACAATAATTCTTTCTTTGTACGTGGCAATAAGCTTAACAGCCTGTAGTACAGAGAGCACTAATCCTGCAAACAGCGGGACAGAAAATGGAAATGGCAGTACACCAGTAGTAGATAACGGTCCAGTGGATATATGGGCGCCATATGATGAAACCGTTACCATAAATACAGTGCTACCACTAAATAAGGGAATTCCGTTTAAGGATGGCGAGAATTATGACAAAAATCCTTGGTATGACGAGTTTAAGAAAAATTTCAATATTGAAGTCAAAAATCTTTGGGTGGCACAGGACTATTCAACTAAGTTGAATTTATCGGTAGTCGATGGGAAACTGCCAGATGTGTTTGTAGTTAGCAAAACGGCTATGCTGAATCAATTGATTGAGGGCAATCTAATTGCGGATATGACGGAAGTGTTTGATAAATATGCATCGGATGATATTAAAAAATATGTGTCTCTAGACAAAGAAACATTTAAAACGGGCTACAAGGATGGCAAACTGTACGGCATTGCACAGCTTGGATTTGGGATTATCGACCAGCCCTCACAGATCTGGTTGAGAAAGGACTGGATGGAAGAGCAAAAACTATCTGCTCCTCAAACGATGGATGACGTTGTGAACATTGCGAAGGTATTTATGAAGGAGTATGGAGCCTATGGAATCGGGGAAAACCAAAATTTGGATAGCCTTACATTGTTGGCACCCGCTTGGGGGGCATCCCCGGGTATTTGGATAAAAACAAAGGAAGGCAAACTAGCGTACGGGTCTGTTCAGCCTGAAATGAAAGCCGCGTTGAGTACTTTTGCACAGTGGTATAAAGATGGAATTCTGTATCCGGATTTTGCTACCAGTGACAGCACAAAAATATCTCAGCATAATATTAACGGAAAGCTTGGCGTACAACCGTTCGGACAGTGGTGGGGCTGGTACGCAGGTGTAGATACCGTTACCAAAAATGGGAAGAACAGCTATTTCCAGGCATATGCAATTCCTTCCGCCACTAGTCAACCTGTGAAGTCGCCCATTTCATTCTCAAACGTTGGCTATATTGTGGTGAATAAGAACTTTAAGAACCCTGAAGCCGTAATAAAGCTGATCAACTATTATGCAAAAGCAATGTTTAGCGGAGAATTGGACAATAGCCTTGTGACTGAATTCAATCGTATGGGGACAATTCCTTATGCTTTCCGCATAATTAACCCAATGACCGACTATCAACAGTTCATTGATGTTAACGAGGCATTACGTACTAAGGATACATCAAAGCTGGTAGGCATTACGAAGTCAAAATACGATAAGGTAGTAGACTTTATGGAGAAAGGTACTCCGAGTTCTTTACCCGATTATCTCCAGCTGGGAGATGTTCGCAGTTCTTATAGCGTTTCGAAGAAAATTCTAGATGATGGAAATATCGTTAAGGATGCGCTATGGGGTGCACCGCCAGCTACCTTGGAGAGTTCGGGAAGTACACTAGACGATATCCTGATCCAAGGCTTTACGCAGATCATCGTAGGAGAGAAGCCAGTGGATTATTTTGATACTTTGGTAAAAAGTTGGCTCTCTGCGGGTGGAGAACAGGCGACCAAAGAAATGAATGAAGTTTACAAATAATTGATATTCGAAGAATGGTTGGACGGAGTGGTTGAAATTCTTGCTCCGTCCGATATTTCTCAAGTGAAAGTGGTGTGATCGATGTGAGAAAACATTTAGCCCGTGAATGGCAATATCATGCGATGCTGATACCTGGTTTTATCGTTACGTTAATTTTCTGTTATTTTCCCTTATACGGTCTTGTAATTGCCTTTCAGAAGTATAACCCAGCTCTAGGTTTTTCTTCTCCTTGGATTGGGTTTAAAAATTTCGAATATATATTCAGCCAGCCCAATTTTTTGAAAACCATATGGAATACCTTTTATATTTCATTTTTCAAGATCGTTGGAGGGATTATCGTTCCTGTAGTTGTTGCTCTACTATTAAATGAAGTAAGAAGAAATAAATTTAAACGGTTATTCCAATCGTTAGTTTACATACCTAATTTTTTGTCTTGGGTTATTATGGCCGGTTTATTAATGGATATTCTTGCAAGAGATGGTATTGTTAGTAACTTACTAGTTGCTTTCGGAGTAGGACCAATTAACTTGTTGGGCGATCCATCCATTTTTCCGTGGATGATGATTATCAGCGATATTTGGAAAGGGTTCGGTTTTGGAACAGTGGTTTATCTGGCTGCACTGACCTCGATTGACCCGAGCTTATATGAGTCAGCCATGATTGATGGCGCTTCACGTTGGCGGCAAACCCTATCCATCACACTTCCGATGCTCACACCAATTATTCTATTGATGATGACCTTGTCATTGGGGAGTGTGTTGGATGCGGGATTTGACCAAATTTTTAACTTATATTCGCCTATCGTATATGAAACTGGCGATATAATCGATACTTATATGTATAGAATGGGGATTGAGCAGGCGCAATACTCAGTAGGAGCCGCGGTAGGACTGTTTAAATCCGGCGTTTCCTGCGTGCTGATTGGCTTGTCCATCTACTTGGCTAGTAAATTCGCCGGGTACAAGATTTTTTAATAAGGAGGCCTGGCATCAATGGTTAGCAATGGTAAGTCTAATGCTTTTCAGATATTTAATTATATCTTCTTGTCCCTTGTATGCTTGCTTTGCATATTGCCGTTTATCAATTTGTTAGCCGTTTCTTTTAGCGGCAGTGCTGCAGTTTCTTCAGGAAGTGTGACCTTTTGGCCAGTGGATTTTACTCTGATGTCCTATGAATTTGCTTTTGGCGGGAATTTTTTTCAGTCGATGATGGTTTCTGTTCAGCGCGTAATATTAGGCGTGAGTATCAATATAATTCTGATGGTCATTACAGCGTACCCTCTTGCAAAGGGAAGCAAACAATTTGCAGGCAGGAATATCTATATGATTTTCTTCGTCCTAACTATGTTTATTAGTGGCGGATTGATACCTACTTATCTTGTAGTTTCGGGGCTGGGACTCAAGGATAGCATCTGGGCGCTCGTTCTGCCAGGAGCTTTGCCTGTATACAATATGGTCATTTTGATGAATTTCATGCGCGGTATTCCGGGAGCCCTAGAAGAGGCGGCCATGATCGATGGTGCATCCCCATTCCAAATTTTAACAAAGGTTCTATTGCCATTATTGAAGCCGGCGCTTGCGACAGTGGGGTTGTTCTGCATTGTGAGTCATTGGAATGATTGGTTCAGTGGCATGATTTACATGGATAACATAGATAATTATCCGCTTCAGACCTATTTACAATCCATGCTGCTCAATTTCGACCAGCTGATGCAGCAATCGGGAAATGATTTGCAGCTTCTGATGTCCCAAATGAATGCTCGAACAGGCAGAGCAGCACAGTTGTTTTTAGGTGCGATACCAGTGATCGTCGTCTATCCGTTCCTGCAAAAATACTTCACCACAGGTCTAGTGCTTGGAAGCGTGAAAGAATAGGAGGGGCATTGAATGCCGGAGATTGTATTTGCCAGAGATTACGGGATTCACGCGAACAGTAAGGAAAACTATGTTGACCGGTTTGTAAGAATGTTCGCCGAACATCAAGAGGATACCTGTTTTATCTTGGAAAACGGAAGATACGACTTTTACGCGAATGATGGATTGGATCGGCATTATATTTTGTCGAATTCTGATTATGTGGAAAATAGAAAAGTTGCTCTTGCCATGGAATATATGTGCAATATCGTGCTAGACGGCAACGGATCTGAGTTTATTTTCCATGGTCAAATCCTTCCACTAGCGATTGCGGAATGCCGGAATGTTACCATTCAGAACCTAACGATTGATTGGGAGATTCCCCTGACTGCCGAAGGACGTGTCGTTTCCAGCGGGAATGGCTTTGTTGATGTGGAGATCGACGCGGTGCATTTTCCGTATCGCATCAGAGAGGGACGGTTGTATTTCTTCGGAGAAGATTGGGAGGAACCGCTTTATAGAGGCATGATTGAGTTCGATGCAGCAGCACATAAGGTGGCTTTTGCAACCGGCGATTATTATGAGAATATGACCGCACGGGAGATTGCCCCAAATACGGTAAGGCTGCTTGCGCAGTTCCATTCTCAGCCACAAGTGGGGAATGTGTTGGTCATCCGACATACAAAACGAATTAATGGCGGTATTTTCGCTGAGAACTCTTCCGATTTAAAATTAGAACGTATAACACTGCACCATACCAGTGGATTAGGGGTATTATGCCAATTCTGTGAAAACATAAACTTTAAAGGCATCCAAATGCTGCCTAACAGGAAACGTGGGCGTGTGGCGGTTTCGGGACATGATGACGGCTTGCACCTGTGCAATAATCGGGGGCAGATTACCGTTGAGAATTGCTACTTCCATGGCTTGATGGACGATCCGATCAACGTTCACGGAACTGCTGTGCGGATTTGTAAGCAGTTGGACGCGCACACGTTATGTGGAGAATTCGCGCATTCTATGGCAATGGGTTTTTCCAATTGGGCAACTCCAAGCCAAGCCATTTCTTTCATTGATCACGAAAGTATGGCGTCTTATGCAACTCTTCATGTACGTTCTTTTAAACTATTGGATCTGCGCAGCTTTACCATTTCCTTTGAAGAGCCGATACCCGAACGAATCAGCCCTGGCGATGCGTTGGAAAATCTAAGCAATGTTCCTTCTTTCACCTGTAGGGACAGTTTCTTTGGAAGCTGTCGGGCACGTGGTCTACTAGTTTCTACGCCTGGTTCGGTTTTGATTGAGGGAAATACGTTTGAGTCTTCCGGTTCAGCAATTCTTATAGCTGGAGATGCCAACCAGTGGTATGAGTCTGGGGGATGCAAGGACGTACTGATCAGGCGCAACATTTTTCAGGAAAGCTGTCTGACCTCCGATTATCAGTTCTGCGAGGCGATTATCAGCATTTATCCGGAAGTTCCTTGTCCGGATCAGAAACTACCTTTTCATAAAAATATTCGTATTATGGAGAACGTCTTTTATCTGTATGACAGTGCGCTTCTATATGCAAAAAGTACTGACGGGCTTTTGCTTATTGGCAATAAGCTGATCAGGAGCTATACTTATCCGCCGAGATATCCTGACAAAAAGCTGCTAACCTTGATGAATTGCACGAAGGTGGTTATCTCTCAAAATGAGGTGACAGGAGACTTGCTTTCTAATGAAGCTGCACTCTCTGGAATGACTGAAGAGGATGTCAATTTTACGGATAGCCTAGTCCAGTCATTCATCGATAATAACACTTAAGGAGAATAGATCATGTCATGATCCGAAGCTTGTCGTCAAGCAACTGGAAAAGCATGTTCGATACACCGTTCAAAGATATAAAGATCGCGTTCATTGCTGGCATCCGGTTAATGAAGCATATACCTATCCAAACGGTTGGTAATCTCAAAATTAATGAAGGGTTAGTTTATCGATGGGTAAGATATCGACCCGGATTTTTATGAGAAAGGCATTAAGAATGCTGAACTATACGGAGCTGACGTAGATTACCTAGGAGTTCGGGGATATTTTGAAGTATATAATCCTGATTATACCGATTTGAAACAGGTGATTGGCGGATTCAGCTACCAGTCTGGAGCAATTCCATGCTGAAGCTGGAGCGTTACTTGAGAAAGGGAGAACCCCATCCACTAGAGTACGTGACCAATGAACGGGAGAAGGAGAACATTCGATTGACGGGCAAGGCCATTGAAGGCTACGTCATGTGTAGTTGTATCGCCATGGGTTTGTTGCAACTGGTCGCCGTCCGTTCATCCCTTGTTCCAAGCTTATTCTTCCGATACTTGAGAACGCCTTCCAAGACCATTGTTTCCGAAGAATTGGTCATGGTTTATTTACGTAAATCTATTTTTCGTATGTTTGCTCGCAACCCGCATTTATCCATAACAAAAATAATTCAAGCCAAGCAGGAAATCACTGATAGTCCCGGTGATTCGCTGGCTTCTTAATGTTTAGAACTTTTCACTGTCCAGAAGTGATACAGCTCGACTCTAATCTTACGAGGAGGTATAGAAAAATGAAATATCGGAAAAAGTTAAATTTTAATCAAGACTGGAAATTCATCTGCGACAATGAGGTGAACGCTTCGCAGAGGCAAGCAGAGGATAAACTTTGGAAAGAGGTTAGCTTGCCACATACTCCGCGAATCGAAACGCTTCACATTGATATGCACTTTCAAGGTATTTGCTGGTACCGCAAACATTTTATAATCCCAAAAGAGGATAAAGGAAAAAAATTGTTTGTGGAGTTTGAAGCCGCTATGCAAGAGGCCGATGTGTGGGTAAATGGAATTCATAAGCTGACACATAAAGGTGGTTTTTTACCTTTTACAATCGATATGACTGAAGATGTTGAGTATGGCGCCAGCAATGTGATCGCCGTTCGGCTTAACAACTGCAACAATGGCAGCATACCTCCAGGAAAACCACTGGAAAGTCTAGACTTTTCTTATTTCGGAGGGCTATATCGCAATGTCTACCTCCATGTCACAGACAAACTGCACGTGACGGATGCAGTACACGCAAACGTTACTGCAGGCGGGGGGATATTTGTCAAGTATTCGAACGTATCGCGAAACTCGGCTACTATAAACGTTGATACACATGTCCGCAACGATTACGATTCCACCAAGCTTGGATCTGTTATTACATCTATTGTCGATCATGACAACAATGTAGTCGCAGTTGCAAATAGTACTCCTGAAATGATTCCGGGACATGAAAGCTGTACGTTCGTTCAATCATTAACTGTGTTGAATCCACAGTTATGGCATCCGGATACTCCTCACTTGTATTTGATTCGTACGCAAATTTTACACGATCAAAAGCCAGTGGACGATTTTAGTACGCGTATCGGCATACGTACCCTATCGTTCAGCAAGCAGAATGGATTTGTCATTAATGGCGATAAGCTGGTCATTCGAGGAACGAATCGACACCAACAGTTTCCGCATATTGGACATGCTGCTTCTGACAATGCCCATTATCGCGATGCAAGGAAACTGAAAGAAGGCGGATACAATTTTGTAAGGCTCGGCCATTACCCGCAATCACCTGCTTTTTTGGAGGCCTGTGATGAACTCGGTCTTATGGTCGTTGAGCCGGTGCCCGGTTGGCAATATTGCGAGGAAGGACAATTACAGGAGCTCGTTCGGCAGCATATTCGGGATATGATCCGACGGGACCGAAACCATCCTTGCGTTATTATGTGGGAAGTCAGCTTGAACGAAACGCATTACTCACGGAGCGGGGCTACGGATGAGTTTTTCCGTGAATGTCATTTGATTGCCCATGAGGAATTTCCGGGTGATCAGATGTTCACTGCTGGTGATACAATGGGGCGGAAAGATGCTGCTTTCGTCGGTTATGACGTACCCTATACACTTTGGAAAGGTGAAGACTTAAGTCGACCTTTGGAGGATGTACTTCCCGATAAAAGCGGATTCGATCGCGAATATGGTGATTATGAATTTGGCGGACATGATAGCACAAGTCGAGTTCCCCGTAATGCAGGAGAAGCTAAATTGCTGCAGCAAGCATGGAACTACCAGTGGTCGCTCAATCGGAACCGCAGTAATCATTGGTCATTAGGCGACGCTTCATGGGTCGGAATTGATCATAATCGCGGCTGCTTTCCACGAGCGGCGGAGTGTGGCGCTCTAGACTCATACCGCCTTCCGAAGTTTGTCTATTACTTTTATAAAAGTCAAAGAAAACCCGACATCATTCATACGGATGTAGAAAGTGGGCCCGTTATATTCATTGCAAATTATTGGACTGAGCGCACTTCGCCAGCCAAGGTCGTCGTATTTTCTAACTGTGACGAAGTAGAATTGTTCGTGAATGGTAAATCGACCGGCTTACAGCGTCCGGATGCAGGCGTTGATACAGCATATGGCGAAGTCATTACCGGCTTCGAAGTCGATTATTGGCTGACGGACGTTGAACAGCACAAGCATAAAGAAAATGACAATCGTGTTACCACCCTCACAGAAGCTGGTGAACTGATGGTTAGTCCACATGACGGGGGCAACTGTGTTCACCTGGAACAAGCTCCGTTTACGTTTCACAACATCGACTACGAACCTGGAACATTAAAGGCAGTAGGGCGAATCGGCGGGGTCGATACAGCGGTTGCGATCGTGCGCACTCCGCTTGCACCTGAATCTCTTTCCATCCAATGTGATTTCAGTGGAAAAGATCTAACTGCTGACGGATCTGATTTCATATTCGTTTACGTGAAAGTTTTGGATGCAAACGGCACAGTCGTTCCGACAGCCGAACCTGAGCTTTGCGTTGAAATCGAAGGACCTGCACTCGTCATCAATCCAGGGCCGATCCGTGCGGAAGCCGGTATAGCTACGATAATGCTGCAATCAAGACCCATCCCCGGGATAATCACGATATCTGTAAGCGCTGATAAGTTACTTTCGGCGGTCGAGAAACTAACAAGCGTAATCTGAGCGTATCTTTTTTTACTAAAATCCATATCAATATCAGATATAAACATGTAACTTACAGTCATTGCTAATCTAGCGAATATGATACAGGTTGGTTGATCCCGAATTAGCCGAACATATCCTAAAGAAAAAACCCGAACGATTATTTAACTAATCGTTCGGGTTTTTAGCAGATGAGGCCATCATTCATAGATGTCCTCATCTTAGTTCAATATGATATCAGTTTAATAGCTCTTACCTATCTCCAACACCGATAGTGATGGGATCATATTTGGTTTTAAATTTGCAAAATGAAGGTAGTAGAGGTGAGAGTGGACAGCCAGATGCATAGCTATTTTTATTGAACATTTTTTGAGTTTAAAAAGAACAATCATGAACAGTCTTGAAGCCGTCTATTTTGTGCAATTAAAAGTATCCTTCCATAATCGGCAGCGTTTCGGGCGCGGTTACGTTCAGCTTCGTGCAATCGATATCAATCTCGTATTCCGGAACGGAAATGGAAGCGATGCTTTTCTGATAAGCCTTAATGGACTTCGTTCCGTCCTCTGTCGAGAAGGTCCCTTCTACTTGTGCCCTCATGACTTTGTTTTGTTTAGTTGATGAAAAAAATATTCATCGAAAGTATATTTGAGCCACCTAGGATAGGTGGTTTTTTTGTTGCTTAGGGATAAAAATTTGACTACACATTATTCCAAGGGTACATAAATAAAACACACGGTAAAGAGTTAGGCTCCCAATTTGTAGGTTAACCAACTTACAGAAATACTTGAATAATTTTCCTGTGCGGGAGGAAATATAGGAAGAATGTCGAGGGTGTATTTTCTTGTTAGAATTTTTCTGACAAATGATTTTACCTTCCGAACATCATTATTTATTCAAAACGATTTGGTGGAAAGGTATGTAAAAATTAGCTGTAAAGGAATCATTAATATTAAGATCCGAATATAAAAAACGTAAAACATATGGTAAATGGGGGAGTATGATGAAAAAAATTCAAAAGGATATTCAGGAACTTGAGAGTGCCAGCGTACTGCTCCAAAATGGTCAAGATTGTGAACTCGAACAGAATATATCCGTGAATGAAGAGGTTTTGAAACAAGTTTTTGACAATTGTTCGGATGTTGTTTTTCGTCCAATCCTCGTAAATAGGCAAACCAAAATACTTCTGATTTATATAGATGGATTAGCGGATACAAAAATAGTGGATCAGGTTGTTTTGAAACCAATGATGTTCGAAGGGATGCCTAATGGATTAAAAAGTGTGGATTCAATAGGGAAAATCATCCAAAATCAGCTTATCGCTGTTTCTCAATTAAAGACGGTTTCAAAGGTTCGTGAGGTTATAGAGGGGGTAATGAAAGCTAATATCGTTGTTCTAATAGATGGGGAGAATCAAGCCCTGATTGCTGATTTAAAAGGGTTTGAAAAACGTAGTATTGAAGAGCCTGTTGCCGAAATCTCTGTTCGTGGCCCTCGAGATGGGTTTACGGAAACGCTAAGGGTAAATACGAGCCTTATTCGCCGAAGAATTCGGAGCCCAAGGCTAAAAATGGAACCCTATTCGATTGGGGAATTATCACAGACAGATGTGGTGATTGCCTACATTGAAGGGATTGCTCCAAATTCGGTTTTGGAGGAAGTTCGACAAAGGGTTCAGCGAATCCAAATTGATGGGGTGTTGGATTCAGCCTTCATTGAAGAGTTTATCGAGGATCAACCTTTTTCTCCCTTTCCGCAAGTTCAGAATACCGAACGGCCGGATGCAGTGTGTGCAAGCCTATTAGAAGGGAAAGTCGCCATTTTAGTGGATAACACACCTTTCGTTCTGATTGTTCCCATGACATTCTGGACAGGTCTGCAAGCAGCGGAGGACTATTATGAACGATCCATCTACACAACCTTTATTCGATGGATACGTTTGGCATTAATCAATGTCTCATTATTTCTTCCTTCTCTTTATGTTGCTATTACAACCTTTCATCCGGAATTGATCCCGACAAATTTACTTATTAGTATTGCATCGGCACGAGAAGGCATTCCATTCCCAGCTGTCATAGAAGCGCTGTTGATGGAATTTATGTTTGAGGGTTTGAGGGAAGCTGGCGTTCGATTGCCAAAACCCATTGGGTCAGCGGTCAGTATCGTAGGAGCACTTGTCATCGGACAAGCTGCCGTACAAGCAGGCATTATCTCGGCACCCATGGTCATTGTTGTGGCTACAACTGGTATTGCGTCGTTTGCTTTTCCACGCTACAACTTGGGAACAGCTTACCGGATGCTGCGCTTCCCGATGCTGCTATTGGCGGGGATGCTTGGGCTGTATGGCGTTGCTATAAGCACCATTGCGATTATGATCCATCTAACCAACATTCGTTCTTTCGGTATTCCTTATCTAAGCCCGGTTGCTCCTCAGATTCCTCGTGAGTTGAAGGACGTTTTGATCCGAACACCTCGGTGGAACATGACCCACCGCCCCAAATTAGTATCTGGAGAGGATAAAATGCGTATTCCAGATGGACAACAACCAGGTCCGAAACGGGGGGGAGAGACAGAATGATTCTGCACAAGGTACTTTGTATGATACTGGTCGTTTCTTTATTTTTCTTGACGGGCTGTTGGGATCGTAAGGAGTTAAACGACCTGGCAATAGAATTAGGCTTGGGACTTGATCAAGCGAAAAATAACGAGCTTGAAATCAGCGCTCAATTTATCATACCTTCAAAGATGGGAATGGGACAGAGTGGTAGAAGTGATTCAGGAAAACCATTTTTTATAGAGTCGGGGACTGGAAGGGACACACTTGAAGCTATACAAATGATACAAACAAAATTGTCAAGAGAAGTCTTTCGAGGGCACCATCGTGTGATTGTGATTGGAGAACAATTGGCTAGACACGGTCTCGCTAATGTATTAGATAACTATAGCCGCGATCCTGATATTAGATTACGGGCAGATGCGCTCGTAGTAAAGGGGAGTTCTGCAAAACAGTTTCTGGAAGCATCCTCCCCTTTAGAGAAAATCCCTGCACTTGGGGCACAAAAAGAACATGAACAAACAGGTGGATTGGGAGACAGGTCTTTAGTCAATTTTCTTATTGCCGGCACGAGTGAGGGAATCACTCCTATCTTGCCAGTTATTGAAATGATCCCTAGTTCTAATGAACAAGATCAACCGGGTACCAAAGGATTTCAAATTGTAGGTGCAGCGATTTTTAACAAAGATCTTAAATTGGTAGGATTTTTAAATAGACAGGAAGAGTCAACCTTGCTTTGGGTGGCTAATCGATTAAGTAAACAGACTATTACGGAGACAGTCCCACAAGGAAATGGAAATGCCAGTTTATATATGACGAAAATCGCCAGTAAAATAAAGCCCATTATTCGCGGGAACACCATCAAGTGTGACATTGTTCTTTCTGGTGAAGGAACCATTCAAGAGAACAATACGAATTTAGATCTTACGCTGCCTAAAAATCTTACTCTTTTAGAACATGTATTGGAAAAAAAGGCCGAGAAACAAGCTCTCCAAACCATTAAAAAGGTGCAAAAACAATACGGAACCGATATCTTTGGCTTGGGAGAAGCTATTCATCAAAAATATCCATCCAAATGGAAAGTACTAAAGAAAGATTGGGCCAAACAGTTTCGAAAAGTACAGGTCTCTGTCCATGCAAATCTGACCATTCGGCGAGCAGGTCTGACCGGACCATCTTTGCAGTTAAAGAAAAATGAAATAAAAAAATAAGGAGGTATATGGATTGTGAGAATTACAATGAAAATCTCTGGTACGCAAATCTTTTGGATGATGTTCACATTAGAAGTGGGTCAAACAATTCTTCTGATCATCCCATCTACAATCCGTACTGTTAAACAAGATGCATGGATCTCGATGTTGATTGCAGGGCTTGTTGGGATTGCCATTACTTTTCTAGCAACCAAACTCGGTTCGCTTTATCCGGATCAAACCATGATTGAATTTAGTCAAACCATTCTCGGTAAATGGCTAGGAAAGCTGATGGTGATTCCCTACTTACTTGTATGGTACGAGATTAATGGGATAACCGTCCGTGAATTTGGTGATTTCATTATTACCGCGTTGTTTCATAATACACCTTTGTGGGTTATTGTCTTTACTGCTATGTTACTGGTTATTTTTATCATTTACCAGGGTGGGGTGGAAGGCATTGGACGCTTAAGTGAAATCGTTGGGCCCATGGTGCTTTTAATGATAACGTTTGTAATCATTTTGAATCTTGGAAATATGAATTGGCATAATATGCTACCCATTTATCAGGATTCTGGATGGCTACCAATCCTTAAAGGTTCCTATACCCCTGTAGCGGCTTTTTTTGGAGAATCTGTCATGATGACAATGCTCGTCTTCTTTATGGACAAACCGGACAAAGCGTCATCACGGGCGATGTGGGGAGTAGGACTGGCCGTTTTCTTGGTAACGATCGGAACATTAGCGGTGATTTTAACATTCGGTCCGAATTTGCCTTCAAGATTTTTGTATCCGGTTTACGATTTGAGCCGTTTCATATCCGTCATGGAATTCATTCAAAATGTGGATATTCTGATTGTTATTATTTGGTTTTTTAGTATTTTTGTTAAACTGTCGTTATACATGTTTCTCGCATGTTATGGAACAGCACAAATGTTACACCTGAAGGATTGGCGAAAAGTAGCTTGGTTTCTTGCTCCTATTTCGTTTATCATGGCTGTGTCGATTAAAAATATCCAGGTATTTACCCATTATTATTACATGTTTTTCGTAATTCCAATTGCATTTCCCGTCTATGAGTTAGGGATTCCCTTGCTGTTGTTGGTGGTTAGCAAGATCCGAAGAAAATTTACTTAGCTCAATTGGTAGCTTGATTAAATGTAATGGTGAAAGGGTTTATTAAATGATATTCTAATTTTTTTTCAGATGGTAGTATGATCAGAGGTTTAATAAGTCTTTTTTCTATTTCATTGTTCTCTATTTCGGTTTGCAAAAGAAAGTATGGGCTGTATTTCAGGAGCCAAGGCCGGTTACGTTATCCGCTGTCGTATTAAAACCATCAAGGACTTGGATTGAAAGGACCGCAATGCGCATCAGTCCATTTTGCGCTTTTCTCAAATCCGCTATGTGAAGTTCACTTTGTGGTTTTAGTATGCAGAAAACTTCATTCAATGTTCGGAGTTTATTTACTAGGGTCAGATGATGAAGCATAAGACTTGTGATGACCCCTCATTTTTCCGTTGTAGAAGCCATACCGTAAATGCTTATCTATGTTCTTTTCCTTAATATATACAATTCGATTTAATACTACTTCATCACCCAAATTCCTCACTTACATACAAGATAGCTGATTCCTGAGTTATCCATGCAGTGCCTATCGAGGTATTCCCCCGAGAAGGAGTTTGATAATAGGGGCAGTATTCGTAATACATTTATCTCTCTAAGCTATTTTTAGAGACATAATGAGTCTTCTCTAATATTTATTAGGCGTGATTTAGGCAGTACTTTGGTTTTTAATCTATGGGATATTTTACTTTGGTTTATACCCTAATGCTTGGGACAATTCAAAAGTTTTTAGTTTTAGAGTATTTATGAAGTCTGATCCTTCAGATGAGTCAAGTACTCCTACCATAGATACAACGGTTAAAGCGGCTGAAATATCGCCATTCACATCAAATACTGGACAACTTACTGCAGTGATTCCTGGTAAAACTGTCCCCGTTGTTACAGAGAATCCCCTATATTTAATCTCTTGTAATTCCTCAAAAAATAAGGCAGAGTTCTTTCCAGCTTCTTTTAATTCTTTTTGTATTAATTGTTTTGTTCTTTCCTTTGGTAAATAAGCCGCAAATAACTTACCAGGTGCACTTTCGGTCATACTTACCTGTGAACCGGCCTTGATACCTAAATTGACAGCACGATTGCTTGCTTCCCATCTTAGAAAGAAAGGGCCATTTTCCCCCCAAATCGCTAGGGCTACGGTTTCATTTAGGAATTCTTTTAAATTTATCAGATAGGGAAGACAAATCTCTTGAATATCAAGTTGTTCTGACGCTTTAAGACCGAGAAGTATCAAATCCATGCCCAAACAATATTTTAAATCCGATCTTTTATGGAGAAAACCACTGCGGGTAAAACTGGTAAGATAACGATGAAGTTTACCTTTCGGAATGTTACACAAAACGGATATTTCCGTAACAGTAAGGGGACGTCCCTCTTCCGCTATTCTTTTAAGAATATCCAATCCCAACTCAAGGGACTGGATACCATGTCCTTTTGCTTCAATCATTGTTATTAAATCATACCTTTCCTGTTCTATATCTTTAGATTAACACTCATCCTTCACACACTTCAATAATGAGAAATTTACTTTTTGAACAGGCTTTCGAAAGGAAGAAAAAACAGATTGGAAGAACGCTTCGTCGTGCTCAGTTTTTATGTGTTAATTACAGTAAAATTTATTGGATGGACGAGTTAAATTGTTTGTTTTTCTGTTCGTGGTGAGGTTTATGAGCTAATTTGTGGCCTTTGCCTGTTAGATGCTTACCAAGGCATAAACACAATAAAAGCAAACTTAAAATGAACGATGCTAAGAAAAAGTCATGATAAGTCATAGATAAAGCAATGGATTGTTTTTCTTGTTCATTTTGAATCGTTTTTGTCAGAACGATCATTTTAAGATTGGAAGCAGAATCCTCTTTTAAAACCCAACCGATGAATACAGTTAATGCAATATATAAGGAATATCTAATAAACTGAACAACTGTCATTCTCTTTACTAAATCGGGCAATGCCCCCCCTAAAGCTGCACCCATAAGTCCAGATCCCGTGGTTATACCGATCCCAGCAGTCAAAAGAGTTAAATCCAAGGCCATCAACATGAACGAATAGGGCTCCTTTAAGTAGAACCATTGAAGGCTGACTGTTGCTATTGCAAGCGAGCCAATCATACCAAGCAGTCCGGGACCTAATTTGTCGTATAGTAAGGTGCAGAGCAACGCAGCCGCGATTACACCAATAAATTGGCACATATACAATAATAACAGCTGTTTTGTAGGGATACCGTATACATTTTGAAGTAGTCCCTGTAATGCTAATAACGTACCGGCCATCACGGTATTGCTTGTAATGGTAATCAGCATTCCTAACAGGGGTTTTGGATGCATAATCAAATGGAAATCTAAAAGAGGATTTTTCGCCTTATATTCAACGATGAATAAAACAATTAAAGTTAGAAAGATTCCCCCAATTGTGAACCAAACATTAAATGGTGAACCAACCCATTCTTGAAGGTGATTGAATGCGGCTAAGGTTGAAACAGAGATAATTATCATAACGGTTATACCTAGTATATCCATTGATCGATGATGACTCTCCGGATGATGGGGATGTTCATCTTGTAAAAAAAGACGGCATAACATCATCCCAGTTAAGGAAATTGCCCCAGCTATATAAAATAACCATCTCCATTGTTTAATCATGATTGCAACATTCCCTAGAAACATCCCCATAATCACAGAACCAAAAAATCCACCCAAAAGTATAGTTAATGACAAATTTCGTTTATCGATTGGGAAAGAAAGGACAAGCATTGGAATCATGATCATAAGCATGACTCCTGTAGCGATACCTTGCATAAAACGTCCAACTGATAACCATTGCATATCCGTGGCGCTTGCCGCCAATAATGCCCCTAAAATAAAAAGGGTCATTGAGATTTGATAAGTTAAACGAACTCCAAGTTTATGTTTTAGTAAAGGACCTAGTGGAATAAATAAAGCAAATGCTATAGAGCCGATGATAAGTGGACTAAACAAAGAGCTTGTCTCTAGACCAAAATTTTTTTGAATAAGGCTTTGGACTGATGTGAGGGCACCATTTAGGATGAATCCTGGTCCAATAGCTAAAATAGCCAACAAAGATATTTTCCAATGTTTTTGCAATTTCATGTAGTTCCCTTTCTAAACTGTCTAAATTTGGGGGGTTATATTAATTTCTTTATAAATCCCGAAATTTGTTTATCATTAGTAAACTTAGTTTATTAATAGTTTACAACTTTTTTGTCCGGGTGTATATAAAAAAAGTGATGTAAAACATATTGGAATTTATTACGGGAGGAATTTCAAAATGAAAATTAAGGCGGCAGTTGCTCAAAGTGTTGGAGAAGAACTGAAAATGGGAATGTAACGGACTATAACATTGAAGTTACGAATACATTTGAAGTTATTGCAGGGAGGGAAACTCAATTACCATTGAAGTTGTCATTGAAGAATAGCCCTCAGAATCACGAACCTTCAAAGGAAGTTGAATCGCCCGTATTGGATACCAAAGTTGTATTAAACCTCGAACCGTCTTCTATTCCTAATGTAAGGAACATCAATCGAAGTATTGGGCCGGTTGATTCTATTGCCCTTCCTGAAAACCCTACAACGCTCAGCCAACCAACAGCTGCAGCGAAAGTTTCACTATCAGATTCACATGTTAAAGTAATTATGGGTTTAGCCATTTTTGGACTAATTTACATTGTTATTGTTTCTCTACAGATAAATTTCCTATAAACATGATTATTATGATTGTTGAATATGGGAGGGTTTGACAACATGGATGATATCAAATTGCAAAAGCTATTGGAACGTCAAGAATTTTTGCTAAAAAAGAAAGAAAAGCTCGATGAGGAGCTAAAGACCGTTAGCAAGAAAATTAAAGACCTGGAGCAGGAGCAGAAGGTGAAAAGTATAGAAGATACAATTATCGTTATCAAAGATCGAGGAATTGATATTAAAGATGTTATAAAAGAGATTCAGTTAGGTAATTTAGATTATTTGAAAAAGAAATTAGAGAGTGAAGCCGGGGATGATGGTGATGATAGTATAGATGAAAATGAGAAGTAACTTGGTGGTTGAATCGTACGTATGGTAAGGGCTATGAGGGATACTTAATTAGTTTGAAATGAAAATCCACTAGTTTTTCGGTGGATTTTTTGTCTTCTAAATCTAGAGAAGAATTCAAGAAAGTATCGATGTTATCTCATAGATAATAATGTATAGTAGCAGTTTTCGATCCATACGATGCTTTAGAAATTATTTTTAATTTTGATCGACAAATAAAACAGGCAGCACCAAACTCTAGTAATCCTTTGCTCAGGTAATCTTATCAACACCAATGCAGGAAAATAAAAACACATATTCATCCAGACCGGTGTTTGACTTGTACTCGATCACAATTGAAATAGAAGAAGATGGTCAAACTATATCCGTTTGAGAGAACAGATTGGTACATAGTAAATATTTTAGATGAGAGCATTGTCACCAAGGATGCAAACCAATTCTTGAAGCTTTTAATTATTGTTCTGTCCGACGTCTGTACAATGTTTATATTATTTCTGCTATGGCTCTTTCAAGATATGCTCAAACCACTGCAGAATCTCATTATTGCTATGAAGCTGCTTTACTGGTTTTTTTGTGCGCTTGGCAGTGCAAACGTACTGAAGAGAGGAATATTGTGTTAGAAACATAGAAATATTGTCGTATTAGTTGCGGTATAACAAAGGTAGAATAAGTATTGTAACTAAGTTTTGTAAATATTTTCTATTTTTTTCGGGTGGTGATTCAATATCTGCATTGTAAAACACGATAAAATGTAAGCGTAACCAATCTAAGGGAGGTAGTTAAATGGGCTTCAGAATTAGAAGATCGCTCCAACTTGTGTTGATTGTCACATTAGCGACGATAGGTATCTTATCAACACAGATTGTAAGCTCGGATACGGCATCGGCTAATAGCGTTTGGCCACGTCCGGTTATTGTTCCCATTCCGGATTCAGTCACAGGCGTAGCAAACTCGAAGGTGCTTCTTAACGGTACATGGAAATTCACAACAAATGTTCCAACGAATTTTTGGTCCAATACAGTTGATCCGTCAAACTGGTCAAATGCTATTGTCCCAGGAGATTTGGCAGTTCAAGGATTTACGATCAATAGAGACGTCGAATACCCATACAAGAAAGAAATCAGTATTCCAGCCGATTTCAGCGGAAAAAAAATTCTGCTTCGTTTGGAGGGCGGATACGATTACGCCCGAGTATGGGTGAATGGTAATTTTGTTAGAGATCATGAGGGTGCTTTTACCACATGGGATTGCGATATTACCAATTATGTAACGCCTGGACAGACGGCTACTGTAACGATCGGACTAACGGCACGTAATGCAGATACAGCTGTGGAATACAGGCATTCGAGAGGGCTTGTGAGAGATGTCTCTTTGATTGCCCTTCCGAAGGACAATTTGACAAGGTTGCATTTTGATACGCTCTTTGATTCCACGTATACGAACAGTACACTGAACGTTAGTGCAGCAATGGAGTTTGGAGTTGCTAATAGCGGGACTATTAATTTGAAATTGCAAGACCCGCTCGGCAATCCGGTCGCAATTAGTCCGTCATCGATCAATCTTACATCCGCATCGCCCGAAGCGACCGTAAACATACCTGTAAGCGCTCCCGTGAAATGGGATCAGGAGCATCCGAACTTGTATAAGCTGACTGCTCAGGTTACAGTTGGCGGTAGTGTCGTTGAGACAGTGAGCAATAACGTTGGCTTTAGAAGCGTCAAATGGGTTGGCAAAGATATGTTTGTAAACGGTCAACGAATTGTGTTAAGGGGCGTAAATTGGCATCAAACAAACCCGACATTAGGGCTCACATCTAATAATGCAAACGATGAAGAATCTTTGAGAAAATTGAAGGCTGCCAACATCAACATGATCAGAACGGCCCATTTCCCACAAACCGAATATGTATTGGACTTATGTGATAAACTCGGGCTGTATGTAGAGTCGGAAAATTCGGTGTTTTTTATTGGAAGTCAGGGGGTAGCTCCGGGCAGTTCGAGTGATCCAGCTTTTACGAGCAGGTACGTTAATCAATTGTCTGAAATGGTGGAGAGAGATAGATCCCATCCTTCGATTATTATGTGGTCGATCGGCAATGAAAGCACAGAGTGGGGAAGCAATTTTCAGAAAGAATATGACTATATCAAGGCTGAAGATCCGAGTAGACCGATCATTTTCAGTTACGAATGGGATAGTACCCTACAAGATATTAGTTCTTGGCATTACCCGGATGTCAATAATAGTATGACAGGCACCTATAATAGGCCCCTATTTTTGGAAGAGTACGCTCATATTAATTATTTTGGAGACAATGATGGAGCGTATATGAAAACAGACCCGAGCGTAAGAGATTTTTACGGCGAGGAACTGAAATATATTTGGGAGAAAATGTATAAAGCGCCTACTAATCTAGGCGGGGCCATATGGATGTCCAATGATGCCACCTATTATGGAGCGAATGGTCCTGTATACAGAGATAGTGATCATAGAGGCTCGCTTTATGATTGGGGTATTCTTGATGTATGGAACAGGGAGAAACCGGAATGGTGGAATGTGAAAAAGGCGTATTCTCCAGTCGTTATTAATGAAAATAAGAAAGAAGTATTAAATCCAGGAACGGGTAATCCGCTTTCGATACCTATTCAGAACAGATACAATCATACGAACTTAAATCAAATCCAATTTAAATGGACCGTTGGTACGAGTACTGGCAGCGTAACGGGTCCGGATATGGCGCCAGGCGGCAGCAAAGGTTTCCTCGTATTGCCTTCCAGAAGTTGGGTGGACGGCGATGTTGTGAATGTCAAGGTGTACAATGGTACTGAATATGTCGATGAATACAACTTTACGCTCGGATCACGTGTGATTAAATTCCCAGGACCGCAGGGAACAGCACCAGCTGTTACATCGGATACCTCCAATTATTATGTAAATGGCAGCAATTTCTCGATCACATTCAGTAAAACTACGGGCATGGTGTCGAGCGCCGATTACAATGGAAGTAACATATTGACTGGGGGGCCGTACCTGAATCTGGGCAATTCGAACCTAGGTGCATGGACGTTTACATCTATTAACCACTCGGCAACTGTTGGCAGCGAAGCAGTGATGACCATTGTTGGCAAGTATGGTGGTACTTTGAATTGTACCTTTACGGTCAAAATCGATGGTAGCGGTCTCATAACAACAAGCTATGCATTAAGTGGAACAATGCCGACAACCTTATCTGGTGGTCTGTCTGAAGTAGGGGTTGGCTATGATGTTGTAAACACAGCCGATCGAATTTCGTGGAAGAGAAACGGCACATGGAGTGCCTATCCATTGGATTATATCGCGAAGAACGAAGGCACCGCAAGTAAGGTGAAGGTCACTGGAAGCGATACGTATCTTGCCAAACCGCAATGGGCATGGTCGCAGGATGAAAAAGATTACTTCCAGTTCGGAATCAATGACACCGGCGGCAGGGGAACGAATGAATTCAGAGCTTCCAAGAGAAACGTTTATTTCGCCTCATTAATACTTGCTGGATCTAACAAGCGGGTGAAAATGGAAGGCGATGGTGAGGGTTCTGCAAGAGCTAGTATTAATCCGAATGGTACAATTCGGTTCAACATGAATAATGAATGGGCAGGAATGACCCAAGGCTGGGGGGCAGGTTCCAATATTACGAAAAAAATATCCGTAAGTTCAGGGTATTCGAATACGGTTAAAATGCGTTTAACCGATAATGACAACTATACAGAGACGAGCAACGCGCTTACAAGCATAATAGCGCCTGCACCTATCGAAGCGGTCATCGGATCTGCAAAAACCGCGGCAGCCCTTGGTTTGCCCCAACAAGTAGGACTAATAACTGAGGCAGCTTTGGGAAGTACGAATGCTGATGTGACTTGGGATTTAAGCGGCATTAGCTACGATCCGGTTGTCAAAACGGCGCAGGCCTTTACGGTACCTGGTACTGTAACATTGCCTAACGGACTTGAAAACCCGAACAACGTGCCATTGACAACAAGTATTAACGTGACTGTAGATAAGATTCCTTCTACACAAATGACGGCAACAGCGACGAGCCAGGAAACGGACGGCGAAGATAATAGTGCGTCCATGGCGATTGATGGGGACCCAACTACGATATGGCATACCAAATGGGATGAATCCGATCCTCTTCCACAATCGATTACGTTAAATCTTGCAGGAACCTACAAAATTAATAAGTTGACGTACTTGCCAAGGGAATCAGGCAGCAACGGAATTATTACAGCCTATAATATATATGTAAGTACGGATGGGGTAACCTTTACCAAGGTTGCAAGCGGAAACTGGGCAATTGACAACGAGGAGAAAAACGTAGCTTTTACATCGATAAATGCGTCATATGTTAAGCTCGAAGCAACGGCGGGTGTCAACGGGTGGGCAAGCGCAGCGGAGATTGGTGTAAGTATAGAGCCGTTGACAATGCCTCATACGGTTATATCCGGAGCAGATAAGGTGACGTCTGGTCAAACATTTGAAGTAACGATGGGAATTAGCAACGTCACACAAAGCGTGTACCAGCAAATGAACGCTCAAGATTTGACGCTACACTATGATCCAGCGAAGTTGCAGTTCGAATCGGTTACATCGTCTAAAGATGGATTCCAAGTCATCGATCAAAAGGAGTCAGCGCCGGGACAAATCCGGATTGTGGCTGCCAGTGTGGGCGCGAACCAAGGGGTGCCTGCCCAAGGGGATCTGCTTGCGTTCAAATTCAAGGCCAAATCTTTATCCCAAGCAACCAATACGACCATTTCCGGAGGAAGTGTAGTGATTGCGAACGGACAGGGGAATGAGCTGCAGGTCGGCGGATCCTCCCGAGAAATACAAATCAGTATACCTAGTACACCTGTAGATAAGTCGCTCCTGAATGCATCGATCGCAAACGCTCAGGCGAAGTACGATGCAGCGGTGGAAGGCAATGGGGACGGCCTGTATGCGACGGGCTCCAAAGCACAATTGCAGTCGGCCATCAATACGGCGCATGCGACAGCAAACGATCCAAATGCCACTCAGCAGCAGGTGGATAGCGCGAAAGCCGTATTGGAAGCGGCCATCCAAGTATTCGACAGCAAGAAAATAACCGCAAATGTCAATGGAGACGGAAGCATCTCTATTGGAGACTTGGCTATTGTTGCAGGGGCATACGGCAAACAACCAGGTCAAGCGGGCTGGAATGACAAAGCGGATGTGAATCATGACGGTAAGGTTGATATTGAAGACCTCGCTATCGTAGCCAAAGCGATACTGCAATAAACATTATTTTGCAAATGTTAAGAGGGGGAGATATGTCTCCCCCTTAGCTTATTACCCGAAATGGAGAGGTTCTAAATGAACCGCAGACGTCAGCATTCCTGCTAGCATTTCTATCGAAGGTGGTGTCGAATCGAAGATTTAGCCAATACGTTAAGATCAGAGCGGTCACTCTTGTCTTTTTTATGCGCTCAACACCTTGAGATTTTCATAGTTGGAGGGGATGAATTTTGATAAAATGAACTATTATATTTTCTAGGCGGTGATATCGTGATTAGCAAATGGAAAATGAATACGATTCGTGTCAAAATCGTTGTTTACTTTAGTATTATTTTTCTGTTTGTTCTATCATTATTAGGGATCATAACCTATCGATTCATGTCAGATAGGCTAATCACAGAAACATATGCATATACGCAAAAAATCATTGATGAAAAACGAATAAGTATGGACACTTACTTTAACCAAATAAAATCCTTGGTGGAATTGGTCGCAGCGAACTCGAATTCGATCGGGCTAGTAAGAGAAGAGTCATCTGACAATTATGAACGCAAACTGTACTACAGCCGGGAAACCGTCAGCTTGATGCAGAATGTCGTCAATTTCAATCCGCAAATCAAAGAGATTGGGATTCTAAATAAGGATGGGCAAATCATCGAGGGTGTCGGTAAAGCAATAAATAAAGGCTACAATTTTTACAATCAACCTTGGTTTGAGAATAAAAAGTATCCGCTCTTTAAAGTAGAGTTCATTGGCGTCCATCCGCAGGATTATTATATTCACCCCGAAGAAGGAGTCAATGCACTCAACCAAAAGGTAATTTCAGCTGTCGCACCTGTTGTTGATTTTTTCAAGCCTAGTGAAATGATGAACTCCATGGTCCTATTCAATCTGAAGGTGGATAATCTGGATGGTCTATTAAATAAGCCTACGCTCGAGAAAACAGGGTCCCTGTTTATTCTGGATCATGACAATAAGACAGTGAATCCTATTCCTTCCCAATTCAAATCAAGCTTGCAGGAAATTCAGAATATAAAATTTAAAGATGAAGAAGGTCGGATGACCGTAAAAATTCAAAATAAAGAATATGCGGTTGCATATCAAACATCCAACGTAACGGGGTGGAAAATTGCTGCTTTCATCCCGCTAGATGAGATTTTCAGTCATGTTAGTCCAATTAAGAAGATTATCATTGTCATGATCATTATTTCGCTAATCCTAGTCTTACTTACGTCGATGTTACTTTCATCAAAAATTACCAAACCGCTTATGACGCTAATGAAAAAGATGAAGCGAATAGAACAGGGCCAATTCGATATTGTTCTGTATGACTCGAATGGTACCGAGGAAGTTCAGCAGCTTAGTCAGCGCATGGATAACATGATTCAGAGCATTCAGCAATTAAATCAGGATGTATATTCGTATCAGTTGATAAGTAAGAATATGGAGCTTAAAGTGTTGCAGAATCAAATTAACCCTCATTTCTTATTCAACACCTTGCAATCGATTAAGGCATTGGCGGTACTGGAGCGCACAAAGGATATAAGTATGATGGTGACGCAAATCGGACTTATGCTTCGTTATGCGATCAATAATATGCAGGAAGTTGTGACGATCAAGCAGGAGTTGGACCATGTTCGAAGTTATTTGGAAATTCAGAATTTCAGGTACCCTAATCAGATTACGAGCGAGATTTGTTGTGATCCGAAATTGCTTGGAGAGCCCTGCCTGAAATTTACGCTTCAGCCTATTGTAGAGAATATTTATTCCCATGCTTTTGAACATCATGATCAAGGGCGCTTTAAGATCGAAATTCATCCTTGCACCCAGGGAATTCAAATAGAAATCTCAGATGATGGAGTAGGGATTCCGCCTGAGAGATTAAAGGATATCTGCCGAGATTTGCTAGATCATGTTGAAGGTGATTATGATGGTGGTGTTGGATTACGCAATGTTCACCAGCGACTTATTCGTAAATATGGAGACCAATATGGTGTATGGATTGAATCGACATTGAATATCGGAACTACGATTACGATCATTTTCCCGAGGGGAGACAATATAGACCATGAGAGTTCTATTGGCTGATGATGAGGTTCTGACACTGAGTATGATGGAAAATTTAATTGATTGGGAAGCGCTATCGCTTCAAATTGTCGGAAAGGCTACGGATGGCCAGCAAGCGTTGGAACTGATTGCAGCAAAGAAACCGGATATTCTGATCACCGATATTCGAATGCCCCGGATGGATGGATTGGAGCTTATTAAATCTGCCAATGCCATATACCCTGACTTGAAAATGATTATTATGAGCGCTTATGGAGAATTTAATTATGCGGTTGAAGCGCTGAAGTATGGTGTGATGGGTTACTTGTTGAAGCCTGTGGATGAGCAAGAACTTATTGGTTTGCTCCGAGATGCCATGATCGAAGTGGAACGATTGAAGGAAATGCATGAATGTGTATGGCGGGATCAGGAGATGCAGCAGGAGATGTTGATAAGAGACTTTTTGTTAAGTCACCTTCAATCAGACTCGAATCGAGTAACGGAGTTGCTGCGAAATCATACCGATCTATTGCAGCCCTACCGTGTTGTGAATATCCGTGTTGAAGGGAACAGCTACGAGGAGCAGCTCTTATGGGAATACGTGAGGCAAATTCGAGATCGTGAGATAACCGGGTATGGAATTTGGAATAAACCTATTAAGATTCTTGCGGCTGAATGGGTGGTCATGATTCAAGAAGAGGAATTTAACACCATCATGGAAGAATTGAAATCAAACGCAATGAATCAGAGTGTCACCTATATTATTGGAATTAGTAAAGTGAAACAGAGCTGGGAGCAGTTGTGGGAAGCCTATCAAGAAACCGTAGAAGTGACAAGACTGCGATTTTACTTGGCTGATCAATTTATATTTGATAGTGAAGAATTGCTGCAGCACCGGGAGGAAGCGCATTACGATTGGAATGAAATGAACTGGATGGAAGAGATTACAACGGCCATTCTGGCGTCAAATATAAGCAAAGGCCATGTGATGCTGGATCAGTTGTTCGAACATATTAGCGATGCAGTAGGAACTGAACCGGAGCAGATGTACGAGCTGTGCTACCGTATGATGATGCAGCTGAAAATGCGGTTATGGGAAATGAATTGGGATCAAGCATACGTATATGTGAATGGAATAACCTCATCTAAACTACATCAGTATAGAACATGGATTGAGCTGAAAAGGTTTATGAGCCAGCTGGTTGCGGATATTGTTGCCTCCAAAGAAAATCAATCCGTAAACAGTCAGCTGATCGATAAGGCGAAATGGTATATAGCGAAACATTATAACGAGAATATTACGTTGGAAGCGATTTGCGGCTATATTGCCGTAAGCAAAAATTATTTTAGTTCCTTGTTTAAGAAAGAAACGGGCATGAATGTGTGGGATTACGTGACGGAATTGAGAATGGAGCAGTCTAAGAAGCTCATCGTGCAGACGACGATGAAAAACTATGAAATTGCAATAGAGGTCGGCTACGATAATCCGAGCTACTTCACCAAGATGTTCAAGAAAACGACAGGATCCTCGCCAAATGAATACAGAATGCTAGTCAAGGAAAAATTGGTGTAAGCGTAATCATGAGCATAATATAGTGCTAGAAAAAGCGTAACTTCGTATCAATGGTTGCGCTTTTCTTCATATACAATAGGTCTTGTAAGCGTTGTCGAAATATAGAACAAACAGAATTATTAAATGGGGAGGATTTTATGAAAAAGGTACTTACAATGTTAACGCTCGTGTCTCTAATGTTTTCCGTCTTCTTGACGGGATGTGGCAATGCAAAGAATGAAGGCAGTACATCGAATGCAGGAGATGCCAAAGCAGGGGAAAAAACAGTAACCAAAATCAAAATTATGGGATTTAATGCTGAAAATACGCGGAAAACGTATTTGGATTTACTTCGGACGAAATTCCCTGAATACGACATTGAATATCAATTCGTAGAGAATAGTCAATATGAAAATATTTTGGGCACGTATTTTGCAACCGGCGAAGGACCGGACATTATTGAGGGTACGGATTCCAAGTTTGCCTATTCCGGTTTCTTAGAAGATTTATCAGGACAGTCTTTCGTACAGAAGTATCATGATACAGGTCTTAAACCATTTACCTTTGATGGTAAGGTATACGGCATTCCACTTCAATCTTGGTTCGAGGGTATTTGGTACAACAAAGAGATCTTTGAGAAAAACCATCTGAGTGTACCAAAAACGTTCGATGAGTGGATGGATATTCACGATAAACTTCGTGCAGCCGGGATCAAGCCGCAAACCATGGGCGGTAAGAGCTGGGAGCCTATGATGAAGCAGTCAGCGGCTGTCGTACTAAATGAATTTTATTCCAAAGAAGAGAATAAGAACTTTGATGAGGAATTCGGAAAAGGAACGAAAAAATTAAGCGGAAATTGGACGGAAGGCTACAAAATTTGGAGCGAGACCGTTAAGCGCGGCAATGTCACCAAAGAAATGTTGGGTTATGAGACTGAACAGGCCGAGAGTGAATTTGCTACAGGCAAAGCAGCGATGTATGAATCCGGTCCTTGGTCTTATGAAGCCATCATGAAGAAGAATCCGGATATCAAGCTGGGAATGTTCCCGATTCCTGGGAAGGAAGCAGGTCCAGGCTGGTTGATCGGCGGTCCAGGCAGCTCCTTCTCCATTAATAGCAACAGTAAGAATAAAGAAGCTGCGTTGAAAATATTGGAGTTTACTTCAACACCAGAAGCGCAAGAAGCACTCATTAAAGATAATTTTGGTACATCCTTCTTGAAAGAGATACAGTCGAATACTCTTCCAGAACAATATGCCGATAGTGCTGAAGCGTTCAAATTAGGACATGTATATGCTCCATGGCCTAACTGGGGAGTGCTTGCGGGGAACTCCGTCATTATCGAACTAGGAAAGCAATTGCAAAATTATATTGTAGGCAGCACGGATATTGATAAAGTACTAGCAGAAGCAGATAAAAAAGCAGATGAATTCAGAAAAGTAGCTCAAAAGTAAGAGAATTAGAACAGGAGTGTGTACTGATGAGGTTCACACTCCTGTTCTATCGAAATGAGGTGTGGATGGTACGTGGGAACAAATCGATTAAATACGAAGCGTAACCTGATATTTACAGCATTTATTTTACCAGCATTAATAGGATATCTAATATTCTATATTCTCCCTATTCTTTTAACCTTCGTATACAGCTTAACAGATTGGTCATTATTTAAACCTAAGATGAGCTTCATTGGCATGGAGAATTTCACTAAGTTATTTCAAGATACCGATGCGCTAACAGGAATCAAGAACTCGGTCATGTATGCAGTCCTGATGACCATATTTCAGAATGCACTCGCGATCCCGCTCGCTATTGCACTGAATCAGCAATTGAAGAGCAAGAATATATTGCGGATGATCTTCTTTGCACCGGCCGTATTAAGTCCATTAATCGTAGGTTATTTGTGGTCTTACTTAATGTCTTCGACAGATTATGGTCTCATCAATCAATTGCTTGGTTATATTGGACTTGGACCTATTAACTTCCTGGGTGATCCGAACATTGCGCTTATCTCCGTGATCTTTACACAAGTATGGCAATGGACCGGGTACGCGATGATTATCTATCTGGCAAATCTCCAGAGTATCTCGACGGAAATGTATGAAGCTGCGAATATTGATGGAGCGAATAGCTGGCAGAAATTCTGGAAGATGACGCTGCCTATGCTTATTCCGTCGATTACATTTAATACCGTCATGAGCATGATCGGAGGTTTAAAAGTATTTGATGTTGTCTTCTCTATGACGAAGGGTGGACCTGGTCATTCGACAGAAACGATCGTTATGACCCTAATGACCAAAGGGATTTCCGAAGGGCAGTATGGTTATGGATCCGCATTCGCAGTCGTATTCTCCATCATGATCATGATTGTCGTAATGATACAGCTTAAAGTTCTGAAAAGATGGGAGGATAAAGTGTTTTGAATATGACGATGGCATCACCTCAGAAGAAAGCACGCTCCTCTGTTTTTTCTAAGAAGAAACGGAATACAATATTGTTGGAAATCATCATGATAGTATTAGCGATCTTCATGCTTATTCCATTGTATTATTTAATAGTAACGACCTTCAAAACAGGTGAGCAGGCTGCGGCTTCCCCGCTGTCATTACCAACGAATCTCGATTTTACGACCTATATCAACGCATGGAATACGATGAATTATGCCAGAGTTCTTCTGAACAATGTAATCATCGCGTTCTTCTCTGTTGCTGGCATTGTATTGCTGGCATCGATGGCTGCATATGGGTTGGAACGAAGAAAGACCAAGCTGACGAATGGGATCTTCGTTCTGTTCATGATTGGCCTGATGATCCCTTTTCAAGTTGCTACGATTCCTTTGTTCCGTTTAGTTAAAAGCTTCGGACTAAATGATACATTGCTTGGGGTTATTCTCATTAATATATTTATCCAAATGCCGTTTAACATTTTCCTGATGAAGAACTTTATCAAGACGGTACCGATGGAGTTGGAAGAGTCCGCAGCCATCGATGGCTGCGGAACATGGCGTACATTCTGGAAAATTGTATTTCCTTTATTGACACCTATTATTGCTACACTTGCTATTCTGGCTTCATTAAGCGTATGGAATGATTTTTATATTCCGCTCTTGTTCTTACAATCTCGTGAAAAAGGGGTTATTCTTCTGGAGGTTTATCGGAATATCGGCCAATTCTCCGTGGATTGGACTTCATTCTTCCCGATGATGGTGCTTAGTATTTTACCGCTTCTCATTTTGTACTTATTTATGCAGAAGTTCATTATTCAAGGGATTGCGAGCGGGGCAGTAAAAGGATAAATAGATTTTTTGGTAGGATATGAGGAGGGGCCTCTTATGGCAAAGACAGCAGTCAAAACCGTACATGTTATCTATAAAACACATCTGGATATTGGGTTTACAGACTTGGCGGCCAAAGTCGTGGATCAATATATGAATCAATTTATTCCGAAGGCGTTGGACTTGTCTGAACAGGCCATGCATCAGGATGGTCATCGTGAATTCATATGGACGACAGGATCTTGGCTCATTTATGAATATTTAAGAACAGCGGCACCGTCGGATCGTCTCCGGATGGAACAAGCTATTCAAGACGGACGAATTGCATGGCACGGACTGCCTTTTACAACGCATACAGAACTCATGGATCCTTCACTCTTTGAATTTGGATTGTCGCTTTCTAACCGATTGGATAAGCAATTTGGAAAACAAACGATTGCAGCTAAAATGACAGATGTCCCTGGGCATACGATTGCGATGGTCCCTCATTTGGCGAAATTCGGGATTCAATACTTGCATCTGGGGGTGAATCCGGCATCCAAAACGCCAAGTGTTCCCGCGGTGTTCCGCTGGCAAGCTTCGGATGGGTCCGAAGTGATCGTCAATTACGCGGACAATTATGGTAAAGTCTTAGAAATTGACGGGTTGGAGGATGTGCTCGTATTTGCACATACGGGCGATAATTGCGGCCCTCCGTCCCTTGAAGATATACAGTCACAATTGGAAAGCTTAGCAACCCAATACCCGGGAGCGGTCATACAGGCCTCGACGCTGGACGCTTTTGCGGAACGGCTGATGACGGTGCGTGACAAGCTTCCGATTATTAAGGATGAAATCGGCGATAGCTGGATTCATGGCGTAGGCAGTGATCCGCTTAAGGTATCTTTATATAGGGAGCTTCTTCGCTTACGAAGTCACTGGATCGACACGGGGCTACTAGACATGGAAAGCGAAGCTTATTATCGCTTTAGCGAGCGGTTGATGCTTATACCAGAGCATACGTGGGGAATGGATGAGAAGAAGTATCTTCCTGACTTTGAACATTATTCGGTGACAGATTTTGAAGCAGCAAGAAAAATCGACCGTGTACAGCCCAACGTTTCACGTAAATACGATTATATCGGGGCTTTTGCCATGGATGAGCTAGATGAGCGCTCCTCTGATTTATTTAATGGCGGGGCTGCGTCGAAATCCTACAGCTTATTTGAAAGCTCTTGGCAGGAACAGCTTGGATATATCCAGCAAGCGATGGATGCATTGCCTGTTCATTTACAAGATGAGGCCAAATCGGCACTTCAGAAGTTATGCTGTTGCGAGATTCCGCAAGAGCAGGTGGAAGAAGCCATATCTCTTGTCGCTGGTGAGTGGTATCGCCTCGGCACCTTTGACGTTCGATTTGCAGCAGACGGTTCTGTGAATGGCCTTAAGGACATGCAAGGGAAAGTATGGGCAGATACCAAGCACACGATTGGATCATATCGGTATGAAACGTTCAGCAAAGCGAATTATGACCGCTGGTTTGAGGAGTATTTAGAGAATATAAGCGTGACGCATCCATGGTCAGAGGGGGATTTCGGCAAGCCGGGCATGGAATTTGCTCTGCCTAAGTCGGTACACCAGTTTCATACCCCGATTTTGAAAAGTTTACAGCATATGAGCTCTTGCTCTGAGGATTGGGTCATTGTAAGATTAACCATGCCTTCCAATACCGTGGAAGTTACGGGAGCACCTAAGGAGCTTGTACTGAAATATACTTTTTCGAAATCATGCGACCTTATGGATGTCACCCTGCTGTGGAAGGACAAAAAAGCGTTTAGATTACCAGAAGCAGGATGGATGTCGATCAACTTGATTGTAGATAATCCCAACCATTGGGAGCTTGGGAAGATGGGGCAGTGGCTGTCTCCGCTGTTCGTTGTGAAGAATGGCAACCGCAACATGCATGCGGTACAAGAGGGCGTAAGATACTTAGGAACCAACGGACATGTGCAGATCACCACCTTGGATGCTCCGTTAGTATCGCCAGGAGAGCCAAGACTACTTCAGTTCGATCAAACGTTTGCCTCACTGGATGGCGGGATGCATTTTAATCTACATAACAATGTTTGGGGAACCAATTTCCCAATGTGGGTTGAAGGAGATGCGCAATTCCGATTTACGTTGGAGTGGATTAAATAGGTTGGTTGTAACTTTTTCATATAGCAATATTCTATCGAGAGGCAGGGACGAGTATCGCTCTGCTTCTTTTTCTGTGCCATGCATGGCGATGATCCGTAATTTTAGGATAATTATTCAATTCAAAACCAACGAATCCAGCAAGCAAGGATTAGCTTTGACGGAAGAAGGGGAAATACAAGATGAAATTATTAAGTTTAAGTCGTTTAACGCTAAATAGCATCATAATCGGCGAGGTTGCTGGGCTTTTGACATGGAGCTTTTTAGCTGTTACCTCTTTAACGACCCGCCGAGGGCCGATCTATTAAGAAAATGACTTATTCGGTCTCAACTGTAGAACTAAAACCTTAAAATCCGAACAAAGTTAATCATGAAATCCCCTCTAAAGATTTGATCTGACCCCCTGATTCAAGTAAGATGATGCTAACGAGGCTTACTTGCACGGCTACAATACTGACATTAGAATAGAGAACCAACAGAAGGGCGATCATTATTCACAGTCGTCCTTCTCGTTATATGTTCCTATCCTTTGTAATGAATTTTGATCTCTATCCCTGCATTATTATCTCCGATTCTTTTATATTCCACATGATCAATAAGAGAAGTCAAAAGGTGATTAATCTCCTTCGTTTCCATTTTTGTCGTACCAGTTAATATTTCTTTTAATCTGTTCAATGTATTTTGTAACTTATCTATCTGATCATCCTTGGACACAGCGCCTAATCGCTCCAGTTGTGTCTCTGACTGCTGTCTGTGAGCCTTTAACTGTTTAATCTCTTTTTGTGCTTCTTCCTCCGTGTATACTTCTGCAAGAAAGCCTTGTTGAACCTTTTTGATCTGTTGATCAATCTTCTTGATCGCAGATGTCAAGATAGCTTTCTCATCAGCAGGATTGGAATCGTCCATCTTCATATTGGCCTTTACATCCTCAAGATATTGTTCCAACTTATCAACGTATTGAGAGAAACTCGCGTAGAATACTTTTTCGAATAGCTCCAACCTAACACCTTTATTTGCACAGACTGTATACGTTCCATCATTCGCGTATATTCTTGTTTGACAAGATGTTATTCTGAGTTCCTTACCTTTTCGTTTTTGGAAGCTGTGAGTTCTATTACAGAGAGCACATTTAATTAGACCAGTGAAGTTGACTTTTCCAATCCGCGATGATGGTGCCTTGGTCAATCGACTTTCTCTAATATCCCTTGCTGTTTCCCAAACTTCTATGGACACTATAGGCTCATGTGCGTTCTCAATGACGATTTGTTCAGTAGCCTCGGTCTTAAACTGTCTTGGAGCGCCTGATGGCTTTTTGCTCGTCTTTGAAACTTTGGTTTTTCCGAAAACGACTGTTCCTTTATAAACTGGATTAGCCAATACGACCGATATTCTCGCCTTGTTCCAGCTTGAACCGCTTGGGGTCAATACACCCTCTAATTCAAATATTCTTTCAATATCTGTTGAAGTTTTCCCTGACAGGTAAAGAGTGAATATCCGTTGAATAATTGGTGCATGTTCGTTATGATGTAGCTTCTTGGTTTTGTGATCGTAGTTGTAACCTACAGGAGTTTTGCCACCTACCCAGTTTCCCTCTTTGGCTGATTGTCGCTTACCTCGTACTAGCCTTTTCTTGATGTTTAAATATTCCTGCTTTGCTACAACGGACATCATATCGGACATCATATCATCTTCTTGAGTGCTGTAGTCATATACTTTGGATGTTGTGACTACTTGTACGCCATAGTTGGTAAGGATTTCTTTAATCTGACCAAAACCACCTGTATTTCTGCTTAACCTGTCTTGGTCTGTAATGACAATAGCGTCATATTCGTATGTCTGCACCTTGGCAAGCATTTTATTTAGTTCGGGTCTATTAATGTCTTGAGAAGAACCCACCTCAGAGAACACTTCGAATGTCCAATCGTTCTTTACGCACATTTCAATAAGAATGCTAAGCTGTCTTTGTAACATTTCATCCGTTTCATCAGGTCTACTTTTGCGACTGTATACTGCCACTTTCTTAATCCTGCTCAAGCGAATCACCCTTTAGTAAATGAACTTATAATGTAATTTTATCATAGTTGCATTATGGTGTCGATCTATAAGCTGACCAAAGATGCGACGGTAGAGATGATGAAGGAAGCTGGGCTTTCAGAGATGTATGCGCAGCATGACCGTGGTGTATTCTACAGTAACTCGTCAGGCGTACCGTTCACAACGGCCTATATCCAGGCCAAAGGCGATCCATTGGCTGACTTATACGAAGACATCGCAGCGGAAGAGAAAGCACGTGCGACCTATCAATGGCTTATTGATCTAACGGATGATGTCGATCTGCAGGATAGCTTGAAATTCCTTCGGGAGCGCGAGATCATCCATTCGCTGCGTTTCCGGGAAGCGGTTGAGATTATTAAAGCAGATTGGAATACGAAACGGGTATTTTAAGATAAAACATTTGTAAAAAAATACCTCTAGTCAAGCCGTATAACTTATGATAAAGTAAATAACTGTCCGGTAAATACGGAATTGATATGAAGGCCCGTTGGTCAAGGGGTTAAGACACCTCCCTTTCACGGAGGTAACAGGGGTTCGAATCCCCTACGGGTCACCATTTTTAACAACATGCGGACGTGGCTCAGCGGTAGAGCATCGCCTTGCCAAGGCGAGGGTCGCGGGTTCGATTCCCGTCGTCCGCTCCATAACTTCATAAGCCGGTGTGGCGGAATTGGCAGACGCGCGCGACTCAAAATCGTGAGGGAAACCGTGGGGGTTCGAGTCCCTTCACCGGCATTGTAACGAAGAGTTCATCAGGATATCCTGATGAACTCTTTTCGTTTTTATTTTTAAGGCATTCGTTCATGTCTTGCGCCCTTCGGCAGACGCCATTCCTACGAAAAATATATTAGTAAGCAATACCCACACGTGATTTTATATAATCATTACTGTTTATTTGCTGATATGTAAATTCGGCTGTATCCGGCACAGAAATTTGAACGCCACCCTCTGGCAAAAAATCACGTTCAACGCGGTATTTCCCCACACGTTCTCCATCAGGTAAATACGTAGGACAGACAATTGTCCAATCGTATGTCGATCGTTTGAGGAGATCATACATTTTATGATGTTCTTGGGCTGCACGAGTGGAGTTGCGTTTAGACTCGCTCGACTGATAACGCAGTAAATGAGGTGAGGTACGGCTTTGCAGGATACCAGCAGTTCCTACAGTAATTATTCGTTTTATCCCCTCGTGTTCCATTGCTTCCATAATGAGCGGCATACTTTCTGATAATGTATTTGTACCATCTGTATTCAGTGCACTAATGACCACGTCAGTTCCTGAAATGGCGTTAAGGAGATCGTATTTATTTAATACGTCACCTTGAATAATAGTTAAATTTCCGTTCTTAACTTGAAGCTTCTCTGGCATGCGAACTAGCGCTTTAACATGGTGGTTGTTATGAAGAGCATGAGAGACGATATGGCCTCCCACTCGCCCCGTTGCTCCCAAAATTAAAATGTTCATAGAGTACCTCCCTAATGCTGTCAGGAAAATCGTGTTTTAAACCCCGCCAACAGCGCATTTTCCATTACAGTTACCCCATTTTACAGCGAAGTCGCGCATGAGGGAAGTACAAGATCACAAACTCATTCCTGAAAGTTATGGATTGCACAAACACCATATGTTTGGATATATAAACTCACTCCAATGATTGATATACTAGCGAAACACGTTAACAGTATAGGAGTGGTTAAGAATGAATGAGGTTCGTTACAAAATAAGAGAAGTATTGGACCAAGACAGAATAGAAGCTTTCCTCCGTAAAGCAAGAATTGGACATCTGGGTATGGTTGATGGTCAACTGCCTTACGTTGTTCCGCTCAATTTTGTGTGGACAAACGGAAAGCTTTATTTCCATGGAGCTACGGGTGGGAGACGCAATCAGGTCATGAGTACGAACCCAGAGGTATGTCTTACGGTTTGCGAAGAGTATGGAACCATTACCGATCCGGTGCCAGCCAAGACGGATACTGCGTATATGAGTGTCATGATTTTTGGCAAGGCAGAGCCCATCGTCGACCTGGACGAAGCTACACATATGTTGCAGGAAATGATTAATAAGTATGTACCCAGTTACTATAACCGTCCATTATCCAAGCAGCACGTAGACAAATACAGATCTGCTGTATTCGGTGGGCCAGTTCAAGTGTACCGCATTGATCCCTACCATATCACGGCAAAGGAAAATCCAATCGAAGAAGAAAAAATGTACAAACCTGAAAAATTAATTTAATGGAAAAAAGAGGGGAGAACATGGGGCATCTCGTCGAAGAAAATCTCGAAACCGTAAAGCAGCAGATGAAATTAGCCTGCGAAGCTTCAGGACGCAAGATAGAAGATGTGAAATTGTTGTTGGCGACAAAAACAGTACCGCTCGAGAAATTACAAATTGCCATTCAGGTGGGCGAGGTACTATTCGGTGAGAACAAAGCACAAGAGCTTCGGGACAAATTTCCGCTTATGCAGCAGCACAACCAAGTGGAATGGCATTTTATCGGCCATCTGCAAACGAATAAAGTGAAGGACGTTGTCAAATATGTTACGCTCATTCATTCGGTAGATCGTCTGAAATTGGGGCAGGCGTTGCATCATCAGCTCGTCAAAGAGAACAGGACCATGGATATTTTGGTGCAAATCAATACGTCCTACGAGGAAAGTAAATTCGGTGCTTCGCCAGAATCGGCACTGGCGTTGGTAGAACAATTGTCTCAATTCGAAACGTTGAACATCAAAGGCTTGATGACGATTGGGAAACTGGGTGCCACGAACGAAGAGACCCGGCAATGCTTCCGATTATTAAAACAAATTCAGTTGCAAATGATGGAGGCGAAATTTCCGCGTGTAGAAATGGATATACTTTCGATGGGCATGTCCGGGGATTTCAAGGTGGCCATCGAAGAAGGAGCTACCATCATAAGAGTTGGGACAAGCGTATTTGGTCAACGTTATTTGCCGGACGTGTATTACTGGAATGAACACGCCCAGCAGGATGATTAGGTGAGAGGCGGGGATGATTGTGTTATAAAAGCATCTCCGCAAGACGATAAATGCCTTCTTTAATTGCTGCCTCATCTACTTTCGCAAAGCCCAGTACCCATCCTTTTCGATTGCTTTCCAAACAATACATACTGAGTGGATAGACACGGATTCCTTGTTCAAGCGCTTGGATTGTCACAGCTTCTTCGTCAAACGAGTCTTCCGCTTCAAGAAGCATATGCAATCCCGTCTCTACACCGCTGAGTGTGAAGCGTTCACCTAGACCGGTCGAAAGGATGGCCTTCGTCATGGCTTCGTGTCTGCGGCGATATACATTTCGGATTCTTCTCATATGGCGCATGAAATGACCGTGTTCGATAAAATGAGCAAGCGTTAATTGTTCCATGATCGGAAGATGGCGATAAGTTAACTCGTGGACTTGAGCAAGCTGACGAATGGCCTCTGTTGGGCCAATGATGGCCGATATACGAATACCAGGAGCAACCATTTTGGAAAAACTCATCATATACAACGTATTCTGAGGTTGCTGGCTGAACAAAGTTGTGAGAGGGTCGCCGCGATATCGAAACTCGCTATCATAGTCGTCCTCAACAATCCAGAATTGACGTTGAGCGGCCATGTGCAGTAATTGCTGTCTGCGGGGTTCCGACATGATCACGCCAACTGCGCACTGGTGCGAAGGCGTAACAAAGGCTAGTTTGGAATTTGGATGAAGATGCTCTACTTGGAGTCCGTATTCATCGACAGGGACGGGAACAACATTCATCCGCCGATACTTCATTGCCATCCAGGCCGCGGGGAAACCGGGATCTTCAACAGACACCGTATCTCCTTCAGTTAAAAGGGCTTGGGCGATCAAATCTATACTATGCTGTGCGCCTGAAGTTAATATAATTTGATCGATATGCACGTGAATGCCTCGCTCAAGAGACAAATAACGCTGAATCTGTTCCCGCAGCGGTACGAAACCGTAGGCGTTACCGTAAGCCCAACTGGCCAGATCTGTTTCTGCAGAAGCTAGCAGAAACGATTGCCTCCAATTTTTTTGAAATTGTGCATCCAAATAAGGTTCGTGTGGACTAAAATCGATTTCCACGTTTCGGTATTCCTTGCCTCTAAACCAGCTATGCAGATGGCCGACTGCATCGTTTAATAAAGGTAACTCGGGGGTGACAGGGCCTTGGGGGTTATCATCCTTCGTAAAATTAGTCATGCAGGTCCAATCGCTCACCCTTGTGCCGCCGCGCCGAGACGTAACGGTGTAACCACGGCTGAATAATTCTTCATATACAATCTGTATGGTGGAGCGAGAGACACCAACCAATGGAGCGAGTTCGCGAGACGGCAGCAGCAATTCGCCCGGAGGCCATTTCCCGGTTGAAATATTATAAATTGCTTGGTCCAGCAATTGTTGCCATATTGGGCGATCGTCGTCACGGTTAACTTTTAACATTCGTTGCACCCCCATGTATGTTTTGAAATATGGATTGTTCAAATTATTGATTTATGAGTATTAGAGTCATTCCAATACTTGATACTAGCATGATGATAATAGCCTTGCAACGATAACAATAATTCAAAAAGTGAATTTATGGAGATAGAAAACTAAGATTCTCATGATTCATTTAGAACAGCAAGACAAAGCAGTCGCTAATGCGATAAGTCAAGAGCTTGGAAGACAGCGGGATACGATAGAACTGATTGCATCGGAGAATTTTGTCAGTCAGGCCGTCATGGGAAGTGTACGTGAGATTACGTCTCAGTTTCCTTTATATGAAGGACGGCATTAAACAATGAGGATGATATCTGCTCGTAAGAGCGCGGATATCATCTTTTTCGTTGTTGTATTGCTTATATGGTGCGCCTGTGTTAGGCTATGATCATATTAAGTTATAATGTTATAACATTATAACAAATATACAAACAAAACATATGATTCGGATATGGAGGAAGAACAGATGTCTAATTATGATAAGTTTCCAGAGGTTCGGGTTACGGGGAAAGATTCAAGCGCATGGAAAGGCTATGATTCGATTGTTGCTGAACTAAATACCACATTGAATAAGCTGGGTAAGCGAACAGTATTGGTCATTGATTGTTATCCCGGTGTTCGATATGAAGAGATTCTAGAGCAAATGATCAAGCCGCTGAACGCGGATCTTGTGATTCATTCTGATGACTTAGCCTATTCCGGTGATGAGATTACAGCAATGATCGAGCGTAATCTAACGGATGATCGCGTATTCGGTGTCATGTCATGCCACCAGCTGCATGAATTTTATGATCAAGCCAAAATAGCTGAAGCCAAAAACAAAATAAATGGTGTTAACCAAGGATTAATCGTAATCTATGGTGTGGGTGCTTCGCTCGTCTACCAGCCGGATCTCCTCGTATATTTGGACCTCGCGCGTTGGGAGATTCAACAGCGATACCGCTCCAAGGAGATGGGGAACTGGAAGGTTGATAATCATAACGAAGATATATTGCGCAAATATAAACGAGGTTATTTCGTTGAATGGCGTATTGCCGATCGACATAAAAAACGCTTATACCAACAAATCGATTATCTCGTAGACACGAATGTGTTGAATCAACCCAAAATGGTTACCGGGGAAGCCTTTTTGGCAGGTCTTGCAGAAGCTAGTCGTCGTCCGTTCCGCGTTGTGCCGTATTTTGATGCCGGCATATGGGGCGGTCAATGGATGAAAGAAGTCTGTGACCTTGATCGAGATAAGATCAATTTTGCTTGGAGTTTCGACGGGGTGCCGGAGGAGAACAGCTTGTATCTCACGTATGGCGACGTTCGAATTGAAGTGCCATCGATTAACTTGGTGTTCAGACATCCGGCCGAAATTCTAGGCGATAAGGTACATGCTCGCTTCGGAACAGAATTCCCAATTCGGTTCGATTTCCTCGATACGATGGGCGGCCAGAATCTAAGTCTTCAGGTGCATCCATTAACGGAGTACATTCAAGAGAACTTTGGCATGCACTACACGCAGGATGAGAGCTATTATATTCTGGATGCGAAAGATCAAGCGCTCGTGTATCTGGGCGTCAAAGAAGGCATCAATTCAGAAGAAATGATGGAAGATCTGCGAAAAGCTGAACGAGGAGAGTCCTCTTTCCCTGATGACAAGTACATTAACACATACGTCGCGAAGAAGCATGATCACTACCTGATTCCTGCGGGTACGATTCACTGCTCAGGGGAAAATACGATGGTCCTCGAGATCAGCGCAACCCCTTATATCTTTACGTTCAAGTTGTGGGATTGGGACCGACTCGGTTTGGATGGACGACCTCGCCCGGTTCATATCGATCATGGTGAGAAGGTTATTCAGTGGGAGCGGGATACGAAGTGGGTTGATACCAATTTGATCAATCGGTTCGAGAAGATTGCAGAAGGTGATGGATGGATCGAAGAGAGAACGGGACTGCATGATCGGCAATTTATCGAGACGAGAAGACATTGGTTCTCCAAGACGGTAATGCATGACACCCATGAGAGCGTGAATGTGCTAAACTTGGTGGAGGGGGAAGAAGCTATCGTCGAAAGTCCTTCCCAAGCATTCGAACCGTTCATTGTCCACTATGCAGAGACGTTTTTCATTCCATCATCGGTCAAAACGTACACGATTCGTCCGCATGGCCCGTCAGTTGGCAAGACGATCGCGACGCTAAAAGCATTTGTAAGAGTGTAACGGAATCGAGATATAGATAGGGTTTAGGGGGAATATCAATGGCCTTTGAGCTAGACCAGAGTAAGGAGGCATTGCCTCTATATATTCAGATCAAACAGGATCTCAAAGCGAAGATTCTGAATGGGACGTGGAACGAGGGAGATAAGATCCCAAATGAGCTTGATTTGTGCAAGCTATACGATGTAAGCAGAACGACGGTAAGGGACGCGCTGAACGAACTGGTATGGGAAGAGTATCTCATTCGGCGAAGAGCTAAAGGGACGTATGTACTTGGCGTTCCAGGGCAACGGCAGGATTCGGATGTCTATGAAACCCATTTTCGGAGTTTTACGCATCAGATGAAAGAGCTGGGCAAGGAAGCGGGGACCTTAAAGGCAGAAGTGATGCGTACTCCAGCGAGTGCATTTATCGCGGAGCAGCTTGGTGTCCAAGAGGGTGAGCTTATCTATGAAATCCAGCGCGTCAGAGGCGTAGGGGATACAGCCATCGTGTTTTTCAAGACGTACATCCACGTTCCGATTGAGCTCTCGCTGAAGCCAGAGGATTATTACGGATCGTTGTATCAGATGCTGCTTGGTCTTGGGATTAAGGTTAAGAAAGTGCAGGAGTACCTTGAAGCTGTGAATCCAAGTGAAAGCTTGCAGCAAATCCTAAATATCGAACCGAACCAACCGATTCTCAAACGCGTGCGCAGCACGTTCAATGAACAGAAGCATTTCTCGGAGTATACGGAATGTTACTACATTGGGGAGCGTTATCGCTATTATCTGGAGTTTGATCAAATATCAAAGTAGTAGCTTTTACGATAAGGGGCTGTTCCGTAGGTCATGAAGTATGACCAAAGGAACAGCCCTTTTTTAATTTTTTGACGAAGGAATCAGCGGTTCAGCAGTAGGATTACTTTTTTCCAGCGGATGAGTGACCTTTCAGGGTCAAATCCCATAGACTGTTGATACATTCGTAGAAGTGTGGGAGGCTGTCGATGAGTTCTGCAAATTGTTCGATACAGATCGCTCCCGGGCATGGTATTCGTATTTCTTCTCTACTACTCAAGACGCTCGGGATTGGGAAACCTCGCCAAATCAGTCTCAAGTTTGGTAGTAAATTAATAACTTCTGATTTGGTTCTGACTCACAGACAAGGTCATTCCCTGCGTCTATCCTCAGCGCTGTCTAATGAACTGAAGCTTCCCCATGCGGGGAAATGTCTCGTCACCAAACGAGGTGACAACGAGATTCAAATTGGTCCACTCATTGGGATCCTGGCAGGACGTACGAAGCACGGAGGGATTTCCTTCGGAGGAATGTCAGGTTTTTTCAGGCAGCAGATCAGCGCAGGCGAGGGTAAATCTTATAGTTTTGCCTTTAGTCCAAAGGATGTGAACTGGGAAGAGGAGACCGTTACGGGTTATTTTCCTCAAAAAACAGGAGGGTGGATTCGCAGGAAGCTTCCGCTGCCGGATGTCGTATATAACCGAATGCAGAGTCGACAGGCCGAGCGGGTGACATCGATGGGCAGCTTCAAAGAGCGTTTCCTGCGCCGATCCATTCCGTTATTTAACTGGGGCTTTTTTGATAAGTCGGATGTCTATAAGCTGCTTGTTGACGATCCGCTCGCGAAGCATATTCCAGAATCGCATTTGAGCCCGTCGGCGATTACGATGAAGGAAATGTTGAACAAGTACGGTACTGTCTACCTGAAGCCGTCGGGAGGGAGTCTCGGGGTCGGCATCTATAAGCTGATACGGCATCGAGAACATCGTTATACGGTTCGTTATCGGTCTCATGGTCAGAATAGAGTCGTGCACTATACAAGTGCGGATCGCATGTTGAACATGCTGATGAAGCATCAGCGAAGCCGATTCCATCAGTATATTGCTCAGCAAGGGATTGATCTCATTCAGGTAGATTCGTGTCCGGTTGATTTTCGATTCCATATGACTAAGGACGGAGAGAATCAATGGGTCGTCGCTGCGATTGGCGCCAAAAAAGCGGGGAAAGGCAGCATTACGACACATGTAGCTAGCGGCGGCAAGCTGCTTTCGACAGAGCAAGTATTTCGACAGGCATTCGGAGGAGATGCTCCACAGATGCTGCGAAAAGCAAGGTCAACCGCGGTTGATCTAGCGCGAGCTATTGAGCGTAATTATCCATATTTACTAGGGGAAATTGGCTTTGATCTAGGGATCGATCAGTCCGGTAAGGTCTGGATGTTCGAAGCGAATGCGAAGCCAGGCCGCTCCATCTTCAAACATCCTACCGCGAAATCCGGGGAGCGTGCCTCGCTCGACAATTTGATTGACTATTGCAAATACCTTAGCAAGTTTTGACCTGGGAGGGTAGGGTGATGACAACAGTTCAGGCTCAGGCGCGCAGACGTCCTGTCATAGCTATCTTAACAGCCAAGGATCAACATCGAAGTATGCGCGGAAGATTCAGCAATTTCGGCGATATCATTCGGGTCGGCAAAAAGCTCGGAGCAACGGTGTATGTCACGACCGCAGAGGATATCCGGTCATCGCAGAAAAAAATTGTGGGTCTCTATTACAGTAAGCAATCTGGCATGTGGATGACGAAGTCCTTTCCTGCACCCCATGTGATCTATAACCGGATTCCCTTCCGTAAATATGAGGCGAAGCCGGAAATACAGCAGACCATTCACAATTTATTGCATGATCGCAAAGTGAGGTTATTCAACCCGTTTTTCTTCAATAAATGGACCCTCTATGAATGGTTGTCTCGCGCCAAATCTACGAAGACATCGCTGCCGAAGACAGAGAAGCTCACGTCCTCCTCCATCCTGGAGACCTATTTGGAGCAGCACGCAGCTATCTATTTGAAGCCAATTCATGGGAAAGCCGGCAAAGGCATCATGCAGGGGCAAAGACTGAAGAATGAAGGCGGTCCGAAATACAGGCTTATTTATACCAAGGGGAAGAAGCGGCACGTTCATAATTTCTGGACGATTCTCGAGATGTGGCTGCATCTGAGGCAGAAAATGGGGGCCAAAGAATATATCGTGCAGCAAGCGATTGATTTAACGAAATCGCATGGTGATCCATTCGACCTTCGGATTCTCGTACAGAAGAATCAGACGAATACGTGGCAGTTGACAGGGATTGGCGCACGTGTTGCAGGTAAGCGAAGCATTACGACCCATGTGCCAAGGGGAGGATCAATTCAGAGCGTAAACAAAGTGCTTAAGGCGGTATTTGGCGCGAAAAGGGCGCGAGATATCAAAGAGAATGCGGGAACATTAGCACTCGTCATTGCGGAACAAATTGAGAAATCATCGGGATATGAACTGGGTGAGATGTCGATGGACATCGGCGTGGATAGCAACGGGAAGCTGTGGTTTTTCGAGGCCAATTCGAAGCCGATGAAATTCGACGAACCGCGTATACATCGTAAGTCTCTCAAGACGTTAATCCAATATTGTATTTATCTCAGTTCGCTGAGCACAGATAACTATACGGAGAACCCTTAGATCCAGTGATTTAAGGGTTTTTTTCTGTTATCGAAGTTCGGTAATGAAACGATAATGAGAAGCCCTCCATAATCGTATGGAGGGCTCTATAATAAGGGTCAAGGTTGATCTCATAGATTCGTAATATCTTCTAAGTTAAGCAGTGTATCGAAGGAGGTAACCCGGCTCTCTTTTCTCCGTATTCTTTCGCGGGCTATAGGTTTGACTTTTCCCTTGAACATCGAATTGTAGACGAAGAAGGCGTATTCAATCGGCTTTATTATCGCTAGATTGTAAGTATCCTTCTCACCGGCTTTGGCGAATACTTCCCTCGCTGGCTTCGGATTGACTTCGAGCAGCCAAGCGTGCCCGCTGCGATCGATCGCTATATCGAGTGCGAGCTCACAGAGCGCGCCGTATTTCTCTTCCAGGAATTTTGCCGTCTCAATTCCTAGCGTCTCCATTTTTTCCTTGACCGTTCTGATCTTCTCGGGGTCTTCGATCCACTCGTTCAAGAGCTTCATCATCGGGAAGGCTTCTCCGCCACCATGCAGATTTGAGGTGACACTCCGTAATGGACCTACCCGACCGGCACAGCCAGTTACCGTCCACTCCCCGCTGCCGTCCTTCTGGACGAGTAGACGGTAGTCGTGAACGCGGCCATTTGGCAGCTTGATGGCGATCCCTTGCTGCAGGATATAGCGATTCTTCGCATTCCAGCTAGAGAGCTTTGAGGCTAATTGTGAGGGCAGAATACGCTGAGGGGAGATGATCTGACGTCTATGGTCTCGTCCTTGAATATCATATCGACGACTTCCAATCAGGCGTTCAATGCGCAGAATTCCGCGCCCGCCTGTACCGTTGATCGGCTTGAGAAAGACGAGCCTTTCCTTATTCATCAGCAGATGTACATCGTTCGCAGAGTTATATAATTTAGTATAAGGCAAATGAGGTTGAATCAAGGGATGGTTACGCAGAACTTGGTAGATGGTCCATTTGTTTCGAAGCGGACGATTCAGGAAACATAAGGAGTTATATCTTGCCCGGAATTTCAGTAATTCCTTGAAGCGATACGTATTCTGAATGCGGCAGCGGTCAAATATAAGATGTGGAAAAGGCGTCCATTTCCTCGACCAAGTACGCGATTTGGGGTGATAGAACATCCCATAAATCTGTTTCTTATTCGAATCGACATCTTGCGGTGTAAAGACAAAAGTCTGCATCCCCAGTTTGTGGCTCGCTGCAATCATGCGCTGGTAGATGGGACGTTCCTCCAAATGTTTCTTCTCATTCAAATATAGCGTGAGTATACCGAGGACTGGTTGAGACAAGGCTAATTCACCCTCTTGCGTCGTATTCAAATGCTAATGTAGGTTTCCCTGTAGGCCCTTCCATGAGATGATGTGCGATTAAGCCCGCTTGAAAACACATGTGTAAGCTGGACAGGTTATCTATGGCCACGTGGCAGGTAAGACTTCCGAGCCGACTAATCTGTTCTTGCATCAGCATCGTGCCGATGTGATTCCCGCGGAATTCGGGATGAACGACGACAAGGCATGTCGTATTGCCGAAGTCTTCGACAAAAGATAGCCCGATTAGACGTGCCTTCGCACGTGATGTTCGCTCGGTTGCAATCAAGAGCTGTGTTCCATTTTCTTGTAATCCGCGTACAGGTAATGATTCCAGCTTCTTCAACGCATCGGTGGTGATTCGTTGATCGCCAGCGTTAATAATAAATTGGATAAATTTAGCACGAAGCACAGGCCATTTCTCTTCGTGCGGAGAGCGAATGACGCGAATGTCCACAGGGGTTCCTCCTGTCTCCCTCTAAGCTTGCTGCACGAGGAATGTGCTGTATTGGAAAATACGTTCAATCGAGCGCTTTCGAATATGCGGTTCATCAAATTTCATTGGCTTCGAATTGGCTTCGAAGAACCAAATATGACCTTGACCATCTACACCGAGGTCCATGGACATCTCACCCAATTGAAAGCCAGACCCACGTTCAAGCTGTCTGGCGATCGTTAAGGAGGTACTCCGGGCACGGGAGAGGATTCTTCGGGTTGGCACTTGCCCGAAAGCCGAGATGAGCAGCTTCTCGGGATCTTCGATGCTTCCGCCGCGTGGAACATGGGTTGTAATGCTAAGGGAGCCTGCCATACGAGCTCCGATACCCGATACTTCCCATTGTCCTCGGCGATTCTTCTGGATGAGAACCCGCAAATCAAAGGGCCTCCGTTGAATCGAGGCCAGTTCGATCCCTTGTTGAACAATATATTGGTTCTGTCCTGCCTCTTTCTTAATTCGTGTCCAGAGCTTGTTAAGGGTAGAGCATTTGTATGTGATGCTGTTCTTCTTATCCTGTATCCTTAGACGGAACGGGAGCGATCTGCTCGGCTGGTATTTCACCATCATGATGCCGACCCCAGCTTTACCGGATTCCGGCTTCAGATAGAGATAGGAGTGTCGCAGAAGCTGTTTGCCGAGCTCCGTCGAGCCTGTTAACCGATGCGTATTTGGGATATGCGGTTTCGTGGATTTGGACTTCTTGAGCCATTCGAATAGCTGCCACTTATTGAAAAAGTAAGGATTATACAGTTTAATCTTCGGATTCGCCAAACATTCTGCAATTTTGCTCTGTACAGCAGGTTCGATCTCATCTTCCCGAAGAGGAATACGATTATAGATGACATGGGGCGCAGGTAACCATTGCTGCACCCACTGATTTGATTCGTTGTAATATGTGTAGCCAGTGACTTTCGCCATATTGAGCTTTAAATCCTTAACTGTCACGACGTAGACCAGATACCCGAGTTCTTTGCCTGTTCGTAAGATATCAATGAAATTGTCCCTGTTCCCCCGGAACATCAGATGGTCATCATCGACTGTTAGAATGGCGATAACAGGTTTTGCTGCAGCCTCTTGGGTGCTTGCATCCATCTAGCTCTCCCCTCTCCGAAATTTGCTGAGATACATGCAGTGTTCGATGATGTGAACGATTGAAGCTTTCCCTTCCTTGCGCAGCGCAGGGTGCTTGAAGATCGATCTTCCAGGCTTCGCGTTCGCTTCGAACATCCATACCTGTTCATCTTGGTCAATACCAATGTCGAAGCCCAGTTCCCCGAGCAGGTGGGGGTAATTCTTCTCAATCGATTCCGCAAGGCTGATAGAGATTTCTTTGGCCTTCTGGAGCACTTCATTGCCTCGAGCCCCAAACGTCCGGCTTAATGCTTGTTCTGGCGTAAGAAGCTGGCCGCCGTTCTTGATATGGGTCGTGACGCTGCCTTTCCCGGCTTTCTTCGCGCCGATGCCGACGACGACCCATTGATTGCTGCCATTCTTATGCATATGGAATCGGAAATCAATCGGGCATTGATCAATCTCAATCAGTCGAATCCCTTGCTGAATGACATAGTTATGCAGGGAACGGCCATGCCTTGCTTGGAGCATGCGCATGAGGCTGCTGAAGGTATTGAACCGCAGCAGCACATTGCTTCCCTTCGCACGGTACCTGGCGAAATACCCTTTCTTGGGATTATGGGTCAGACGATAAATGCCGATACCAAGACTTCCCGCCGTCGGCTTGTAGTAGAGGAATTGATGCTTCTCGAGCATCTCCTTCACCTCCTCCGATGTCGGCCCCATGACCGATTCGGGCACATATTGGTTCGCTTCTTCGTCGTCCTTGAGCAGCTCGTAGACATCCGACTTATTGAAGAAACTCCAGTTAAAGAAGGGGATCTTACGTTTGATGAAGCGGTCACGTAAGTTGGCAATCATCGACCCCGTCTCTGCGCGTCTGCTCGGCAGCCGATTATAGACGACCTCCGGAAGTGGGACGGTCTTGCGCGTCCACGTGCCAGAATCACTTAGGAAATAGCCGAGGACAGTATCATCAACCCAGTTAATATCCCGGGGGGCGAACGCGAAAAAGAACCCTTTCTTATTGCCTTCACGCAGCAGTGATTTAATAAAATCGGTGCGGCTGCCAAAAGGATTCGTCGCCGTTCGTACTGAAGCATCCGAGAGGACACCAATCAGCGGGCCGATCTGGACTTCATCTGCGTTGCTATTCAGCAGGTAGACATTACCGGATTTCGGGACCCGAATGGAATTACGAAGGCCGGTTGTGAGATAGAGGTGTTTCCCCGACTTCTTGATCGGCTTCATTGTCGCAGGAATCGATACTCTCCCAAGCCTGAGGTAAATAGACTTTTTGCCAGATAGCTTCAATGTCTTCATCAGAGCATTGGATACATAGACGACCTTCTCGGGCTGCTGCGTAAAATGAACATTACAAACCATTAAACTCATGAATGGACCCTCCTAAGTTGTCGAAGCAATAAATAACGGGCATATACAATGGGATTCTCAACAGATTTCAAGGCGGTGGAGCGGTCATTCATTTGCAGAAAGATGGATCGTCCTGGCTTGGAGTTAACCTCCAATACCCAGAGATTTCCGTTACGATCGACACCAAAATCAATACCGAGCTCCGCTAATCTGCCGTGGCATTCTTCGAGCAGAATGGGAATCTGCTGTGAAAGTTCCTTGATGCTCTCTATGAGGGTTGCCGTCTTGTCGATGCCGAACTCACGTTCAAGGAACGGGATCGCTGCTTCTGCATGCCCGCCGCCATGCAAGTTGGAGGTTAGTGAACCCAGCTTTCCTCGTCTTACAGCCATCCCCGTCAATTGCCATTCCCCATGCTCATTTTTCTGAACAAGGGATCGAATATCAAAGGGTTCTTCATTGCGATTATTTAAATACAAATAGGGCTGCATAATGAACTTACGCGTTCCAATCCACTTATGAATCCAGCGATACCCTGCTTCCTCTTGCTTAAACACGCGTTCGATGATATCGTTGCTCGCGTTGCGTCCGCGAATGCGTAATTTGCCGTCCTGTCTTCGCACATATAATGTGTTCTTGCCATGACTGCCGCCGTGTGGCTTCAGGAAGGCTTCACCACCACAGGCTTCAATCCACTCCCGCAATGTAGTGATCGACTCGTAGAGCACAGTTTCAGGCAGATAGGGCTTCACGGCTTCATACCCACACATGATCTGATAGACATCCCACTTGCCTTTCAATCCACGGCCGAGGAATGTAATGGAAGCCAGTTCGTTCAGTCGCTGGATGGCACGTTGGGTTTCCAGGTATTTGTGAAGCGTTGGATAATAGCAACGGTCGTAGACGACTTTCGGAATAGGAAAAGCACCACGTTCCCAACCTTTATCGGTATAGGCGTAGCCAACGATATACCCGAGCTTGGGCCGTAACCAGGTCGGGGAGAAGACAAAGACGGTGATACCATGTTTACGCCCGACTTCACACAATCGCCGGCAGAATGATTTCTCAGGAATCGGGAGGTCCCCTCTCGTCTCACATACCATAATGCCAAGATATTGAGCGGGCTTATAGGCTCTATTTTTTGACACAGGCAAGACTCCTTTAGAATCCGGACAGGAAACGCGAGTATTCAATCATTTGCTTAACAGAAGGCCGGATCTTATTCTCTTTAAGTGGTGTATTGTCATTCTTGGATGGCTTCGAGTTGACTTCCAGCAGCCAAATATGTCCCGATGTATCGAGTGCGAGATCGATGCCGAGTTCACCAAAGTGTGCGGGAATGAAATCATCAACACCCTTGGCGATTTCAAGCGCCGCTTTATGAAGACGAAGATGTGCATCCCCTTTATTGCCGGGTGGGAGGTTGGATTTACTCACCGCTTCCTTCACTGTACTCAGCGTTCCGCCTCGTGCGAGATTGGATACGAAGTGATGATCCCCAGCCGTCCTTGCGACAATCGAGGTGACATTCCATTTGCCTGTTGCATTCTTCTGCACCAAGGCACGGAAGTCAATGGGACGCTTGGTATTCTCGATGAGATTGAGTCCTTGCTGCATCTGATAGCGGGTCGTTTTCATCTTGACTGAGAGGCTAGTGAACAGTTTCGGTAAAGAGGGATAGGTGGCTCGCCGCGTACCGTTCATCGTGGCATAATGCGCTTGATATGCGATTCCGCCATTTTGCTTGCTCACACGGATGATTCCTTTCCCGAGACTCCCGCGAATAGGCTTGAGGAACACATGGCTGTATTTGGCGCACATGCTCTTCAATCCCGCAAAATTGCGCAGCATATGGGATTCTGGTAAAAATCGCTGCAAGGACGTATCTTTGCGAAGGGCCTCGAAGACTTCCGACTTATCGAGAAATTTCTCATTGAAGAATGGGGTTTTGTAACGGGATTTTACTTCTTTCAGAAAATGCTGTACGCTAGGTTTGTTCTCAAATTTTCTGGATGTAAGTCGGTTATTGATGACATCTCCAATGGGAAGTATCGACTTCTGCCAACGGCCATTATAGACCCAGCCTTGAAGTTGACATGTGCTCGAGCCGATGTGATCCGGAGTGAAGAAATACACAAAAGCACCTTGTACGCGGCAGGCGTCGACGAGTTCTTTGCAGAAGCTCGTGATGGTGCCAAAGGGTTTATCCGAATCTTCCGAATAGTCACGACTGATCAACACGCTAATAAGTGGCCCCATCTTGAGTACTCCGCTTTTGTAATTCAATCGAAGTTGAACACCCGAGAACAGCCCTGTTTTGCGCGCCAAAGCGGGGTGGATCCGGATTCCGTCGTACTTTGGTACGGGAATGACTTTCACGTGTTGTCTGAATGAACCGAAATGGAGCATCAAGTATTGGTGGGTAGGGATTTTCCACTGTTTGATCGTACTTTCCCCAATCATGAGCACGTCTTCTTGTATGATGCCGGAGCTGGTCACCTGGATGGGGAATTTGCTTTTAGACATTGTGGAGCTCCTCTCAACTACAACTTAATGGGACTAGAGTGGCCTACTGTACTACACTGCATAGATTCATCATATGAGGACATATTTCCCTTGGTGATTGACCCACTTATGAAAAACAAAGAAACCAACAAGAAATGGGGGAGTAGGATGCCGACATGGTTATATATTCTTATTAGTATAGCAGTCGCCGCCTTTGTGGGCGGTCTGACCAATCATTTTGCCATTAAAATGTTATTTCATCCGAGAAAACCGATTTATCTAGGGAGTTGGCGCGTTCCATTCACGCCAGGATTAATTCCTAAGCGCAAAGAAGAAATTGCAGGTTCGCTTGGCGAAATTGTCTCGGATTACCTCGTAACAACGGAAGGTCTGCAAGAGCTCCTGCAAAAGCCTCAATTCCGAGCCCAAATTGAGAACAGATTGATTGAGGGTATACAGCGGTTAGGTCAAGATGAGCGAACACTCAAACAATTCGCGCTTGGATATATGTCAGAAGAAGCGTGGGAAGCTTACAAAGATCGAACGGTCCTCTGGCTTCAGGGCGCGGTGGATCAGGGTATCAAGTGGGCGTGGAATCGATATGAACTGGCGGACAAGCCTCTTCATGAACTAATTCCAGGTTGGTCGCCTGAGCTGATGACACGGTGGTCCGATATGGCCGCGGAAGGCATTATGAGCGCTGTTCGTGAAGAGATTACTTCCCTGCAAGGTCAACGGATGCTCAGACGTGTAGCTTCGGGGCTCGTGAGCCAGTCGGGTGGATTCCTGGGCGCGATGGCTTCCATGTTCATGGATGAGGAGAAGATCGTTCAGAAGATGACCCCTGTCTTGGTCGAGCAGCTAGAGTCGGAACATGTTCGGGTTATTCTTAGTACGAAGATCGAACGTAGACTTGAATCCTTGTCGACATTGCCACTCGATCAGGTGCTTCGTTCTATGGCGGGCGAGGATGGATTGAACTGGATATCACGCCATGCCCAGAACATGATACAATGGAAGCAATGGGTTCAGCAGGCAGAAGAAATACATATCGGGTCGCTCGTAAGTCGATTTGAAGAACGTCTAACTTTGGTTATGCCTCGTGTTGTTCAGGTGGCGCTAGGCATGTTGGAACGTAATATGGCGAATATCGTCAAGTCGATTCAATTGCCTCAGCTCGTTCGCGAACAGGTTGAGCGATTCCCGATCGAACGCTTGGAACATATTATTCTGAGTGTGTCGGGACGAGAATTCCAAGCGATAACATGGCTTGGCGCACTGCTCGGTGGTATTATTGGGTTATTTCAGGCTCTGTTCATGCTATGGTTAGGGTGATGGAATCTCATAACAGATTGATGATGACTTTTTGAACAACCTTTATAAGGGAGAGAAGAAGAATGAATGTATATGATAAAGCACATGAGCTTGCAAAAGCGTTGAAAGATTGCCCAGAGGTGGCTGAAGTTAAAAGTATGATGAATTTGATCGCTGCAGACCCAGACAGCAAACGTATGCTGGATGAGTTCCGTGCGAATCAAGCTGAGATGCAGCAAAGAATGATGTCAGGCGATATGCCGAATCCGGAAGAGATGGAGAAGATGGAGAAAATGTTCGAACTGCTCCAGATGAACCAACATATCAGTCGATTGTTCGATGCAGAGCGTCGTCTTAGTGTAATTATTGAAGACATTAACAAAATTGTGCTTCAGAACTTGGAGTTCCTATATCAATAAGTTGAGCGAAAAAAGAATAATTCTATAGCGAGCTCCTTTGCTTTTTGTCATATTTCGATTCTTATCCACATAGGGTGAAGAATAGGACAAACATGCAAAGGAGTTTTTGCGTATGCGTACTTGGAAAGTAGCAAAATCGGTTATTTATTTGGGGGTTGCTCTCGGCATGCTGCTCTTCGCTTGGCCGAAACTTCATCTATTATTGTCGTGGTCAGCTGGTACGGTATTCGTCTATGTCTGGCTCTTATTTGCTTTCTTAATCATTTTATCGCAGCTTCATTATTTATTGCTATCGAGCGAGCAGCAGGAGGAGAAAATTCAGCGCCTAAGAAGATATCGCCGTTTACAATGGCAGCAGAAGCTATCGCAGTCACTCGAACGGAAGACACGAATCAGAGGGGAATGATCCTTTCCTTGTTAAGCAAGATCTTTGTCGAGGCGAAGGGGTAGAATTTTAATCGTTTTTGTCGAACAATATTTGGGCCCTCAGAACTGAAACTTTCTGGAAAAAAGAACGTCTATATCCATGCTTTGCAAAGCAGACCAGTGAGAATGGGGGAGGTTCGCATCATGCGAAGATGGGTATCGGTTTTATTAACGTTCATGCTCGTTTCCGTTAGTATCTCAAATCACGTATCAGCAGCTGCGCAGACGACACTAGAGAAGTATCAAATTCTGAAAGATAAGGGGATATTCACGGGATTCTCGGACGGCAGTGCAAGACTGAATGAGGAAATGTCACGCGAGCAATTCGCGGCCGTCTTGTTCCGATTGATGGACTTGAAGCAAGTTCCCGGTTCACCGAGTTACAACGATGTACTTAAGACACGCTGGTCCTATGGATACGTAGAGGCAGCGACGCAAGCAGGTCTCATGAAGGGCCTTGGAGCAGGCAAGTTCGGACCTACAGCGCCGGTGACGGTCGAGCAGCTTGCTACTATGCTTGTGCGTGCCTATGGTATCGAAGGATCAAGCAGCAATGGGGTTGGTGGCAAAGTATCATCTTGGGCGCGGAGTACGGTAGCTGTCGCACTCGATAAGGGCATTATTCCGATTATGTACGATTACACCGGGAATGCGACGAGAGCACTGCTCGTGGACGCGACGTACGCCGCTTATCAGAAGATGGCTGAGCCTGAATACAAGACGCTTAAGGTGAAATCACTAGACGTCATTTCGAATACGAAGCTGGTCTTGAACCTCGATGAAGCGGTGTCTGTCATTAAACCGGAGAATATTACGATTCGCAAGACCTATGGCAATAGCAAACTCACCATTCGCCAAGCTGTCCTGAGCAGTGACGGGAAGAAGGTTGAGATTATAACCGATCCGCAAGAAGGATCCACACAATACACATTAACAGTAGATGACAATACGAAGCCATTCGTCTCGCTTGCTGTGGATACGACGAAGCCTCGAATCACCGATTTCCATACCGCTTCGAACTATTGGCTGTCGATTACCTTCTCAGAGCCTGTTGATCTAAGCTCTGCGACAGACTTATCCAATTACTCCGTGAATAACAACCTCTATCTATATCGCGCAGATCTCTCGAATGACGGCCGTACCGTTACGATTCAGACTTCAGAACAGAAGTCGAATACACGCTATACCTTTGTTGCTTATCGGGTCGCGGATAAGGCAGGCAATACACTCGATCCCGTTAACTTCAGCTTCGGGGAAGATGATGATCGATCGGGACCGACCGTAAAGAAGGTGACCTCCGATTCGAATCGTGTAACCATCTGGTTCGATGAACGTCTGGACCGTGGAACCGCTGAGGATAAGTACAACTACAGCATGAACGGAGATTTGGGATATCCATCGGGTGTCAGCTACAATGATTCGAACCAATCGGTCACGTTAACAACACCAGATCAAGTGAATGGGAAAGTATATACGATCTCGATGAAATATATCGAAGATCGCTTCGGGAACAAAATAAATAACCCGACGAAGGTTAATTTTACAGGCGTGAATGATGATGCATGGATGACATTAAATGTGCAGAGCATTCGGTCGATCGATTGGAATACGCTCGAGATTCGGGTTGATGATCCGCTTACCGCTGCTGATCTTGCGCAGCTGAACGTGGTTGTGAACCGGGATAATGGGAATGCCGTCTCCATGTCTGGATGGCAATCCTATGTGACGCAGCCAGACAGCCGAACGATCCGTGTACAATTCAGAACGGCGGATAACGGGAACCCGAATCTGTTCCGTGAGCAGCATACGATCCAAGCCTCCGTCTATGGACTGCCGAACTTGAATACGCGGAATCAAGCGAATGTGAAGTCGTTCTCGGGTACGGATTATGCGAATCCAATTCCAACGATCAAGCAGGTGAAGGCGCTCGATCAACGTTCTGTCCTTGTGCAATTCAGCGAGCCGGTTCGTAATGTGTCGCGCGATGGGTTCATCATTAAAGATGCAAAAGGCGGTTACGTGACCATCAAATCGGATTCTATCAATAATCGCAATAAAGTGGTCGATGAAGCTGTTCTTTATCTCGATTCGCCGACGGATGGGGATGTCTACACGATGACCTTTACGGGTGCCGTGACAGATGCAGCTGGTTGGAACAGCATGAAGGTTACCGATGGATCGAATCCGTACAGTGTACAGTTCCGAGGCATTGGCGACAATAATGCAGCGCCGCGTATCGCAAGCACAGCTTCGACAGATCCGTATAATATTACCGTGCAATTCAGCGAACCTGTACGTAATGCGGAGAAGGGTCCTTTTACAATATGGAATGAGGAACGGAAAGGACTGGATCTGAAAAATGGCGAGAATGCTACGTTCGAAGTGTCGGAAGACCGTACCAAGCTCTACATTCACTTATTTGCCGACAAATTGGATGGCCTGAAGAAAAACGATGATTACAAATTAATCTATAACACGGATTCTGGCCGGATCGTGGATGATCAGGGTAAAGGGTATGACACGGCACAAGGCGCGAACGAGTCCAGCTTCAAGGCCAAAGGAAGCAAGCACGATGCATCATATATCGAGAGCGTAAATGCGGAAAACACTAAAATCGTATTGACCTTAAGTGATCCTGTGCAAGGCTTCAAAGGTCGGACCGATGATTTCGAAATCGTGATTAGTGGGAATCGTGTCACGCCTACGGCAGGTGAAATTTCGAAAGACGGCAAGACCATCACGCTGACGGTTGAACGCTTGGATAAGCGGAACCATGGACAGATTCGTGTGACAGATCAAGGATCGGGTTATCTCGTAGATGTGAATCACGTTGGTATGGATCAAGAATGGGTTAGCTTCCGTACGAAATAATACAGTGAGGATTCATGTGTAAAAAATCGCTTTCGAATGCTATACTAGTGAAATAGTACAGATTCGGATTCGAGGTGATACAGCGTGGATTTTCATGAAGAGACGCTCACAAAGCATGAGCTGTTGTTGCAGCATATTGAAGGACTGAAGATTGGTTCCAAAATATCGGTACGAAAGCTCGCCAAAGAAATGCAGGTCAGTGAGGGGACAGCTTACCGCGCCGTAAAGGAAGCAGAAAATATCGGTTACGTCTTAACGAAAGATCGGATTGGAACGATTCGAGTCGATAAGGCTTCACGCCGTCATTTATCTGAGCACTTAACCTTCGAGGAGGTCGTCAAGATCGTTGGCGGGCACGTTCTCGGAGGCTCCAAGGGGCTCGTCAAACCGCTGCACAAATATGTGATCGGTGCGATGGAGCTGGAGGATATGCTCGGCTATATTGACGCGGGAAGCCTGTTGATCGTTGGTAACCGGCAGAGCGCACATCGTTTAGCCTTGCAGCAAGGCGCAGGCGTGCTCATTACAGGGGGATTTGAGGCGAGCCGTGAGGTGAAGCTGATTGCCGATGCGCTCGATCTGCCGATTATCTCGTGTAAGCATGATACGTTTACTGTTGCTTCGCTCATTAACCGGGCGATCTATGACCGATTGATCAAGAAAAAAATTATGCTGATTGAAGACATCGTTGAGCTCGGCAAAAAAGTGAATGCACTGAAATCGCACAGCACAATTGGGGATTTCCAAGAGCTGCGCGAACGGACAGGTCAATCCAGATTCCCAGTGGTCGATGAATGGAACCATGTCATCGGGATGATCACGTACAAAGATATCTCCGGATTGCAGCCGGATCATGTCATCGACAAGCATTACACGCGGAATCCGATCACGGTTACCATGAGTACTTCACTGGCCTCTGCCGCCCATATGATGGCGTGGGAAGGCATCGAAGTACTGCCGATCGTCGATCGTAATCGCAAGCTGCTCTCGACCGCGACGCGGAAGCAGGTTCTTCAGGCGATGCGGGATGCACAGAAGCTGCCGCAGCTTGGAGAGACATTCGATGATCTCATCTGGAGCCACTTCGAGGAGGAGCGGGATGAGCAGAACAAGTTGTACTTCCGCGGCCAAGTGACACCGCAGATGTCAAGTCATTTGGGATCACTCTCCAAGGGTGTCTTTACGACCATTGTCACCCAAGTGGTGTACCGTTTCATTCGAGACGAGCGTCACACCGATCATGACGTGGAGAACATGACATTCTATTTCTTAAGACCTGTTCAGATTGAGAAGGAAATGACGGTTCGCGTTGAAATGATCGAGGCAAGTCGACGATTCTGCAAGGTCGATGTCGTCGTGAAATGTGACGATCAAATCGTCTGCAAGGTGATGATAACGGCACAGGCTTTTGGCGAGGCATGAAATAATTCGAATAGTAAGAAGGTACACAAATAACCCTCTTGTTCGGACATCGGTTGAAGATGCGAGCAAGAGGGTTATTAATCATTGAACAGCTGTTAGGCGTTATTATTCATTTTGTTGAAATGGCTGTGATTTCGCAGTCCTGCATAAATGTTGAAGCATCCGAGAAGTAAGAACAATGCACCGATCACGACGCGTGTCGATGAACCGCTGAACATGAACAGTTGGATGACAGCGAGCAGGATCAACATGGCGCCAAGACTTATATTCATGCGTGCCCCGTATAAGCCGCGTTGCATGGAATCCTTGGAGCGATGCGACTTCCAGCTATTGAATACGGAGAAGCCGAGTGAAACAGCAAGCAGGAAGTAGAGAACGATGAAGATTGTGCTTGTCATATGTATTGTAGCCCCTTTTTTTCGTCAATTGCTCCGTCTATTGTAACATATTTCCTCAGGGGATATCATGGCGTTTTGCGTCGACCCAAATTTGTAACAATCCATCATTGACGAGCATCGTTCGGATTTGGATTTTGAAGTCTTGATCATGGATGTCTTTGTAGACTTTATGTTTAATTAGCTCGCTGGCGAATTTGGCGTCAGAGCTTATTTTGAACATGTCGCGTCCTAAGAAGATTTGCAGATCTTCACGTATTTGTTTTTTGAGCTCATTTTCTATTTCAAGATCGATTTGGTCTTTTTCATTCGCTTGCTTGATAATATAGACTTGAATTTTACGAATGGACTTGTGCTGATTTTTATATTTGTTGAGTGCTTCAATATCGTCTTTATATTGCTCGATTTGTGCACGCAAATCACTGTTAATATTCGTAAGGTGCGTAAATTGGAGGTGAAAGAAACCATTGTACACAGCGCTCCCGACAATCATTCCGCAGAGGAAGATGGCGACGAAGCGCATCAGATGGCGATATCGGCTAAAAGGCGGCACTCGCATCGGGAACCTACCCTCGCTCTCGGCAGATCCAGGCTACAAGCTCTGTCGCCATATGGGCACCTAGAAAGGCACAGATAATATAGAGAATTTGTTTGATGGCGGGTGATAGATTGCCGTCGAAAAAATTGCTCTCAATGACGCGCAATGGATCAATGGTTCCGCCCACAGCAGCGGCAAGCGCCCATATTTTGAGCGATTTGGCGACATTCAGCATCGTAAGCGTTGGCGGCTGTAATGCAATAACAGCCCCGATGCCGCCGAGCATTGCGCCCCCGAGTACAATGCCAAAAGCAATGAAAAAATCTAATAATGCCTTGGTTGCGAAGGATTCCATTCTAAATTCGGCTCCTTTCCTCTCTGTTTGCGCCCCGTTATCGTGTATACTTAAGCTTATGGGTGTTGTCCAAGGAATAGACTAGAAAGAGAGGACAGGCGATGAGCGGATTTGTACATTTGCATGTTCATAGTGAATATAGCTTACTAGACGGCGCGGCGCGGATTGACAAGATGGTGGAACAAGCTGCACGCCTCGGTATGAAGTCACTCGCATTAACAGATCACGGTGTAATGTATGGCGTGGTTCCTTTTTATAAAGCATGTGTTCAGCATGGTATTCAGCCGATCATCGGCTGTGAAGCGTATTTGACGACGGGTTCGATGAAGGATAAGGGAACGCGTCAGGAGAATCCGATCTATCATCTTATTTTGCTCGCGAAGAATGAACAAGGGTATCGGAACTTGATGAAGCTCTGTTCACTCGGGCATTTAGAAGGATTTCATTATAAACCGCGCATTGATCTCACGGCGCTGCGGCAGTATTCAGAAGGGATTATCTGCCTGAGTGCTTGTCTTGGTGGTGAGATTCCGCAGCATTTATTGCATGGTCGACAGGAGGAAGCAAAAGCTTCAGCGCTGCGATATAAGGATATTTTCGGCGAAGATTTCTATTTGGAGCTTCAAGACCATGGGATTTCAGAGCAGAAGCGGGTAAATCCGCAGTTGATCGCATTAAGCGAAGAGACAGGCATTCCGCTCGTGGTGACGAATGATGTGCATTATATTGCGCCTGAGGATGCGGCGATGCAGGATGTCTTGATCTGTATTGGGACGGGCAAAACAGTCGACGCCGAAGACCGGCTTCGAATCACGACGGATCAGTTGTATTTGAAAAGTGAAGAGGAGATGGCTAAGTTATTTCCTCATGTCCCGGAAGCGATTGCAAATACGGAGAGGATCGCGGCCAAGTGTGCCGATATGAAGCTTGAATTCGGTCGGTCGATTCTCCCTGCATTTCAACCGATCCCAGAGGGGCAGACGGCGGGACAGTATTTGGCGGAGTTGTGTGAAGAAGGACTTGAACGCCGTTATGGTTCGTTACCCGTCTGGGAAGATTCATCGTACCGGGAGACGGTATGGCAACGGCTTCGATATGAGCTGGATGTTATTGCTCGAATGGGGTATTCCGATTATTTTCTCATCGTATGGGATTTCATTCGATTCGCCCATGAGAACGGGATTGCGACAGGTCCGGGACGGGGTTCGTCTGCCGGCAGCTTGGTCGCCTATGTACTGAATATTACCGATGTGGACCCGATTAAATATAAGCTATTGTTCGAGCGGTTCTTGAATCCTGCGCGGGTGACGATGCCTGATATCGATATCGATTTTAGTGATTTGCGGCGAGATGAAGTGATTGACTACGTTGTGCGCAAGTACGGCTCTGAACATGTGGCCCAGATCATTACGTTCGGAACGATGGCGGCTCGCGCAGCGGTCAGGGACGTCGGTCGCGTACTCAATATACCTTTTGGTGAAGTTGACCGTGTGGCCAAAATGATCCCGAATCAGCTTGGGGTTACGATTGAAGAGGCGCTGCAACTTAACCCGGATTTGGCTTCGCTTCAAGACCGTAGTGAGCGGGTTATGGAACTGGTTCATATGGCGATGAAAGTGGAAGGTATGCCGCGCCATGCTTCGACGCACGCCGCAGGGGTCGTTATATCGGAGGAGCCGCTTATGCATTATGTACCGCTGCAGGAAGGCTCGGAGACGACGGCGCTAACGCAGTATTCGATGGAAAATCTAGAGGCTGTGGGTCTGCTCAAAATGGATTTTCTCGGTTTGCGGACATTATCGATCATTGAAAGAACGCTCGCATGGATTCGTGAGGAGACGGGACAGACGATTGATTTCCACAAGGTACCGGATGACGATCCGGATACGTACGCGATGCTAGGACATGGGGATACGACAGGGATTTTTCAGTTGGAGTCTTCTGGGGTACGAAGAGTGTTGAAAGACCTTAAACCATCCGAATTCGAAGATATCATCTCAGTCGTTGCCTTGTATCGTCCAGGCCCGATGGAATTCATTCCGAAGTATATTCAGGGGAAGCACGGACAGATCGAAGTGGAATATCCGCATCCCTCGTTAGAGCCGATTCTGAAGGATACGTACGGGATCATTGTGTACCAAGAGCAAATTATGCAGATCGCTTCGCAGATGGCGGGCTTCACACTCGGTGAAGCGGATTTATTACGTCGGGCCGTATCGAAGAAGAAAAGGGAAGTGCTCGATGAGCAGCGCGCACATTTCGTGACAGGGAGTATTGGAGAAGGGTTTACGGAAGAGGAAGCGAATCATGTATATGATATGATTGTTCGCTTCGCCAATTACGGATACCCGCGCGCGCATGCGGCAGCATACGGTGTATTGGCGTTCCAGACCGCTTATCTGAAGGCCCATTATCCGGTGCAATTCATGTCATCGATGCTCGCATCGGTGATGGGAAATCACCGGAAAGTGGCGGAGTATGTGGATGCATCTAAGCATATGGGCATAGATGTGCTGCCTCCCGATGTGAACGAGAGTGGTGTGTTATTCACACCTGTTGCTTTTGAGGATGGGCGGCAAGCGATTCGTTTTGGCCTTGCTGCAATTAAAAATGTTGGTACGCAAGCCATTGAGAGCATTATGAAGGAGCGGGAAGAACGGCCGTATGATAGTCTGATTGATTTCTGTCGACGTATTGACCTGCGTGTGTGCAATAAGCGGGTGTTGGAATCGTTGATCCAAGGCGGAGCGCTCGATTCGCTGCCAGGGCACCGGGCACAGCTCATTGCTATGCTCGATGAGACCGTGGAAGCCGCGGTGAAATGGCGTAAAGAACGTGATGATCTCCAAATTCAGTTGTTCGGATTCATTGAAGTGAATAACTGGTCCATTGAATACCCGGACATTCGTCCATATACGATAACGCAGCAGTTGGAATTTGAACGGGAACTGCTTGGTCTTTATATTTCAGGACATCCCTTGGATGATCATGATGAAATGTTATCCAAGCTTGAGCTCGATCGACTCATGGATCTAATGGAAGCGCCTGATGAGAGCGAAGTGGTCGTAGCGGGTATGGTCGTATCGTTGAAGCAAATCTCGACCAAGCAGGGCAAGATGATGGGCTTTATGGAACTCGAAGATCGTATATCTCGTACGGAAGTGGTACTCTTCCCGAAGGTATGGGAGCGATGCCATGATCTGATCGACAAAGGCGCCCTGCTCGCGGTTCGTGCCAAGCTGCAGCAGCAAGACGAAGACTTTAAGCTGCTGGCTGACGACGTCGCGCCGCTTGACGCCGGCGCGATCCAGGGCCTGCTGCGGCGTCGCAGGCCGCAGCAACAGCGCGAGCTGCCTGCTGCCGCTACGCGGCCAGGCAGCAGCACCGCGCCGCGCGCCAGCGCCCCGCAAGGCGGCGCAGCGCAGGCGGCACCGCCAGCACCGCAGCCGAGCGCAGCATCGGCTCGCGGCGCGGCAGGCAAGCACGCGCATGCGGGGCAGCGCGTGTACATCAAGATCGCCGCCGATCGCGAGACGGCGACGATCCTGGCGCAGCTCAAGGAGCTGCTGCAGGAGCATCCAGGACAGATACCGACGGTCCTGTTCTATGAGCGGGAGCAGAAGGCGATGGCGCTGAGCGAGGCGTTCCATACGAAGCCTTCGCCGATTCTGCTGCAGCAGGTTGAGGCTCTCCTTGGCCCCTCAACCATCCGCATCAAGTGAGTGGGCTTTTGATCACGAAGTATTTTCGAAGAAGCTTACTCGGCGTCGAATCTTGCGTTCAAACTCGAAGTGCGGTACTCATTTAGGTTTTCCCTAAACTCCGTTCCTCCTTCTTCGTTTTCACGCAACCTTCTTGGTGCTGAAAAGCCCCTGCGACCTTTGATCGCGATGTGTATTCTTTGCAGTTTACTCGGCGTCGAATCTTGCATTCAAACTCGAAGGTAAGTAGCCATGTAGGCTCCTCCTATGCGACGCTCACATCAGGTTCACACAACCTTTACCACGAAGCTAGCGTGTAACGAATCGTAGACGCGCTATTCGTACAAATAACGGTTGATTTTCAGTTTAAGGAACTCCAGTGGCGTTATTGCGCTCAAAAGTTATGATTTCATGCAATTTTGAAGGAAATAACGATCTTGGAGTTCCTTAGCGAGTCTGCAGACTGTTTTTGATACGAATAAGGCTTATGAAGTTCGTTAGTAGTACATGTGATCCGAGCAATTGATCCGGTCTTGTGCAAGGCGAACAGCCTGACTTTCAATCTTGTGGTTGCTCATCCTATATTAAGGAAATATTGGTGATAAGCACCTTGAAAACAACGCATTCTTTCAATTTTAAAAAAATAAATTTTTACGTTTCTATGAACATTTGATCTTCCATCTGCATACATTTAGGTTACACTCAAAGGACAGGTGGGAGAAGCGTATGTCATATGAAATCGTAGTAAAAATGCTGGAGCGGCGCGGAGTTACGATTCAATCGATTACGGAAATTGTTCACAAGCTGCAGATTGCATATAACCCTAGATTAACCATGAAAGATTGTGAAGATAGTGTGATTGCGGTATTGCATAAGCGGGAAGTCCAATATACACTGTATACCGGCATTGCTTTGGATGAACTTGCAGAGCAGAAGAAGCTGCCACAGCCATTGCAAGCCATTATGGAAGCAGATGAATCCCTTTTTGGCGTTGATGAGACACTCGCTCTCGGCATTACGAATGTATACGGGATGATCGGGTTGACAAGCTTTGGCTATTTGGATAAAGAGAAGATAGGAATCATTCATCATCTAAATTCGAAGGGCCCGCATATTCATGTTTTTCTGGATGATCTTGTTGCTGGGTTAGCCGCTGCGGCATCAGCCAGAATCGCGCATGCCGATCCGCGAGCCATTGAATATCCACTGAATCCTCCCGATGCTACGTAAGAAGCATTCTTGATGTTAAAATGGGAGTTATGTTATCATTATTGCATTAATTGGGCTAATTTGTGAGGTTAAGGAGGACGAAGCGCATGTGGACGGTTATTTATATTGCTCCTACAGCGAAGATTGCAGACAGACTGAAGTCGAAACTGTCCGAAGAAGGTTTTTTGGTGCAAGTCCGCCCTATTAATCTATCGAAGCAGCAGTTTGAAATTCTAGTTCCTTCAGGCGAACTGGAGGAAGTTCAAGAAGTACTAAACTCAATTTTAAATTCGTAATTTTGGTGATTCAAAAAAAGTCACCTTATGATCACGATGACTACCCGAGAAGTTGATTCGACATCGAATCTTGCATTCAACTTCGAAGTCCGGTGCTCATTTAGGTTTTGCCTAAACTCCGCTCCTCCTTCTTCAGTTTCAAGCAACCTTCTCGGTGCTAATAAGTTGATTTTTTTGAACTTGATTAAGATACTATTCGAAATAGGTAACAAAAATAAGGCTTTTGTGGGGTGTAGTTGTGTTAAAAGACTTATTCCAGAAAAAAAGAAAGTACGCAACGGTTCCTTCCGAACGCACGGTACGCACGGGCGGAGCGGAAGAAGGCGAGCGTCCGAAACGCGAAATTCCTGAAGGACTTATGAATAAGTGCTCCAAATGCGGCACGATTCACTTTACGAAGGAATTAGAGAAGAGTCTTATGGTGTGTTCGAACTGTGGACATCATATGCGTCTAAGTGCAAGAGATCGTATTGCACTTACGGTCGACGAAGGTCGCTTCTTCGAATACGATGCGAATATGATTTCGGAAGACCCATTGGAGTTCCCTGGCTATACCAAGAAAGTAGAGCAGCAAAAGGCCAATTCAGGTCTACAAGAAGCGGTTGTAACCGGTGAAGGAACGATCGGAGGGTATCCGGTCGTCCTTGCCGTTATGAGCTTCGATTTCTTCAGCGGCAGTATGGGTAGCGTTGTCGGCGAGAAAGTGACGCGCGCTATTGAGACAGCAATGCAGAAGAAATATCCACTTATTATCTTCTCGACTTCCGGCGGTGCACGGATGCAAGAAGGGATTATTAGCCTCATGCAAATGGCGAAGACGAGCGCGGCACTTGCGAAATTCCATGAACAAGGCGGGCTCTATATTTCTGTCTTTACCGATCCGACCTTTGGTGGGGTATCGGCGAGCTTTGCGATGCTGGGCGACTTCATTTTGGCCGAGCCTGGCGCGAGTGCAGGCTTCGCGGGTCGTATTGTTATCGAACAGACGATTCGTCAGAAGCTGCCTGATAACTTCCAGACGGCGGAGTTTAACATGAAGCATGGACAACTCGACATGGTCGTTCATCGCAAAGATATGCGCAGTACATTGACCAAATTGCTTGATTTCCACACGGTGAAGGGGGATGTTTCACATGGCGAATGAAATGCCTTTTGAGACGGCTCTCGTCGAAATGCGCAAAAAAATTGATGAACTGAAGCAATTTGGCTCAGAGAAGGGTATCGATTTCACGGACGAAATTGCGCGCCTTGAAGAGCGCTATAAGCAATTAGAGGAAGAAGTGTACACGAACATATCCCCTTCTCAGAAAATGCATCTTGCACGTCATCAGGGGCGCCCGACATCGCTTGACTTCATTCAAGCGATTTTTACCGACTTCATGGAACTTCATGGTGATCGGTTGTACGGCGATGATATGGCTATCGTAGGCGGTTTGGCGAAATTAAACGGCTTGCCGGTTACGGTTATTGGACACCAACGCGGGAAAGATATGAAAGATAATATCGCGCGTTTCTTTGGGAGCCCGCATCCTGAAGGATTCCGCAAAGCGCTTCGTTTGATGCAGCAAGCGGACAAGTTTAACCGTCCGATCATTACGTTTATCGACACCAAAGGCGCTTACCCAGGGAACACCGCTGAAGAACGCGGTCAATCTGAAGCTATCGCACGAAATTTACGTGATATGATGCTGCTTCGGGTACCGATTATTTGCGTTGTGATCGGGGAAGGCGGAAGCGGCGGCGCACTTGCACTCGGCGTTGGAAATCGCGTGATCATGCTAGAGAATGCGATTTATTCCGCAATTTCACCGAATGGTGCGGCTTCAATTTTATGGAAAGACGCAGGCAAAGCCGATCAAGCGGCAGAAGCTCTGAAGATCACGGCTTCAGATTTGCTGCGGATGGAAATTATTGAGGAGATCGTTCCAGAACCGCGTGGGGGCGCACACAAAGATTTGACTTCGCAGGCGGAATGGATCAAGATTGCCATAGAGAAGCAATTATCTGAGCTAAGAGAAATGTCGACCGAACAATTACTTGAAGACCGTTATCATAAATTTCGGAAAATTGGTAAGTTTACCTTTGATGAAGTTCAATGATTGGCCGAAGGTTCAGTTGGAGAGACTGATGATATTGTAGTTATGACAATTCTCATGTACAAAAATGCTATTTTGTTGTAAATTTATTAGTTGTGAAGAGATGCTTTGAAAACGGAGGAAACCATAATGCGCAAAACTAAAATTGTATGTACGATCGGACCATCCAGCGAATCCCTAGAGAATACAAAGAAATTGATTCTAGCTGGCATGAATGTAGCACGTCTTAATTTTTCCCATGGTGATTTTGAAGAGCACGGCAATCGAATCAAGACGATTCGTCAAGCCTGCCAGGAATTAAATAAAACGGTTGCGATTCTACTAGACACGAAAGGTCCTGAGATTCGTACTGGTAAATTGGCTGTTGAGCCGATCGAATTGGTTCAAGACGAATTCATTACATTAACGACAGAAGAAATCCTTGGCGATAAAGATCGCATTTCGGTTACATATGAACAGTTGCCGAATGATGTCGAAGTTGGATCCACGATTCTTATCGATGACGGTCTAATTGGTCTAACGGTTGCTGAGATCCAAGGAACTGAAATCAAGTGTAAAATTGTGAATGGCGGCACAATCAAGAGCAAGAAAGGTGTTAACGTTCCAGGCGTTAAAATTTCTTTGCCAGGGATCACAGAAAAAGATGCAAGCGATATTCGCTTCGGGATTGAGCAAGGAATCGACTTCATCGCGGCTTCGTTCGTTCGTAAAGCTAGCGACGTGCTTGAAATTCGTGAATTGCTTGAGAAGCACAACGCTCAGCATATCCAAATCATCTCCAAAATCGAGAACCAACAAGGTGTTGACAACTTGGATGAAATCCTTGAAGTGTCTGACGGCCTAATGGTTGCTCGTGGTGATCTTGGTGTTGAGATCCCAGCTGAAGAAGTACCTCTTGCACAGAAATTGATGATCGAGAAATGTAACCGTGCAGGTAAGCCGGTTATCACAGCAACTCAAATGCTTGATTCCATGCAACGTAACCCAAGACCTACGCGCGCTGAAGCAAGTGACGTAGCGAATGCGATTTTCGACGGTACAGATGCAATCATGCTATCAGGTGAGACAGCAGCAGGGAAATATCCTGTTGAGTCCGTTGAGACGATGTCTCGTATCGCTGAGCGTGCAGAGTCAGCACTTCATTACCGTGAGCTGTTCTTCAAACAACGTTTAGCACAACAAGCTTCCGTTACAGAAGCGATCAGCCAAGCAGTTGCAAGCTCTGCATTAGATTTGGATGCAAAAGCAATCATCAGCTCGACTCAATCCGGTTACACAGCACGTATGGTATCCAAATACCGTCCGAAAGCACCGATTGTTGCTGTAACTCCTGAAGATCAAGTGATGCGTCGTCTTGCGTTAACTTGGGGTGTTATCCCGGTTAAAGGCGAAGTTGCAACATCGACAGATAGCATGTTCGACAGCGCGATCCAAGGTGGATTTAACTCCGGTCTTGTTGAAGAGGATGATCTTATCGTGATTACTGCCGGTGTACCAACAGGACAATCCGGTTCGACGAACTTGATCAAAGTTTGCCACGCGAAAAAACGTTAATTCATTATAGATAGCAAGCAAAATAGGAAGAGCAATGGGACAAGCCATTGCTCTTTTTTTGCAAAAAGGAGCCGTGGTACAATGATGGAAATGGAGCAATATAGCCGTTGGTTTTATACGCAATTACGGGTAAGATATCAAGAGACAGACCAGATGGGTGTCGTGTATCATGCGAATTACTTGAACTGGTTCGAAATTGGGCGGACAGAGCTCATTCGCGAGTTAGGAATCCAATACATTGATATCGAGAAACGTGGATTATTGCTGCCTGTGACGGAGTTAACGACAAAATTCCGGATGCCTGCGAGATATGATGACCAAATCACTGTATGTACCCGGATCGCTGCTTATAGTTCACGGAAGCTGCATTTCCAATCGGAGGTCCGCCTTTTCTCGGATGAGGAGCGCAATGCATTAGATTCCTCCCCATCATGGGCGGTGCCTAAAGGCAAACTTCTCGTATCCGGTGAGACACACCATGTTTGGGTCAATCGCGATTTTCGTCCAGTGCGTATGGATAAGGAAGCGCCAGAACTATTTGTCTGTTTAGAACAAGCTGTAGAAAGGATGGACCCGGATGCTTAGAAATAGCATATGGATCGTGTTAGCGGTTTTTGTAGCTGAAGCTTTTGGTATTACACTTGTAAGCAGCTGGATCGGTGGCCTCTACACCTTGCTCCTGATAGCTCTAACCTCTCTACTGGGTATTGCGATCACGCGATTTGAAGGTATGAAGGTGCTGGAAGATGCCAAGCGGCAAATGAGTGAGGGGAAAGTCCCTGGACGCACCTTTATTGACGGCATTTGTGTGCTCCTTGGCGGCTGGTTACTCATCATCCCTGGCTTTATTACCGATATTATTGGGTTTACGTTGGCATTTCCGCTGACCCGGCCTTTGTACCGCTGGTTGATTCTGATGTGGATTATGAAGAAAATGCAGAATGGCAAATTTACAATTTATCGCCGTTAGATTTGACGACCGCCTCTGAAAATATAGTGCCATACGTCACGGAACACGTTCGCGCGTTGGATCGCGGATGCAATCACAAGTGTCACCGGACCAATGATAAGTCCCAGTATGCCGAAGAGTTGAAGTCCCACGAACATGGCGATTAGTGTAGGAAGCGGATTTAACCCCACGCTTGAAGCAAGGACTTTAGGCTCTACAATTTGTCTTGCAATGAGAACGACGCAATAGAGTATGCTGAGACCTATGGCTTGATTATGGTTTCCACTCATGTAAGAATAAGCAATCCACGGTATCATCGCGATGCCAACCCCGAGGTAAGGCATGAGGTCCAATAGTCCTATAAGTAATCCAATTGTAATCGCATATTGAATATGTAGAATAATGAGACCAATGATGACGACAATAGCTGTTAATGAGATGACGATAAACTGCGCTCGGAGATATCCGAATAGCGCTTTCTGAAGATCAACCCATATGATTGATATTGGCTGCTGGACACGTTCTGGCAGCCATTTACGTACCCATCGCATGAGATCCGCCCAATCTTTACTGATGAAGAAGACGGCAAGGATCACCACGATGAAGATCGTTGCAATATTGGGGAGCGACGAGAGAATCGACAGGATACTGTTGAGCATGGAGCTGATGAGATTCGAGACGGCATCGGTCAAGGTTTGCGCTGTATGATTCATATTGTTATTGATTGTGTCCTGCACATTTCGGTTATTTTCATAGAATGAGCTGATTTGGGTGATGAATCTGTTCAATTGTTCGTTCTCTAGAATGTTCACGAGCATATTTTTTAGATCATTAATACTGCCTTCGAGTGATTGCGAGAGGTTGAAGATCTCGATAATGATGCGTGTAATGACAGCGGACACGATAGTGAGCATGATAACGACGAACCCAAGGATTGCGATGGTCACAGCAAGCCACCTTGGCATTTTCCCCTTTCGTTCGAGCATATTAACGATTGGATTCAGGAAATAAGCGATGATCCAAGCTAGAATGAACGGATAGATGAGTGGGGTTACCCAGTAAAGCGCATAAATAAACACAATAAAGATGAATAACACCCAGCAGCCGCGAAGGATTTTTTTAACAATTAAGTGATCCAAGGAGATCGCTCCTTTGCAGAATTTCCGATTTGGACTTGTCTATTGATATCTATGCTTGTTCCTTTCAAATCACGACTTTATTTTGTGTTTACACTCCGTTTACAAAATCTTAAAACTGTCCGAACATTCTTGATGGATAATAGACTCATTACAGGATTAAGGGGAATCCCTTGAGGAGAAAGGACTTCGGACACGGATGATTTCTGCAAAATATGTGAATCGTGACTTAAGCTGGTTGGAATTTAATCGCCGTGTACTGGAAGAGGCGCAGGATCCAGAGACGCCGCTATTGGAACGGGTGAAATTTTTATCGATTGTATCTAGCAATTTGGATGAGTTTATGAGTGTGCGTGTCGCAGGGATTCATGATCAATTACGGCTTGGATATCACAAAAAAGATTTTACCGGCTATACGCCTTCAGGGTTATTAAAGCGCCTTATGAAGCGCACGAGCAAAGCGGTGACCGATCAGTATCGAACGTATCGTGAATTAATCCGAAGTTTGCATAAAGAAGGGTTGGTATTTACGACCTTTGATGATTTAAATAGCACGCAGCAGAAGGCCATGCAGATCTATTTTGATGAAATTGTATTCCCGGTATTAACTCCGATGGCGGTGGATCAGAGCCGTCCATTCCCGCTTGTTCATACGAATGAGCTGTATCTAGCTGTCGTGCTGCAGCGGAGAGTACAAGGGCCGGATAAATTACAGGAACCCGAACAGGAGCCGTTCTTTTCGGTCGTACAGGTCCCGTCGATCCTTCCGAGGTATATTCATGTACCTAATCGAACGAACAGCAAGAAGCAGGAATTCATCCTGTTAGAAGACTTGATCAAAGTACATATCGAGATTCTGTTCAGCGGCTATATTCCTGTTGCCGTTCATGGTTTCCGAATGACTAGGAACGCCGACCTGACCCTGGATGAAGAAGGCGCAGAAGATTTGCTGGAAGAGATTGAGAAGGAGCTAAGGCGGCGGCGTTGGGGCGTTCCGGTCCGACTCGAAATTGAATCGGGGATGCACCCCTATGCACTTCAACTGCTTCAAGAAGAATTCGAAATTATGGAGCATGTGTTTACGATTGACGGTCCAATTGACTTAAGCTTTCTGATGAAGTTCACGATGTCACTTCAGAATGCGGACCATCTGCGATATCCGAAGCTGGATCCGGTGTATTCGGAAGAGCTCGCAGATGCCGATGATTTGTTCAGTGTGTTGAGGATGAAGGATGTGCTAATGTATCATCCTTACGAGTCATTTGATGTGGTGAACGATTTTATATGTCAAGCAGCGGATGACCCCGATGTGTTAGCGATCAAAATGACGTTATACCGCGTCTCAGGTAACTCTATTCTTGTCCAAGCGTTGGCGAGGGCCGCGGAATCCGGGAAGCAAGTGACCGTCGTCGTGGAGCTGAAGGCACGGTTCGATGAAGAACGGAATATTGCATGGGCACGTCAGCTCGAGAAAGCAGGATGTCACGTCGTATATGGACTTGTGGGCTTAAAGACGCATGCGAAGATTACGCTTGTCGTACGGCGCGAACAATCTATGCTCCGTCGGTATGTCCATGTGGGGACAGGTAATTATAACGAAAATACGGCCAAGCTATACACGGATGTTGGTCTCTTCACTTCCAATTCGGTGATCGGCGAAGATGCGTCGCTGCTGTTCAATGAGGTGACCGGATATTCTGCACCGCATGATTGGCAGGCGTTCGTCGTGGCACCGACGGAATTGAAGGACAAGCTAATCAGCAAAATCAAACGCGAAATGAAATGGGCCTCAGAAGGTAAAGAAGCGCATATCATCGCACAGATTAATTCGTTGTCCAATCAAGAAATGATCGATCAGCTCTACGCTGCTTCACAGATGGGTGTTCGAATTGATCTTATCGTTCGAGGGGTGTGCTGTTTAAGACCCGGAGTGCCTGGCTTAAGTGAGAATATTCGTGTTATTAGCATTGTGGATCGTTTCTTGGAGCATTCCCGAATCATCTATTTCAAGAACGGCGAAGACGAAGAAGTATATTTATCGAGTGCCGATTGGATGACACGGAATTTGACGCGTCGTATTGAACTGATGTGTCCTGTGTTCGATAAGGCGCTCCGGAAGTCTTTGATTCGAATGTTGGATTTGAAATTAAGAGATAATTCAAAGGCAAGGGAATTGCAATTGAATGGAACGTATACGCGTGTGAGACAGGAGAATCAAGCTTGCCGCAGTCAGTTCGAAGCAATGCATATTGAAGCATGGAAGTCTGTGCCCGTTCGTGTCTGATAATTGGGAATCATAGGGCGAAAGAAATAACGCAAACAGGGTGTTCTCCGAACTTGTGACAGTTCGGAGAACACCCTGTTTTTGGTTCGTAAAGCGACCCAAGATGAGACGAGTGGTTCAAAGCTCAGATGTTAGTATAGGGGTAAGATCCCACGCTTTTTTGAACTCTTTTGCTACACCTTGCACTTCCATTTGTTCAAACGCGATACTGATACCGTGATGGTGCAAGGCCTGAATTCGTAATTTATTTTTTCGAATCTGAATGTTTAATGATTCTATGGATTGCGTTTCACTTTTGTCGAGTGCAATAGCAAGCTGCAACAAAGCCCCTAGCTTGCATAGTCGTGGATAATCACTCTCATCAAGTATTTCTTTGTACTCGGCAACGACTTGACGCGCACGGCTCTTGGTCGTATATGAGGCAATCATGGCACAAAGGATTAGCTCCCGATGCGTCAAACCATAAAGACGTGCATTCATGATCAGATAGAACGTATGTTGACTGTAACCGTAATAATCAATGATGGTACCGATTCGATAGAGCAAGGAGCTGATGTGCAAATACAGCCCGTCCTGCACAGTTAACTTAAATTGCTTGTCCTCATGAAGGCTATGGAAGAGCTGATTCCCAAGCCGGTTGACCTGTTCGACATGATCCTTTGGTAAAGCGGATAAATGCAGAGCTATCAAGTTTCTCAGGCTATATTCCAATACCTTCGGGACAATCGGTGCTTCCGGCATAATGGTCTCGTAGAACAAGCCGTCTCGAATACCAGATCCGCTCATCATATAATGACTGCAACCACAATGCTGGAACATCGTCTGTAGAATAATTATGCCTGGGATAATGATATCCGCACGGTCTTTGGATAATCCGGGCACACTGGTGCGCTGTGCGAGCGGGAGATCTCGTAGCCGCCCCAGCATGTCTGACACTTGCTGGGATTCCATTTGGTATTGATGAATACGCTGGAGCGGGTATTTCGTGCGCAGCTGCTCTATTTTGGCAATGGTTCGTGCAGCCCCTCCTAAACCGATCATAGGTAAGCCAGGTGCATTGGTAAGCCACGGCTCCTGTTGAATAGCTTGTTTTACCATGGATTGTATTCGTTTCATATCTGAATCGGAGAGCGGATCACTCTGCCCGAATGTTCTAGATGTATTTACACAACCAAACGGGAAGGACACACTATTCACAATTTTACGATTTCTAAATAATGTGATTTCGGAGCTGCCACCGCCAATGTCTATAAGAAATCCGTCTTGGACATCCATGGTGTTCGCCATACTAATAAATCCGTAGTAGGCTTCTTGCTCGCCCGATAATACCTCAATCGTTAAACCAGTATGTTGTTGCAAATACGTAATGAGCGCATTGCGGTTGCCCGCATTGCGTATCGCAGCTGTCGCTGCTACGCGGATTGTATCTGCTTGATGGATTTCACATATCCGTTTGAAGTGATTTAAACGTTCAATCAAAGGTTGAAGTTGATCCAAATCGATCTTATTCTCCGAATCGACAAGTTGGCTAAGTCTTGCTGCGTATTTACTCTCATCAATGACTTGGAAGGCCCCGTTCTCTGAACGATTGTATACGACGAGACGAATGGAGTTGGATCCGATGTCAATGATGCCGATGCTTAATGAATTGCGCATACGGATGCCCCTTTTTTGAAGATTTTCGCTTATTGTACCATCAATAATAGCTTCTATGAAATATGTTACAAAAAAAGATGATGGGTGTGATAAACAATTCTATTCGCTTTTCCGTCTTTTCATGTTCACATAACATCCAAAGTCTTATATTATTAGTATAGCAATAAGTATTGACAAATAGAGGTATCTAATCGGCAACCGCTTTCATTTTCAGACAAATTTCACGCTGCTTTATCTTTTTTTAACGTTTATTTCGCTAACATTGCAAAGGAGAGAAGTATATGACAGCGACAAAAGGCTTGGAAGGAATTGTTGCAACAACTTCATCGATCAGCTCCATTATTGACGGTGTTCTGACATACCGTGGCTATAATATTGATGATCTTGCAGTACATGCATCTTTTGAAGAAGTAATCTATTTACTCTGGTATGGAAGATTCCCTGTGCAATCCGAATTGGATCAATTGCTTCGCGACCTAAGTGAATCCGCTGCGATTCCATCCGAATTGGTTGAACAAATGAGATTATATCCTACGGGGACGAACACGATGGCAGCATTGCGATCAGCCGTCTCTGCACTTGCTTTGTATGATGAAACAGCGAATGAAATGAGTTCTGAAGCGAATTTCCGGAAAGCGATTAAGCTGCAAGCTCAATTGCCGACAATTGTTGCTACTTTGTCACGTCTTCGTGCAGGTCTTGAACCAATTGCGCCGAAATCCGGTGTGTCCATCGCGCATAACTTTTTGTACATGCTAAACGGTGAGGAACCTAGCGAACTAGCTGTGAAAGCGCTAAACCAAGCTCTCGTTCTTCATGCAGACCACGAATTGAATGCTTCCACATTCGCTGCTCGCGTAACGGTTGCGACGTTGTCAGATATCTATTCTGGTGTGACATCAGCTATCGGCGCGTTGAAGGGACCTCTTCACGGCGGAGCGAACGAAGCGGTTATGGTGATGCTCGAAGAGATCGGATCCTTCGACCGTGTTGAAGATTATGTACAGACGAAGCTGGATAACAAAGAGAAAATTATGGGTTTCGGACATCGCGTGTATAAGGGCGGCGATCCACGTGCGAAGCACTTGCAGAAGATGTCACAGGATTTGAGCCAGCTGCAAGGCAACACGGAATTGTACGATATGTCAGTTCGCATCGAAGAGATGGTAACAGGCCAGAAGGGCCTCAAGCCGAATGTTGATTTCTACTCTGCTTCGGTTTACACGATTCTTGGCATTCAACGTGAGCTATTTACACCAATCTTTGCAATTAGCCGTGTATCTGGATGGACAGCGCATATCTTGGAGCAGTATGAGAACAACCGTCTCATCCGTCCTCGTGCAGAATATACAGGTCTCACGAATCAAAAATATATTCCGATTCAAAATCGTTAATTTTTCAGGTATGATCATAGGTAGTAATGATAGAAAGAATTTGTAAGAAGATGAAGGAGGATTTAATTCATGCAACTTGAGAAATTTGCTTTACCAACAGAAGGCGACAAAATTACAATCGATAACGGGAAACTTCAGGTTCCTAGCAACCCGATCATTCCGTTCATCGAAGGCGACGGCACAGGCCGTGATATCTGGAAAGCTTCCAAACGCGTGCTAGATGCAGCGGTAGAGAAAGCTTACAACGGCGACAAGAAAATCGCTTGGTACGAAGTGTTCGCAGGGGAGAAAGCATTCAATGCGTACGGCGAATGGTTGCCAAATGATACGTTAACAGCAATTCGTGAATATATCGTAGCAATCAAAGGACCACTTACAACGCCAATCGGCGGCGGTATTCGTTCCTTGAACGTTGCACTTCGTCAAGAACTAGATTTGTACACTTGCTTGCGTCCAGTGCGTTATTTCGACGGCGTACCTTCGCCTGTGAAACGTCCTGAGCTTGTAGACATGGTTATTTTCCGTGAGAATACAGAAGATATCTATGCTGGAATCGAGTATGCTTCAGGTTCTGCTGAAGTGAAGAAGATGCTTGAATTCTTGCAACAAGAAATGGGCGTGAAGAAAATTCGCTTCCCAGAGACTTCTGGTATTGGTATTAAGCCTGTATCCGAAGAGGGTTCCAAACGTTTGGTACGCGCTGCCGTAGAATATGCAATTAAACATGAACGTAAGAGTGTAACCCTTGTACATAAGGGGAACATCATGAAGTTCACAGAAGGCGCGTTCAAGAACTGGGGATATGAAGTGGCTGAGCAAGAGTTCGGCGATAAAGTATTCACATGGGATCAATATGATCGCATCAAAGCAGCTGACGGCGTAGACGCAGCGAACAAAGCACAAGCTGATGCGCTTGCAGCAGGTGCAATTCTTGTTAAAGACGCAATCGCGGATATCGCATTGCAGCAAGTATTGACGCGTCCAACAGATTTCGACGTGATCGCTACGCTCAACTTGAACGGTGACTACTTGTCCGATGCGCTTGCAGCACAAGTTGGCGGTATCGGTATCGCGCCAGGAGCGAACATCAACTATGTGACTGGACACGCGATCTTCGAAGCTACGCATGGTACAGCTCCGAAATATGCGGACCTTGACGTGGTTAACCCAGGTTCTGTGATCCTTTCCGGCGTTATGCTTCTTGAGCATTTGGGCTGGCAGGAAGCTGCAGACCTTATCTATAAAGGTATGGAGGCTTCCATCAACAACAAGACAGTAACTTACGATTTTGCCCGCCTCATGGAAGGCGCTACAGAAGTGAAATGCTCTGCATTTGCAGATGAAATTATCAAAAACATGTAGTTACATTTAAGGGGGCAATCGTAATCATGGCTATTCAACGTAAGAAAATTACCGTCGTTGGCGCAGGGTTTACAGGAGCAACTACAGCACTTATGCTTGCACAAAAAGAACTTGGCGATGTTGTGTTGCTTGATATTCCTCAACTTGAGAACCCAACGAAAGGCAAAGCGCTTGATATGTTGGAAGCTAGTCCAGTACAAGGCTTCGATAGCAATATCATCGGTACTTCCAATTACGAAGATACAGCAGATTCCGATATCGTGATCATAACGGCAGGGATTGCTCGCAAACCGGGCATGAGCCGTGATGACCTTGTGAACACAAACGCAGGTATCGTGAGATCGGTCTGTGAAAATATTAAAAAATATTGCCCAGATTCGATTGTCATCATCCTTAGTAACCCCGTTGACGCCATGACATTTGCAGCGTTCGAGACACTTGGTTTCCCTAAAAACCGTGTTATCGGTCAATCCGGTGTTCTGGATACAGCTCGCTATTGCACATTCATCGCGCAAGAACTCAATGTATCGGTTGAAGATGTTCGTGGTTTCGTACTTGGCGGCCACGGCGACGACATGGTACCACTCGTTCGTTACTCGAACGTAGGCGGTATCCCAATCGAGAAATTGATTTCAGCTGATCGAATTGAAGCAATCGTTCAACGTACACGCGTTGGCGGCGGCGAGATCGTGAACCTGCTCGGTAACGGCAGTGCATACTATGCACCAGCAGCTTCCTTGGTTCAAATGGCTGAAGCGATCATCAAGGACAAGAAACGTATCATTCCAGTTATCGCATTGCTTGAAGGCGAATATGGCTATGACAACTTGTTCTTAGGTGTACCGACAATCCTTGGTGGTAACGGTATCGAGAAAATATTCGAACTTGAATTGACTGCAGATGAGAAAGCGGCGCTTGATAAATCGGCTGTTTCCGTACGTAACGTAATCAAAGTCGTTCAAGGTTAATTCCATCTCCCATATATAATGAGGACCCCGAGACCATCACATGGTCTCGGGGTTTTTGCTATGTTGTTATAGGCCAGCCAATTCGGGGTAACCTACCAAGGAATATGTTAGTGTAGGAGGAACGAATATGCCACAAAGTCAGCCCAAGCAAAAAGCCATTAACCCGCCACAGCATCAGAATCAGCAGCCAGGCATTGAAGCAGAAATGACACCGCGACCTGCTTTTGAGGGCAAAAATTATAAACCAGCTGGGAAATTAGCAGGCAAGAAAGCGATCATATCCGGCGGAGATAGCGGGATTGGAAGAGCCGTTGCGATTGCTTTCGCAAAAGAAGGCGCGGATGTAGCCATTCTTTATCTTAATGAGGAGCAAGATGCACAAGAGACGAAGCAAGCCGTCGAGCAGCTCGGGCGGCAGTGTATTGCCATCAGTGGTGATATTGGGGAGGAGCATTTCTGTAAGACAGCCGTGAAGCAGGTGATTGATGCATGGGATCAGCTCGATATTGTTGTGAACAATGCTGCTGAGCAATATCCGCAGAAGTCATTATCCGATATTACGACGGCACAGCTGCTACGAACCTTTAAGACCAATATTTTTGGTTATTTCCATTTGACGAAGATGGCTCTCCCTCATCTGAAGCAGGGCAGCAGCATCGTGAATACGGCATCGATTACGGCTTATAAAGGCAGTCCAGAGTTAATTGATTATTCAGCAACGAAGGGTGCGATTGTCTCTTTCACCCGTTCGCTCGCTGGTTCCTTGGTCGCACAGGGCATTCGTGTCAATGGAGTGGCACCAGGGCCGATCTGGACACCACTCATCCCTGCGAGCTTTGATGAACAGCAGGTTAGTACCTTTGGATCAGATACGCCAATGGGACGGCCAGGTCAACCGGAAGAGCTTGCTGCAAGCTATGTCTTCCTCGCAAGTGATGATGCATCCTATATCACAGGGCAAATGATTCATGTCAATGGTGGGGACATTGTGAACGGATAGAACGCTCAGCCGCTCTCATTATTGGCCTCAGTGCTCTGTTGTTCTCTAATCTGGAGGTGGGGGGCTGCGCGATGTAACTCCGAGAAAGGTTGAACTTCCGGCCGCTGTTGTTTTCGGATTTCTTGAATGAATCGTCTACGGGGGAAATCCGAAAACAAAGGCGAACGTGTTCACTCCTCCAGTTTCAACCTTCCTCTCCGTTGTTTCTCGCAGCTTAAGCTAAGAAATTCGTTCACAAAGAATCTCTGATCCCAATAATGTTCGCTCCGCAGAGTAAAGCAAAAGAACCGCGTCCCACATCGTTAATGGCTTGTGGGACGACGGTTCTTTTACTTTTGAAAAATTATTCTGTTTCCGACAATTCATCCAAGGTCTTCTCGAAGCTAGGCGCGAGGTAGGTCAGGAAGTAGTCGACCTCTGGCATCGCCAATTCTTGAAGCTTCGCTTCGGTCTGGCGTTTCGCTTCAGCAAATTCCCGATTCCCTGCCGTGAGTTCGGTGACGCACTTGAGATAGGCGTCCAGTAAATCGGCCGCTTTGACATAAGCACGAAGTTCGGGATGTTGGTCGCTCTTGCTGTCGAGCAGAGACTCATATACAGGCAGCAGTGTGTTAGGAACCATACTAATTAACCGCTCTGAGGCAATTTCTTCAATCTCGCGGAAGTTCGCGAGAATTCGTGGGTTATGATGTTTGACAGGGGTAGGGATATCCCCAGTGAAGACTTCCGTCGCATCATGGAACAGTGCCATGGTGACGGCTTGATTGGTATCCACTTGCTGGTTGAACTCCCTATTTCCAATCGTGCAGAGCATATGCGTCAGCAAGGCGACATGATAAGAATGCTCAGCGACATTCTCGGGCATGACATTGCGCATCAGACTCCATCGTTCAATATAGCGAAGCCTATACATATAGGCTGAGAAATGCTTCTCCATCCATTTGGGCTCCTTTATCCATTTTCGTATACTCTTATCATAGTCGATCTGGGTCAGCTTCGAAATGGTTATTTTAAACAACAATTTACATCCATTGGACATGAAAGCGTTTATAGATCCAGCTAGCTATGCTATGATAGTAGCGATGGTTAAAATAGGATTTCGTGAATCATGAGAGGGGAAAATGGACAACATGCAGCAGTTTGAAGAGAGCGTCTATCAGTTGATTGTAGAGACTTCGACGAATTTGCCGGCGGATGTACGGCGTGCAGTGAAGAGAGCGCGTGAGGCGGAAGATCAGGCGACCCGTGCAGGGATTGCGCTATCGACAATCGCCCAGAATATTGAGATGGCGGAATGTAACGTATCTCCGATTTGCCAAGATACCGGGATGCCGACATTTATCGTTCATACCCCCGTTGGGGCGAACCAAATCGTAATGAAGCAGCAAATCAAAAGTGCCATTCAACGTGCGACGAAGAACGGCAAGCTGCGTCCCAACTCCGTGAACTCCTTAACAGGTGCGAACTCCGGTGATAATATTGGTCCTGGCGTGCCGGTCATTCATTTCGAACAATGGGAACGGGATGATATTGATGTGCGTCTTATCCTTAAAGGCGGCGGCTGCGAGAACAAAAATATCCAATATAGTCTGCCAACCGAACTCGAAGGGCTCGGCAAAGCGGGACGCGATCTTGATGGGATTCGCAAATGTATTATGCATGCCGTCTATCAAGCGCAAGGCCAAGGCTGTAGTGCTGGGTTTATCGGCGTTGGAATCGGTGGAGATCGGACAACGGGATATGAACTGGCGAAGCAGCAATTGTTCCGTCATGTTGATGATGTGAACGAGGTTGAAGATCTGGCGAAGCTTGAAGATTATATTCTAGAGAATGCGAACAAATTAGGGATCGGAACGATGGGCTTTGGCGGACAAGTGTCGCTGCTGGGCTGTAAAGTCGGCGTGATGGATCGTCTTCCAGCAAGCTTCTTCGTATCCGTGGCATACAACTGTTGGGCTTACCGCAGACAAGGGGTATTGCTTAACGCAGAGAATGGTGAAATTCAAGAATGGATCTATGAGCAAGGTACAGAAGTGACGATGAACGACGCTGCTGAAGAAGAGGTTCGTGAGGTTGAACCGACGGAACGACGTGAAGTTGTCCTCACAACACCGATTACAGAAGAGCAAATTCGCTCTCTTCGCGTTGGTGATGTTGTTGTAATCAATGGGGAAATGCATACGGGTCGAGATGCGCTTCACAAATATTTGATGGATCACGATGCACCGATTGATTTGAATGGTGCGGTGATCTACCACTGCGGACCTGTCATGCTGAAGGATGAGGACGGCTGGCATGTGAAGGCTGCTGGACCGACGACGAGCATTCGTGAGGAGCCTTACCAAGGCGATATCATTAAGAAGTTCGGAATCCGTGCGGTTATCGGTAAAGGCGGCATGGGTCCAAAGACGCTCGCGGCACTGCAAGAACATGGTGCAGTCTATCTGAATGCTATCGGCGGCGCAGCGCAATACTATGCGCAATGCCTGAACAAGGTAAATGGTGTGGACTTTATGGAGTTCGGTATACCAGAGGCGATGTGGCATTTGCAGGTTGAAGGGTTTGCAGCGATTGTAACGATGGATTCCCATGGCAACAGTTTGCATGCAGATGTTGAGCAAGACTCTTTAACGAAATTATCTCAATTCAAAGACCCAGTGTTCAAATAGGATCTGCTATGCAGTCCTTTGGCATACAGTTCAGTCAATTTGTTGATAAATACATGTTCCTACTGACCCCGGGTGCTTTATTGCTGGGGTTTCTTTTTGCTCCATTGCTGCAGCCGGCTATTGGCGCTATCCCATATCTCTTCGGATATTCGACGTTCGTGATGGCGATAGGATGCGGTGTGGGACATGTGAGACAGGTATTCCGTAAACCAGGCTTAATGTTGTTGACATTAGGGTTAGCTCATCTGCTGTCACCGATAATTGCCTATTTGCTCGGTTCGGCTGTATTCGGTGCGCATTCACCTTATGTCGTTGGCATGGTGTTGTTCACGGTGATTCCACTTGGCCTCTCATCCGTCATATGGGTAGGTCTGTCGCAAGGGAGTGTGCCGCTAATCTTAGCCTTGGTCGTACTCGATTCGGCGTTAAGTCCGTTGGTTGTCCCTCATTCGATCGAGTGGATGTTCGGCCAGATGTTGTCGATTGATACGGGGGGTGTTATGCTGGATTTAATCTGGATTGTCGTTCTCCCTACAGTAATCGGCGTCGCAGTGTATGAATTATCGAAGGGGCAAGCCAAGACGAAGACAGCGCCGTTCATGCTGCCGACTTCCAAACTGGCTTTTCTGGCGGTGATTCTATTGAACGCTTCTGCGATAGCACCGTACGTAAAGGATTTATCACAGGATATGATGAAGCTCGTACCAATGGTTATTCTATTAGTAGCCATTTGTTATGGGGTCGGAGCTGTTGGTTCACGATGGGTAACGAAGGAAAGCATCGATCCCGCGCTTCAGGTTACAGTTGCGTACGCCACAGGCATGCGGAATATCTCACTTGGGATTGTGATTGCCATGGGGTATTTTACGCCTCAAGCATCGATTCCGGTCGTCCTGTCCATTCTTATCCAGCAGCCGATGGCAACTGCTTTTCATGCGCTTCATAAAATCTTAACAATACGACGTCTAGCCAAAAAAGGCATGTCTCGGTACGATAAGAGATAAACCATAATAACAGATAGGATGCGTGTGATGAAAAAATTCAAAGTTCGACTAACGGTGATCATGATCGTCCTTATTGGTTTATCGATGGCTGCTTCCGGCTTTTATATGGTGCAGATGTTCAAGAAGTCGCATATCGAGGCTTTGGAAGATAATATGACCCGGGAAATAAAAATTGTTGATGCGACCTATCATTGGAATCAAATTCAAGCGATGGATCCGGAAGCAATGAAGCAATTGACGGAGGCGGCTCATCTACTCAGCAAATCCGCAGGCGCACGGGTAACGTTCATTCGTGAGGATGGCAAAGTATTAGGTGACTCGGACCATGATCCGGCGTCGATGGATAACCATTTGGACCGACTTGAAGTGATGAATGCGAAGGCGAAGGGATTTGGCAGTGAAATTCGCTACAGCAATACGCTGGGTGAGAACATGTTATATGTTGCGTTGCCAGTGAAGAATAAGCCTTATTTCGAAGGTTATATTCGCCTTGCGATGAGCATTAAAGATGTAGAGGCGAGTATTCGTGCCTTATGGATCTATCTAACCGTGGGTCTAGCGATCATGTTTGTCCTTGCAGGGATCATCAGTTATCGCATTGCCCATAATCTTACTCGTCCGATTGAGAAAATAACGCGCGTCGCGCACCAAATTTCACATATGAATTACCGTACGCGTGTCGATGTGAAAAATGTCGATGAAATTGAGCAGCTTGGCTCGGCGATTAATGCGATGGCGGATAGTCTACAAGTTCAGATGAATCTGATTCGTGAGAATGAGAACCGATTGAAAAATGTACTCGAACATATGATTAACGGCATTGTTATGGTTGATCCTACAGGCAAAATCGTGCTTGTCAACCAGATGGCCGAGAATATTCTAGGTAAAGAAACGGGATATTTGCTCGGACATCGGTATACTGAAGTGAAGCAGCAGTATGAATTGACGAAGATGATCGCCGAAGGACTTGAGAAGCGTGAAATGATGCGAGACGAAGTGACGATTTATTTTCCCGAGGAGCGATTGTTAGAGATTGATGTCGTCCCGATGATCTGGGAAGAAGATTTCGGCGGCATTCTTGTGTTGATGCAGGATTTATCTGCCATTCGGCGGTTGGAGCGGATGCGCAGCGAGTTTGTCGCGAATGTATCCCATGAGCTAAAAACACCGATTGCAGCGGTCAAAGGGTTCGCGGAAACCTTGCTGAGTGGAGCTGTAAATGATCCGGCGACAGCGAACTCCTTCTTACAGATTATTTATGATGAGAGTGAACGCTTGAACCGGTTAATAGGCGATATTCTAGAGTTGTCCAAAATTGAATCGAAACGTGTACCGCTGCAATTCTCTCCTGTAGAGCTGCAAAGCTTCGTAGAATCAACGGTTGATGTGCTTCGAACAGAAGCGTCGAAGAAACACATTGATCTATATGTCCAGGTTCCTGAACATCTCTATGCAGAAGCGGATGAAGATCGGCTGCGCCAGATCATCTTGAATCTGGTATCGAATGGGATTTCCTATACACCAGAGGGTGGTCAGGTGAAGGTGATTTTGGAGCCGGTCGATTTGAACGCAGCAGGCGATTATGAACGGATTCGATTCACGATCTCCGATACTGGCATTGGGATTCCAAAATCGGATCTGCCGAGGATCTTCGAGCGGTTCTATCGGGTGGACAAAGCAAGATCACGCAGTTCAGGTGGTACAGGGCTTGGCCTCTCGATTGTGAAGCATCTGGTTGATTCCCATGATGGTACCATTACGGTGGACAGCGAGATTGGAGTAGGTACTCGGTTCGTCATTGAAATTCCTGTTGTTCAAGAGCATGCATTTTAGTAAGTGAATTCGTAAATATTAATTTCGATTTACAAAACATTTACACTCCGTTAACATAATCATGGTATGATGAATGAGGCGAATAGACCGGTAAGAGCTTGACGAGGAGGTTGCGACTCACATGCCGCAAAAAATATTAATTATCGAGGACGAGCCGACCTTAGCTCGATTACTCTCCTATAACTTGTCGCAAGATGGATATGAGATTACGGTTATTGATCATGGCACGGAGGGATTACAGGCAGCCCTTCAGAAAATGTACGATTTGATTATTCTTGATATTATGCTGCCAGGGATGAACGGGTTTGAGATTTTGAGTCGAATCCGGCAATCCGGTATGCGGACGCCAATTATTATTCTGACAGCGCGTAATGCGGAAGAAGAAGTTGTACAAGGCTTGAAGCATGGTGCCGATGACTATATTACGAAGCCATTCGGCGTGGCAGAGCTGCTTGCAAGAGTCTCGGCTGTACTGCGTAGAACTTCTGGCGATGATACTTCGTTAACCCAAACCGCTTCCAAGGAGAACGTGATTCATGCCGGAGAGCTCCTGATCTATCCGGAGAAATATGAAGTCGTGCTGCATGGCGAAGCCATTCCACTACGTCCGAAAGAATTCGAAGTGCTGCTCTATTTGGTCCAGCGACCAGGTATGGTCATCACGCGCGATGACTTGATGAACGTCGTTTGGGGATTCGATTATATTGGCGGACAACGAACCGTCGATGTCCATGTGAGTTCGCTACGGAAGAAGCTGGAGATGAATCAACAATCCGTGCAGATCGACTCCATTCGGGGTGTAGGTTACAAGCTTGTGATGAACAAGAAGGTAAGCGCACCGCGTTAATGTGGCTAATAAATAGCGCCCAACGTTTGAATTAACGTTGGGCGTTTTTTTATTGTAGGAAGGGTAGCGGTGGCAAATAACTGCAAAAATGCAGTTAATTCGCTCTCAGTGAGCGAACGTGGCTCAAATAGCTGCAATAAAGCAGCTAATTTACCGGCAGTGAGCGAAAGCGGACCAAATAGCTGTAAAAAAGTAGTTAATTCGCTCGCAGTGATCGAAAATGGCTCAAATAACTGCCCAAAAGCAGTTAATTTGCCTGCACAGTGAGCGAAAGCGGACTGGGCCCCCCACATACCTATCCCCCCCTCTAAACGTGCAATCGTAATGCCCTCCTCCAACTAGCTATAGTCCTTTCAAGCCTGATCCTCTTTGACGATCGTTCCCCACCAGAACAGCACTGCAACAGCGAGAATAATAATGATAAACGGTGCGACGAACAACAGAAATATTTCCATAGGCAGTGAACCTCCGCGTTATTTTTTACTGAGCTTGCCTCGAACATAGTGCGCATCGAATAGGAACAAGCGCAGCAGCAAGTACAAGGAAGGAACCAGAACGAGCAGTCCGAGTAGGAAAACAATGACGAGCGCAAGGGCCATCGATTTGTTAGTAAAGTGTTCGTGCAGCGTTAGATAAGGAACCAAGATGTAAGGCAGATGCGATTTGCCATACCCGAAGAAGGCGAACCCGAACTGAAGCATGACCATGACGAAGGATACCTGGAGCCGTCTCCGCTTCCACACGAGATACACAGCAATGGCGTAACAGATGAACGATGCGACGAAGAACCAGGCATTATCCACCATTTTGTTGAAATGCTCCAGGTTATGACGCTGAATCGAGAAGAACACCCAGAAGCTGCAGAGAATGGTTGGTACGGACCAGAACAGCGCATAACGCCGCAATATTTCTAAGGCTTCCTTGTCTTTGGCCTTGCCGGCATAGTACGACAAGAACATGGCAGAGATGTACAATACGCTAACGATGGCTAACACTACGACTGACCATGAATATCCACTCGTAAACAGCGCGTGGTAATCCAGAGAGACGACTCCGTTGTTCTCGTGAATATATCCACCTTCGGACAACGTCAGCACAATGGACAATGATGCTGGAATCAGCAATCCACTAACCCCGTAGAGGAACATATAGAATTTATTGTTGCGGTTCCCATACTGGCTGTAGACATAGTAGACCCCTCGAATGGCTAAGAGAACAATTGCAATACTGCCAGGGACGAGTAGGGACGTACCATAGTAATACGCCGTCTCTGGAAAAAAGCCGATGATGCCGACGAAGAAGAAGACGAGGAAGACATTCGTCACTTCCCACACTGGGGCGAGATACCGTTCAACGATCGGGTGGATGCGATGCCTTTTCCCCGTGATAAGACTGAAGAAGCTATAGAAGCCAGCTCCAAAATCGATGGATGCAACGATGAGGTACCCATATAGAAAAATCCACAATACGGTAATCCCCAAGATTTCATAACTCATACGCTAGACCTCCTCCTTCAATTCTTCTTCCGCCGGATGATGCTTGAACATTCTCCGCAGGACATAAGCACTGCTCACACCGAGAACAAGATATAATGCGACAAAGACCCAGAGCATAAGATCAACTTGTCCAGATTTGGTCGCTCCTTCTGCTGTTTTCATGAATCCAACGAGAATCCAAGGCTGTCTACCGACTTCGGTATAGATCCACCCCGCTTCAATCGAGATGACCGAGAGTGGGGCGCCGACAATGATAAGCGATAGCAACAGCTTGTTCAACGGTTTGGCTGGTTCTACTGATTTGCGCCGTCTTCGAATCGCAATGACGAACCAGAGACCAATAAATAACAGCAGCATGCCAATGGAAACCATCAGATCGAACATGTAGTGGATCCAGAGCGGCGGTTGAAGATCTTTGGGTGTCTCATTCAATCCCTGGACTTCGGCGCTTGGCAGCCCGTGCGCCAGAATGCTTAAAGCAAAAGGAATTTTGAGTGCATAGTGCACCTTGTTCTGACTATCGAGGACACCGCCAACAATGAGCGGGGCGTAACGTTCCGTCTCGAAATGCCATTCTCCTGCTGCGAGCTTCTCAGGCTGATAGGCTGCGAGATATTTTCCGGACAAATCTCCGATAAGAATTGTCGTAAGAGAGAAGATGATCCCTGCCACCATCGTGATCTTGAGTGCTTTTCGATAATAGACATGGTTCTTGCCCTTAAGTAAAGCCATCGCCGCCATAGCGCCGAGGATGAACGAAGCTGTGACATACGCCGTAGCGAGTACATGTGCGGCTTTGGTCGGCATGGACGCGGTGAACATCGCAAGGAATGGCTGAACATCGGTAAGCTTCCCCGTGTCTGAGATATTGAAACCTCGGGGGGTGTTCATGAACGCATTCACGCAAGTAATGAAGAAGGCTGATCCCGATGAACCGATGACGACGGGGATCAGCAGCATGAAATGTTGGATAGGATTCTTGAATCGATTCCATGTGTATAGATAGATCCCAAGGAAGATCGCTTCGATAAAGAATGCGAACGTCTCCATGAAGAGCGGCAGTGCAATCGACTGTCCCGCGACGAGCATGAAGCTTGGCCACAATAGACTTAGTTGTAGTCCAATCGCCGTTCCTGTGACGACACCTACCGCGACGGTAATGGTATAACCGCGTGCCCAACGTCTTGCGAGTAATAGATAATGAGGATCCTTGCGCTTGATGCCCATCCATTCCGCGAGCGCAATGAGCATAGGGACGCCCACACCGATGGTGGCATAGATTATGTGAAATCCAAGCGTGATGGATGTTAGCATCCGACTGTATACGACGGGATCATAGTGACTCATGCGAACCACGCCTCCTTTATAAGAACCATTTCATCAACATCCGTGTTAAAGCGAGCAGCATAATGATCGCCACGACGAGACAGAGTTTGATGAGACGTTGTTCTTGTTTGTGTATGGTATTGGTTGATTTGTGCTGCGTCACCTTTGCACCTCTGTTCAAATTCGAAATAAGCTTCAGTCGTAATTTGCCCAAATTTTACACTTTTAGTACAAAGTGCAGCTCTTGATTTAATAGTTGGATGGTAAATTGATTAGCAAAAGCAAAGAATGCGAGGAACAGCGATGTCAAAAGCACTAATGATTCACAAATTTATTACTGTACCTAGCGTAATCTCGCCGAATCAACCATGTCGTGAAGTCGTCCAGATGATCCATCGCGGAATTGATAGCGAATGCCTTGTCGTATGTCATGAGATCACCAATGAACCTGTGGGGCTTGTGATGAAGGATCGCTTCTTCCGTTTTCTAGGGAAAAAATACGGTGCAGATCTGTATTATGAGAAACCGATCACGCAGATCATGGACCCCAATCCGTTGATCGTGGATATACATATAAGGCCGCAAGAGATGATTGATATGGCGTTAAATCGTGAGGAAAAACATATGTACGACTGCGTTATCGTGACGAACCAGGGACAATTCATTGGGGTTCTGACGGTGGGGGTACTGCTCCACATCGCACGGATGCAGCAGCAGCAATCGATCCAAGATCAGCTTGGGATTGCACATCGTATGGAGGAGAGAATCGAGCAGATTCATGCTTCGGTTGAGGAAGTAGCAAGTGCAGCGGATCAAGGGATGAGGCAATCCGAGGACATGGTGCATTTGACGCTTCAAGGCAAGAGTGAACTTGATAAAGTCTCGCTACTCTTCAATAATTTTGCCCTGCAGGCGGAAAGGCAAGAGAGACAGATTGATGAATTGCAGCAGAAGACAAGCTCGGTATCAGAGATTTCTCATTTTATCCGTGAAATTGCAGAGAAGAGTAATCTGCTGGCTGTCAATGCAGCGATAGAAGCGGCGAGAGCCGGAGAACATGGAAAAGGCTTCTCTGTTGTTGCAGCGGAGGTACGGAAGTTAGCAGACGAGACGAAGCGCTCGGCACTTGCGATTACGGAAATGATCGATCAGATCGCGCAAGCGGTAACGAGCACGGTGCGTGATGTCCAGAGCGGACGGGAAGAGACGGCCAATAGCGCCATGCTCGTTACTGGGGCGAAGGACCTATTCGAACGGTTATCTCATGCCGCAGAAGAGAATCGCCTGCAAGCGTCGGATATTCGCCATCAATCGGTCATTGCAGATAAGAAGACATCCGAAGTGACGAGTTCGCTCTCTCAGATCGTTGAGCAGTTGCAGAAGACAAGCTAGCACCCGTCGTTCACGAAATCTTAATAAAAACTCAAAATTTACAATCCGTTAACAAACTCTATCAATAGCCTTAACATTCGAATCTTATGATACAGCTATAGAAGTTAATCAATCAACTAGAGGAGTGGTAGAATTGCTACACAAAAATAAAAAAAGTTACATGATGTTAGTCATGTTGTTGATCGTTGCCGTTGCACTTGCAGCATGCGGTGGAGGTAAGAAAGAAGAAGCAGGAAAAGGTACAACGGATACAGGCGCTGGAACAGCATTATCCGGTACGATTGAAATTGACGGTTCAAGTACAGTTTTCCCATTAACAGAAGCAGCAGCAGAGGAATTCGGTAAAGAAAATGCAGGCGTTCGCGTATCGGTGGGTACAGCAGGTACAGGCGGCGGATTCAAACGCTTCGTCAAAGGTGAAATTGCGATGAGCAATGCATCTCGTCCAATCAAAGATAAAGAAGCTGAAGAAGCAAAGGCAGCGGGTATTGATTATAAAGAATTAGAAGTGGCTTACGACGGTCTATCCATCGTCGTGAACAAAGAGAATACATGGGTTGATAAATTAACACTGGATGAATTGAAGAAAATCTATGGTCCAGAAGCTACAGCGAAGACTTGGGCGGATGTACGCGCTGGCTGGCCAGCAGAGCCGATCAAAATTTACTCGCCAGGATCTGAGCATGGAACATTCGATTACTTTACAGAAGTGATTAACGGTAAAGCACAAGAAAGCCGTAACGACAAGCAAATTACATTCGCAGCAGATACGAACTCGATTGTGTCTGGTGTTGAAGGCGACAAAACGTCCATCGGATACTTCGGATTCTCCTTCTACGAAGAGAACCAAGATAAGTTGAAATTAGTCCCTATCGATAACGGAAAGGCTGTTGTATCACCATCGGCAGAGACGATCAAAGATAATTCTTATTCGCCGCTTTCCCGTCCGCTCTATGTATACCTGAACACAAAAGCATTGGAAAAACCAGAAGTAAAAGCTTTCACAGAATACTATTTGAAAAATGTAGCTAACTTCGCGCAAGAAGTAGGATTCATTGCTCTACCGCAAGAGAAATACGACGAGCAAATTGCATCGCTTAACAAGTAGAACGATATAGAAATGAGGCATACACCATGAACCAAGCGAAGGAACGCCCAGGCATAACCAGCATCTCCTTCAAAAATAAGAAGACGTACATCCTAGATCGTGCGATGCCCCTATTCCTGTTCTTATGTGCTGCGGTCTCGATTGTAACTACAATCGGGATCGTCTACACGTTGTTATCCGAGACCGTTGATTTTTTCCGTAAAATCCCGATCTTCGATTTCATCTTCGGAACGAATTGGAGTCCGCTCATCGCGCCGAAATCATTCGGAATTCTCCCGCTGCTCAGCGGTACGATGATGATTACGATCATTGCATGTCTATTCGCAATTCCCGTAGGTCTAGCTTGTGCAATTTATCTGAGTGAATATGCACCGACGAGAGTGCGTAAAATTGTGAAGCCGATATTGGAAGTGTTGGCAGGCGTTCCAACGATTGTTTATGGATATTTCGCACTGACATTTGTAACGCCATTGATTCGTATCATTTTCCCGGACACGGGGGTGTTTAATGCACTGAGTGCCGGTATCGTTGTCGGGATCATGATTATTCCGATGGTATCTTCCTTAAGTGAAGATGCGATGCAGGCTGTACCGCGCAGTTTACGTCACGGTGCATATGCACTTGGCGCAACCAGATTTGAAGTGGCGTTGAAGGTCGTCGTCCCGGCGGCATTCTCCGGTATTGTATCCTCCGCCGTTCTCGCGTTCTCTCGAGCCATTGGAGAGACGATGATCGTTGCTGTAGCAGCAGGGGCAACACCGAAGATGACATTCAATCCGCTAGAGAGCATTCAGACGATGACAGGATATATCGTACAGGTGAGCCTTGGGGATATCCCGCACGGGTCTATCGAATATGGAACGATTTATGCGGTAGGGATGGCGTTGTTCGTCATTACATTCTTATTGAACATTCTAGCACTATGGGTCGCGAGACGGTTCAGAGAGGAGTACTAAGCAGATGAGTATTTTACAAGATGCCAACAGAGAACAGATTAGCCGTAGACGTAAAATCGATTGGATTCTGCATATACTCTTTATCGCAGCGACCGCCGTTGGAATCCTAGCGCTGATGGCGCTCCTCGTCAATATTATGATGGATGGGTTATCGAGATTGTCCCCGGACTTGTTCACGAACTATCCGTCACGGATGGCTTCGAAGGCTGGACTGAAATCCGCCATCGTAGGCTCCATCTATATGGTTCTGATCATGACGCCAATTTCTTTCATTCTGGGTGTCGGAGCAGCCATTTACTTAGAAGAATATGCGAATAAGAATTGGCTTACACGTCTTATTCAATTAAATATTAGTACTTTAGCAGGCGTACCTTCCATCGTCTACGGGATCTTAGGACTTACGATTTTCGTACGCGGTATGCATTTGGAACGGAGCTTGTTATCCGGCGCATTGACGATGACGCTCTTGGTCCTTCCGATTATTATCGTATCTGCGCAAGAAGCGCTGCGCGCGGTGCCAAGACAACGCCGTGATGCATCCTTCGCACTTGGCGCAACACGGTGGCAGACGGTATCCGGTTCGGTACTTCCATCCGCGATGCCGGGGATTATGACGGGTGTGATTCTTGCCTTATCTCGTGCAATTGGAGAGACGGCTCCGCTTGTTATGATTGGTGCGCTGACCTTCGTGGCATTTTTGCCAAATGGCATTATGGACTCATTCACTGTTATGCCGATTCAGATTTTTAACTGGATTTCGAGACCGCAGGAAGCTTTCCATGAACTTGCAGCTGCAGGGATCATTCTATTACTTGGATTGCTGCTTATTATGAACTTTGCGGCGATCCTACTCAGAAACAAATACTCTAAAAATTTGTAATGTACTATTTCAACAAGCTCGACGCTCGATTCCAGCTGTAATTAAAGGAGAGAAATAACGTATGAATACGTTGATCGATATTAAAAAATTGAATTTATATTATGGCACGTACCACGCGCTTAAAGATGTATCTCTTACGATTCCAGAAAAGGCGGTCACGGCGTTTATCGGACCATCCGGGTGTGGTAAATCGACCTTGCTGCGTACATTAAACCGTATGAATGACATGATTGCTGGCACGAAAATCGTAGGCAGCGTAGAAATTACCGGTACGGACATTTATAGCAATGAGGTGGATGTGGAGACGCTTCGCAAGAAAGTTGGCATGGTGTTCCAGCAGCCGAATCCTTTTCCAAAATCGATCTACGACAATATTGCATACGGCCCGAGATTGCACGGCATTCGGAGTAAACAGAAGCTTGATGAGATCGTAGAGCAAAGCTTGCGCCAGGCGGTTCTGTGGGATGAAGTTAAAGACTACTTGAAGCGTTCCGCGTTTAGTCTCTCAGGCGGTCAACAGCAACGTCTATGTATTGCGCGTGCACTAGCTGTCAATCCAGATATTCTCTTGATGGATGAGGCGACTTCTGCCCTTGACCCAATCTCGACACTGAAGATTGAAGAGTTGGTACAAGAGCTGAAAGATCGCTATACCATTGTTATGGTTACACACAACATGCATCAGGCCGCGCGTGTCTCGGATCAGACCGTGTTCTTCTTGAACGGGGAAGTCGTCGAGTTCTCGCAGACGGAGCAATTATTCTCGAATCCAACGGACCAACGTACCGAGGACTATATTACAGGACGTTTCGGCTAATCAGAAATCGATGTGCAGGAGGAGACGGCAATGCCTAGAAAAGAATTTGATTCAGGGCTCAATGAACTGACGAAGCTGTTAGAAACGATGGGTAACGAAACGGAACAAATGCTGAAAGAATCGATCGAATCGCTGCAGCGCTTGGATGTAAATCATGCGCGAGCGCTTATCGCCCGCGATTCAGAGATCAACCACATGGAGGAACGTATCCTGGATGTGGGCTCCAAGTTGATTCTCACGCAGCAGCCGGTGGCTAAAGATTTACGTCGCATTCTCGTGGCTTTCAAAATCTCTAGCGATTTGGAGCGTATGGCGGATCTCTCCGTAGATATTGCGAAAGTTGTCGTTCGTCTTGAAGGGCAGACGCTTGTCAAGCCATTGATCGATATTCCGCGGATGGGCGAGACGGTACAGCAGATGATCTTTGAATCGATTCGTGCTTATATGGAAGAGAACGTGGATCTGGCTTATAAAATGTCCAAAGACGATGATGTTGTCGATCAGCTCTATAGCCAAATCGTGCGTGAGTTGTTCACGCTGATGGTGGAAGATCCGAAGACGGTATCCCAAGCGATGCTCTTAACATTCGTTGGACGTTACATCGAGCGGATCGCGGATCACGCGACCAATATTGGTGAGAGTGTCGTGTTCCTCGTAACGGGGAAGCGGCCAGAACTCAATTAGTGGGAATCCCCTTGTGCTTGTTGGCAAGGGGATTTGTTGCGTAAGAGGCGCGTGAGGCGAGCAGAGTGGGAGTGAAGGGGTATCTCTTTCCGGTCGATTCTTGTCCGCCATTTCCTTGGATTAGATAGAAGGAGGGAAATGGCTCCCAAAGATCGAACGTAAACTCCTCCAAGAGATACCCCTCTCACTTTGGTAGCTCGCCTTTGTGAAGTTACCAAATCCCCTTGCCAAAGAGCGCAAGGGGATTTGGTGTGTAACGAATCGTAAAGAGCTTATTCGCCTCAAATTGGATCATTTATCGAGCTAACGAATCCCAGACACGCTATTGTGCTCAAAATGAGCGTAATCAGGCTCAAATGTAAGGAATAGCGTGTCACCGATTCGTGATAATTTCAAAATGCCCATTTTGGGACAAATAGCGATTACTGGGTTCGTTAGCCGTAGGCATGTCGAATCAGAGGCAACCAAGAGCAGATTGTTATGGGTTTATCTGTAAATATGAGCTATGCTATATACTTAAGGGAGATTCTCCCTGCATTTCGCGCTAGGAGGGACAAAGATGAAGAAGCGGCATGTTTTTTTGCTCCTGCTTATGATTTCACTCATCTGGCTCGCGAGAAGTCATCTGAATCAATCACTTGGTGAAGCCGCGTTTCGAGCGATCGGGTTGTCGCCGTGGTCCGAAGGGACGCAAGGATTACATATCCCGAATATTATCGGCCTCGTAATGTTGGTAATTAGCTTCATTGGTGTCGTCAACGGTTACCGTCCTATCTATCCAAAGATTTTTAGTCGACTGTTGATTGGCATCATTCTATTATTTTCTGCGATTCCCTGGGTGACGGAGAATACGATGTACCTCATCCATTACAATGTGAAGGACACAGGCTCCATTCAAGTCGTTCCGAAGGATCGACGAGCCTACATTGTGCGCAATGAAGCGGGTGATGTGACCATTTCATCCCAAGAATTCAGAATTTACAATTATGGTCAAGCGACGAGAATGAAGGTTGTTCCTCTCTCGCATGATCCTGAATGGCGCGATGCAACGTTCGATCCATTTGAACTCCAGATGGAGCCACACTCCCAAGCGACTTTTAACACGACGTTTAAGGGCAGGCACACCAAAGGAGCTGAATATAGTCATGACAGTCTCATCGATATCCAGGTCATCGCAGTAGAGTAATCATCATACTACACCAATGTCGCACGATCCTTCGAGAAAAAGCCAGAGATCGCATAATACGCTGCGCCAAGCAGCGTGGAGCGTGTCTCGAGCTGCGCGAATCGGATCGTCGTATGTTTGCGGTGATAGGATAAGGAACGTGATGCCACCGTCTGTTGAATTGCGCTCGTGATGTAGCGTTCCGCTCTGGATATTTGATTTCCAATGATGATGAGCTCTGGATTGAAGGTGTTGATAATCGTACTGATGCCAATCCCGAGATATTCACCGATTTCATAAAATCCGCGGATGCCATCCGCCTCGCCATCAGAAGCCAAGCGCAGCAAGGTCTTAAAGTCAAAATTCGGATGGGCGCTAGCAGATGCATACAGCTCCCAGCAGCCTTTATTCCCGCAGCGGCATTTGCGCCCGTTCGCCTCAATCGTCATATGTCCCATTTCACCAGACAAGCCTGCAGCACCGCGGAAGAGCTCTCCGCCAATCATGATGCCCGTACCAATCCCTTCACTAACGGAAATATAGACGATATTCGATGCAGAGCGGCCAGCGCCGTATTGCAGTTCTCCTACTGCACCCGCATTGGCTTCATTATCAATGGTAACAGGGAGTCCGAACTGATCGGATACGAGTGTATGCAGATCGACATGCTCCCAATCAAGGTTTGGTGCGAATAGAATTTGCCCCTTCTCATCCACGATGCCAGGCACGCCGATGCCAATGCCCACGATGCTATAACGAGAGGACGGTGCTCGTTCGATCATCGCTTGAATTGTTGCGAACAGCTCTTCAATGACCTGATCGCGATCCGTCGTATCAAGTGGACGTTGATCTTCTTCGATCATATCGCCATTCAAATTTGTTAATATCGTTCTAATACTCGAAACACCCAGCTCAACACCAATCGCATAGCCAGCTGTCTCATGAAATAGCAGCATGACAGGTTTGCGGCCCCCGCTTGATTTACCTGTACCGATCTCGAGAATGAGACCATTGTCGATTAACTCTTGTACGAGAGAGGAGACGGTTCCTTTATTTAATCCGGTCATTTTGGACACGGCTGCACGCGAAATGGGGGAGTGCTCCCGAATCGTATCAAGAACAATGGATTTATTGATTTTTTTGACGAGAAATTGATCACCTGTTGTCTTCATGAAACCTCCTGATTGTACGTTCATTCGTATAACCGATAAATTATCGTTGTTGTCATTATATCAGCATAATGAAGAAATTTCTTGAAATCAATGACATATTTTCAGCGATTATCAAAACAATAATAACTTAGTTTAACCAATAGACAAACTAAGTTCATGAATGTATACTGAACCCATAAGCAAGACATTTCACCAGTTGGAGGTAATCATTGATGACTTATTTCGAAGGTATTCCCACGATTGCATATGAAGGCAGGGGCTCGAAGAACCCGCTAGCATTTAAACATTACAATCCGAAGGAAGTTGTCGCAGGCAAAACGATGGAGGAGCACTTGCGCTTCGCTGTAGCTTATTGGCATACGTTCACAGCTAACGGAACGGATCCGTTCGGTGCAGGGACGATGGTGCGGAACTGGGATCGTTACACGGGACTTGATCTCGCCAAAGCTCGCGCAGAGGCTTCTTTCGAATTCATTACGAAGCTTGGCGTGCCGTTCTTCGCATTTCATGATCGCGATATCGCGCCGGAAGGTGCAACACTGCAAGAGACGAATAAGAATCTAGATGTTATTGTAGAGATGATGAAGCAGTTCATGAAGGACACGGGCGTCAAATTACTGTGGAACACGCAGAACATGTTCACGAATCCGCGGTTCGTACATGGTGCAGGGACGACATCGAATGCAGATGTATACGCCTATGCAGCGGCACAAGTTAAGAAAAGTCTTGAAATCGGCAAAGAACTCGGTGCGGAAAATTATGTATTCTGGGGCGGACGTGAAGGTTATGAGACGCTGCTCAATACGAATATGAAGCTTGAATTGGATAACTTGGCGCATCTATACCGAATGGCTATTGATTATGCACAGGAAATTGGCTTTGACGCACAATTTTTGATCGAGCCGAAGCCAAAAGAGCCAACCAAACATCAATATGATTTTGACGCTGCGACGACGATGAACTTCTTACGCACGTATGGTTTACAAGATCATTTTAAATTAAATTTGGAAGCGAACCATGCGACACTTGCAGGCCATACGTTTGAACATGAGATTCGCGTAGCCAGCATCAACGGAATGCTGGGATCGCTCGATGCGAACCAAGGGGATATGCTCCTCGGCTGGGATACGGATGAGTTCCCGCAAGATTTGACACAGACAACGTTAACGATGTATGAAGTCTTGAAGAACGGCGGTATTGGCCGTGGCGGCGTCAATTTTGATGCGAAGGTCCGTCGTGCATCTTTTGAACAAGAAGATTTATTCTTCGCACATATTGCGGGAATGGACGCCTATGCCAAAGGGTTGAAGGTAGCTGCCAAACTGATCGAAGATCGTGTGCTCGAAGAGGTTGTAGAGAGTCGTTACCGCTCCTTCCAAGTAGGAATTGGCGCAGAGATTGCAGCGGGTACAGCGACTTTGAAATCGCTCGAAGCATATGCATACCAGAACCATCCGATCCGAAATGTGTCAGGTCGTCAGGAGCGGATTAAAGCGGTTGTGAACGAATATTTGTTGTCAGAGTAAGAAGCAGACCATAGGAGAGATGGCGATGAAATATGTAATCGGGGTTGACCTAGGTACAAGCGCCGTTAAGGCACTGTTGGTTGATCGAAACGGGCATGTCGTTCATGAAGCGAGTGCGAGTTACCCCTTATTCCATGAACAATCCGGTTATAGCGAGCAGCGGCCAGAAGATTGGGTAACAGGTACAATGGACGTCATGAAGCAGCTGCTCGCCATGGGGAGCGTGAATGCAGAGGACATCGACGGGATATCCTTCTCGGGCCAAATGCACGGCCTTGTCTTGTTGGATGCAAGCCACCAAGTGCTGCGGAATGCAATCCTCTGGAATGATACACGTACGACACCGCAATGTCGGCAGATTGAGGATCTGTTGGGGCCAATGCTGCTGGATACAGCCCGGAATGCGGCGCTCGAAGGCTTCACGCTTCCGAAGCTGCTATGGGTGAAGGAGCATGAACCGGAAATTTATGCGCAGGCGGATGTATTCCTTTTGCCCAAAGACTACGTTCGATACCGTATGACGGGTCACATTGCTCAAGAATATTCCGATGCGGCAGGGACGCTGCTCTTGGACGTAGCTAATAAACGCTGGAGTTCAGCGATATGCAGCGCAGTGGGTGTGGAGGAACGGCTCTGTCCGCCACTCGTCGAATCCCATGCCTTTGTAGGGTATGTAACGGCGGACTTTGCAGCGGCGACGGGATTATCCGTGCATACAAAAGTGTTCGCTGGCGGTGCAGATAATGCTTGTGGTGCGATTGGAGCAGGAATTCTATCGGATGGGAAGGCGATGTGTTCAATCGGTACGTCCGGGGTGATCTTGTCCTATGAGGAGAATAAGGCACTCCCTGTTGCAGGCAAAGTTCACTTCTTCAACCATGCGCAGCAGGACGCTTACTATGCCATGGGGGTTACGCTCGCTGCTGGCTATTCCTTGCAGTGGTTCCATGATACTTTCTGCGAGACACAGTCGTTCCCGGAAATGCTGAGCGGTCTAGCATCCACAGATGTTGGCGCGAAGGGGCTGCTATTCACGCCGTATCTAGTGGGTGAGCGTACGCCGCATCCGGATGCGAATATTCGTGGCTCTTTCATCGGCATGGACGCCTCACATACACAAGAGCATTTCACGCGGGCTGTGATCGAAGGCATTACTTTATCACTACGGGAGTCGCTTGATATTCTGCGTGATGCAGGGAAGCATATTCCGATGATGATCTCGATTGGCGGCGGTGCTAAGAATGAGACCTGGCTGCAGATTCAAGCGGATGTGTTCGATGCAGAAATTGTGCGTCTTACGAGCGAGCAAGGTCCAGGGATGGGTGCGGCTATGCTTGCAGCTCACGGCTGCGGTTGGTTCGAATCGCTGGAAGCCTGCGCGAATGAGTTCTTAAGACCTGCCCAGAGATATCAGCCGAACCCGGAAAATGTCGCAAAATACAATCAACTCTATCGACTTTACCAGCAAGTATATGATCAAACGAAGGTATTATCTGAGTCATTAGCCGCATTTCGATAACTGAACGTTGTATCTCAAGCTCTAGTCCAAATTTCATTTGGATTAGGGCTTTTTTACGTGAACTGTAAAAATCGATTTTTGAGGCATTTACACGAAATTTGTATGATTTTGTCTAATGAAAACCAATTAATACCTTGTCAAATATATGAAATGGCTTTAAGATTAAAAACGAACAATATTTCATTTTTGAACATTTGTGCCAGAAAGGGGAATTTTCAGCATGACTGATATCGCAGAAGAAAGAACGAGGTTACTCGTCAAAGTGAGCCATTTGTACTACATGGATGGCCTCAATCAACAAGAAATTGCGGAGAGACTCGGAATTTCCAGACCGCAGATCAGTCGCATGTTAAGTGCTGCGAAAGCGCAAGGAATCGTACAGATTTCGATTCGCAACCCGTACTCTGAGGAACAGGTGTATGAGAGGGTGATTGCCGAAACCTTCGGAATCCATGATGTGATTATTATTCAAATGCCAGAAGAAGAACAGCATTTGGTCGATTTGAAGCTTGCAAGAGCGGGCGCCGCACTGCTTGAATCCGTACTTAAAGACTATGACACCGTAGGGATTATGGCAGGGAGAACGGTCTCTGAGCTCAGCAAAGAACTGAATTATTTCAGCCGCAAGCATATGCAGATCGTTCCGTTGATCGGAGGCTGGGGTGCTGAAGGCGCAACATGGCATGCGAATTCGAATGCACGCGTCATTGGAGAGAAGTTGAAGGCAAAGTATCTGCAGCTCAATGCACCCGCGGTTGTAGGGTCCAAGGAAGTGCGCGATACGATTGTAAATGAGCCGGAGATATCGAAGGTCGTGGACATGTGGGATCAGGTAAATGTGGCTGTCGTAGGCATCAGTCAAGTGACCGACGAAGCATCTGTTGTGAAGTTTGGGTATTTTGGCACGAAAGAAATGAATGAGATCAAGTCTATGGGCGCGGTCGGCGGCATCTGTACTTCGTTTCTAGACGAGCAGGGTCATGTGATTTCTTATCCATCTGAACAGCGAATGATCGGCATGAGTGCGGAGACATTACGGCGAATACCGAATGTGATCGCAACCGCGAGTGGTATGGATAAAGTCCCAGCCATATGTTCTGTCTTGCGAGGGAAATGGGTCAATGTACTCGTCACGGATATGGCTACAGCCAAGGCTGTGTTAGAGTGGCATCACGCTCATCCCGTTACATAGAACCATATCAAGAGAAAGAAATGAATAGGGGGAACAATAATGAAAAAGGCAGTATCCGTGTTATTATCCATCATTTTTATCATCAGTCTAGCAGCGTGCTCAGGCGGTAATTCAAGCAAGGATGGCGAGAAGAACGTGTCCATCATGACGCCATTCCTATCATCCGTAACGACGAATGAGATGGTCGAGGCGCTGAAGAAGCAAGCCGCTGATCATGGCTGGAAAGCCAATGTCATCGATACGAAGGGTGATGTAGGTCAATTAGCTAGCCGCATGGAGGATGTCATCGCGAGCAAGACGGATGCGATTATCATCGTAAGTACGGACCCGAACCAATTGAAAGCACAGATTCAATCGGCGAAAGAGAAGAATATCCCGGTTATGGGCTGTGACGCTGGATATATTGAAGGCATGACGATGAACGCGACAAGCGATAATACGGAAATGTCGAAAATGATTACAACGCACTTATTCGATACAATCGGCAAAAAAGGGAATTTGGTTGCGTTAACGTACCGTGCGCATCCAGGTGTTCTGAAACGTACGCTTTTCCTTGATCAAATGCTAAGCGAGAACGCAGATGTGAAGAAAGTAACGGAAATGCAAGTTGAAGTTCCTGGGCCAATCGAGAGCGCACGTAAACAAATGGAGAGCTTATTGCTCGCGAATAAAGAGCCAGGTTCGATCACAGCGGTATGGACAGGATGGGATGAGCCAGCAATTGGTGCAGCACAAGCGATCGAAGCATCTGGACGTAAAGATATCGTCGTTATCGGAATCGACGGCAACAGTCAAGCGGTAGAAATGATCAAGAAGGGTTCACCATTGATCGCAACCGTCAAACAGAACTTCCCTGGAATGGCTGAGATCGTAGCGCAACAGCTTGATCTCGTATTCCAAGGCAAAGCGGTTGAAGGTACAGAATTGTACGCACCAGCAAGCTTAATTACGAAAGACCAAGGATAACACAAATGGATGAAGGTAGAGCGGCTGGTCTCCAGCCGCTTTATTCCTTCCATGGCAGGAGGATGACCTGGATGTCACTGTTAGAGGTTCAACAACTGGATAAGAAGTTCGGTCTACATCACGCCCTCTCGGACATTTCCCTCTCGATCGCGTCAGGCGAAGTTGTGGGTCTAGTGGGGGAGAATGGCGCAGGTAAATCGACGTTCATCAAAATTATAACAGGTGTCTATACACCGGATGGCGGTCGCATCGCATGGAATGGACAAGCCGTTACGATTCATTCACCGCGTGATGCGCATCGTTTGGGCATTCATGTAATCCATCAAGAGCGGCATTTAATCCCTTCGTTCTCAGGATATGAGAATTTGTATCTCGGTCTTCCGCTTCCACAGCTGAAATTCGGACTTCGGGTCAAGTGGAACCAGATGAAGGAACGTGCTGAGGCTGTGAAAAAAGAGCTTGGGATCGAGTTGGATTTGACGAAAACCGCAGAGGAGATGTCCCCGCCAGAGCGTACGATGCTCGAGCTGATGCGGGTTATGATGCAGGATTGCAAGCTGCTAATTCTCGATGAGCCGACAGCATCGTTAACCGATCAGGAGACGGAAGTTCTGTTCCGCCTGATTGAGCGGATGACGGACCAAGGGACAGCGATTTTGTATGTCTCGCACCGGATGGAGGAAATTTTCCGATTATCCGATCGAATTATCGTATTCCGGAACGGCAAGTGGGCAGGTACGCTTCAACGGGAAGAAGCCGATCTCAAGAAAGTGATTTCTTATATGACGGATACAGACTATCAAGGAACAACAGCACAAGAGCGCACGAATGCCTTGCATGAGCCTGTACTTCTTGAAGTGAGAAACTTATCTACCGTCGATGGTACGGTGAGAGATACCAGCTTCCGTGTCCATCGCGGTGAAATTGTCGGTATCTTCGGTCTGGCTGGAGCGGGACGTACGGAATTACTCGAAGCGATCTATGGCGCGCGGCCAATTCAGAGTGGTGATATGGCAGTCGCAGGGAAAGCGCAGCGCATTGCCTCACCGCAGCAAGCCTTGGAGAACGGCATGGTACTCATCCCTGAAGATCGCAGATCGGAAGGTCTCGTCATGAATCTGACGATTCGCGAGAATATGACACTGCCTCGTCTGAAACATTTCTCAACGGGATTCTACGTGCGGCAGCGGTTCGAGAAGAGCGAAGTGCGGCGTTTTATGGATCACATGAATGTCAAAGCAACGTCCAGTGAGCAGAACGTATCCGAGCTTAGTGGTGGGAATCAACAGAAAGTCGTCTTTGCCAAAGCAATGATGAACAATCCGGAGCTCTTCTTATGCGATGAGGCAACGCAAGCGGTTGATGTCATGACGCGCGAAGAAATTCATCGCCTGCTTAGGCAGCAAGCGCGCGATAAGCGCGGGGTGGTCTATGTCTCTTCTGATATTCACGAAATATTGGACTTATGTGATCGGATTTATGTGCTTCGGGAAGGGACTATCGTGGCTGAAGTGCCTGGTGGGGAAGTTACCTCCGAACAACTCTTACAAATTTGCTATAATCGGTAATTTAAAAAGTCACCTTATGATCACGAAGTATTATCAGGGAGCTAAACCGACATCGAATCTTGCACTCAACTTCGAAGAGCATATGCTTACGAGGCATGTTTCCTTCCAGAAACATTTCAGGTGCTCAATTTAGGTTCTGCCTAAACTCCGCTCCTCCTAAAAGTTTTTCGTAGAAAAACTAGCTTCGAAAGCATGGCTTCAGTTTCATACAACCTTCTTGGTGCTAATAAGTCGACTTTTTGAACTTTGGATTTTATCGATGAAAGGAAGACCTATCATGGAAACTACGAAACTAACTAAAAGCTCTTCTTCAATCGAGTGGAGCAAAATATTTAGATCCTATGGCACAGTGATCGCCGGTGTGATCATCACGATTATTTTCAGCGTATTGAATCCGGACTCATTCGCGACACTGGATAATGCCATCAACATTAGTCGCCAAATATCCTTCCTCGTCATCATTGGGATTGGCGCGACGATTGTCATGTCCGTTAGTGAATTTGACCTATCGATCGGAGCGATTGCAAGTCTTGGCGGGGTCATTGCGGCGAAAATTGCAGCCAGCGGCGGACCGATCTGGATCGCTTTTCTAGCACCGGTTCTTGTGGCACTGGTTGTCGGCTTCATCAACGGATGGATCGTAACGCAGTTCCGCGTATTATCATTCATTACGACACTTGCGATGAGTACCATTCTCGGCGGATTCACCTTCTGGTTAACAGGCGGCGCGACGATCTTCGAGAATATTCCAGACAGCTTCCGATTGGTCGGTCAGAAATCGCTGCTCGGGATACCGCTTCTCTCCATCGTCATGCTGCTGATTACGATTCTGTTCTGGTATGTGATGACACAGACGGCTTTCGGCAGACGTCTCTATGCGATTGGCGGCAATGAATCGGCTTCCCGGATTGCAGGCCTTCGCGTGAAATGGAATAAGAACGCAGCGTTCGCCTTAGGTGCGGCACTTGCGGCATTAACGGGCGTACTTATGGCTTCACGTCTTGGCTCTGCGCATCCGACTGCAGGGAACGGATTGTTCCTACAGGCTTATGCAGCGGCATATCTTGGCATGACATCGTTCAAGGAAGGCGTACCGAACATTTGGGGAACCTTCGTGGGCGCCGCGATTATCGGGATTCTAGCGAATGGACTTACGATTATGCAGGTTCCGACATTTATGCAGGACGTCATCACAGGGTTGATCGTTATCGCAGCCGTTATTATGCAGAAGTTCGGACGTGGTTCGCGATGAGCAATCACTTTAACAGCAAGAGAAACTTACAAGCTTGGCAACGGATTGAAGAATTGCAAGAAGCACTGTTGATTGGCTACTTCGTATCCGGAGATCCGGATGTGGAGAAATCCCTCGAGATCGTGAAGGATTCCGCGACGGCCGGAATTGATATTTTTGAGATCGGTATCCCTAGCGCGAATCCGTTTATGGACGGCGCTGTCATTAAGCGTGGACATGAACGGGTTCAAGCACATGCCGAGGATCAAGCGGGCAATGACTGGCTCATGCCTTATATGACGCGTCTTCGCCTGCAGATGGAAGAGCCGATCTGGGCGATGGGATACAAGAAGGAGCTCGTCGAAGAGGGCCTTGCGCTGCAGCTCGCAGAAGCAGGTCTGATCGATGGTTTGGTGATCCCGGATGCGAGCATCGAGGATCAAATCGCATTGCAGTCCGCCCTCGCGGTGCATGGCGTCGATGTCGTTGGATTCGTTAACGATGCGCTCCCGGACGAAGAGATGGAACGGGTCTGCAGTGCGCTCAACATTCTCTATGCCCAGCTCTACACGGGAACGACAGGGAATCCGCTGGCGAACTCCAGTACGAATTTGTCTGATTTGTATGCGAAGGCTAGAACGTTCACGAAGACAGCGATGATCGTTGCCGGGTTCGGACTGCGATCGGGGGACCGGGTGAAGTCCGTCGTGGCTAGCGGCTTCGAAGGTGCTGTCGTAGGATCGGTTCTTGTAGCACGCTGCGAGACGGGGGAGCAGGATTATTTGTACCGTCTGATTTCGGAGATGAAAGAGAACACAACGCTTGCAGATATGAAGGAGTGAGATGATGGGCTACATTGCTGCTTTTGATATCGGGACGACGAATGCCAAAGGTGTGTTGGTGGACAAGCATGGGGGATTACATCAAGAGCAGGATGTTCCGATGCATACACGCCTTCAAGGAGGATGGATCGAACAACATCCAGAGCAATGGATGGAAGCCGTGTGTACGATTGCTGATGTATGGTGGAGCAGTGGAATTCGTGCCCATGACATCGAACTCATTACATTTAGCGGACAAATGCAAGATATCATTCCCATCCGAGCAGATGGCCTCCCTGTCCGGCCTGCCATCCTCTATTCTGATGGACGTGCTGCAGAACAAGCAGCACGAATGAATCAGGAGCTCGGTCATGAGGGGATATTCCAGGTGACCGGGAATGCTTTGGATGGCACGTCGCCGCTGGCGAAGCTGTTATGGATGCAGGAGCGGGAAGCGGAGCTTGATGTGAAGACAGCTTGGTACCTAATCAGCTCCAAAGATTATGTCATTTATCATCTTACGGGTCAGGCGGTCACGGACGCGACAACTGCGGCGACAACGGGGATGATGAACCTTCATATACGGGAATGGGAAACGGCCTGGTTATCACGTTATGCACTTGATGCGAAGAAGCTGCCGCCGATTCTGGCACCGGAAGCGGTCGCTGGCGAGGTGCATCCAGAAGCTGCGCGGATGACCGGATTCCGGGCAGGAACGAAGGTGCTGTGCGGCATTGGCGATGCTGGAGCAACGACCATAGGTGCCGGCGTAACGGCTCCCGGTGAAATGTATGGCTACATTGGGACGACAGGATGGATTGGGATGACGTCCAATCAGAAGCTGCCTGCAGAGAGTCGGGTATTCCATTTGGCCCATGCGGCGGATGGTGTGTTGATCGCTGTTGCACCGCTGCTTAATGCGGGTAATGCACATCAGTGGGCGGTAACAACGTTTGGCGAAGGTGCGGATGGATCGAACTCAGCCTATCAAGCGTTTGAGGAAGCCATTCGGGCGACCAATCGACTCGAGAATCACGTCTTGTTCCTGCCCTATCTGAACGGGGAACGTTCGCCGATTCAAGATCAGCAGGCTGCAGGTTGTTTTATAGGTCTGAAGCAGGCAACGACGAAGGCGATGATGGGATGTGCGGTGCTGGAAGGGGTAGCCTTCGCGATGAAGCAAGTGCAGCAGCAGCTCGGCGATGGTAACGCGCTACAGAAGCCGCTTGTTCTCATTGGCGGTGGAACGAAAAGCCCTGTCTGGTGTCAGATGATCGCGGATATTTTCGGCGTCCAAGTTCGAGTTCCGCAAGATTCGCAATACCTCCCGGCTCTAGGGGCAGCATCAGGCGGATTCATTGCTCTGGGTTGGGTGAATAGCTATACCGAATTCGCGGATCAATATTTATCTACAGCGGAGGCAGAGGTGTATACGCCAGATGATGCGCTTCATACGCATTATCAACGTAAGTTCGAGCGTTATAAAAGCATTTATCCTTCTGTGAAGAGTTTATTTATAGACAATTAAGAGGCATCAGCGATAACCGAATTCCCTATGACCTGGGGGTTCGGTTATTTTTGTTCAAAAGAAGACTATTATAATGCTAATCAACCTCGTCATCGTATTCTACAATGGATTTGAAAAGCGACGGAAGATCCGTATAGAAGAGGTTCGTTTTTGTCCAACGAGGGAGGAATCGTCATGAACAGCATGATTAGAAATGCTGCACAAGTTAGGCCGTCGGATCGCCAATTGGCTGTACAGGATATGGAGTTTTACGCATTCGTCCATTTTACGGTCAATACGTATACCGACAAAGAATGGGGGATGGGGAACGAAGATCCTTCGATTTTTAATCCTACAGAATTTGATGCAAATCAATGGGTGGAAGCGTGTAAAGCGGCGGGAATGAGAGGCTTGATCCTCACATGCAAACATCATGATGGTTTTTGCTTATGGCCAAGTGCGTATACGGAGCATTCCGTCCAACATAGCCCATGGAAGGACGGGAAAGGGGACATCGTACAAGAAGTATCCGAAGCCTGTCGCAAGGGCGGCATCCAATTCGGAATCTATCTATCACCATGGGATCGTCATGAACAATCCTATGGCGATTCGCCCTTGTATAATGCGTATTTTAGAAATCAATTGCGAGAGTTGCTGACGAATTACGGGGATCTATTCTGCGTCTGGTTCGACGGTGCTTGCGGTGAAGGACCGAACGGTAAACGTCAAGTCTATGATTGGGAGAGCTACTACGCATTGATCCGGGAGCTGCAGCCGAATGCGGCAATCTCCGTATGCGGTCCGGATATTCGTTGGTGCGGCAATGAAGCGGGTCACTGCCGAGAATCGGAGTGGAGCGTTGTGCCTGCATCACTTCGGGATAATGAGCGAATCCAAGAGAAATCGCAGCAGGTGGATGAAGCGGAGTTCGCGCGAAGATACAACTCGGAAGACAAGGATTTGGGCAGTAGAGAGGTCATACAACATGAGAGAGAGCTGGTATGGTACCCCGCGGAAGTGAATACATCGATTCGTCCCGGATGGTTCTATCATGCTTCGGAAGATGATATGGTCAAATCACTAGATGAACTACGGCGTATCTACTATGGGTCTGTTGGTGGCAATGCAATGTTTCTCTTGAATATTCCGCCTGATCGCCGTGGACTGTTTCACGAAAATGATGTAGCACGCCTGAAGGAACTCGGTGAATTGATCCGTAATACATTCAAAGACAATCTAGCAGCTCATGCATGTGTGCAATCCTCGGAATCGATGGAAGGACAACCTGCAAGCAACTTGGTTGATGGGAATAACGATACATACTGGTGTCCGCAAGAAGGCACGGAGCAAGCAACGATTGAAGTTGATTTGAAACATGAAGCGACGTTTGACCATGTTATCCTACAGGAACACATTCGATCAGGGCAGCGTATTGAAAGATTCGTCTTAGAGTACCGTGACGGAGAAGAATGGAAGTCGTTATTTCGTGGGACAGTGATTGGTTATAAGCGGATTTGCCGATTCGATGCCGTGAGATCCCGCTATATCCGGCTATCGATTACTGAATCGAGATGGTGTCCGACAATTTCCAGCATCGGGGTCTATTCGAGTCTATAACCATTACTATATAATCATAAATTTTAGTAGACATGCAGGAAGCATGTGACCGTTAGAATCATTGTTACGGTTGCATGCTTCTTTGCTATGGGGATTATTTCTTAATCACTTTACGTTTATAAGGTATAAAGAACTACTATTTACAAGAAATCCATCGTATTTTTCATAAAATTTACAATTTTCTTTACAATTCCTTCACCGAATATTAATATCTGGCGAACAATTCATGCGAAGTCTTTTAACAATCCCATGTGAAAATAACATTAGAAGTTCAAATCCGCTACATAATCCGAAAAGAATGGGTGAAAAGAAATCCATGAAAAAGAACATGTTGGGTAAGGTCATTGCATCTGCTTTAGTCACTGCTGTTGTAACAACAACTGCTGCAAGCGCAGCACCAGTAGAGAAGAAACCTACGCAAGGAACTGCAAGTATCGAAGCGCGTAACGTGCTTGCGAACCCGGTCGTGAACGCAACGTTATCGGTTGATGGCATCAAGTCTGTTGTGAAATCGATCAAATCAGGCAGTCAAGTGCTCTATGCCGCATCGGATCTTGCGAATGCACTCGGTGCAAGTTATATCAGCAGTGGCAGCAGCACTACGTTGCTTAACGAGTTCCACACGGCTGAAATTTTTGCAAGCAGCACAGAATTCAAAGCAAATGGCAAAGAAGCGAAATTCGTTACAGCACCGCAAACGGTTCAAGGCGTCTTGTATGTTGAATTGCCTGCGATCGTAGATGCGCTAGGTGGCGAAATCGACGGTACAGAAGTGAAGAGCGTGAAAGTCCTTGAAGGTATTTTCTCCGCACCGCGTTTGATCAATAACGCAACTGTGATCGTGAACAAAGATGATGCAGATGCAACAGAAATCTATCAATTGCGTACTGCCAACAACAAGAACGAGATTCTATCAACAGTAGATGAAGCTGCATCGATGGTCGTATCGCCAGATGGTCAATATGGTGTCTATGCTGACGCATCAGCTCAACTGATTCTCGTGAACCTACATACAGGAACATCTCATGTGTGGAGCAGCGATAACTCTGTCAAAATGGATTTGGTATGGACGGCAGACAGCAAAAAAGTATACTTCGCACAAGGCGATAAGCAAGAGAAAATCGGCGTCATCGAGCTAGGCAGTTCTTCGGTGAAATCGATTCTATCGGATAAAGTAGAGAACAAAGCAGAGCCGCGTGTATCGGCAGACGGAACAAAAATGGTGTATACAGTGAACGTAACAGGTGTTGCGGATAGCGACAAAGAGAGCACGGAAGAGTCACTCAAAATTGACTATTCCAAAGCGGGCTCCCAGTTGTTCGTGTTCGACCTGACGAAGAAAGATGCGAAGCCGGTTCAATTGACGAAAGCGCTCGATAACAAATTGTTCGCGAATGTCTTGAATGATGGTCGTGTCATGTACATCAGCGCAGATCCAGACGGCAAAGTCGAGAATGATGTCTTGAAGGCGATCTCCGCAGACGGAAAGAATCTATCAGATCTTATCGCAGATAAAAATGTACTTTGGAGCGCTGTAACAACGCAAGATACGCTTGTAGTTGCTACGGAAGATGCATCTGGTGTGACGATCGCTCAAGTATCTGCGCAAGGCGAGCGTAAAGAATTATTCAAGATCAAAGCCGAAGTATCAGAAATTTCAGTATCGGCAGATGGTTCCACAATCGCATTGATCGCTGACGGTAAAGTTGTTATCGTACAGAACGGTCAAGCAACGACGTTAACGAAATAAACTAAACCTGAATCTCGAGAGGAGAATATACACATGAACGTTTTCAAAAAATTCACTGTGCTTACATTAGCAACAATGTTCGTCATCACATCAGCATTCGCAGGTTCCGCAGCAGCGGCTGGCGATACTTTGAAGGGGAAAATCACGATTAACGGCTCCACAGCCCTTCTTCCATTAACGCTTCAAGCGGCAAAAGAATTCCAAAAGCTTCACCCGAAAGTATCCTTCGCAGCATCCGGTAAAGGTTCCGTAACAGGCCCTCAAGCGGTTAAAAAAGGGATCGCGGACATCGGCGCATGTGACTGGGATGCAAGCACAGACGTTCCAGGATTCAAAGCTTTTGATGGTCAAGTGGCGAACAAAGTCGCTGTCATTCCTTTCGCAACAGTCGTAAACAAGAACGTAGGCGTAGATAACCTTACGACAGAGCAATTGAAAGGCATTTTCTCCGGTAAAATTACGAACTGGAAAGATGTTGGCGGTTCGGATGAAGATATCGTCGTGATCACTCGTGCTTTCGGTTCCGGTACACGCGTTAACTATCAAGCTAAAGCACTTGGCGGTGGCGATATCGTGAAGAAGAGCAAGAACTATAAAGAAGTAGGCTCCAGCGGTGATATGAAAACAGCCGTAGCAACGACACCAAACTCGATCGGTTACATCGACTTGGTATACGTGAACAGCGATATTAAAGCTGTGAAGTTCAATGGCGTTGAAGCAACAGCAGAAAATGTTATCAACGGTAAATATAAAATTTGGTCCTATGGCTACTACATGACAAAAGGTCAACCAACAGGCGAAGTGAAAGCATTCATCGAGTACATTCAGAACAAAAAGTTCCAAACAACAACAGCGAAGAAAATGAAATTCATTCCACTTTCTGCAATGCAATAATTCGAATCATTCATGAACAACCTTGCGGCCAGCCTGAGAGGAATCAGGCTGGTTGCTTTATGGGAGGAACCTTATGCATACGCCTATTTCTGAACAGGCACCACAGTCGTCGATCCTTGGCGATGTTACGTCGAAGTCGAAGTTCAATCGTGCAGCTCGCGTAAGATTTACGAATCGGCTGTTCCAGAGCTACTTTTTATTCAGTATCCTTGCACTATGCTTCGTCTTAGCGCTCGTCATCGTCTTTATTGCCAAAACTGGCTTCCTAACCTTTGAGACGGTATCTTTCAAGGAGTTCTTCCTCTCGTTCAACTGGGCACCGGAAGAAGAGCATTATGGTGCTGCAGCCTTCATCGTGAACACGATTACGTTGACGGGATTGACGCTGCTGATCTCCGTGCCGATCTCGATTGCGATTGCGATCTTCAATGCGGAGATTGCTCCAGCTTGGTTCCGCAGCTTCATTCGACCTGTACTGGATCTTCTAGTCGGTATTCCTTCGATTGTGTATGGCTATCTAGGTCTAACTGTCCTGATTCCGCTCTTGCGTGATTGGACGGGTGAAGGGCTTGCAGACGGGATCTTCGCGGCTGCGCTTGTCCTTTCGCTTATGATCTTACCAACGATTAGCCGGATCAGTGATGATGCGATCACAGCGGTGCCGAAGAAGTATCGTGAAGCGGCTTACGCGCTAGGTTCAACACGATTACAAGTGATTCTCAAAGTGATTGTGCCTGCGGCGAGTCGAGGCATTATGACGGCGGTGATCTTGGGCATGACGCGTGCGATTGGGGAGACGATGGCCGTCGTGATGGTGATCGGGAATACCGCGCAGCTTGCGAAGACCCTTTTCACACCTACTTCCGTGCTGACGAGTAACATCGTGATGCAGATCTCGAATGTGGAGTTCGAGTCGACTTGGAACTATGCGTTACATATGATGGCGTTCCTGCTATTAGCGATATCCATGATTCTGATTCTAATTATTCGATTCTTACGGGGTAAAGGCGGTGCACAGGCATGAGTGGATTCACAGCGACAAAGCGCAATATGCGTGCACGCTTCATGGATCGCATGGCAACCGGGTTGTTCTGGGGTATTGGCTTGCTCATTTTGCTGCTTATTTTCTGGCTGCTCTATACGATTATGCATAAAGGGTTACCTGAGATTACACCGAAGTTCTTGGTTGATTTGCCAGACGAGATTGAAGCGGGCGGCGGGATTGGGCCTATGCTGTTCAACTCGTTCTATGTTCTCATCCTCTCCTTGATCTTCTCCATACCGATTGGGGTTGGTGCAGGCATTTACATGGCGGAATATGCACCAGCGAACAAATTCACGGAAGGTTTGCGTATTTGCGTTGAGGCGCTATCTTCGGTTCCTTCGATCGTGTTCGGGATGCTCGGACTCGCAATTTTCGCAGAATACTTTGGCATAGGGCTTACGATTATCGGCGGCTCGATCAGCTTGGCATTCTTGAACTTGCCGATGTTGACGCGTGTTACGGAAGAGGCGATTCGTGCGGTGCCGAATGAGCTACGGAACGCATCGTATGCGCTAGGATCTACTCGATTCCAGTGTATTCGTACAGTCGTACTGCCTGTCGCAATGAATGCGATTGTAACCGGTGTATGTCTCGTCGCAGGACGTGCATTCGGCGAATCTGCGGTTATTATTCTAACAGCGGGGCTAAGTACATCGGGCGAAATGTGGGATTTCAGTCTGTTCGCACCTGGTGAGACCCTTGCGGTTCATCTCTGGTACGTGCAATCGGAAGCCATCGTCGAGGATGCACGGCAAATTGCGGACAAATCCGCCGCGGTTCTTGTATTCGTCGTCTTGTTGATCAATATGGTCTTCCGCATTCCGCTTTGGTTCAACAATCGCAAGTTAAAACGCTAGATATGTGTGATGATACACAACATACAACGATACGTAAGCTTTTCTGCTGGCCGGTCATGGCTACCTTGCAGGAAAGCTTTCTTTGCATTTTTAACTCCCCCTTCTATATGGTAAAATGGAGGGAAGAATGAAGCGTGTGTGTCTTTTGTAGAAAAATAGTAAAATGTCGCATGTAAACCGTCGTTTGAGAGCGGAGCGGCTGAAATCGTACTGAAGAAGCGATAGCGTTCGCCTTTGTCATCGGATTTCAACCTATTACGGTTCTAGTCAATCCAAGAAATCTGAGGACAAGAGCGATCGGAAGAACGATTCAGATGCGGAGCGGGCTACGAGCAAAGGCAGTTACTTTTTTTACAACACATGACGCTTAAATTAGGGGTGTACAATGGACAAACTGATTGTGATTGATGGAAACAGTATCGCGAATCGCGCCTTCTATGCGATGCCGCCATTAACCAATTCCAGCGGATTACATACAAATGCGGTATATGGCTTCACGACAATGCTGCTGCGGTTAATTGAAGAAGAGAAACCAACCCACCTGATGGTGGCGTTCGATGCCGGGAAAGTGACGTTCCGTCATGCCGGTTACGAGAATTATAAGGGTGGTCGTGCGAAGACGCCTTCGGAGTTGTCCGAGCAATTTCCGCTGCTGCGTGAACTGCTGACGGCGTGCGGGATTACCCATTTCGAACTGAACGGCTACGAGGCGGACGATATTATTGGGACACTTACGCGTATAGCGGACGAGCAGCAGAAGCAAGTGATGGTCATTTCCGGGGATAAAGATATGCTGCAGCTGGCTTCCGATCATGTCACGATTGCCATAACGCGTAAAGGGGTTACGGAGATCGAAGCGTATGACCCTGCGCAAATTCAGGAAACATACGGCTTGACTCCGAATCAGATTATTGATTTGAAAGGTCTTATGGGAGATGCATCGGACAATATTCCTGGCGTACCTGGGGTCGGTGAGAAGACAGCGCTCAAGCTGCTCCATCAATTTGGAACCGTTGAGAATGTGATCGCGAGTACTGGAGAATTAAAAGGGAAGATCAAGGAGAACATCGAGACGCATGCCGATTCTGCGCGAATGAGTAAAGAACTCGCTACGATATTCCGCGAGGTACCTCTGACGCAGTCGTGGGATGACCTTCAGTTCAAAGGTATTCCGGCTGTACAAGCTATTCCTTTCTTCCGCAAAATGGAGTTCAAATCGTTGATTGAGCGGATTGCTGCATTAGACGAATCTGGAGAAGCGATAGAGGGTATGGAGCCTGAAGTGGTTGCACCACTGAACTTGGTCGTCGTTGATTCGGACACGCTTCCTGCCCTTGTCGCGGACTTAACGAATGTAGAAGTATTCCATACCGAGTCGATCGGAGAGAACCCGCATCAATCGGATGTGATCGGTGTCGTTTTCCGGACGTCGGATACAAGCTATTATGTACCTTACGCACAGCTGAAATCAGATGAATCGGCTCCTCTTCGTGCTTGGATTGCAGACGGATCCATTCCGAAGCGTGGGTATGATCTGCATAAGACGGATCTTGCGCTGCATTGGCAAGGGATCGCTTTTGAAGGTGCCGCTTTTGATGTACAGCTCGCAGCCTACATTCTGGATCCGACGGATTCGAACCAGACGATTGATTATTTGGCGTCCAAATATGAATTACCATCGCTGAGACGTGATGAGGATGTGTTCGGAAAAGGCGCCAAGTTCAAAGTGCCGGACCTAGCGACACTTAGCGAGCATTTAGGCAGGAAGGCAATGGCTGTTCAACAGATTATGGTGAAACAGCAAGCAGCTCTGGAACAGAACGAGATGCATATGTTGTATTACGATTTGGAGCTTCCTTTGTCCAAAGTTCTCGCAGATATGGAGAAACAGGGGATTGCTGTTAACGTGGAAGATCTACGAGATCTCGGGCGTGAGTTTGAAGTGATCATTAATCATCTGGCTGCGGATATTTATCGCCTTGCAGGGATGGAGTTCAATATTAACTCGCCGAAGCAGCTTGGAGAGATCCTGTTCGATAAATTAGGATTGCCGGTCATGAAGAAGACCAAGACAGGCTATTCGACAGATGCGGAAGTCCTCGAGAAGCTAGAGCCTTATCATGATATCGTGAAACAGATTCTCCACTACCGTCAAATTGCGAAGCTGCAATCGACGTATGTTGAAGGTCTTCTCAAGGAGGTACGCACAGAGACTGGGAAAGTGCATACGTACTATCGTCAGACGATCGCGGCAACAGGGCGTCTTAGCAGTCAGTTTCCGAACTTGCAGAATATTCCGATTCGTCTTGCAGAAGGACGCAAAATCCGGAAAGTATTCGTGCCGTCTGAACCGGGTTGGTCGATTCTCGCAGCGGACTATTCGCAGATCGAGCTGCGGGTTTTGGCGCATATTTCGCAAGATGAGAAGTTAATTGAAGCGTTCGTTCATAATATGGACATACATACGAAGACCGCCATGGATGTATTCGGGGTACCGGCTGAAGCGGTTGATGCGAATATGCGTCGCCAAGCGAAAGCGGTCAACTTCGGTATCGTGTACGGGATTAGTGATTATGGTTTGTCGCAGAACTTGAACATTACGCGTCGAGATGCGGCGCAGTTCATTGAGCAGTATTTTGCCGTATTCCAAGGGGTTCGCAAATATATGGACGATATTGTGAAGCAAGCGCGTCAGGACGGCTATGTGACGACGTTGCTTGAACGCAGACGGTATTTGCCTGAGATTACGGCGTCAAACTTCAACCTTCGTTCTTTTGCGGAGCGGACAGCGATGAATACGCCGATCCAAGGGACGGCAGCAGATATTATCAAGCTGGCGATGGTGCAGATGGCGAAGCGCCTTGAAGATGAGAAGCTCAAGAGCCGCATGCTGCTTCAGGTACACGATGAATTGGTGTTCGAAGTACCAGCTGAGGAGCTGGAGATGATGAAGAAGCTCGTACCAGATGTGATGGCGGGAGCCCTTAAGCTAGATGTTCCGCTTCAAGCCGACGTGAGCTTCGGTGCGAACTGGTATGAAGCAAAATAATCCAAGAGAAAAGATCCTTTGAATTCGGTATAATGGAGGATGAGGTGAAGTCATATGCCGGAATTACCGGAAGTCGAGACCGTAACAAGAACATTAAATCAATTAATTGTAGGGAAGACGATCGAACGAGTCACTGTATCGCTCCCTCGAATCATACAACGTCCAGATGATGTGCTGCAGTTCGCATATCTTCTGGAAGGTCATACATTCCAGAAGGTCGAGCGCAGGGGGAAGTTTCTGCGCCTCGTATTGGACGGGCTAGTGCTCGTATCGCATTTGCGGATGGAAGGACGGTACGGGATGTATCGTTCGGACGAGCCGGTGGAGAAGCATACGCACGTTATTTTTCACTTTACCGATCAGACGGAGCTTCGTTATAAGGATGTAAGACAGTTCGGCACGATGCACCTTTTCGAGCCGGGTCAAGAGTTCGTGATGGCACCGCTGAACAAGCTCGGGTTAGAACCGCTAGATGAGCAATTTACATTCGAGAAGTTCCGTGCTGTCATTGGTAAACGTGCTACGCCTATTAAGCCAACCTTGCTCAATCAGTCATATGTTGTCGGGATTGGGAATATTTATGTCGATGAGGCCCTATTTCGAGCAGGTATTCATCCGGAAGTGAAAGCGAATACGCTCTCGGATGAACAGCTTGAAGCCATCTATCATGCCGTGATCGCAACCTTGCAAGAAGCCGTGGAAGCAGGAGGATCGTCGATCAAATCGTATGTGAATGGACAAGGTGAGATGGGCATGTTCCAACAATATTTGAAGATTTACGGCAGGAAAGACGAGCCGTGTGTAACGTGTGGTACAGCCATTGTGAAGACAGTCGTCGGCGGTCGTGGTACACATTATTGTCCGCACTGCCAGCCCGATTCCTAATAAAATAGTAGGCACTTATTCCTCCCCCCGCCCATATGATGTGGAAGACATTGCGGCACAGTTGCACCAACACGATGGTGACTTATAGAGCTGCAGGCGGGAGGGAATGGAATGCTAGTGCATTTGTTGTCTTTAGTATTGCTCGCATGCGCACTGAGCCTGGATGGGTTTGGTGTTGGGGTTACGTATGGCTTGCGAAAAATACGGATTCCAATCTTATCGGTTATCATTATCTCCGCTTGTTCAGGCATTATTATTTATACCTCCATGTTGATTGGGGTATGGATTGCCAATTATGTATCGCCTGAGATTAGTAAATGGATTGGTGCCTTAATTCTGATGGGCATCGGAGGTTGGGCGCTGATTCAACTCATTGGCTCCAAGGATCGCGATGTGGATGCGGGGACTGAGTTAAATCGACCTACAGAGGATAGCGCGGTTAAGCAAGATGCAATGGCAACGAAGAAGACGGTATTCACGTTTGAGATTCGGGCATTTGGTCTTGTCATTCAAATTTTGAAGTCCCCGTCGGCGGCGGATGTCGACCGTTCGGGTGTGATATCGGCATCGGAAGCGGCATTGCTAGGTATTGCGTTGTCGCTGGATGCTTTTGGCGCCGGATTAGGTGCTGCATTGTTAGGCTTCTCGCCATTATGGACTTGTATTTCGATCACGATTGCCAGCGGCAGCTTCCTCTATTTAGGGACGCGGGTAGGACTTATGTTCGCGGGACTGCAATGGCTGCGCAAACTGTCCTTTATTCCAGGTGTCGTGCTTATCATTATGGGAATCCTAAGGTTTTTCTAGTTGTTGATTTCATTGAGGTATTATATTCTGAGGTGACAAATATGAATATTGGGTTAACTGGTGGCATTGCGACGGGCAAGAGTACAGTCTCGTCGCTCCTTGTTGCTCGGGGTGCCTTACTTATAGATGCAGACCAAATTGCGCGAGAGATTATGGATCCAGGGTCTCCCATTCTGGCGCAAGTAGCAGCACATTTTGGACAAGATATTTTACAAGAAGATGGAACGCTTCATCGCAAACGGCTTGGTGAGATCATATTCTCGAATCCGGCAGAACGTCAAGTGCTGGAGAGCATTACGCATCCTGCGATTCGGACGAGCATTCAGGAGCGGATGACAGCGTATGAGAAGGAACATCCGGAGAAACTGATCGTGGCAGACATTCCCTTGTTGTACGAGGCAGGTGCAGCATATGAAGGGTTTTTCGATGAGATTATGGTCGTCTATGTCCCGCGGGAGCTACAGATCGAACGTCTGATGAAGCGGGATGAGATTACGGAAGAACAAGCTGTCAAAAGGCTGAACGCGCAACTAGATATTGAACGTAAAAAAGAAAAAGCCGACATTGTCATCGATAACCGCTTTGGACTTGAGCAGACGATGGAACAAATCGATCAATTCTTGCGCAGAAAGGGGATCGAATGAAGGTATTACGAAAAAAAAGGGTATTGCTCGTTCTTTTCATTGCTTTGGTATCCGTATTGTTCTTCAACTCAAGCTGGATGGGGAGATGGATTTATCCCATTCACTATAAAGAAGCCATTGTGAAGCATGCGAAGACCTTCGATGTGGATCCTCTACTGATTGCTGCAATTATTCGGGTGGAAAGTAATTATAAGTTAAGTAGCGAATCGCGGAAGGGAGCGCTCGGGCTCATGCAGGTGATGCCGAATACGGCGAGCTGGGTCATTGAGAAGGGGAAGTTCGATTCCGTGACGATGGACGAGGTGAAACATGAAGCCGAACCGAATATTCAGATCGGTTCGTGGTATATCAAGTCATTATTAACGAAATTCAACAATAATACATACGTCGCGCTAGCCGCTTACAACGCAGGACCGAGTGTGGTTGCGAAGTGGCTTCAGAACGAGACATGGGACGGCAAATTCGAGACCGTCAAGAAGATCCCTTACGGGGAGACGAAAAACTATGTACAGCGTGTCGTTTATTATTATAATAAATATAAGGATCTTTATCAGAATGAACTGTAGCGGCTTGTTTTTCATGGGATAAACAAGAAAAGCGTGGGACAAGCTGTAGAAACAGCCTGACCAACGCTTCTCTCCAAAAGTATAATTATCTGTGTTGACCGGCAAGTTGTTGCTCGGCGATCGTTACAAGGCGTTTGGTGATGTAACCACCAATAGAACCTGTGTCACGTGTTACCATGTTGCCATAGTAACCATCTTGTGGAATAGCGATGCCTAACTCTTGAGCAACTTCATATTTCATTTGATCAAGAGCAGCAGTTGCTTGAGGAACGACAAGTGTGTTGCTAGAACGGTTTCCGCTCATCTCTGTATTCACCTCCTTGCGGTTGGTAATTGTATTATGTGCTTAACGATGATTGTTATTCAGGTGACGAATGGAAATTTAAAGTAATTGATTTGAGACGGAGGAAATTTATTTATGAAATGTCCGCATTGCGATTATTCGGGGACAAAGGTGCTGGATTCACGGCCTGCTAACGAGAATAGATCCATCAGACGTCGTCGAGAATGTGAGAGCTGCAGTCGACGGTTTACAACTTTTGAAATGATCGAGGAGACGCCACTCATTGTCATCAAAAAAGAAGGTAACCGCGAAGAATTCAGTCGCGACAAAGTATTGCGCGGCCTCATTCGCGCGTGTGAGAAGAGACCCGTACCAATGGAGCGTCTGGAGATGATCGTCTCTGAAGTCGAGAAGGCATTGCGGAACACAGCAAATCCTGAGGTAGAGAGCCGTGCAATCGGTGAGCTTCTGATGGAGCAGCTCTATCCGGTGGACGAAGTCGCGTATGTGCGTTTTGCTTCCGTGTATCGTCAATTCAAGGACATTAATATGTTCATGAAAGAGCTAACGGGGTTGTTATCGAAGCATACGATTGATGAATAAGTAGGACTTGGCACGCATGGTTGTGGGTATGAGTAATGCAGGTGTTAATGGACACAAAGGACGTTATATGCGCCAAAATTGCTTGGATTTCGGATCTAACGGACTGTAGCGCGCTTATGTATTGGTTTGGAGCCTTGAGGGGCTTCACATAGGTCATATAAAGGCTTCTGTGTCCGCTTATTCGTTATGATGGGTTAGTATTCGACGTTTAACGGATCTATAGTCCGCCGAGTTTATCCAACTTTTGTATTGACAACTTTTTTCGAATTATGCTATGCTTGTCCTGCAAATGGGGCCTTAGCTCAGCTGGGAGAGCGCATCGCTGGCAGCGATGAGGTCAGGGGTTCGATCCCCCTAGGCTCCACCACAATGAATATTAACCACGTCTTCGGACGTGGTTTTTTTGTTGTGGTGGATTGCTTAGGGGGCGAACCCTGGGGTTCAGTCCGCGCGGACGTAATGGATGAGTAGCTTCGGAGAACTTACTTCAAATGTAGGAGCACGGCGTCTTATTCTACCTATAAGGTAGAACTCGTTGAGTGATCATCGGCAGCAAGCTTAATCAGGAATGAGACATCCCATTGAAAAGGATAGCGAGTTAGACGAGCGGTATCCCCCTAGGCTCCACCAAATTGTAAACACAACGCAACCTGATGAGGGTTGCGTTTTTTATTTGGTGGATTGCTTAGGAGGTGAGAACCCCCGGGTTCAGTCCGCGCGGACGAAATGGATGATTAGGCTTCGAAGAAATACTTCTAATGCAGGAGCACGGCGTTCTTATTCTACCTATAAGGTAGTCCTCGTCGAGTCATCATCGGCAGCAAGTGAAATCAGGAATGGGACATCCCGCTGAAAGGTGAAGTGAGTTGTACGAGCGGAGCCCCTAGGCTCCACCAAATTGTAAACACAACGCAACCTGATGAGGGTTGCGTTTTTTAATTGGTGGAAACCTTAGGGGGTGAGAACCCCGGTGAAGAAAAGTCACCAAAATCAACATGATTGAATCTTTGAAAAGTATAGAATAACGGAAATCAACAAAATGCACTCATAAAATCATGGGTATTACCCCCTCGGGTAGATCAATGAATTCACAGGGGGTGCATTTTTTAATAGGTAAATCTAGCCTGGTTCATAGCATTTACAGCTTTATAAGTAAAAATATGAAAAACCTAAAAATATCTAATAAATAATTGTCGATATTTAGGTTGAACCTTTTGCAAATCTGTTTTAGTATAAATATTAAATAATACCTAGTGGTTTTATCGGATTTTATATATTTTTGTGAGGTGGTTCGTGTTGCAACTTCAAGTTACGAATAGTCCATTTACAAGTGAGCAAACAGAGCTAATTAATAAGTTGCTCCCAACTTTAACGGATGTCCAAATAAGCTGGCTAGGTGGTTATTTATCTGCTTATCGTATGGTGTGTGCGAATACGGTGACAGCACCATTGACGGTAAACGACGTATCGGCGATACCTACAGCAGCACCCGTCTCTATCGAGACGCAAGTACCACGCGAAGTGACGATCCTGTTCGGCTCACAGACTGGGAATGCGCAGAGATTAGCAGGTCGATTGGCAGAAACTTTGAAAGCGCAAGGGATCACAGTAACACTGTCGGCCATGAATCAGTATAAGACAAATCATTTAAAGAAGGTTGATTATCTATTTTTGCTTGTCAGTACGCATGGCGAGGGTGATCCACCGGATAACGCACTGACATTCCATGAATATCTGCATAGTAAGCGTGCTCCGAAGCTGGATGGCTTGAAATTCTCGGTACTTGCCTTAGGGGATACATCGTATGAGTTTTTCTGTAAAACAGGTCAAGATTTCGATTCCAGGCTTGCAGAACTAGGCGGAGAGCGAGTGACAGATCGTGTGGATTGCGACGTGGACTTTGAAGATTCTGCTGCAAGCTGGATTGACGCTGTGAATCGCGCGGTAAGTTCTTCTTCGACACCTGCATCCACGAATGTGACTACGAATGCAGCTAGCGCTGCAGATGAACCAAATGTTGTTGAACCAATCTATTCGCGCAATAACCCGTATATGGCAGAAGTGCTGGAGAATCTAGACTTGAACGGAAGAGGTTCCGATCGTGAGACGCGTCATGTGGAGATTTCGTTAGAAGATTCGGGCTTGACGTATTCGCCCGGCGATGCGGTTGGCGTATATCCGCAGAATGATCCAACACTCGTCGATGAGCTGATCTCGCTTCTGAACTGGAATCCGGAGGAGGTCGTTGGTACCGGTAAGAATGGAGAGACCTCTTCTGTACGTGATGCACTTCTGCACTATTATGAAATTACAGTGTTAACGAAGCCTTTATTGGAGAAAGCCGTTGCCTTCTCTGGCAGCGACAAATTGGCAGTGCTGGTGAACCCAGGCAATCAAGAGGCGTTGAGAGCATATGTCAAAGCACGCGACTTGCTTGATCTGCTTCGTGATTTCCAGCCGTGGACAATTGCCCCGGGAGATCTATCGACACTGCTTCGTAAGCTGCCGCCGCGTTTGTATTCGATTGCGAGCAGCCTTAACGCACACCCTGATGAAGTGCATTTGACCGTTCGCAAGGTGGAATACGAAGCCCATGACCGCGAACGTAAAGGCGTAACTTCAAGCTATATTGCTGAACGATTGGTGCCGGGCGATAAACTTCCGATATTTATTCAACAGAATCCGAATTTCAAACCTCCTGTGAATCCAGATTCACCAGTCATTATGATCGGACCTGGTACGGGCGTTGCCCCATTTCGTGCATTTCTTGAGGATCGAGAAGAGCTGGGTGCGACAGGGAAATCGTGGCTGTTCTACGGCGACAGACATTTTGTCACAGACTTCCTGTATCAGACGGATTGGCATCGGATGTTGAAGGATGGCGTATTATCGAAGCTGGACGTCGCGTTCTCCCGCGACACGGAAGAGAAGGTATATGTACAGCAGCGCATGCTGGAACATGGCGAAGAGGTGTACAACTGGCTGCAAGACGGCGCACATGTGTACGTCTGTGGCGATGAGAAGCATATGGCACATGACGTTCAAGCCGCATTGCTTGATATTATTGGGCAATACGGCGGCAAATCGCCTGAGGTGGCGGCAGCATATTTATCCGAGCTGCAGGAGCAGGGACGCTACCAACGGGATGTATACTAAGCGCTTGTGCTATGGCACAAGGTTTAATCGGTGTAATAACATGACCGCATCATGCAAGTAGAGGAGCTGATAGCCATGGTAAATAAGCAAAAGGTGGAGCCTATTGGTGGACCGCCGAGTGACGTGGAACAATTGAAATTAGAAAGCAACTATTTGCGAGGATCATTGACGGAATCGCTGGGCAATCGAATAACGGGTGGATTGCCCGAGCTGGATAATCGGCTACTGAAATTCCATGGCAGCTATATGCAGGACGACCGAGATTATCGTAATGAACGGGAAAAGCAGAAATTAGAACCCTACTATCAGTTTATGCTTCGTGTTGTTACGCCAGGCGGGGTGTCGACTCCTGCGCAATGGCTTGTGATGGATGAATTAGCCGATAAATACGGGACTGGAAGTATTCGTCTAACGACGCGGCAAGCATTCCAGTTGCATGGCGTATTGAAGTGGAATTTGAAGCAGACCATCCAAGATATCAATGAAGCGCTGCTGACAACATTGGCGGCGTGCGGCGATGTGAGTCGGAATGTCATGTGCAACCCGAATCCTTACCAATCTGATTTACATGACGAGGTGTACTACTGGGCGCAACAGCTGACGACGCATTTGGCACCGAAGACACCTGCCTATCATGAGATCTGGCTGGATGGGGAAAAGGTGGTCGACAGTCTAGAGCAAGAAGAAGCAGTTGTGGAAGTCGAGCCGATTTATGGCAAAGTCTATTTGCCTCGGAAATTTAAGATTGGGATTGCGGTACCGCCGTCTAACGATATTGACGTCTATTCGCAGGATCTTGGATTGATCGCGATCGTGGAGAACGACAAGCTCGTCGGATTCAATGTCGTCGTCGGTGGTGGGATGGGCATGACACATGGCGATACAAGTACGTATCCTCAGCTTGCTCGGAGCATCGGTTTTGTAACGCCAGACCGGATTCTGGACGTTGCGGAGAAGACAGTTACGATCCAGCGTGATTACGGGAATCGCTCCGTTCGGAAGAATGCCCGGTTCAAATATACGATCGATCGACATGGCTTAGACTGGTTCGTGGATGAATTGCATGACCGGTTAGGGTGGAAGTTGGAAGCTGCGCGTCCGTTTACATTCGAACATACGGGAGATCGCTACGGCTGGGTTAAAGGCAAGGATGGCAAATGGAACTTGACGCTCTATGTTCAAAGCGGTCGTATCGCGGATGGAGAAGGCTACAAGCTGAGAACAGCTTTGCGTGATATTGCGAAGATACACACGGGGGATTTCCGCCTGACGGCGAATCAGAACTTAATGATCGCGCGTGTAGACACCAGGAAGAAGAAAGCCGTAGAAGCCTTGCTGCAGCAGTACGGCGTTGCCGAAGGTTCGAAGTACTCGGCATTGCGCCGGAGTGCGTTGTCTTGCGTAGCACTACCAACCTGCGGGCTTGCGATGGCCGAGGCGGAACGATATCTGCCGACACTCATCGATAAGCTGGAGCCGATCCTTGAGGAAGCCGGTATTTTGGATGAAGAAATTAATATCCGCATGACAGGCTGCCCTAACGGGTGCGCGCGTCCAGCGCTAGGCGAGATTGCGTTCATTGGCAAGTCACCTGGCAAGTACAATATGTATTTAGGCGCGGGGTTCTCTGGGGATCGTCTGAGCAAGCTATATCGCGAGAACATTGGCGAAGATGACATTATCGATACGTTAAGACCGATGATTCAGCACTATGCGGTTGATCGGAATCAGGGAGAGCACTTTGGAGATTTTGTCATTCGCACAGGGTATGTCGCAGCGGTAACGAATGGAATGAACTTCCACGATTAGGATGAGGGTGGAGGAGGAAGCGGTGCAGATCTAATCTGCATCGCTTTTTGTATTTTGTCGTAGATGGAGGACATGGTATATATGATGAAGCTTGACAATAAGATTCGTATTAAAGTATAGTAATCCCATCGGAATTAACTAACTGACGAGTCAGTTAATAGAGAGAAGAGGTTATGCATTTGTCTACGATATCCAATCGCGACCAGGATAGGCAGCAGCAATTGAGTCATGCGGCCCTCGAGTTATTTGCGCGCAAAGGGTACCACAATACGAAGGTATCCGATGTGGTCAAATCATCCGGGGTATCGCAGGGTACGTTCTACTGGTATTTCGAGAGCAAAGAGCAGTTAGCAATTCAACTGATCGAAGAAGGTAAACAAAGTTTAATCAAAGTGATCGAACAAGGTTATCGTAATCATGCAGGGACTGTAAATGACATGTTGGAATCGTCCACGCGATTGTTAACGGATTTGTTCGAATTCGCAGACCAGAACCGCTACCTGATGGCATTCTTGCTGATCAAAGGCCAAGGCGCAGATCCATCGGTGCGGGAAGCCGTATCGCAAACCTGGATTGCGTTCGAGGAAGCTTTTAATAAAAATGTCAAGCGGGCACTTGAGTTAGGGATGCTTCCAGACACGGCGGATTTGTCTCTTCGTGTCAATATCCTTGTCTCTTTAATCACGGGTGTACTTGCCAAATGGCTGTTCGGCCCTATGCACGATGTCGATTTTCAATCAGCATATCCTCCTTCGGAAATCGCTGCGGAAACCGCAAAGTTCGAATTCGGCGGATTACTAGGATCATTTAAACATTGAGGAATAAAGGAGATGTATCAACCATGTTGTTAAAAGGAAAACCTGCATTCAAAGCAATATCTCTATTACTTATTTTGGCATTGGCATTAGTCGGATGCGGGGCCAAGTCAACGGAAAAAACAGAAACGGCTGCCCCAACCAACCAGCTGGAGAAAATCAAGTCATCCGGTAAAATTCGGGTAGGATTAATGGGCACTTATGCGCCATACAACTTTATGAATGATAAGAATGAAGTGGATGGATTTGATGCCGATGTGGCCAAAGAAGTTGCCAAACGCTTAGGAGTGCAGGTGGAATTTATTACTGGTGAATTCTCCGGCTTGATTGCAGGGCTTCAGAAGGATAAGTACGATGCTCTCGTTAGCCAAGTCACGATTACCGATGATCGCAAACAAACGATGGATTTTTCCGAACCCTATATTAAAAATGCCGTTAACGTGATCGTCAAGAGCGACAATACCGCCATTCAGTCGCTGGAAGATTTCAAAGGTAAAAAAATTGGCGTCGGACTCGGCACCAACGATGAGAAATATTTGCGTGATGTCGCGATGCCTAAGGTCGGACAATTCGAAATCGCAACGTACAACGATGTCATCACGTCTTTAATGGATTTGAATACGGGAAGAATCGATGCCACCATTAACAATACATTTGCGATCCAACCGATCCTGCAAAAAAACAAGCTTCAAGTGAAAGCTGTAGGCGAGCCGATCAAGGAAGATGTTGCCGGAATCGCGGTTCGTAAAGGCAATCCGGAGCTCGTGGAAGCAATCAATAAAGCATTGGATGAGATGAAGTCAGACGGCACGTTCAAGACCATTTTCAAGAAGTGGTTTGATGTTGAACCGAACATTTAACGAGTAGCGCAACAGGAGGCTTTATGCATGGAACTCGTCTTTAAGAACATCAATTTCTTGTTAACTGGTGCGTACTATACGATGCTGATCACGGTCGTCTCTATGTTCTTCGGATTAATCATTGGACTGATTACGGCGATCGCTCGTCTAAAAGGAAATTGGCTGATCCGCACGTTGGCTAAGTTCTATGTATCCATCATTCGCGGAACGCCGATTCTTGTACAGATTGTTATCGTATACTATGGTTTACCTGATTTCGGCATTACGCTCGGACCGTTAACAGCGGCTTACATTTCACTCAGCATCAATATTGGCGCTTATTTATCGGAGACCTTCCGGGGCGCGATTCTCTCTGTGCACAAAGGACAGGCGGAAGCGGCGGCTTCACTCGGATTAACGCCATGGCAGACCATGGTTAAGGTTGTTCTTCCACAGGCAGCCCGGGTGGCTATTCCCCCAATGGGCAACACGTTTATCGGCATGTTAAAAGAGACTTCGCTCGTGTCGATCGTTACGGTAACGGAACTGCTGCGATCCGCCCAATTGCTCATCGCGCAATATTATACGGCCATGCCATTTTATATTGCGATTGCGATAATGTATTGGCTGATGAGTCTGCTGTTCTCCAACATTCTGAACCGCATCGAAGTCAAATTATCCAAAGCTTATTAAGGACGTGTGTAAGCATGATTGAAGCAACAAGTCTCAGCAAACAATTTGGCCATTTGACCGTATTACAACAGATTGACCTTCATGTCCGTTCGCAAGAGATCGTCGTCCTACTTGGACCGAGCGGATCTGGCAAGAGCACATTGCTGCGCTGCATCAATGGATTGGAGGAACCCACGGCCGGAACGATCCAGGTTGGCGGCGTGCAATGGGATGCCACGATGAACATGAAGCAGAAAAAACAAGTGTTGAAGGATATTCGCGCATTAACCGGCATGGTGTTTCAATCCTTTAATCTGTTCCCGCATATGACTGTATTGGAAAATGTCGCGATGGCTCCGATCACCGTCAAAAATATGCCCAAGCATGAGGCAAATGCTGTGGGTGAAGCCCTGCTCGCCAAAGTGGGATTGGCGGACAAGAAAGGCGAATATCCGTCCCGGCTTTCCGGAGGCCAGCAACAGCGGGTAGCCATTGCACGCTCGCTTGCCATGAATCCGCAGATTATGTTGTTTGACGAGCCGACGTCCGCACTGGATCCGGAATTGACTGGCGAGGTCTTATCCGTGATGAAGCAGCTGGCTGCGGAAGGGATGACGATGCTGGTGGTGACTCATGAAATGAAGTTTGCGCGTGAAATCGCGAACCGAATTATTTTCATGAGCGACGGAGTCATTCAGGAGGAAGGGACGCCAGAGCAATTTTTTGACCATCCCAAAACCGAGCGAGCGCGTAAATTTTTGCGACAGATGGCTCATCAACCGGACTAAAAGGCAAGGTACGGTACAGCATAGAAGGAGATGAAGTCGTGGTTCGTATTGATCCAGAACATTTTACGGATATTGCGGAACGGGCAAGATTGATCATGGAAAAGGAACAGATCGATGCGATCGTTGCATCGACCTGCGAGAACTTCTACTATTTGTCCGGGCATCCAAGCACGTTCATGTATACGCTGCGCATGAATGAAATTGCACTGGCTGTCATGTTTCGGAATCCAAACCATAAGACCATATTGATCGTAAATGATTTTGAGGCGGCGGGCGTAGCGACAGAAGGTTTGCCTCCCTGCGAGATCAGAACATACCCTACATGGGTCGATATCGATGATCCGTACGGATTGACGGGGGAATCGTTCGAGGGCAAACGCCCCGTCTCTCCCCAGGCGGATGAAATGTTCGGATTGCTCCAGCGGGTGCTTGATGAACATGGCGTATCCCATGGCAAGGTTGCCGTTGAATTAGGCGCCATGCGTCATTCCCCCGTCTTGGCTTTGAAGAACGCGATCCACTCGGCTGAGCTCGTGGAAGCGAATCGGATATTTACAGCGTTGCGTGCTATCAAAACGACGTGGGAAATTGAGCAACTGCGTAAGGCCTGCACGTATGCAGAAACAGGCATGACGGAAGCGGTCCGCCGGATCCGCGCGGGCAGTTCTGCCTTGGAAATCGTTAATGACTTTAGGACAGCATTAATGAAGTATGAGGATGGCTCGAATGCCCGCTTTCATATGATATCTGTCGGAGCTGATTTCGCACCAACGCATCGCTTTGATACTCGTCCGTGCGAGCCGGGAGATGTGATTAAATTTGATGTAGGTGTCGACGTGGCAGGATACGGTTCGGATATCGCCCGTACATTCGTACTTGGTTCTCCATCCGATGTAGTGAAGCGCGTATACGATGCATTGCGGGCGGGGCACGACCGTCTCCTACAGATGATTGAACCTGGGCGACCGATGAGCAGCGCTTTTCATGAAGTGATGGCGCTCATCCGCAGATCGGGACTTCCACACTATAACCGAGGCCATTTAGGACATAGCGCAGGACTAAGCCTCGCGGCAGAGGAAGCTCCTTTTATCGGTCCATCGGAAGAAGCCATTTTTCGCTCGGGCATGGTGATTTGCTTGGAGACACCCTATTATGGCCATGGCGTAGGCTCGATCATGATTGAGGATATGGTTCTTGTGACCGACAACGGGTGCGAGAGGCTGAATAAGTTGTCTCGGGACCTTATTATGCTGTAAATGGCTAGATAACGCTATGAATCAATTAGGCAGTGAAACATTGAAGCACCGGATATTTCCGGTGCTTCTTGATTTTTCGGAGTTTACAATTCCCTCAAGTCTACCATGAAAATGCTTATTTGCTTGTTCTCCAAGCTAATCTACCCACGTTCATGCTCGTGCATGCCGTCAAAGTAGGGACACCTGAACAAGTTGCTGCACCGGTGGCATGGCTATTATCGGAAGAGGCCAGCTATGTGACCGGAGTTACAATCTTTGCAGATGGCGGTATGGTATTGTATTAATATTGAAGTGATAAGGAAGGGGATTACAGGATGAGTAAAATTATTGGTGAAGCGTTAGCAAATATGCCGTGGCAAGATAAGCCGAATGGTTGTAAGGCGCCAGTATGGCGGTATACTCAGAATCCGATTATTCAGCGAGACGGACAGTTGAACTCAAACAGTATTTTTAATTCAGCAGTTGTTCCTTTCGAAGATGGATACGCAGGTGTTTTCCGTTGCGATTCCAGATCCGTCAGTATGGATATCTTCGTAGGCTTTAGTAAGAACGGGATTGATTGGGAGATTCAAGATCATGCCATTCAATTTGAAGGTGACGAATATATTACGAAGCGTGAGTATCGTTACGATCCGCGCGTTTGCAAGATTGAAGACAAATACTATATCACTTGGTGCAATGGATATCATGGTCCAACCATTGGACTTGCGTATACATATGATTTCAAAACCTTCCACCAACTAGAAAATACATTCTTGCCGTATAACCGGAATGGTGTGCTGTTCCCGCGTAAAATCAATGGCAAATATGCGATGTTGAGCCGTCCAAGCGATACGGGTCATACACCTTTCGGAGATATTTTCTTTAGCGAGAGTCCAGATCTTACGTATTGGGGTAAGCATCGCTACGTGATGGGAACGATTAATTCCGATGCTTCAGCATGGCAATCGAAGAAGATTGGTCCGGGACCTGTGCCGATTGAAACGGATCGTGGCTGGCTGCTGATCTATCATGGTGTAATTAACACATGTAACGGGTTTGTGTATCGGATGGGCGTAGCGCTGCTGGATATTCATGAGCCTTGGAAGGTATTGGCCCGCTCACGCAACTATATCTTAGGACCTGAGACATTGTATGAGTGCGTAGGAGATGTACCGAATGTAACCTTCCCATGCGCAGCCTTGACTGATGCAGAGACAGGCCGCATCGCTATATACTACGGTTGCGCAGACACCGTAACAGGAGTCGCTTTCACAACCGTGGACGAGTTGTTGGATTATATGAACCAGTACCCGCTATAAGCAGTAGCGCTCTGACATAACGAAAAAACCCTGACTATTCATGAAGTCAGGTAAACACGCCAAATACTGGCGTGTTTTTTTTGTGTTTGAACCCGACTTTGGTCTAGCTGAAGTGGAGACTATAGATGGGTGTTTCCCTTCTCTTGCCTACGTATAATCAATTTGAATAATATGGTAATTTAATTCAGATCTGGAGCAATAGAGATGGTAAATCAAGTTTCCGCTGCAGCTGGTCGAATTCAAAAACGTAACGAAAGAATACAAAATAGGAGGAGTGACGATCAAGGCTCTTGCTGGTATTGATATGATTGAATCATTAAAAAGTATAGGATAATCCCCTTATCTTTCTTCTTAGTAGATAAAGGTAATACTAATCTTGAATCAGGAGCATCGTCAGATGAAAATAAGATCAAATTGTAGATATTATCATAGAGCGATATTCTGCCTGGTTGCAACGATTGTGCTGATTCTTCAACTTAGCGGACAGCCTGCTCATGCGGCCTCGGGTCTGGATCATGAAAAGATTGATGGATATATGAAGGAGGCCATGAGACGACTTCATATTCCCGGCGCTGCCATAGGAATTATCAAAAATAAGGAGATTATTTATTTACAAGGGTACGGAAATGCAGGCCCGAATGATCGCCTTGTTACTCCGGATACCCCGTTTCTGATCGGTTCCACTTCCAAGTCTTTTACCGCGCTTGCGATCATGCAGTTGGTTGATGAAGGGAAGATCAATTTGGATGCACCGGTACGAAAATATTTGCCCCAGTTCAAGATTAGCAGTGAAAAAGATTCAGCCCGAATCTCAGTTCGTAACTTGCTTGTGCAAAATAGCGGTTTTTCCACATATGATGGCCGCAGAGCCTTGGAAAAAGAGGATATATCATTGAAACAACACATTGAGGAGATGGGTGACATTGCCTTGGCTGAGCCAATCGGTACCCTATTCCAGTATTCCAATCTTAACTACGATGTGTTGGGAAGTATTGTAGAGGTTGTTTCCGGCCAAAGCTTTGGAGAATATATCAAGGAGCATATCTTCAAGTCTTTAGATATGAAGCATAGTTTCACGTCTTTAAAGGAGGGAGAATCAAACGGTTTGGCACAGGGGTATCAGTCCATGTTTGGGGCGATGATGCCCACCAAGCTGCGTAATCCCGAGGCGCGAATTGCATCAGGCGGCCTGATTTCATCAGCAAAAGACATGTCTAATTATTTGATAGCACAAATGAATCATGGTCAGCTTGGCAATATTGCTATCCTTCCAGAGAAATTAACCGATCTCATGCATCAGCCTGCTGTATCCCTTGATAAGGGAGTTTCTTATGGAATGGGATGGATTGCTGTTGATAATGGGATCGTCTGGCACAATGGAGGAACAGAGAATTTCAGTTCAGATATGATGTTTGATGGAGAATACGGTATCGTGACGTTGTTTAACGCTGCAGATCCTTTTGTGAGTTATGACGACGTTTTCCAAGGCGTTTACAAAATTCTAAAGGGAGAGGACACTTCAGTTCAGAATTTACCTAGCTTTTCATCGTTCTATTTAACAGTTGGCATTGTCGTAGTGATCCTGCTTGCCTTACTCATCTTTTCTGTCATGAACCTCTTGAAATGGGAAAAAAGATTCTCGTTGAAGTCTAAGTTTATGCTCAGGTTTATACCGGTTCTATTTATCTTTAATGTACTGTTGCCCGTTGGGGCACTTATAATGATTCCTCGACTGATCTCAGCGTCTTGGTCCGTTATTATAGGATTTTCAACAGGATTAGGTCATTTTTTGATTATTTATCCTATAATATTGCTTCTTATTGGGGGGATAAAAACAATATTATTTATTCGTAGTTACTTGAGAACCAAACAACCCGTATCGGTATGAATCAAATGGGTAGTGTGCCTAATCATCGTGGGAGAGCGCTTCGCTGGCAGCGATGAGGTCAGGGGTTCGATCCCCGTAGGGCCCACCAAACATAAATGCAAAAAACACGCCAAATGAGGCGTGTTTTTGCATTTGGTGCGCTAGCGAAGATCGAACCAAACTGGGTCGTTCCGCAAGGACGGAGCCGGAGGTGGAGGAGTACGACATCGTTATGTTTTTGATAAAGATGTTCGAAAACTAAATCTTCTAGACTCTAACTATCATTCTAAAAGAACTAGTGATTCAATTGAGAATATTGTTAGCATTATATTAGAGTTATTCAAAATTAAGAGCTCAATCCTATGTTACTCTTGTTCTTTTTCTTTTAAAACTACCAGTTTTTAGTTGATGTATAGCATATCAGCATATATACTGAATAAGTATTATTTACATAATTCGACAAATAGTACAATGATGCTAGTCAATCTAATAATGAGGAGCTTGACACATGAGGGGCTTTGCTACGGGAATTCAGAAGTTATTTATCTGCTGGATTATTATGGCTATGGGCATGGTAGGAACATGGACAAACTCAGAAATTCGGGAAGCAAAGGCTGCTGCTTCGGGTGATTTTGCGTATCAATTGAATGGGGATGGAACAGCGACGATTACAGATTATACAGGCGGTGGGGGAGACGTAGTTATCCCTGCTATGCTTGATGCGCACCAAGTAACCAAGATCGGGGTGCAGGCATTTAAGTTCAAACAATTAACCAACGTGACCATCCCGGACAGTGTAACTAGTATAGGTTCAAATGCATTTTACAAAAACAATTTAGTAAAAGTGATCATCCCGGACAAAGTAACCTACATTGGGAATAATGCTTTTGGAGATAACAAATTAACAAGCGTAATCATCCCCCCCAGTGTCACTAACATCGATTATTTAGCTTTTAGCTATAACAAATTAACAAGCATCACTATTCCGAGCACAGTAACCAGTATAGGGCAAATGGCCTTTATGACTAACGAATTAGAAATCGTGATCTTTGAAGGAAGATTAATAACTTTAGGCCCTGATTTGTTTTTAAATAACGACAAGTTATCAAAAATTGTCGGTTATGACAATGCGAAAAAGTATGCGGAAGATAATGGATTTGCTTATGAAAATATGATTTCAGTCGGTTTTAATCCGGACGGCAAAATATCATGGTCGAACTCTCAAATGATAGATTTAACGGTAGCGTCATACATTCCAACGGCAAAAAGTTACAAATGGACCACAACGACGGATGTGCCTGATTCTTCCGATTGGACGATATTTAATGGAAACGTTCAGATCTCTACGCCTTTAGATAATGGAAATTGGTATTTACATGTTCAGTTCGTGGAGAATAACGGTAATAAAACATTCTTTCATTCAAACGTTTTCCCTATTGAAAGAACGCCACCCGTCATTCAATTAAGCGTCGCTTCAACTGCTCCTACGAATCAGCTAGTTTCTGTTACGGCGAACGTTTATGATGAGCAGAGTGGGGTTGCGTTGCAGAAATGGGCGGAAGGCAACCGCGAGGTCTCTTATTTCGCTAATGGCGGAACTGCGTTTAGCGGTGACAGCTTTAATGTTGCGGAGAACGGAACCTATACGGTTTATGCGCAAGATGTTGCCGGAAATGAGACCATTGCAACGATAACGATTAGCAATATTTTCACCGTAGGCCCTACAATTCAATTGACGATGAATCCATCCGGGTCGACGAGAGGAAACGTAAGCGTGACTGCTGCCGTGTATGCGCAGAGCGGGGTTGAAGAGTTGAAGTATGTTTTGGGGCAACAGGCCAGCAGCTACTTTGCTGGGGCAGGAACACCGCTCACGATTCTAGATGGAACTGCAGAAATTGCCGTCATCGACAATGGCTGGATGAGCATGTATGCCAGAGACCATGCTGGCAACGAAACCGTGAAGCAAGTAGAAATAACGACGATTGATCGTAAGAAACCGACTATTAGTTTAATCGGTAATCCCGTGATCGAGATCAGTCGCGGAACCGGGTATACGGATCCTGGCGTACGCGCCTATGATGAATTCGATGGGGATTTGACTTCGGAAGTGGTCAAATCAGGTGATTCTGTAGATACCAGTAAGCTAGGGGACTATATGGTTCACTATGACGTAACCGACCGAGCTGGAAACGCTGCTGAGCGGGTAAGCAGAAAGGTGAAGATTATCTTACCTGAACCGTCAGGCGGGGTATGCAGTAACTGCGGCGATTCACCATCACCATCACCATCACCATCACCCACACCAGCACCATCACCATCACCAAGCCCTAAACCTTTTTACAACGAAAAGGTTAATCTTGATGTAATCAAAGCTCTAGTAGAAAAAGGAAAATCTGCACCTGCCGTAACATTCAATGATGTACCTGTAAATGCACCAAACGCTAAAGTAATCGAATTAGCGACTCGCCTTGGAATTATTACAGGGTATGAGGACGGTTCATTCCAAGCTAATGCTACGGTAACTAGAGCAGAATATGCGACTATGTTACTAAAAGCACTTGGTTTAACGTCAAAAGGTGATTCCAGCTTTATTGACACCAAAGGTCATTGGGCAGCAGATGCAATTGCTACATTAAAAGCAAGTGGTATTATTAAGGGTTACTTCGATGGAACATTCAAACCGAATCAGACCATCTCCAGAGCAGAAATAGTGGCTATGCTTTCAAGAGTAATGAACATTACTTTTGTGAAAAAAGCTAATTTCAAGGATATTAAGGATCATTGGGCAGAGGCTGAGATTGATACGTTATTCGATTTGGGTATCGTAATAGGTACAACGGATGGTTCATTCAAACCAAATGCTAATGCTACGAGGTCTGAGTCGTTACTGATGATCTTGCGCATGATAAACGTCAGTCTCGGTCTTTCGTTAGATATAGAATAAAAGTTTAATATTTCTTAAACGGTAGGTACTCGTAAAACAGTATCTACCGTTATTTGTGGTTTCGGAGATAGGTCCTAAAGCGATAATTATTTCCGTTCTTGTTCTGTTTAGGGGTAGTATAACACCCTATGGCGGGAGAGTACTTCGCTGGCAGCGATGAGGTCAGGGGTTCGATCTGCGCGGACGGAATGAAGAGAGCATGCTTCGTAGAATGTATTTCAAATCATATACCAACATCTAACACAATCAATCTTTCATTCCTCGCTTCAATACGCATCGAGAAAAAATAAAACGACTTGACATTGGAGTCAACTCCAATGATATTCTTAATTCATGGAAAAACTTTACTCTATCCAAGAGGCTTCGCGGATACTTGGGGTATCGAAGGATACGCTTCGGTATTATGACCGGATTGGGATCGTCTCGCCGTCCCGGAAAGACAATCGGTACCGCAGGTATTCGAAGGACGACCTCATAGACTTGATGAATATTCAGATCATGCAGTATGCGGACTTTTCTCTTGACGAAATCAGAGGGAAATTAGGTCTCCGTAAGATGGAAAATATCGACCCCGCGTACTGCGAAGAGGTTGCTACGTTCCTCGATGCCAAGAACGTAGAAACGCGCAAGAAGATTGCCCATCTGGAAATGGTCAGTCAGTTGCTCAACATGGCAGCCGAAACGATAAGGGACTTTAATAATGAAAGCGACCAACAGTTGACAGAATTCGTCCGCGAGATTTACAAGGATATCCGAAAGAATGAACCGGGAATTTCCAAGAAGGGTTGTGATGAACATCAAGGTTAGTAATTTTTATTATCTAATTGCAGGTGTTCTTGCGATGCTGTTTGCCGTCACGCACGCATGGAACGGGCAATCCGCGGTGCTACCGACGCTTGACATTAAGGCGATATCCATGGATACCCAGACGGTATTCACGTATGTTTGGCACATTATCACGGCGGAAAATCTGGTCATCGGCATCGCTTTCATTTTCATGTCATTCCAAAGTGAGCCATTGAAGATCCGATTTGCCGGATGGATGATCGTGGTGATCCTGATCGTCCGACTGTTGGTCATTCTTAGCGTAACGGCATTGCTAGACGCTTCGGGGCTTACGGATACGTTTATAGATTCGATTGCCATCGTAATCTATGTCGCCATCATCATACTGGGCATAAGAATGAAGAAAAAACAGTTCGGTGGTCAACAGCCACAGTAACAGAGATGTTCGAGTTGTCTTCTAGCTCTGCAGACTCACTCAAAGCAAGTAAGCAATCTCTGGTTTTTCTTGATCAAACATGTTTATGATTAAAGTCGTGTTGTTATCGAGAAGAAACGGTCTCCTCCTTTCTAAGCATCGCCTACTTTCTCCTAACGGGAGATTTTGGTGCCCTTCCATTCAACGAAAACTATATTAATACAGCAAAATGGGTTGAGGACAAGATCCTCAACCCATTTTGTCAACAACCCCTTTTTGACTTGGGGCTATTTACGTTTCCAAGTTGACTACTTAAGCTGACTAAGTCCAGTCCGCAACACTTCTTGGCCAGTTGCAACGGCACCGCTCTTAAGGGCAGTTACGACTCTCCCTAAAACAACATCAGCTGGTTGGTTTTCATCATTCACTGCATCTAGAAGTTGTCTGCCGATGTTGTTCGCGCCGCTTTTTAATGCAGATTCAAGGAAACTCTTGAGGAATTTGCTGTGTTTAGTAGACATGTATCTCACCTCCTTCCGAAAATACGGAATCCCTGAGATAAAGTCTGATGTGAATTCGCCAGTTGTCTTTCTTAAAGGTCATTTCTTTTTCTTCTTTAAGGCCATTTCTTTCGCTAGTTCTTTGGCTTGTTCCTTCGCAAGTTTTTTGGCCATTTCTCTTGCTAGTTCTTTGGCTTTTTCTCTCGGTAGTTCCTTGGTCATTTCCTTCGCCGGTTTTTTGGCTTTTTCTTTCGCACGTCCTTTAGCCTTTTCTCTCGCTTCTTCTTTATCTTTTTCTAAAGCCCGTTCTTTAGCCCGTTCTTCTGCTTTTTGTTGGTCTATTTCTTTCTTCTTCTCTTTCTTCTTTTCTTTCTTCTTTTCATCATCAGCCCAGGTAAGGAGGGCGTTGCCTACAGACCGAGTAGCTTCAATCAAAATGGAAGTGGGACTGAAGTTTGGTAGATTTTCAATTGCTGGTTTTCCTTCAAGCACTTGCAGTTTTTGCTTGGATAGCTGTTTCCATGCCGAACTTTGTGTTTGACTCTCCAATCTTCTAAAGTGCGTAGCCGCCTCTTGGTTCTGACCTATCCTAGTGTAAGCCTCACCGAGTTCATAGATGAGTTCTAATTGTTTTTCGGTGTCAAGCGTGTCAGATTGTGTATTGAGGACGAGGGTGAAATCTTCAATCACCGTCTTCGTCCGATAGAAATGTTGCTCTGGGAGCTTGTAAGAGGACTTGCCGCGAAGCAGCCGGATCATACTGTCGTGTGGGGCAGCGGCTACCGCATTGTCGAGCATTTTCAATCCTTGTTTTGACCATTTCAATTTATCAAAAGCCTCTGTTTTATCTCTTGCAATCAGTATCATTGTGCTGCCATAGTAAGCATCAACAAGAGGCTTATCTGGATAATCGACGCGTAGCTGTTCTAAAATCCGATGTGCTTCTTGAACAGCAGTTACATTCCCAGCTACGCCATCCATATAAAGTTGGATAGCTAGGGTGAGTCTCTCATTGAACGGGTCAGACGGAGTAGACTCCAGAACTGATACGGAACTTAGGTTATTTTCGGTCTCATTCAAGTCTGATCCTTCCATATCGCTGGTGTTAAGGTTTGTCACTAGATTTCATCCTCTCTGTACTCATGCATGATCACATCGCTCGCTTGCATGGTTCTAATCATCATTTTTTCGGATGCATGGAGGCAAGACGCTGTAAGACTTCATTCGCCTTGTCCTGATTTCCGATATTTTGATAGGCTTTACTCAGGTTTCGAAGTACTTCTCTGACTTGTTTTTGGGTAAGGTAATTTGAACCTTGTTGATGATAACGGTCAAGGAGGAATGTGAAGTCCTCGATCGCTGTTTTCGAAGAATAGAAATAAGACTCGGGCAGTTGCAGGCAGACGCTTCCGCGCACGAAGCGAATTTCTTTTTCGTTCGGATCCATTTCTACTGCATGATTCAATACCTCCAAACTCTCTAGTGCTTTTTCTTCTTTCTCAACAAGCTTAACGGCATCACGTGATAAGAGGGCTAATGAACTACCGTAATAGGCTTCAATAAGCGCATTATGAGGCTGGGTCTCACGGAGCTTTAAAAGCTTCTCATTCGCTCTTTTCGCTGCCTTTTTATCCCCTTCAACCCCATCTTGATGGAGCTTTATTGCTTCCTTAAATTGTTTATCAGGATTGCTGTCATATGACATTTTTACCTAACCTCCAATTTGCTTCGTCATTCTTTGAAAGCCGAGTTTCTCTATGCCAACTTCTCATGATCTCGAAGACTATATACTTGTTACGATATGTGAGGCCCTATTACTATGATTGGATGAAATAATCACTTTTTTGAAGATATACGGCTGTCCGAGTCAAGCCTGACATTGCTTGCATTTCATATTAGGGTGACTAGGGAGGAGGGAGCGTATCTACTACACTACAAGTAATCAATAAGAGATTGCTAGACGAATTACCATGCCGCAGGTTTGGATTGAAAATGGTTAGGAGGATTTTTATGAAAGCACAAACCCATAAAATGAAGGTATCCGTGGACGACCATACATCCCATTTAGAACAATTCAAAGCTTTTTTCAAGCAATTGGATGAGGATGGAAGCACCATTGAGAAGCTGCCTCGGCAAAAAATTGAAGATTATCAGTTAAAAGCGATTAACGCAACACTTACTCATATTTGGAACCGTAATGAATATTATCGCTCAAAGCTGGAAGAAGCAGGCTTTACAGTGCCAGAAATTGAAAGTCTGGAGCAATTAACAAAAGTACCGCTATTGAATAAAGACGTCATTCGAGGCGATAAGCAGAAAATCTTATGCCTAGATCCAAAAGAAATCGGTCAGGTTCACCTCACGAGCGGTACTTCGGGTAAACCTATTTATACCTCGTACTCGTTAGCTGATCAGTATGTCTATGATTTGCTGCCGAAATATTTGGAATTGTTTAAGGAAACGGATGTTGATGTGGCGGCCATCGCCTTGCCTTATGAATTTGCTCTGCCTGGACTTGGATTTCAGCGGTTGTATCAATTTGCTTTTGGAACGGCAGTACTATCACTTGGCAAAGGCGGTTACATGGCTCCCGTCGATAAGTCATTAGAATTGATGAAGGAGTTCCAAGCTACAGTTCTGACTACGACCCCCTCCTATGCGGCACTTTTGGCTGAAGAAAGCGAGCGGTTCGGCATAAAAATCGGAGAAGATATACGATTGAAAAAAATACTGCTTACAGGTGAAGGCTGCTCCAATAAATTCCGTGAGCGTTTGGAAAAATGGTGGGGATGCGAAGTATCCTTCTTCTACGGATCGACCGAATGCGGCGTCGTTGCGGTTGAATGCAGTGAGCACAAAGGTTATCACGTGATGGAAGGACATGTAAAAGTCGAAATCATTAATCCAATTACGATGGAAAAGCTCCCTTACGGCAAGACGGGAGAAATCATTGTAACGACGTTGCTGCGTGAAGCCATGCCAATGGTGCGTTACCGCAGTGGGGATATCGGGTATTTACAGAAATCTAAATGTGATTGTGGTATCACGATGGACGTCCTGCATCTGAGAGGAAGAATGGAGAACATGCTTCGATTGGGGGATGAAGACTATTCACCGTTCATGTTAGAACAATTCTTGATGGAAATTCCGGATGTGGGTATGTGGTATCACTTCAAATTGAATCAGGGATCATTAAAGATTGAAGCTGAACCGTTTCGGACGGAATTAACAGATGAGGAATTGGTAACGAAAATCCGGAAGCATATGGCAGATCGAATCGGGATTGATTGCGAAGTAGAAATCAGACATGATATTCCTCGTACTTTTGGCAAAGCAACGCGAATATTCAATTAAGGCGGCCAGGAGCATGGGGCCAAGGATTCGCATTAGCCATCCCAAAGCGCCGTGTAACGCCGAGAGGAGGTGCCCTTATGACCGATATTCAGAGGGAGCGGGAGGGAAAATTCAAGAATTTATTAGTACGCCTAACGAAATCCCCTCTATATAAGGATCGATTAGCGAAATATAACATCGATAATATCGGAATGGAACACATCCAAACACTGCCTTTGACAACGAAAGAAGATCTCCGGAATGCCGGTACTTTCGGACACCTAGCTGTCGAAATAAGTAAGATTGCCCAATACCACGAATCCACGGGTACAACCGGAGAACCTTCCGCTTCTTGGTTCACGCAAGAAGATATGCGAGTAGGCGGAAGACAGCTGCAGGAATGTGGAGTTCGATTGACAGCGGATGATCTTGTGCTGATTCGATTCCCGTATGCCTTGGCGTTACCCGCCTTCTTAATGCAGCAAGCTGCCTGGCACACAGGAGCAGGGGTTGTACCTGCAAGCGGACGTACGGTAGTTACGCCATACCCGAGAGTATTAAGTCTAATGAAGCGCCTACAAGTCACCGTATTAGCAGGACTTCCGCGCGAGATGGAGCTTCTGGCTGAGACAGCGCGTCTCATCGGTTTGGATGTGCTCAAAGATTTACCAGCGCTACGGGCCATTTGCGTTGCAGGTGAGTTAATGAGCGATAAACGCAAAGAGCATATAGAAAAGCTGTGGGGTGTACCTGTATACAATATGTATGGTTCTACTGAAACCGCGAATATTGCAGCCATGTGTGAGTTTGGCTCGATGCATATCGTGGAACAGGATTTTTGCGTAGAAGTGTTGCATGAAGATGGTTCAGGTCCTGTTACTCAAGGCGAGAGAGGGTTTGCGGCGATAACAACGCTCTCTCATCAAGCTTCTCCTCTGTTGCGATATTTTAATGAAGATATTATCTCCGTCGAACCTTCCATGTGTGCTTGTGGACGAGCAATGGGCAAGTTGGTGCATTACGGCAGAAGTAAGGATCGAATCGTGATCGGTGATACCATTCTAGATGCTTATGACATCCAAGAAGCTGTCTATTCGTTGACACCTGCCCCAGATGCATGGAAGGTATTGGAGCAAGAGGAGGGTTTGTACGTTCTTCTTGATTCGCACGATGCTGGACAATGGAGTATGGAGGACATCCAAACTCGATTATCTGAAAAGCTTCATGTGCCTGTCACCCTTCAAATCATTACCGACGCAACGCTTCTCGATCGGGTTGGGCTCGTGAATAACGTGCCATCGACCAAACCGGTATATATCCAGAAGCGAAATAAAATTTAAGCTGGTGAGGGTCAGGCTACAGTCAATTGTGAAAAAGAGAGGTGTGCTCGTCATGAGCGACAAATGGCAACAATTAATAACGCAATGGGATGGAATTAACCAACAATTGCTCGATCTGATGAACGAGCGTGCACGAATGGCTTCGGAAATCGTTCAAGAAAAGAATAAACAGGGCATTTCACAAGCGGAGCCAGTTGGCAATCAACAACTACTGAATGAGCTTGCTACCCATACTTTTGCGAATCCCAAAGTAAAAAAAGAGGCTCCAGCCGAGCGCAAGCTTCTTGTTAGCCGCCAGTATAAGAGTGAGGATACGATTATTCAAGTAAAGCATGCCGAAATCGGCGGTTCTTCGCACGTCACCGTCGCTGGACCCTGCTCAATTGAAAGCAGAGATCAGCTATTAACAGTTGCTACCGCAATGAGGAATGCCGGCATTACCGTCTTACGAGGAGGCGCGTTCAAACCGAGAACCTCACCGTATGATTTTCAAGGCCTTGGCGAAGAAGGGTTGAAAATCATGAAGGAAGTGGCTGATGAAACGGGTATGGTGACGATCAGTGAACTCATGAGCCCTTTGCAAATCGACACGGCTGCTCGTTACATTGACATCTTTCAGATTGGTGCCCGCAACATGCATAACTTCGATCTGTTGAAAGCCGTTGGCCAAACCCAAAAGCCTGTCCTGCTGAAACGTGGCCTCTCCGCCACACTCGAGGAGTTCGTGTTGGCGGCTGAATATCTGCTATCCAGCGGGAATAACCAAGTCATGTTAATCGAGCGCGGAATTCGCACCTATGAAAAATGGACGCGTAATACACTCGATATTTCTGCTGTTCCGATATTGAAACAAGAGACCCATCTCCCGGTTCTCGTAGATGTCACCCATTCCACGGGTCGAAAGGATATTATGCTTCCATGCGCGAAAGCTGCGCTTGCGGCTGGCGCAGACGGTATCATGGTCGAGGTGCATCCGAATCCGCAGGTTGCACTTTCTGATGCGAAGCAGCAGTTGAATCTTGACGAATTTAACACATTTTTGCAGGGGCTCCGCGATTCTGGTCTGTATCGTTAACGGCTATTGGAGGAAACTGTATGACAGATAGGAATACTGATGGCAAAGACTCGCAGCATGCGGGGGAGACATTGGATTTTTTGCAGAAACTGATTTTCGATTTGCTATTAGTGACAGACGGAAGGACCACAGATTTGCTAGAAACCTTGTTGAACGAAAAGCTGCGCGTAACGGTCATTCGACAAGAGCAATTGAATGAAGAACATGCTGATCATCAAGGGGGGTTCTCCGGCGCTCCTTTATATCTGAGAGAATCGATTTTGATAAGTGACAAAAGTGATTTTATCGTTTCTCACAATATAGCAATTGTGAATTCGAAGTACGTACCAGCTTCTTTATTTGAGAAAATTGCTCACAGACAAGAGGGGATTGGCAAATCAATCAGCTCGATTGGTTTACAATCCTACAGAAAAGTGGTTGACTCTGGGCTCAAGAGCGAAGAAGAGGCTGTCGATCTGTTCCAAAAGCCGATCAATCTTCGTATTCCTGAACTGCACGCTAAAATTCCTTACAAGATATATGACATTTATTTTCAGTTAGTGCCAGGGATTCATATGATTGAATATTTTAATCCAGAAGCTGTCAGACACCGTTTGAACCAGGTTATTAATTCCAAAATGGAGGGATAAAACATGAGTGATGAAGTAATGAAAGAGCATAAATCAGAGAAAAAAGAGGAAAAAGAAAAAGCGAAAGAGCAAGCTAAGCTTGAGAAAAAAGCAAAGAAAAAAGAAGAAGAGAAAGAAAAAGAGAGACTAAAAGAAGAGAAGAAGCTTGAGAAAAAAGCGAAGAAAAAAGAAAAAAAGAAAGCGAAAAAGAAAGAAAAAGAACAAAAAAAGATTGAGAAACAGCAGCAAGAAAAAGAAAAAAAGGAAAAAGAAAAAGAAAAAAAAGCAAAAGATAAGGAAAATAAAGAGGAATAAATACATGAAAATGAAATAGGGACTGCTTTCTTATTTTCGTTAAAGGAAGGAAGTGGTCCTACGTTTTTTTCTATAATCCAAACCGTTTAGTCTATGTAGGCATTCGGGGTTTCAACTCAAAAAAACCTCTGGTCAATAACGTAAGTTCATCAACCAAGAGGAGAAAACACGTAACAGAGAGTCAAACTTCCTATTTGTTTTTTTGATTATTTTTCATTTGTTCAACGAATTCCATACTTGAATTCACTATATGTTCACTGGCATGCTGTACGCCAATTTTAACGGCTGTGAACAGCTTTCCAGCAGGAATATCGGATGGTTGATTCAATCCCTCCATACCTTCAATAATTTGCTTCCCTGCCACTTTCGCGCCATTGTTCACCGCTATGGAATAGTTATTGGCGAAATTTAGAAATCCTTTCTTCGCATCACGAAAGAACTTCGACATCCCTTGATTTTTCGTTGCCAATTGCGTCATCTCCTTTCTAAAATCACCTAATTCGGTGGCCTTTCTTGCTCATCATTGACTTGCCATTCTTCGTCTTCAGATAAATGCTTACTTGTCGAAACGCTGCCCGAAGGTGACCTCGGATCATCCTTTAGCATTGGATCTGGCTGAACTTGTATTGTTCGTTCCTTGCTGTCCATGTAAAATTTTAATACTGCAACAATGACTCCGATCACAAGGACAAATGTCAGTACACCGGCTAAGGTTAGTCCGAGAATAAAGATTACGCGATCTGCAAAGCCCATTTTCTTCATATCCAAGTCAATTCTCACATCCTCTCACAATAATGCAGTATATGTATGGAGTACCTCGATAATATGGACAAATGAGAACCCTCCAGCGTAATTCCACGATTGTCTAATCCATAAGGAGGATAAAATGAATTTCACATTACTTAGGAATTTAGCTTGTCTGTTCTTAGTTGGGTTACTTATTACCTCTCTTCAAACGCAAAACTACTTATTGATGTGTTTGTGGGGAAGTTGCACCGGCTTGCTCTTCATTTACAAGCCAATGCGATCATTTCTACTGACAACGATAGGTTTGGGTGTCGGATTTGCTCTATATCTATTCATAAACTCAAGTTGGATCCTCGATTTGAAGCCAAAGGAATGGCATATCCTTCTAAACAGATTGTCACTAATTTGTATAATCATTCCCTTGTTTATCTTAGCGTTTATTCAAAAATTACCCTTCATGCTGTATGCGGAAAAACCGCATTGGAACGAGAAGATAGGTATACCATTTATTTGGTCAGGCTTCCGTCAATCAAAAGTTAACTATTTCTTACTCATCGCAATTGCGGCGATTACTTTTACTTTTATACCATTTGTTATTCGAAACGGATGGAGTAACGTACAAGAGATTTGGTTATTCACGATCGCTTTTTCCATCATAAATGTGTTGGAGGAGATCATCTGGCGAGGGATGCTTCTTAGTCGGTTCTCAGAACAATTAGGTGATAAGTGGGCAGTAATTGTGACCAGCGCAGGGTTTGGTTTACAGCATTATTCCCTTGGATTCTCTTGGGGCGTGTGCATCGCCTATGCGCTGGGAGGGTTGTATTTCGGAGGCATTACGATCAAATCCAGAAGTATCATTCCAGTCGTGATCTGGCATACATGGATTAATGTCCTTATGATTTTCAGCGGTTTCCTCTTGTAATTCACAGTAGGGAATAACCTTCGTGCTGAATGAAGGTTATTTGTGCTTCTTAGAAAAGCTGAGCTCGCAGAAAATTGGAGATTTGAATGTAAAAAATATTTGACATGGTGTATCCTTAATGTTACATTGTGTATGGAAAACTTTACTAATAAACAGACGGATTAGCAGAGGAGGTATTCCATGTCCTATCAAGAGAAGAAAAATATTATATCGCTAATCAGCACGATTTTGATTTTTGGATCCTACTGTGGGGCTGTATATGTCAGGTACAATGATGTGAATCTGACGGAGGTGGAGCTTTTTCGTTTCTGGGGTGCCGTTATCTTAATCCTCATCCCGGTAACGATCGTAGCCAAAGTCATCATTGAGATCGTATTCATCATCATTAACCGGATTGCGACGAAAGAAGTGGAACCTTCCTTCGCTGACGAGCTCGACAAGTTGATCGAATTGAAGGCCATGAGAATGTCTTATTTCGTCTTCATTCTCGGATTTCTACTCGCGATGAGTTCATTAGTCCTGCGAATGACGCCTTCCGTTATGTTCGTCATTTTGATTTTCTCAGGATTCATATCCGATGTTGCCAGCAGCGTTACGCGGCTTTATCACTATCGGAAAGGAGTATAAGATGGGCCAAAGTCACATTAGCAATCACATTCGCAGCTTGCGATTCAACCATAACGAAATGACCCAGCAGCAGCTCGCCGACCAAGTAGGGGTGACACGGCAGACGATCGTAGCGATTGAGAAGGGAAAATATTCGCCTTCGTTGGAATTAGCTTTTCGCATCGCACGCGTGTTCCAGATGCCTCTGGAGGACGTCTTCACTTACGAGGAAGATCCAGTTCAATAATTAATTTATGAGGAGGAGCGACATGAGAGCCATCGTCTACGAACAATACGGACCGCCGCATGTACTTGAAATGAAAGAGGTGCAAAAGCCGACGCCCAAGGATCATGAACTATTAATCAAAATCCATATGACGACCGTATCGGCAGCGGATTGGCGCATGAGAAAGGCCGATCCCGTTGCGGCAAGACTTTTCAACGGACTTTTCAGGCCGAAGAAGGCAACCATTTTGGGGTTTGAGCTAGCAGGAGAGGTTGAAGCCGTCGGCAAGGACGTGACACGTTTTAAGAAAGGCGACCTTGTTTTCGCATATACCGGCCTTGGATTTGGCGCTTATGCTGAGTACATTTGCCTGCCAGAAGAAGGGGCGAAGGCCAATGAAGGGTTTGTGGCCATGAAACCTGCCCATATGACCTTCGAGGAAGCAGCCGCCGTTCCTGTCGGGGGACTTACAGCGCTGTGTTTTCTTAGAAAAGCAGGGATTGAGCGCGGACAAAAAGTACTTATTTACGGGGCATCCGGAAGCGTCGGCACTTTTGCGGTTCAGCTTGCCAAATCATTCGGGGCAGAGGTCACTGCTGTATGCAGCACCGCGAACGTGGAAATGGTGAAAGCGCTGGGAGCCGATAAAGTCCTGGATTATACAAAGGGGGATTTTACTCAAAGCGGCCAGACGTATGACCTTATTTTTGATGCGGTAGGGAAAATTTCGTCTTCACGCAGTAAAAGCGCCCTTAAGAACAAGGGGAGGTATCTTTCCGTTAAATCCGCGATCAAGCTTAAGATGGAAGATATGTATTCCCTCACACGTTTAATTGAAGAGGGAAAGGTAAAATCGGTCATCGATCGCTGTTATTCGTTGGAACAGATCGCTGAGGCTCATACGTATGTCGAAAACGGACATAAAAAAGGGAACGTCGTAATTAGGGTGAGAAACCAATGAATCCTAGCAAGAAGGCAGCAAAAATTGTAGGAATCCTATTTATACTTGCGACGGTTTCGTCGATCATTGGTGTTCTTTTATACGATCCGATTCTAAAAGATCCCAATTATCTGATTACAGGTTTTGAACATAAAAATCAGGTGATACTAGGCGCGCTGTGTGAGTTAGTTCTGGTCTGTTCCGCTGTCGGTACCTCGATTATGCTGTTCCCATTCTTCAAAAAGCACAGTGAAAGCTTAGCTCTTGGGTACGTTTGTTTCAGGCTTCTTGAAGCCGTTATCATTACTGTTAGTATAGTCAGCGTCTTGTCTCTATTGACCCTAAGTCAGAAATTTGTAGAAGCAGTAGCTCCGCATGCAACCTCTTTTCAAACTGCAGGCACATTATTAAAAGCCGTACATGACTGGACCTTTTTGCTTGGCCCCAATTTCATGCTAGGCATAAATACGCTGATATGCAGTTATCTACTCTATCAATCCAAACTTGTTCCCCGGCCTATCGCAGTCATGGGTCTTGCTGGAGCAACACTCATTCTTCTTGCAGCCGTGCTAGAAATGTTCGGTATCATTCTTCAACTGTCAACATGGGGAGTCGTGTTGGCGATTCCAGTAGCCTCTTATGAAATGATTCTAGCGGTATGGCTCATCGTGAAAGGCTTCAATGTATCTGTCAAGTTATAGCGATAAAAACACATTGAGGAAATTTATGGGATAATGTAACATAATGTAATGAGAAAACAAAGTAATATAGGGGGAATATATGGAATTAATTGTTGATAGTGTAAGCAAGAAATATAAAGGTGATTTTTACGGGCTTCGTGACTTATCTCTAAATATTCAAACAGGCGTATTGGGTTTGTTAGGGCCGAATGGTGCCGGAAAATCAACATTGATGCGAATCTTATCGACAATTACCCAACCTACAGCTGGTAAGGTGAGTTGGAATGGAATTAATATCACTGAAAATCCTAATGCTGTGCGGGGCATATTAGGTTATTTGCCACAAGATTTTGGCGTATACCCTCATTTAAATGCGGTTGAGTTTTTGGAATATTTAGCGGCGATCAGAGGGTTGGATCATAGAATCGCAAGAAAAAGAATTGACGAGTTACTATATTTGCTTAATCTTCATGAGGTTCGCAAAAAACCATTGAATAGTCTTTCAGGCGGGATGAAACAACGTGTAGGTATCGCACAGGCGTTATTGAACGATCCCAAGCTATTAATCGTTGACGAGCCAACGGTTGGTCTTGACCCCGAAGAACGTATTCGTTTTCGTAATCTTCTATCCGAATTGTCAGGCGATCGTATTGTTATATTATCAACCCACATCGTATCCGATATCGAAGCTTCCGCAACAGACATCGCGATTGTCAATAAAGGGCGACTCGTGGTGCAGGCAGATCAGAGCAAAATACTGGCTGCGTCTGTAGGAAAAGTGTGGGAGTGGTTGCTGCCGAGCGATACATGGATGGAAGCACGTAAACAATTGGTAGTCAGCAGCACAATTCAAAGTAGTGAAGGGGTGCGTGTGAGAGTTATTGCCGATATTCAGCCTTCAGCAGAAAGCCATTTGGTGACTCCGACTTTGGAAGATGCGTATTTGTATTATATGTCGGCAAATATGCAGGAGACAACTTCATGACATCGCTTCGTATTCTATTCCACATGATGAAAGCTGATTATTTAGAAAGAATCCGAAGATACAGTTTTTTGATTACAGTGTTAGTATCGATTTTTATCGTGTTTAAGTATATACCTTCAAGTCACGATAATTATTTAACTTTTTCCCTAAACGGCGTACGCGGTATTTATAACTCCGCATGGGTAGGCAGCACAATTGCCATAATAGCATCCATGTTACTAAGTCTTCCAGCGTTCTTTCTCGTAAAAAATGCAATTGAGCGAGATGTGCAGACCGGGGTGGGACAAATTATAGCAACGACCCCGATTACCCGGTGGCTATACACTATGGGGAAAATGTGGAGTAATTTCGTTCTCTTGATGTCTATTGTTGTTGTATTAGTTGTAACTGCTCTTGCTATGCAACTTATTAGAGGGGAAGATTATACAGTTGATGTGGTAAGACTTTTACTTCCATTTATTTATTCTACATTGCCAACGATGGCGATGGTGGCTTCAATTGCAATCTTTTTTGAATCCGTGCCTTTGTTGCGTAAGGGATTGGGGAATGTCATTTATTTTGTTTTGTGGATCTTTTCACTTAAACTTTCTACGTCTGCCATGAGTTCTAGCCAGGATATGTTCGGGACTTCACCGATCTTAACCAGGCTATCGATCGAGGCGAATGCTAGGGTCCCTCACAACGATGTGGGCCATGTCACGGATATCACTCCATTTAAGGGGGAAATAGTAACCTACGTTTGGACAGGTGTACAGTGGACTATACCTATGTTTATAGAACGTTATATTTGGTTAGCTGTGGCAATAGTGATTGTAGCAGTAGCTTCCATTTTCTTTCATCGGTTTGATCTAACACGTTCAACCAAAAGTAATAAAAAAAGTAAACCGAACGAATCAGGAACAGCGGAGGCGGACAATGAGCCTGAACATAAGAATGACATTGAAATCAAATTAACTCCTTATACGCATGTACAAGGGCAATCCAACTACGTGAAAACATTAGCCCTGGAGCTTCGTCTCATGCTCAAAGGGTTGCGTCTTTGGTGGTACTTGGTAGCTTTGGTCATGATCGTGTTTGGTTTATTTTTGCCAGTAGAGTCCGTACAAGAGTTTGTATTACCCTTTACCTGGGTCTGGCCTGTTCTGATTTGGTCGGCAATGGGTACCAATGAAAAGTATTACCGTACCCATCAATTGATGTTTACTGCTCTACATCCGGTTCGGAATCAATTTATTGTAATGTGGCTGGCTGGTATCATTGTTGCCTATTTGACAGGCAGTGGGGCTATGATTCATTTACTTGCCGTAGGTGAATGGGAAAGCTTAAAGGCAATGGCAATAGGCGGCTTATTTATTCCAACGCTAGCTGTAGCATTAGGCATATGGTCGGGAAATGGCAAGCTTTTTCAAGTGGTATATATGTTAATGTGGTATGTGGGCCCCTTAAACAAACTAGATGTTATGGATTTTATGGGAGTCTCACAGCAATCTCTGGACCGTGGATTTTATAGGTATTATCTGCTAGCTACAATTATTCTGTTCGTGCTGGCTCTAATTGGAAGAGTACGTCAAGTGAAAATGTATAATTAATTAAGGTTAAATCAGGAATGGGACATCCCATTGAAGGGGATAGCGAGTTGAACGAGCAGATAGCCCCCTGGCTCGACCAAAAAAATACCTTACTGCACCGGGTTTTCCCGGTGTTTTGTTTTTTTTTATGCAAATCACCCGGTCCTCATATTCTTTTCTGCGCTCCGCCTAAACAACTCTGTTAGCTTGCTAGTGGAGCCAGACCAATTGACAACATGCTCAATCATTGTGTAGACTTTATTTATTCTGACTGTTCAGAATAAATAAATGGATCAGGTGAAATGATGCCCAAATTAGGTATGGAACCAAAGCGCCGAGCAGATGTCATAAACGCCACGTTAACCTGCATTAGCATTCACGGGATAGATGGCATGACACTGGATAAGGTTGCTGAGTATGCTGACTGTTCGAAGGGAGTTGTCAGTTATTATTTTAAAAATAAGGATAATCTGACGATTGAAGCCTTTAAGTCTTTCTTGGCCTATTATGGTCTAAAGATCGAGTCAGAAATTGAAAATACAATGACAGCCGGGGAAATGATTGACGTTACGTTGCAACATATACTACCGCCATATCGTGATGACACGGAGAAGAGAATCAATGTTTCGCAGCTGGATGGGATTGAAAAGATGTTTATCCCGCATGAAGCTCAAGCAAAGCTCTTTCTACAGTTTTTCTCCAAAGCCGTATTGGATCGCAAGTTGCAGGAAGTCGTATCCAAGAGCTATATGGCTGATCTCCAAGGGATAGCAAAGATTTTTGATTATGGGAATCGGACGAGGCAGATGTCAGTAGAAGATTCCCAAAGCGCCGCATATGGGCTGTTAGCGATGGTAGTAGGTCTAAGCTTCTTTAGAGTCGCGAACATTTCGCCCAATCATGGTGAAGATAATCGCTACATTTGCGAGGATTACGTGAGAAAGTTTACCAATGGATGACGAGGATTAGCGAACCAGGAGAGCTAGATGAAACGGGAGGAAGATAGGGTGTCACACGAACGGCGCAGCCAGGTAGATTATCCAATGGTGGAAATTCCTGCAGGTGAAATTGATTTAAGGGACGATCGAATAAAGAGGACATGGACGGTTCAGGTGAATTCTTTTTTACTTGCTCCGGTTCCTGTTACGAAGGGGTTATATTTCTCGATCATGCCAAGGACAGTTGAATCTTACGACGAAACTGAGCTTCCTGTGGTAGATGTGTCATGGCATGATGCAATTTCATTTTGTAATTTGCTTTCTCAGCACTCGGGTCTACAGGAATGTTATTCGATAAGTGAGGATGGAGCGCATGTTGTCTGCAATTGGGAGGCGGATGGTTATCGTCTTCCTACAGAAGCGGAATGGCAGTATGCGTGTAAAGCAGGTACGGGAGGATATCGGTACGGCGAGGTTGCTGAAATTGCTTGGTATCATCAAAACGCTGAGGGCAAGGCCCATGAAGTAGGTAAAAAGCTGCCGAATGCGTGGGGGCTCTATGATATGCTAGGAAATGTGTGGGAGTGGTGCTTTGATATATACGATGCGAAAGTATACGATTCCTATAGAATTTTCCGCGGTGGCAGCTGGGCGGAAGAGGAGCGGGGATGTGGGGCGACGTGCCGCCGGCGCAGTCACCCAACGTTTCGAATTGATGATCTCGGCTTTCGCCTTGCCAGGTCTAGGTAAGGTGAGTATCATTGAAAAACGCCGTGATTAAACCGTTCAAAGATGACTTCTGATTGGTTAGAGTCATCTTTTTTTGCTGCTACATATTTACATTACAAATAACATAAGATATTATTAACCTATGTTACAAGTAACATATAGAGGTGAGATAATGTCTATTCAATTTGCAATCCTTGGTCTTCTTAGCTGGAGACCTGCTACAGGATATGAATTAAAAAAGATTATTGAAGAATCTTCAACGATGTATTGGTCCGGTAACAATAATCAAATCTATAAATCTCTCGTACAGCTCTTGGACGAAGGTTATGTGACCAACGAAATCCAACATCAGGAGAGTTCTCCATCCAAGAAGATATATCATATTACGGATGCAGGACTTGCCAGATTGAGGGAATGGGTTCTTTCTGAACCGGAATTTCCGGAGTTCAAGAATACTTTTCTCGTTCAATTAGCGTGGGCAGACCAGCTAAGCGATGAGGAATTAAATGAACTATTGCTCCAATATGAGAGCAGGATCAACATGCAGCTTGTGTACCAGCAGGAAAAAATCAAGCGTGGAGTTCTTTCACCCCATAGAAACGAGCGTGAAGCATTTTTGTGGGATAAGATTTCCGAGAACCTGATATCCTTCTATCAGAACGAACTGAATTGGGTGCAAGGAATTCGCAAGGAATTCTATGAAAGATAATGGATCGAGGCTAGAGCCCCGAAGAAGCTACAGGAAAAAATTAGTTTTGGGACTCCGTAATTTCAGTCTGTAGTAGGAGGTGAACGATGATGAGATCGGTATAATTAGGAAATGAGAGGAGAGTCATACCATTACTCAAGTTGGGCATCTTTATAGACAAAATGGAGGTTGAAAAGATTGAATAGGCACGAAAAAAGCACGAAAGCACCAAGCCTTCTCAGCAATCGGTTTCTGCAGACGATTTTATTATCCAACGTGCTCCTGCAGATCGGCATTTGGGTACGTAATTTTGCTATTCTTCTATACGTTGCCGAAAGAACTAACAATGATCCATACGCCATTTCGCTAATCAGCGTGGCAGAATTCGCGCCAATATTTGTTTTTTCATTCATCGGAGGTACATTTGCCGACCGCTGGCGGCCAAAGCGAACGATGATCTGGTGCGATTTATTATCTGCGGTATCGGTATTCGCAGTACTTCTGACCATACATTTCGGTTCGTGGCACTCGGTCTACCTTGTCGCATTCATCTCAGCTATTCTTTCGCAGTTCTCGCAGCCATCAAGCATGCGATTGTTTAAGTATCATGTGCCTGAAGAACAGCTTCAGCAAGGGATGGCTCTATTCCAATCTCTAATGGCTATCTTCATGGTGCTTGGCCCCATGCTTGGCACCTTTGTTTACAGCACATTTGGCCTTGAAACATCGATCGCGATCATGGGTGTAGTCTTCCTTCTTTCCGCTCTCGTCCTTATTCGCTTGCCTGAGGATAATATGGAATCTCAAACGGTCGCTGTCAAAGGGCAGTTCCGTAAAGATTTTATTGAAGGCTTCCGCTATGTTTGGCAAAGCCAAGTGCTGCGAATGCTCGGACTCGCGTTTATTCTCGCAGGACTCGCTGTTGGCGTAGCTCAAGCGCTCAACCTGTTTATCGTAACAGAACGGCTAGGCAAGAGTAAGGAGTTCTTGCAATACTTACTGATGGTGAATGGCGTAGCCATGCTGATCGGTGGCGGGATTGTAGCCACCTTTGCGAAACGGGTTCCGCCGCAGTTGCTTCTTGCCATAGGCATGCTGGCAGGCGCGGTCTGCACCGTCATTGTCGGGTATTCGACGAGCGTTCCGATCACGCTGACCGTTCAATTTCTGAATGGGCTTGTTTTCCCTTGTATTCATATCGGGATCAGCACAATGATTCTGAAATGGTCAGATTCATCCATTGTTGGCCGAGTAAATGGGGTTCTGAATCCAATGTTCGTTGGCATGATGGTCATATCCATGTCTTTCGCAGGCGCTTTGAAGGACGCCTTTTCGCTGGGTACGATCTATAGCGGAGCTGGATTATTATTCCTTATCGGCGCACTATCCATGGTGCCGATCATGAACCAAAAAGCGCCGGATCATGCACTTACTGCACAAGAGTCATAATGTTTACCGATTGTCAAGAATGAGTCAACTCGTCGGAGCCGCAGGACTGATTACCGGCTTCTGGGTCCATAAGAAGCAGTTAACTCCAACCACGTCAATTGACGTGGTATTTTTTTGCGTAAAAACGCTTGACTCTCACGTGCACTGGAGAGTGTATACTCGAGTAGGAAGAGGTGATGAAATGATGTACAGCATTGGACAGTTGTCCAAAAATACAAATATATCTATAAGAACGCTAAGATACTATGACGAGATCGGGTTATTGAAGCCTGCGAAGGTAGCCGATTCGGGCTACCGGTACTATTCCGACGAGGAGATTAATGTGCTCCAGCATATTACAGCCTTGAAAGAGCTGGGATTTACGCTGGCATCCATCAAAGAGATGTTGAGTACGGATAAGAATTCGCATGAGCAACGTTGGAGAGATTACCTGGATTTTGAACTGGCAACGGTTCAGGAAGAGAAGAAACGTCTGGATGAGATGGAGAAGCTGTTGCAGACGGCAAGGTTTGCCATTGAAATGAAAGGGGAGATTGAAGCAGAAGATATCTTTCTATTCATCAAGGCGCTTCAGTCTCCCTTAGAGATTAGAGATACATTTCTTGCCCGGCATTTCTCGGAACATGAAATAAAGATTATTAAAAATTTGCCGGACCTCAGCTTAAATGATCCACGAAGCATGGCCTGGGCGAAGCTGATTCGGAATGTGAAGGAGCATCTGCACGAGCCTCCTTCCTCTATCATATCTCAGAAGCTTGCGGAACAAATCATAGAAGTTTCTATGGAATGGTTCCAGCAGGATGAACAAGGTGTACGGCATGGATACTGAAGTCATGGATCATATCGATCGAATTGTTAATTATTATCTAGAGCACTTGGAGGAGGGAGACAACGATGACAGCCACAACAGCTAAGCAAAATGGCAGAGCATGGACGTATGTTTTCATAGGAGGACTATTGGAGGTTTTGTGGGCAAGCGGGTTCAAATACGAGGCCATTCCAAGTGTTGTCGTGCTTGTATCCCTGCTTGCAAGCTTCGATTTAATCATTCGCGCCACTAAAATATTGCCTGTCGGCACGGTCTATGCTGTATTCACTGGAATTGGAACGCTAGGAACGACGATTGTAGAAATTATACTATCTGGCGGTGTCAGTCTACTGCGGATCTTATTCGTCTTATTGTTATTGGCATGCATTGTTACCTTGAAATTGTCGAGCAAAGGGAGTGAAGCTTGATGGATTGGTTGTTGCTCATTTCGGCGGGTTTGATGGAGATTGTCGGGGTTATCGGGATTAAACGGGTTGCGAAAAATAACAACTGGACCAATAACCTCATCCTCATCGGAGGATTCGTCATTAGCTTTCAGCTGCTTGTTCGTGCCATGGAGACCATCCCGCTCGCAACGGCTTATGCGGTGTGGACAGGGATTGGAGCGGTTGGGGCTGCGATTGTGGGGATGATTTTTTTCAAAGAATCCAAAAGCTGGCTTCGTATCGGTAGCATTCTTGGAATTATCTTCGCTGTCGTTGGTTTAAAGCTAGTTAGCTAAAATACATGCGTACACAAACGGCAGGAATGCCGTTTTTTTTGTTCTCTTCTCTGTACTTCCTGTTTTGTGTGTTCGGCCAGTGAGATTCGGCATGATCTTAATAAAAAAATTAGAGATGCGTATCAAACCCTTAAGCTTTCGTCTCTAAAATGGGTTCAAAGACATTTGTGCCGCGCTCTGCAGGAAGAAAGGATGTAATCATGTATCAAGGAAAGTTACGTAAAATCACCATTGTCCTGTTAGTCTTATATACCCTGTTGACGCTCTATTTCTTGTATATAGGTTTTAACAGAATTGCTTTTGATCGTATTCCTGGCTTGCGGTATAATCTAGTCCCTAAAGGAATTCCGCTGCACTTTCCAATGGGGAGAAGCTTTGATGGTTGGTTTTTTGAATTGGGGAACTTTGTAGCATTTATCCCTTTTGGGGCTGTCATCCCACTTCTGTACCGTTGTCATTTTATTCGGTTCATTTCTTTATTCGTGCTGTCTATTACGATTCTTGAAATTATTCAAATGCTTACACAGTTAGGAGCCTTCGATATCGACGATATCCTGATTAACTCCATGGGGGCTGCGGTCGGATTTTGGGCACAGCGTTTGGTGACACGTGATCGAGATCACTTGAAGGGCATCTGTCGAATCATCCTCATCGCGATTGTGCTTTCGATGAGTTTCGTTGTCATGATTGGTAGCGTGAATTATTATTTAGAAAACGAGACTGACGAAGTCGTAGCCCTCAATAAACTTGCGATAAACGATGGATCAGTACTGTGGATTAAGGGCATGGCCGATGGTGCGATTAAGGGATAGCGTACGAATAAATGGAATGTAAATGCATGCGAAAACCGCTGGGGCTGATCAAGCTTCGGCGGTATTTTGCTTTTCAGCTCTAAACTCCGTTTATATTCTGTTTAAAAAGAGGTGTTAACATCACTACATCATCAGTTGTATGGGAGGAATTACGATGGATTATAGAAAAATAGAGCCAAATAACGGCGATTGGGCCGTTGAAGCACGTGGACTTGTCAAAACGTTCGGCGATAATCGCGCGGTAGATGGTGTCAACATGAATGTACGTGCCGGATCGATATACGGCGTACTTGGGCCGAATGGAGCAGGGAAGACGACGACCATTCGCATGCTGGCGACGCTGCTTCGACCGGATGCGGGATCGGCAAGCATCTTCGGACACGATGTGCAGAAGGAATCGCAAATCGTCCGTCAATTGATCGGCGTCACAGGGCAATACGCCTCCGTTGACGAATCGCTTAGCGCGACTGAGAACCTGATCATCTTCTCTCGATTGCTCGGGCTCGGGCGCGCAGAGGCCAAGCGTAAAGCAGCGGAGCTGCTGGAGGAGTTCGGATTAACGGAGGCAGCGAGACGGCCGCTCAAAAATTTCTCAGGCGGTATGCGTAGGAGGTTAGATCTGGCGGCGAGCCTCATTGCACAGCCACCGCTCATTTTCTTGGATGAACCGACTACGGGGCTTGACCCACGTACGCGTTCACAGATGTGGGATACGATTCGTCGGTTGGTGAATACGGGTTCTACCGTCTTGCTCACAACGCAGTATCTTGAAGAGGCGGACCAACTGGCAGATCGGATCGCGGTGATCGATCGAGGTCATGTTGTCGCCGAAGGCACGGCAGATGAGTTGAAGGCATCTGTTGGTACCTCATCCCTGCATTTGAGAGTTCAGAATCCGCTAGATATCGAGAGCGCTCGCCACACCGTCGAACAAATACTTTGTGTTCCGTCTAGTGTGTCATCGGAAGCAGCGAAGATTACGGCACCGATGGCAGACGCTGATCGGGTCACGGACCTGTTAATTGCTCTCCGTGAAGCGGGGATCCACTTATCAGAGGTGAGTGTACAGAAGCCGACGCTTGATGAGGTATTCCTTACCATAACGGGTGAAGGTGTGAAGCAAGGTGCGTCATTCGCATCCAATGAATCGAACAAAGTGGAGGTGGCAAGAGCATGAGCAGCTCGTCAATTAAGCCAGGTGTAAATCGGCAACTTAAAAACTACACGAGCTTTGGTCAGTCTGTACGCCACTCGTTAACGATGGCCTATCGAGGTCTGCTTAAGCTGAAGCGCACGCCGGAGCAATTGTTCGATGTTACGCTGCAACCTATTATCTTTACTCTGATGTTTACCTATATCTTTGGCGGAGCCATCTCCGGTGACGTCGTGAGCTATTTGCCAGTCATCATACCTGGCATTCTCGTTCAGACCGTGATTACGACCTCTATCGTTACAGGTGTACAGCTGCGTGAGGACATGGATAAAGGTGTGTTCGATCGATTTAAGTCACTGCCTATTGCACGGATTGCACCGCTAGCTGGAGCCCTCTTGGCAGATACAATCCGCTATACGATTGCGACAGTGCTCACTTTTACAATGGGATATCTTATGGGTTATCATCCAGCTGGAGGCCTTGGCAATGTCGCCATCGCCGCGCTTCTTGTGATTTTATGCTCCTGGGCGATTAGCTGGATTTTCGCGTTCTTCGGCGTTATTGCCCGCACGGCCTCCAGCGTACAGGGGATATCGATGATTGTGCTGTTCCCGCTTACGTTTCTATCCAATGCGTTTGTTCCGGTTAATACCATGCCTGGCTGGCTCCAGTGGTTTGTGAATATCAATCCGATTTCGCATCTTGTCTCGGCAGTCCGGGACCTTACTAACGCGGGTACCGTGGGTTGGGATCTCGTGATCTCTCTCATCGGAGCTGCTGTCATTGTAGCGATCTTCGCGCCTATCACGGTACGTGCCTATATGCGCCGGACATAAATGCAGTAAAAAGCAGCCGCAAGGCTGTTTTTTTTCGTGTCTAATGCTGCTGCGCCAATAATTGTTCTCATAGGACCGGTAACTCAAACGTTTTTACGGGTTGGTACCGAATCAAGTTTTCAAATAATCATGTCCGTTTTTTACAATTCATCAAGAATGAAATGGGTCATAATGGAAGCGAGTATGAAATTAATTCGTTCGATGGAGGTTATATAAAATGATGAAACCACGCATTACCGTACTCACCTTAGGCGTAGATGATTTAGAAAGATCATTGACTTTCTATCGGGACGGATTAGGGTTCCCGACAGAAGGGATTATCGGGAGGGAGTTCGAACATGGAGCGGTCGCATTTTTCGACTTGCAGGTGGGGTTAAAGCTAGCGATCTGGGATCGCAGAGATCTCGCGCACGAGACGAAGGTTCCCTTATCAACGCCTAGCTCGACCGATTTGACAATCGGTCATAATGTTGGCAGTAAAGAAGAAGTGGATCGAATCATGGAACTTGCCGGGCGGGCAGGTGCGGTCATCACGGACCCTGCACATGTTGCCTTCTGGGGAGGATACTCGGGCCATTTCCAAGATCCAGATGGTCACCTATGGGAAATTGCTTGGAATCCAGCATGGGAGTTCGAGGAATAGATTCCATGCGCTAATGACAACGAAAGCCACCTTTGGGTGGCTTTTTAATATACGATGCTTCATCCTATTCGAAAAGGAAATACCGTGATACCGTCGAACATAATCATAAAATAGATCACACTGGATTAGAGGGCGTAGAACGGAGGCTCCGATGTCGATACCTATCATTTCAACCAAACTCTATATCCCACCGCTCCGCGCTAGCCTTGTCACTCGGCCAAGGTTGATTGAGCGATTGAGCGAAGGCGCTAAGCGCAAGCTGACGCTGATCTCTGCTTCCGCCGGCTATGGTAAAACAACGCTAGTCAGCGAATGGCTGGCTGCGTATCCACAACCAACGGCATGGCTCTCGCTTGATGAGGGGGATAATGACCTTGCGCGGTTTCTGAATTATCTTATCGCTGCCTTGCGAGAGGTAGCGCCGAATATAGGAGAAGGCGTATTAGGATGGCTGCAATCGTCTCATTTGCCGCCACCCGAAGCGATGATAACGGCTTTGATCAATGAAATGATGGTTATATCAGATTCTTTCGTTCTCGTTCTGGATGATTATCACGTAATCACATCTGATCAAGTTAAAGATACTGTCGCCATATTACTGGAACATACGCCTCCACAGATGCATTTGGTCCTGACTACACGTGAGGATCCCCATTTACCTTTGTCACGGCTGCGTGTCAGGAATCAGTTAATAGAAGTGCGTGCGTCTGATTTGCGCTTCACGTCCTCCGAAGCCGCTGAATTCCTTAGCCAGGTGATGGGGTTACACCTTTCATCGGACCATGTTGCCCTCCTCCTCTCCCGGACAGAAGGTTGGGCTGCCGGCTTGCAATTAGCTGCATTGTCCGTGCAAGGGCAGGGAAATCCCGACAGCATCATCCAATCCTTCAGCGGCAGCCATCCTTTCGTACTCGACTACTTGGTTGAAGAAGTGCTGCAGAAGCAGCCCGAAAGGATTCAGCATTTCTTGCTGCATACTTCGATTCTTGACCGAATGTGCGGGACCCTGTGTGATTCCGTGCTGGATAGAGGTGTTCAGGAACAACAGATCATCACAGAATCAGGGCAAGAAACCTTAGCATATCTCGAGCGTGCCAATCTATTTATTGTGCCGCTGGACAACGAACGGAAGTGGTATCGTTACCATCATCTCTTTGCAGATTTGTTGCGGAGACGGTTGATGGCGCAGAGCAGTGCCTCGGAAGAAGGGGATCATGATCGAAGCGTGGCAGCCTATCATAGACGTGCTAGCAAGTGGTATCAAGAAAATGGGTTTGCGATTGAAGCTTTTCACCATGCAACGGAAGCTGGAGATACGCTGCTGGCTGCGCATCTGTTAGAGGGAGAAGGCATGCCGCTGATCTTTCGTGGGGCGGTGGCACCTGTCATGCATTGGCTTAGCGGTTTGCCGCGTGAGAAAATGGATGCTATTCCGTCCCTATGGGTCATGTATGCTTCTTCCTTACTCTTAGTGGGTCAGACATTAGGCGTTGAACAGAAGCTGCAAGCTGCGGAGCAAGCGCTGCAAGGGACTGTACAAGATGAGAAGACCCTAGATCTGATCGGGCATATCGCCTCAATCCGTGCCGCGTTAGCTGTCAGCAAGCACCAAGCCGACTCGATTATGGCGGAGTCGCTCCGCGCCCTAAAACATCTGCACCCCGCTAACCTGCCTGTCCGTACAGCGACGACCTGGGCGCTGGGTTATGCTTATCAGCTTCAGGGGGACCGTAGTGCAGCGAGCAACGCCTATGCCGAAGCGTTAGCGAATAGCCAGATGATTGGGCATGTCATGATCACGATGATGTCGACACTTGGACTTGGGATGATTCAGGAGGCTGATAACCAACTCGCTGCAGCGGCTGAGACATACGAGCACGTTCTGAAGTTGGCAGGGGAACCGCCGCTGCCGGTCGCTTGCGAAGCGCATCTGGGCGTTGCTCGGATCTGCTACGAATGGAACGATCTTGAGGCTGCGATGCGGCACGGCCAGCAGAGTGTTCGACTGGCACAGCAGTTCGAACAGACGGACCACGCTATTGCAGGCGAAGTGTTCCTAGCGAGCGTGGAGCTCGCGCGAGGGAAAGTGAGCAGCGCAGTTGCGACAGCAGAGACAGCACAACAGATAGCTCGAGAGCGGAAGTTCGTGAATCTCCTTCCGCAGATCGCCAATCTCTATGTACGCGCTCAGCTGGAACGAGGGAATCTTACCGCAGCCGTTCAACATCCGCAGCCGTTGGCAATGCACGCAAGTCAGGCTCGTGTGCAACTTGCAGAGGGGAAACCCCGTGCAGCGCTAAGGATGCTACAGTTATTGTGTGAGCAGGCGGAGGCCAAGGGACTTCGAGATGAACGGCTTAAACTGATGGTTCTGCAGGTGGTCGCTCTGGACGCGAATGGAGACAAGGGGGAGGCCGTACAACTCCTTGAGGATGCACTCGTGATGGCCGAGCCCGGCGGATTCATACGTACTTTTGTCGACGAAGGAATGCCGATGCATCAGTTGTTGTGCGAAGTGGCTGAACGAGGAACGATGCCGCACTATATTAGTAAGCTGCTGGCAGCTTTTGGACTGGTGGAATCGAAGGTTGTGGTTGCGATCGAACGACTTCGAACGATACCGCCCCAACATCTTGTAGAGCCGCTGAGTGCTAGGGAGCTGGAAGTATTGCGCCTCGTCGCCCAAGGGCTATCGAATCGTGAGATCAGCAAGCGGCTGTTCATCGCACTTACGACAGTCAAAGGGCATAACCGGATTATTTTTGACAAACTGCAGGTCAAGCGGCGTACCGAAGCGGTAGCACGTGCGCGCGAGTTAGGTCTGTTGTAAAACCATACTTTAGTAGCTATATGACAATACCTTATGCTCGATATACTTATTGCAAATTGAGGTTTGGAGGAAACTCATGAAAGCGATAGTATGTACCAAATATGGATCACCAGAGGTTCTGGAGCTTAGAGAGGTCGAGAAGCCTACGCCCAAGGATCATGAAATCCGGGTGAAAATTCATGCAACAACCGTAACGTCAGGCGACACTCGCGTACGAAGCTTCAAAAGCCCGATTCTATTCTGGATCCCCATGCGACTAATCTTAGGGATCACCAAACCTAGAAATAAGATTCTAGGGGTAGAGTTCGCCGGGGAGATTGAAGCGGTAGGGAAACAGGCTAAGCGATTCAAAAAAGGCGACCAGGTGTATGCTTTAAATGGGATGCGATTTGGTGCGCATGCGGAATATATTTGTATGCCTGAGGAGAGCAGCATCGCCTTAAAACCGACGAATGCGACCTACGAAGAAGCGGCAGCCATTCCTTTTGGGGGCACTACTGCATTGCATTTTTTCAGAAAAGCAAATGTAAAGGCGGGTCAAAAAGTTCTGATCTATGGCGCATCGGGATCGGTAGGGACCTCCGCGGTGCAGATTGCAAAGATTATTGGAACCGACGTTACGGCGGTATGCAGCTCGGCAAATTTTGAATTTGTGAAGTCTCTGGGAGCTGATCATATTATCGATTATACGAAAGAGGATTTTGCACAGGGGGAAGCACGTTATGATGTGATCTTCGATGCCGTTGGGAAGAGCTCCAAAGCAAGCTGTAAGAAGGCATTAAAGCCGAACGGCACATTCATTACCGTGGTTGGGCAGGGCATGGCGAAGATGCTTAAGGAAGATTTAATTTACCTCAAAGCGCTTACGGAGGAAGGGAAACTCCAATCAGTCATCGATCGAATCTATCCATTTGAGCAGATTTCTGAGGCCCATCGCTATGTGGAGAAAGGGCACAAGAAGGGGAATGTCGTCATCACGGTGAGATAGGATGAATGATGGAAGTGAAATAGTACGATGAAGCGACCGTTTCCCGACACTCAATCGGGGAGCGGTCGTTTATTTTTTTTGCAGGTACCAATTGAGAACTTGACAGGCGAACGAGAACTGGGCAAGACAATGGGGCTGAGCTATAATACTGCTCAGTACCATGATCCTTGTAAAGGTTGGGGGAGCGATTGGCTTATGTTCAAATCCACGTATTTGCGCATTTTTGTGTGGAGCGGTATCTTTATCATCCTCATTATCATCCCATTTTCATTCTTTCTGATCCAACGATTCGAAGGTTATGCCTCATCTCAGATTGGATCGATCAACCGAGATCGAATTGAAGAAACATTGGATCGTACGGAATTCATCCTGGCTAAGCTGAAATGGTACAGCTTGAATATGTATGAGGATCAGACGATTCAGAACTGGATGTATTCAGAGAAGGATGATCCATTGCTGGATGCAGCAGCGCTTCAAACGTTATCCAAATACTTATCCAAAGAATCTTTTTTTGAAGGCGCTTACTTATTTAATATGCGCAGGGAGAAAGTGATCGATTTCGATGTGGGTCTTCTTCCATTTGAAGAATTTTCGGATAAGACCATGTTGGAACGGGTTAAGAAGCAGGATCCTTCCTTACTACGGTATTCTCACCATGAAGCAGGAAGTAAATCGTATATGACATTGCTGCTTCCGCCTTCTTATGTCAAGAAAGAACAATATGGATACTTGGTTGTACGCTTAAATAAACATGCCATGCAACAGTTCCTCATCTCAGGAGGAGGTGACGCGGATAATCAAGTGACATTGATGGATCGGTCGGGACAGGTCATTTTGGGGAAGATGGATGAAGCAATGATGAAGAACGTCATGAATTCGAGAACAGCCGCCAGACAAGGCTCCTTCCAGTTGAAGGTAGACGGGGAACAGGCTTACGTGAATTATGCCGATTTAGATTCCCAGGATTGGACCCTCTATTCGCTATCTGGCATGGAGCAGTTCCGTAAGCAGGCAACGGCTTTCCGACAGGCGATTATGCTGTCTTCTATTCTGCTGCTCATCCTGCTGCTGCTGGCCGCATTCTGGAACTCGCACAGCTTCTTTAAGCCGCTCCGGATACTGGCGAATCAAATCCATGGCAAGCTGCGTATCCGCGCCAAAAGCGACTATGATGCGATTCAGCAAAGCGTCATGTTATTACGCGATCACTACACACTGATAAAGACAGAATATTTGCGACAATGGGTATTGCAGGGCAAACTGGGCGACCAGGCAAGAGAGGCTCTGGCTCGTGAATCCAAGATACTCGACCATACATGGATAAGGCTGGCCGTTGTCAAAATCGATGCTTACTACGAGATCTCGGAACGATACGATTTCGCCTCCCGGAGACTGCTGAAATACGCCATTGGCAACATTGCGGAAGAGATGCTCAGCTGTAAGGATCGTTCCATCGAGGTCGTGGATTTCGGAAGCGATCATTTGTTGATCCTTATTGGTGTTGTCGATCAGGCAGATGACATGATGGAGGAACTACAAGAGCTGCGCCGTCGGGTCAAGCAATACGTTCATCTTAATATCATAGTAGCATGCAGTACTTCAAGACATGTTCGAGATGATTTGCGTTCGATTTACGATGAATTATGCGAATGGACGCTGTTCAAATTCGTGAGTGGCGATGACAAAATATACACCGAGCAAGAATACGAGCGATACGCAGATTTACAGATTCAACCGGATGACACCATACTAGATCTCCTCATTCAGTCCATACGCAGCGGCAAGCAGGAGCAATCCCTTAACTTGCTGGAACAATTGTTTGCCCGGCTGCAAACGATGAAATTCGCCGAATGCCAATTCCAACTCAGATTGCTGTTCTTCTCCTTCGTCAAAGCGTTTAGCAAACGGACTACCCTGCACAGTATTGAAGGCATTGAAAATACGTTGAAGAAATTCACGAAGCTCGAAGAGATACATAGATGGATGAAAGATGAAGTTGTTCGAATGATCTCCCAGCTCGGCGACCAGAAAAGCTTGAATCGCAAAGGGAAAAACGTTGAGGAAGTGATTGAATATATTCAGTGTCACATTTACGATCCAAGGTTGTCTGTGGATGATATCGCCGATCACATTGCACTATCTGCCAAGTATGTACGCCAATTGTTTCTTGATCAGTATGGTGTGTCATTATCCAATTACATTCTGAATATGCGGATTGAGAAGGTGAAGGAATTGCTTCAACATTCGGATATGAGCGTTGCTGAGATTTCACAGCAGGCGGGTTTCCTGACGAAGAGCCATTTCTTTACGGCTTTTAAAAAGGCAACCGGCATGACGCCAGCGCAGTATCGATATCAACAGCCAGACGCCAACGAAGCAAGCGGTTGAAGTGCAGGAAGGGTTCACGGACGGATATAGAACCTGACTGGGCTAATGGTGACCTATGCAGCCGCCGCAAGAGAACTTCATTCGGACATTGAGAACTATCCGTGACTGCTTGGCGGCTGTTACGATAACTCCGACAGACGATCATCACATGGACATAGAGGGGGGCAGTCATTGAGGAGCATTAAAACAAGGAGAAACGGTTTTATCTACGAAATCGTGAAGAATCGGTATTTGTATTTGCTGGCACTGCCAGGCATTCTATTCCTACTCATATTTGCTTATACGCCTATGATTGGGCATTTGCTGGCGTTTCAGAACTATCGGCTTTCTGATGGGCTGTTCGGAAGCGAGTGGGTAGGGTTTAGAAATTTCGAGTTTTTCTTCGGTAGCAAGGATTGGCTGCGTGTGACGTGGAACACCGTGTTCTTGAATGGGCTGTTTCTGGTGTTCGGTCTAGGAACCGCTGTCGTGCTCGCGGTGCTGCTCAATGAAGTCACGGGCAAGTGGTTCAAGAAAACGGCACAGTCGTTCGTATTCTTGCCGTATTTCATTTCTTGGCTGGTCGTCAGCATGATGGTGCAGACGATGTTCAGCTCAACAGAAGGCATGATGAATCAGGCATTAACTGCCCTTGGATCAGAAGGGGTGGATTGGTATTTGACACCGAGTGTATGGCCATTTATTCTGACGTTCGTATACGTATGGAAAGTCGCTGGCTACAATTCGATCATCTTTCTTGCCTCAATAACGGGTATTTCTTCGGAGTATTATGAAAGTGCCAAAATGGAAGGAGCCAGCCGCTTTCAGCAAATCATCTACATTACGCTTCCGCTGTTACGGCCAATCATCATTATTATGACGCTCCTTGGCATCGGTCGGATATTCTATGGAGACTTCGGGATGATTTACGCGATTATCGGGGATGTTGGGGTATTGTTTCCGACGACGGATGTGATTGATACGTATGCGTATCGCGCGCTTCGGCAGATGGGCAACTTCAGCATGTCCTCCGCCATCATTCTCTATCAGTCCTTTATGGGGCTTATCGCAGTTATTTTCTTCAATTGGCTTGCACGCAAGGTAGATCCAGATTCTAGATTGTTCTAAGGTGTGATTGGAATGAGAGAACGTTTTTTCCTTGGTTTTGTGTACGTGCTACTGACCGTTTTTGCATTAATCTGCTTCATCCCGTTTTGGATCGTACTGATTAACTCCTTTGCTAATGAAACAGTTATTCAAACCTCGGGATATCAGTTGTTTCCGACGTCATTCAGCTTGGATGCCTACGCCATGCTCTTGTCAGGAAATCAAGTATTCCGAAGCTATGGCGTCACGTTGTTCGTTACGACGACAGGAACGGTGCTTGGTGTTCTTCTTACGGCGTCCTTCGCCTATGTTCTCAGCCATCCGAAAGTGAAGTATCGACATGTTCTTTCATTCTTGACTTTTTTTACGATGCTGTTCGGTGCAGGGCTTGTTGGATTCTATATGCTCATTGCGAACTGGCTCGGGTTGAAGGACTCCTTATGGGCGCTTATCCTCCCGTACTTGCTGAATCCTTTCTATGCGTTCATCCTTGTATCCTATTATCGCTCCTTGCCCTATGAATTGAACGAAGCAGCTACCGTGGATGGGGCGAATGACATTCATATCTTCTTCCGAGTCATATGGCCGATATCGTTGCCGGTGATTGCTACGGTTGCCCTGTTCTATGCGCTGCAATATTGGAATGATTGGTACCTATCGCTGTTATTTATCGATAATTACAAGTTGCACCCCTTGCAAATGATGATCAGGCAGCTGATGTCCAACTTGAATGCCATGTCCTACGTCGGTGGAAGCCAAACGGACTACAACATCATGATTCCGACCTATGGCATGCAGCTTGCCATTGTGTGTATTACGATTGGGCCGATTGTATTCGTGTATCCTTTCGTGCAGAAGTATTTTATTAAGGGCATGACGCTAGGATCAGTTAAAGGATAATGTTAGATCAAATATGAGGAGGAACGAAAAATGCGAATGAAACGTTGGATTTCATTTTCGCTTGTATTGTTGTTAGTTCTATCTATAGCGGTGGGCTGCTCGAAAGCGTCGGATGAGAAGGCAGCGCCAACAACAACATCAGAATCAGAAACACCAAAGGGAGATCAGACAGCAGACAATAAATTGGAACCGGTTACACTGAAAATTATGATTCCGGGGGACCGTCCGCCAGATATGGATCTGGTCATTGCAGAGGCGGAAAAAAGAATGAAGGACACAATCAATGTCAAATTGGACATCGTGTTTGTGCCATGGGCTGACTTGAGTCAGAAGACACAAGTGACGCTTGCATCTGGGGAAAATATCGACCTGATCTTCGATGCGCCGTGGCTTCACATCAATCAAATGATTGCCGACGGCTTCTATGAGCCATTGGACGACTTGCTTGCCCAATACGGCAAGAATGTGCTGGAGAAACGTCCGCAGCAAATGTGGGATGCGAACAAGTACGGTGGCAAAATTATGGCGGTACCGCTCGGGCTCTCGTATATGGAAGGCAACGGCTATATCGTACGCAAAGACCTTCGCGAGAAGCTGGGCTTACCGCCGATAAAGACCTATAAGGATTTAGTTGATTTTGCTTACAAGGTGAAGGAAAAGGAGCCTGGCATTGCGCCGTTTATGGCAGCGGGGACTACAGGACAGCAGACGTATTCCATTGTAGGTCTGCGCAGCTTGAACGATTATGATACCCATGTTCGTTTTACGCATGCGCTGGGAAGCAGTCTGATGCTGTACTACAAAAACAACGACGGCAAGGTTTACAACTTATTCGAGGATCGAGAGCCGGTTTTGACGTGGATGAAGGATGCTAGACAGCTGTACAAGGACGGGCTTGTATATAAGGATATCTTGGCGGCGAAGGACTTCTTCCAGCCTTTCTTAAGCGGCAAAGTGGCAATCGATACAAAAGGATCGTTTGGTACAGGAATTTCCTTTGATCAACAGTTCAAGAGCAATGTGCCAGGCGGTGATCTGGAAACCGTTACGTTCTTCGATCCGACCAAAGGGGCTAATATTTCAAACTTCAAGCAGTGGAATTTCCTTGCGGTGCCGAAAGTCAGCAAAAACAAGGAACGTGCGGTGATGTTCATGAATTGGGCCAATGAGAAGGAGAACTATGATCTGCTGTCCTACGGGATTCAAGGGAAGCATTGGGAGTCGGTTGGTGACAAGGAATATAAATTGCTCGATACGAAGGGGTATTGGCAGTTTGGCTATGTGTGGGTATGGAATCCAGTCGACGAACGCTCGGATGCGAATGGAGACAAGACACATGAGCACTTCGATGCCGTGCTCCGCGATGCCGACAGCTTTACAAAGGATATTTTGACTGGATTTGAATTCGATCCTTCCGCGGTACAGAACGACCTTAGCCAATACAATACGGTAGAGGCGAAGTATTACCCTGCATTGGTCAATGGCGTCCTTGATCCCGAGGAGACGCTTAAGAAGTTCGAGGCGGAGGCCGGACCTTCACTGAAGCGTGTACAAGTGGAATTGCAAAAGCAAATCGATGCTTTTTTGGCCAAGAAGTAGGCGCTGTTGGTTCATGAAATCGGGTGTAGGACTAGACGCTCGAAGTTATCGAATGATATGATGGATAATGGGTGAATAAGATGACAAATGAAACCAAAAACAATGAAACAACGAACAACAGCAATGAAGAAACTGCTTCGGCAGAGAAATTTACGGAATTGGTCAATGCTGTTCATCATAATGGCCTTGTTGCTTTACGAAGATACTACAATGATGTCCAAGGACAGGTGTTGAACCACGAAGTTTACGGCCCTATCTTTATTTATCAAGTCAAGGACGAATCGAACGACGGGTATGTATGTGGATTTTTCCTTCGTGAGCTCATCGAGAAGTTCCAATCGAGCGATAAGCCGGAACAATGGATGGCTTCCTTCTTCGTGGAGCTGATGAAGACCAAGGGTGGGAAATTGCTGCCTAAATCTCCAGAGAATGAGGACGAAGCGAAGGCGCTCATTGATCAAGTGCTCATTCCGCAATGTCTTGCAGCAGTTCAAGATGAGTTCCCTGAGCATGTTCATGCGGGGCTGGATTGGAATGAAGAACATGGTCCGGTATTCGAAGCTGGATTCCCATCGATCATTGAGGGAAACAACACCTGTGCCTTCCCGATCCATTTCTTGATGATGCAGCTACTATTGAATCGGGATCCTGCGGATTTGATTCTCGAAGGGTTATACAAAATTCAAGAAGACCATGGGTTAGAGGCTTGATCCGAACGGCAGAAATGCCGTTTTTTTTTATTTATTGAACAAAAACAGCCTTGCTTAACAAGGCTGTTCATCATTGAACGATTCGATTGCGAATCGCATACACCACGGCTTGGGTACGATCCTGGACACCGAATTTCTGTAAAATGCGATGAACGTGGGTTTTTACCGTACTTTCACTGATATGAAGCTGGCTTGCGATTTCTTCGTTACGTAATCCGTACGCCATATGCTGAAGCACCTCATGCTCTCGCTCGGTGAAGGAATCCAACATATGAATATGGTTAGAAGACGGATTGGTCGGCGCCTCAATTGCACCATTTAGAGCTTGAGCGATGACTTTAGCTGCGATCGTCGTTCGGAAGATGGCCTCCCCTCGGTGTGCGGCCCGAATCGCATCAATGAGCTCATCAGGAGCTGCGTCCTTCAGCAAATAACCGACAGCCCCCGCACGAATTCCGCCATATACATATTCCTCCGTATCAAACGTGGTCAGAATAACGATTTTACTGTCCGGCAGCAAGGATAATATTTCGCGTGTAGCATCAATCCCACTGTATTCTGGCATCTGTACGTCCATCAGCAGAACCTGAGGACGAGTACGCGTAGCCAGATCAACAGCTTCTCGTCCATTTGCAGCCTCACCTACCACTTCCATGTTATCTTGTGCATTAATGATATAACTCAGACCATGTCGAACGAACGGCTGATCATCGATAATGGCGACCCGAATCGGTTGCATTGTCATTCTCCTTCCATCGAATGGTTATCCACCGGCACTGTTACGATAATGATGAGACCATGTGGTTGATTTGTCCGAATCCGGAAGGAACCACCTGCACGTACACATCTCGCTTGCATGCTCGATATGCCGAAGCCGGGGGAAGGTGGGGTATCCAAGGTCCATATTCCATTGTCTTTTATGGTCATTGTAATCTCCTGGATATGCTCACGGATTGATACTTCGACTTGTGTCGCATGCGCATGCCGAATGACATTGGTTAACGCTTCTTGAAGCACACGGTACAGGAGTTCGGATAGCTCAGGCTTCCATGGCGTTATGGTCCCGGATACATCGAAATGGGCCGTCAACCCGCTCTGTTCCTGCACGGAATTGATAAGACTCTTCAGCGCGAGCAATCCGAGTCCGTCATCGTCTATCGCCATCTGATGAACTACGGTGCGTACTTCCGTAAGGCAGCTGCGGGTGACATCGAGCACGTTGGCCAGGGTTGTATCGGCTTCAGCCGTGTTCGCTTTGATCATATAGGGCAGTGCTTGAAGTTGGACGATGACTGAGGTGAGCCCGTGGCCGATGCTGTCGTGAATATCCCGCGCAATGCGCGTACGTTCCTCGAGGACGGCATATCGCAATGATCGGACAGCAGCTTCTTCTAATTCCAAATGCGATTGTTGGAGCGCGCGATGTGTCTTCTCTAATTGCGTATGCATCTCACGCAGCTCCTGATAATGTTGTTGTTTAATCTCGTTGGCTTCTCGCCTCATTCTGGCTCCCCAGAAAAATCCGTACGTTCCTGCATGAATAATCGAGTACATCAGAATTTCATGAACGTCGGCACGCTGCGTAAAGAACCAAATAGACGCATCCAATACGATGATGGTACCGGTTAGCAGCACGGAGAGGTTGCCCGGCAATCGAAGAGCGATATAGGCTACAATGCAGAAGATGAGTACAACCGAAGAATTATAGGTATCGAAACCTATCCATGACAATGCCATCAATAACCAAATGAACATGACGGCTAATGTGCGATTTCGGTTACGTTTAAGCCATTCGTCGGTTGTCCAAATGAGAACCAAATAAGCAAGGAAACATATCGTTTCTAGTGCCGCACTTGAAAAGGATGTTCGATTGATGGTTTGTACTAGTAAAACAATTAAAATTGAGCTTAATGTGATGGTTCTCGAACGCGATGATATGGTTTGAATGAGTTGTGACCATGGCTTGGAAGGCATCTGTCTTCAATCACACTTTCCGCCCGTAAGGATAAGGCATTTAGTATCTACGCTGCCCCTGTAATCGTTGATATTTCATATAGATGACATACCGGCGAGCGCAGATGCTCCCGAGTGGTATGAATAGGAGCGCATTACTTAATGATACCAGAGCAAGTTCTTTTCCCCAATATCCTACCAGCAGACGAAGAAGCATGACAGCCATGAAAATGATAATGCCGCCGATGGAGCTCTGGGACGTTACTTTACCAGTGGAAGGATTCAACCGAACCTTATCCATCGATCCACGCCATGCGCCTATACCAAGTCCAACGACTAAACATAACAAATAAAGCAGGAAGCTTAGTGCAGTCAGGTTCAAGGAATGGGAAATACTCGAATAAGCTAGCCAGACAAATAGCGCCGGCGTGATCCACATGCGGGAGGGCTGAATTTCTTTCTCTCTCCCCATGCGAAGAAGGATGATAACTAGGACAATGAGATAAATCGATAGTGTGCTCAATACGGTTCCTCTTTTCTTTTTCCATTTCGTTAGTGCCAGTATAAGTCAAGGACGAAAGGAAAAAGTCCACCTCTAGATTGATTTTATGAGGAAGTGCTCATGCTCTTTGAGTCAGGAATTAATAGTAGTTTCGCATAATCCGGGTCACGAAGGAGAGGACGGCCAATGGCGATACTATCGGCTAACTGATCCTCCAGGATTCGACTGGCTTAAGTATTTTATAGGGTATGAGTTATATCACTGTAAGCGTTACCATTAGCTGTTAGAATGAAGGTGTCTAAGGCATTCTACTCAGAGAGGGGAATTCCAAATGAATCATGATCAAATTCTAGAAGTGTTACACACGCTGCCTTGTCAGCAAGACCGGGATCATGGGGCACTCATTTGTTTTCCAGAAATTTATGAATCTTTATCGCACCACGATTTGGGACGGAAGTACGATATTAAGATCAAGCTGTATGAATTAGAACAAACAGGCACGATTAAGGTCATTCATTTTAACGAGCCAGGATTTAGAGATGTTGTTGCAGGGATACAATTAACGAATTTTCATTAATTGTATGGATTTTGGATAATCGATTATAGGGTCACATCCATGGATGTGGCTCTTTTTGTATGACAGGATTGTTGTTGGCTAAAATTGTTGTTTTAAGCTATAATATTCGGATTGTGGACAGGCATTGTTATTTTTAGACATCATATGAGGTGAAATCGGTGAAAAAAAGGTTAGCAGACATTCTTTTTATTATGCTCGGTGCTTTTATTTTTGCATTAGCGGTGAATCTGTTCGTCATTCCTAATGAGCTCGGTGAAGGGGGCGTCACAGGGATTACGATCATCCTCTACTATCTTTTCCAGTGGTCGCCCGGACTCGTTAATCTAATATTTAATGCTATATTGCTGGTGGTGGGTTATAAGTTTCTGGACAAGACGACCACTTATTATACCATTATCGCTGTCCTCTGTAATTCCTTATTCCTTCATTTAACGGAGAGCTGGAGTATTGCTTCGAATGAATTAATGATCAATGCGATTTTCGGCGGGGTCTTTGCTGGCGTTGGGATCGGCTTAATCGTTCGCGTTGGAGGAACCACGGCAGGGACGGTGATCCTCGCAAGAATTGCGAATAAGTATTTGGACTGGAGCGTTAGCTACGCGTTATTATTCTTCGATTTGATTGTGGCTTTCTCTTCTTATTTCATTATTGGTGCCGAGAAGCTTATGTTTACGATCGTGCTGCTCTTCGTAGGGACGAAGGTGATGGAGTTTATAATCGAAGGGCTTAATCCGAAGAAAGCAGTCACTATCATTTCCAATGAGCAGGATAAAATTGCTGAGCAAGTGAATGTCGTTATGGATCGAGGTGTTACGGTACTATCTGGACATGGTTATTATACGAAAACACCGAAAGAAATCCTCTATATCGTCATCAGCAAGCAGGAAGTTTCTACACTCAAGAAAATCGTTAGAGCGACGGATAAAGACGCATTTATTACCATTCATGACGTTCGTGATGTGTTTGGCGAAGGATTCTTAGATATATCGAAATAATTCATGTTATAACCCCATGAGCTGCGGCTGGTGGGTTTTTTTTGTGGTTTCGCTCAGCAGCGTTTTTTTGCGTTTACGATGATGGAATGGGATTCTGACGAATTCTCTGAATCAGGTTTGTTGCTGCAGCAGATAGCGGCTCATTCTTACGCGTGCAAATGGCAATCGTATTCTGCAAATGGATACCCTCTACATACACACGGCACAGCTCGCCACGCTCGACATATTCACGGACGACGTCGACGGCACGAAGTTCGCGCCGTATCCGGCAATGACGGCGGTAATCGCTTCGTGTAATCCATTAAATTGCAGGGGAATCTGCGGGGCTGGAGTGTTATAAGTGCGGCAGAGCGCCAGTAATCTCTCGCGTGTCGAGCTTCCTTCTTCCCGCATGACGAACGGTTCCTTCATCATCTCTTCGAGGGATACTCGCTGGTTAACGCGGTGATTCGCTAAACCAAAGAGACATAAAAAAGACTATCGACGGTACTTTGTCGACAGTCTGAATCGCTGCCTGATAATCCAGGCAGCGATTTTTTATATAACCATATGATGATTGCATAATACGCTATTATTATCTTAATAAAACCTCTTGCTGTTCCTCTACAGGTCTATTCGCCTGCAAACTTACAACAGCTTACTTTGCTTCGCTTTCTTCAAGAACTTATCGCTGTTCTTATTAATTGTCTTCTTCAAGCCTATACCAAGTACAAAGGCAATTCCGATATAGATCAACAGGATAAGTACATGCTTCGTCACAACATCCCATAGTATTCCCCCCACGGCCTCACGCATAATGGCTATCGCATGTGTGAACGGCAGGAACGGGTTCAGCTGCTGGAAGAACTTCGGCGTCATTTGAATCGGGAATGTACCACCAGAGGCCGCCAATTGGAACACAAGCAATACAATGGACAACGCCTTACCTACATTACCGAATACCGATACCAACGTATAGACGATGCTGACGAATATGATACTGATGAAAATCCCGAACGCGAAGAACCAGAACTTGTGAACGACATATGTTTTGAGCAGGAACATGTCACCCATTGTCACAATCATACTCTGACTTATACCGATCGTCACAAAGGTCAGCCAACGTCCGAAGTACACTTGGTAGCTCTTATAGTCATGTTTGTTCTCGATGTCTACAATCAGCATGGAGATGAGCAGCAAGCCGCCGACCCACAATGCCAATGTCGTGAAGAATGGTGACATCGCTGAACCGTAGTTCGGTACAGGGAACAGTTCATGCTGATCAAGCAATACCGGCTCCGCGAAGAACTGGCTTTCCTTAGCCGCATCCTTACGAAGCAAATCAATGACTTGATCCAGATCACCTTTCGCTTCCAATTCGCGGATTTTGGATGCAATGTCTTTCACTTTCTTTTTGATTTCTGGGAACTTATCACTGAATTCATCCAGTCCCACGTCCCCAGTGTGAATCTTGCCCTTCACATCAGCGAGTGTTGCCTCGACTTCTGGAATCATCGAGAATACTTCTTTTTTCACATTCTTGATGAAGTCCAAGCCTTTGCGGGAATCTATGACACCCTTGTCGAAGGCAGGGACAACATCCGAATCGATCTTCCCGATTACGCTATCGATTGACGCGCTCGTATCCTTCGTGGCATCATATATCTTTTGCAGCGCATCCTTCGTCGGTTGATTCGCCTTGCCGGCCGCTTCACTTGCACGCTTCAGCATATCCGACAAATCGGCCAGTTTCCCTTTTACCTTATACATACTATCGACAATGTCTGTAATCGCACCATCATCTACCGTTTGCTTCATTTTCTCAGTGGCGGTGATAAGCTTATCCGCTAGATTCTGACCGTTACTGATGTGCTTCTGTGCATTATTGATTTGATCAATTACCTTGTTCGCCGTATTCCGGTTCATGATCTTATCTGTCATTTCGATGACATTGTTAGTGCTTGCCTGCATATTATCGATCATCTTCAAAGCATCACGATTCAATGCCTGCATATCCCCGCGGATCGTATGGAATCTTGGTTTAATTCCATTATCATAATCGCTAATGAGCTGAGCAACGACCTCACTTGCCCTTGCTGCCGCTTCTGCGCCAATCTGTTTGCCGCCAGCCAATCGCTCCTGCAGCAGTGTGAGCTTCGTCTCCATGCCCTTCAATTGAGTAATCAACATATCAGTGTCTATACCTGTCACTTGGGCCAGCTTATTCAGCTGATCCTTATACTTCTCTAAGGAGCCTAATGTGAGCTTCAACTGATTCGTCATATCCTTGACAGCTGCATTCAGCTTTTCGGTCAGTGACGCATCTGTCTCACTACCCTGAATAAGCTTGTTGACGCGATCAACCTTTTCTTGCAGCTGACCGAGATGCTCTCGGTACGTCTTGCCTAATCGTTCTGCATCATCGAACGCCTTTGATACTGTCGGTGCAATCTGTGAATTCAAGCTTGTTCTGGCTTTATCCAAAATCGAGTTGACTTCGATTGCCTTATTGCGAATATCCCTCAGCTTATCATCAGCAATCGATTTTGCAGACTCAACTGTTTTTTGTGCTTCATCCAGACGCGTCTTCAGATCCTCCGCGCCCCGTTTCGCATCATTCAAGGACGTGAGCACATTATCGAACAGACCATTATTCTTCAAATTCCGATCTACATCTTCAACTTTCGTAATGAGACGCTGTAAGGAATTCATCCCTGACTCCACTTCGACGCTCTTTTTGGCCAGCTCTGTCTCTACCTTGCCAAGATCGAAGTCAGAGTTCATGATATTCTCTACGACCTTCGATGTATCTGTTACGGCACCCTGAAGATTCCGCAGATTGTCTTTGACAACTGGTACTTCCTTATGGAAAGAATCACTGCCTTTATCGAGCAAATTCTCTGCATCTGTAATTACCGAATCCGGTCGGTTCTCGTAGCGCTTGATGACACGGATGGCAGACTCTGCCTTGCTAATGAAGTCCTTCGCCTTGATAATATCGACTTGGCCTGTCTTCATCAGCTTCTCGATCTCCGGCAGCTTCTCATCCAATTTGAAGATGTTATCTCTTAGCTTCTTAATGTCCGGCTCATTCGTTTCAAGCTGAAGGCCGACATCATTGAAAATATCGAATATCGCTTTGTTCGCCGTTTCTACGAAGTTGCTGCTAATGTTCGACACCAGCGTCGAGGCTCCTGCCCCAGCGACCTTCGGCGAGATCGCGTTAATCTTTTCATTGATATAATAATCAAGCTGTGCCTTCTCCGGATGATCAGAGATGACGGAAGAGATCTTCTGAGAGAAATCCTCTGGGATAATAATGGCTGCATAATAATCGCCATGATTAACCCCTTTGATTGCCTCATCCTTCGTAACAAATCGCCAACCTAACTTCTTATTTTCCTTTAACTGTTCGATAACCTTTGCCCCAACATCAAGATCCTTGCCTTCTACCTTGGTACCTTTATCCAAGTTCGCAACCGCAACCGAAACATCCTTCGTATTGGAGTACGGATCCCATGATGGGAGAATGTTGAACCATGCATATAGGGAGGGCAGGATCACTACTGCTAAAATAACAATAATTGCAGCAGGATTTGTAATAATGTTGCGAAGATCCGTTTTATAAATGTGTAAGATGTTCTTCATCCCACTGCCACCACCGTTCTACTTATAATATGAAATGCGTTATCCAATTCTAGCAATCCCCTTCTGAGCTGCCCCATTCAGCAAATAGAATTCAAGCAAATGAGGAATTTGATCCTGATGGATAGCCTTCGCACGCTTCGGCCATTCCACTACAAGCGCTGCGTAGGTCTTAATAAATAGGAAAGCAGTCAGCTCGGCATCACAACTCTGCAGCTCGCCTGAATCAATAGCTAATTCTACCTGCTCTTTCACAAAGTGCTGAAGCGCATCTTCCGCCTTGCTCATCTCAGACATCACAATCTCGGTCCCCATCTCCCGAATCTCGTGTGAGAGAATAACCATCATCTCATGCTTGGATCGGAATTCCAACACATTGTGCAGAGTACGGTGCAAGTTCTCTGTGAAGGTTCTCCCAGCCTGAACGGATGACTGTGCAACCTCCAGTATGTCTTGAATGAATCTATCCATAATGGCTTCCAGCAGCTCTTCTTTCGTTGGGAAAAAACGATAAATCGTCCCCTTGCCCACATGAGCAAGTCTCGCAATCTGATCCATTGTGCTGCCCTTATAACCATATAATGAAAATGACTGTGTTGCTGCCTCTATAATCCTCGTTCTTCGATCTACGATCATACGGATTCCTCCTTTCTGCAAAGAGGCGATTACGAACAGGTTCTAGAACTACAGAACTAATTGTGAATTTCGGTCACTCAGACTTGCTATTATACTTCTACTAAAATAAATTTGCAAGAAACGACAGGCGGTCAGATGGGAGTTAGTGAGGAACGTGTTCCTATTAATACACGGGATGTGCTGGAGAAGGGGATCACGATCTATGGCAGCAGTCGCAGCTCGGACCGGGATTTCAGAGAAGTGTTGAAGGTTATGAAGGTGCAGGATTGTCAGGCAACATTGAGGCGTCTGCTTCCGGATACGTATACTATGGTGAGCCAGGCAGACGACTTCGCTGGCGCAAAGGAAGCTGCTCTGGCTCGATCAAACTCCAACAACTTATTGGAGTTTTTTCTTACCACAATAGAATTAATAAAGCCACATTTGGGTATTGGATCGATATCCAAGGATACTTCAAGTCTTAACGAGCTCTTTAGCATGCTGTCTACCCGCGGTGAGGAGACTGTCACTCAGCATGGCATCACTAACCGATCGGGCGAGTAACAGCGTTCCGACCATCGAGCTGAGCAGAGCACTGGCTGTAGATTTATCGACTTCCGCTACACTGGAGAGAAAATCAATCATGCGTTCTACCTCTTGGGTGAAGGTGTGCCGAACTTCTTCCGAAGATCGAGAGATTTCACTGGAAAGGGCAGGGATAATGCATCCAATCTCCGTTCGATCACGGTGCTGTTGGCTCAAATAGTACTGAATAACCGCATGGATCTTGGGCCCATTCGTCCGTTCATTGGCGGCTTCTTGCAGCAGGGCAATCGTGTCGCTGATGGCATAACGGCAGGCTTCGGCGACCAGTTGCTCTTTATTCTCAAAATGGGAATAGAACCCGCCATGCGTAAGGCCTGCTCCTTTCATAATGGCAGGAACGCTAATGTCGCGTATTCCATGCGTACGAAAGGCTTGCGCAGCACTTTCAATGATCTTGCCTCGCACTTTGATCTTATGGCCTTCAGGATAAGGCACGGCAATCCCTCCATTCATTCGTCATGCGCTTTAAAATATTATATTTATCATATTAAAGCGTGTCAATTCACCGGGGGGGTTGACGATTATAAAATATGATGATTATAATATATTACGATCATCATATTTTAAAGTTAGTTGTAGGAGGTATGAAGTATGAGTCAGCTTATATCGGTAGATACATTGGTTATTGGATCGGGGCCGGGAGGTTATGTGGCGGCGCTGCGATCCGCTCAGCTTGGCATGAAGACGGCCATTGTGGAACGTGATCAAATAGGTGGAGTCTGCACCCACGTGGGCTGTATTCCTTCCAAAGCATTGATTGCAGAATCGCATCGCTATCAATTGCTGCATCAGTGGAATAAGGCGGTTCCTTCAGCTTCCTTTGAGGAGGCGCAAGCTTTTAAACAAATGATTGTGAATAAGCAGTCCGGCGGGGTCAAGTATCTGCTAAAGGCTGCTGGGGTAACGGTTGTTGAGGGTGAAGCAAGCTTGATGGATGCGCACACAGCGCAAATAGAATATCAAGGAACAGAACAACGGATTTCGTTCAAGCATGCCATCCTGGCAACGGGTTCTCGTCCGATTGAGCTGCAGGCTCTGCCGTTTGGCGGACGTATTCTATCCTCGACAGAAGCGCTGTCGCTGTCACAGGTTCCCATGAGCCTGATTATTGTTGGCGGTGGATATATCGGCGTGGAGCTAGGACAAATGTATGCCAAATTCGGCGCCAAGGTGACCATTCTAGAGGGCGGCAAGCGTGTGCTGCCAGGGTTCGAGACGGAGCTAACGGCACCGGTTATGAAGCAGTTGAAGGCGGACGGAATCACGATTATCACCGAAGCTGCGGCGGTAGCGGCGGAGCAGGAGGAAGACGCGATTACCCTACACTATGTCACCAATCAAGAGCGGCATACGATTCGCGCGGATTATGCGTTAGTAACGGTCGGTCGGAAACCGAATACGGATGGGAGATTAGGTCTTGATCGCATCGGCTTGCCTGTCACGAATAGAGGTCTGATTGAAACGGATGAACAGTGCAGGACAGCGTTTCCGCATATTTTTGCGATAGGGGATATCACGGCAGGGGCGGCGCTAGCCCATAAAGCATCCTACGAAGCGAAGGTTGCAGCCGATGCCATTGCTGGAGAGCCTTCTGTCGTGGATTACAAAGCCATCCCGCTTGTCGTTTTCTCGGAGCCGGAATTGGCTAGCGTTGGCTTAAGTGAGACAGAAGCCAAGGCGAAAGCCACTCCCGTTGTCATTGGCAAATCCGCATTCGGAATTAATGGCAGAGCATTGGCGCTGCAATCAGGGGAAGGTTTTGTCAAAATCATCGCAGATCAGACGTCAGGCATCGTAGTCGGTGCGCAGATTGTAGGCGTCGAGGCATCATCTCTCATATCGGAGCTTGCCTTAGCGATCGAAATGGGAGCGACCGTGGAGGATATGGCGATGACAATCCATCCCCATCCCACATTGGGAGAAGTGATCATGGAGGCTGCAGAGAATGCCGTTCGGAAACTCAGGGTTCACAACGCCCGTAGGGAAAGTGAGATCTCTCAATGAAGCTCAAGATAGGTGTGTATATTGGTATCGCTGTCATTCTTATTGCAGGTGGATCGCTTCTGGTCGCGAAAGGGAAAGATGCGGTCAGCCAAGCGGAGAACCGCAAGCAAGGAATCCTTGAAGCAGAGCAGAAGATCATGATGTATGATAAAAGCCCTGGAACGATCGTTCAGGTCAACAAAGCGATGGGTGAAGCGGTTCAAAAAGGAGAGCTACTATTTAAGGTGAAATCTGCTGAAGGGACCGAAGAGGACGTCCTCGCGCCGGAGACGGGACGGATGAGCAAAATCGTCGTAAAGCCAGGGGATCAGATCGCGCAGGGGATGCCCGTTGCGATGATACAGAAGTCCGTCTATTATACAGATCTTTATGTCCAAGAAGGTCAGATACAGAAGCTTGCGCTCGATCAAGGCGTTAAGGTTCACTTTCCGTATGTGGACCATCCGAATCAAATCCATGGCGTTGTCGCTTCCGTCGCAGCTGCTCCGCAATTTGCCAACCTGCGTATGACGCGGGAGAGGGGGCAAGCCGATTTAAGTATGTTCCTTGTCCGGATATCTGTCGATGCAAGTCCTGATCTGCTTCCGGGTATGACAGCGGAGGTGGACCTTAATGAACTCGCTGATTGATGAATGGAAATACGTGAAAGGCAGCAAATTTCTGAAGGGGATCTTTATCGGCCCGCTTGTTGCAGCTTTGTTTTTTGGATTGATGTTCTCCCATAACCAAATTAACAAATCGCCGGTGGTTGTGATTGACGAGGACCATAGCGCATATTCGCGGGAACTGATTACGAAACTGAATGCGTCCCAATATATGCATGTCACGAATGTATTTGCGAGCCGCATGGCTCCCGAGGACTTGTTAGCGAACGAGCAAGCTGTCGCGGTCATCATACTGCCAAGCGGATTGGAGATGCGTCGGCTGCAGGGTTTATCCTCGAATATTGGCATTCTAATGGATAACACGATGCCTTCAGGATTAACCGGGATCCGAACGGCAATTCAGGAGATCATCACCACGGAAAATATGACAATTTCTATGACCCGGCTGGCGCAGAGCGGGATGGCTGCTGACGCGTCGAAAGGGCTTATATCTCCGTTATCTCTTCAACAACGGATGCTGTTTAATCCGACCACGAGCTATGTCGGCTTCATGGTGCTAGGATTTGTAAACATCGTCGTGTTAATGATAACCACGACCGCGGCGGGATCGATTGCCCCGCGACTCAGGGGGGAGGGGAGGTTGTTTGTAAATGGGACATCGCCTGCACAGTTATGGATTCGCAGTGTACCTTACGCTGTTCTGAGCGCGATCTCACTGCTTCTATGCTATGGTTTGCTCAAGCAAGTAGGAAATATGCGGTTTGAAGCGGAGCCCTACCTTTTTGTGATCCCATTGCTTATTTATACATTTGCCTTGTCGCTCATGGGGATATTGATTGGTTATTCTGCCCAAGATCCATCCAAGGTGAGTCTGCGAACGAGCTTTGTATTGTATCCGTCGTTTCTTGCGACTGGAATTCAGTTGACTCCGCTTGCGTTTCCGTTATTTTTTCAAATTACGGCATGGCCGCTACCCATGAACTGGCTGAACCGACTCCTACGCGGCATGGCACTTCGTAGTGGAGGGTTAACCACCTATGGCCTTGAGATCGGGGCACTGCTCATCATTATTGGCGTTGTGTCTTTGTTCATCGGATTGCTTGTGTATCGGGAGGCACGTCAAGCAAATTTATCACGGGAAAAGCATATAGAATCGGACGTTTTATCCGCTGTTATCTAAGTAGCAGCAATGCAACGCAACTCACTTCAGGTTGCGTTTTTTTGTTGTAGCAAATCGTATAAAGTATTCTATTTTAAAAAGGGAAATAATGGTATGATCTAAATTATTAGAAATTTAAGGATACAGATGATAGATTTTCGCAGTGATTGGCATCAAGTGATGTAGAGGGGGAAGGAGGGAATGATGTGGGCCATGAACTGATCGCAGAAGACCGACTGCCAGCGTTGCTGCAGGAGCATCAAAAAGTGGCGGATCAAGCACTGGTTGAACGAGCGCGCAAGGGGGATCAAGAGGCTTTCAGTGGGCTTGTCCGAGCGCACCGCGCACAGGCCTACGGATGGGCGAACAAGATCACGCGGGATTCGCATCTAGCTGAGGATATTGTGCAGGATGCGTTAATCCGGGCATTTCTACACCTGGGCACCTTGGTGGATTCGAACCGGTTCCTGCCCTGGCTGCAGCGCATCATTCGCAACCAGGCATATATGAAGCTTAGGCGCGGTGGGCCGTTCGGCAAAGAGCAGCCTTTTACAACGATTGGATCGGCCGGGGCCAGCGCAGCGGTTGACTTCGGCAGCGACAACCAGGCGATAGACTGGGGAGATATCGACCAGATTTTGTTCCGGCTATCCCGTTCCGCAGCGGAGGAGGCTAAGCGAAGCAGTGATCCGATGAAGGGGCTGCTTCGCCGTGAGCTGGTAGAGAATCTTCGCATGTTGATGCATGGTCTCGGCATGCGGAGCGGCAGATCTTCGAAGCGCATTTTTTTAGCGAGCTGTCTCCCAGCGAAATCGCTTCTTTATTCGGCATAACGACGGCCAATGTCTACAACCTGCTCTCTCGATCCCGCGCCAAGGTCCAAAAGGAACGGATACGCGTCAGCATTCGCAATTATGTGCAGCAACGCGCCGAGACAGGACAGAAGCGGGTTCATATTTTACGTGCGCCTCATATATAAGACACCCCAGCCTTCCTCAAATCTATCGATATTTTGGAGGTTCGCAATGAGCGAGATGCTGAACAAGTATTGGACGAGAACATGGACGACCGCCGCGATGGCGATTCACGGCGCGATCGCTTACACAGACAAACATCACTACTCGTTGGTGGATGTTATGGGCATTACAGGGCATGCCTTCCGAATTAATATTGATCCGGATCATATTGATGTCGCAGGACCAACCATGTTCCCTGGCGGCTTCTTAGTTAGACGAAACCTATGCAATCTGGGATTTATCAGCAATTTGTCCGATACGATGAAGCCTTACACACCGGAGAAGGTAGAGAAGGTACTAGCGCTTATTCAACAGTCCATCGATAAGGGATACCCAGCGATTACATTTGATTTATTCATGCCCGAGTTTGGATTGATATACGGATATGATGATGAGAGACAACGATTTCATGCGAAGGATGTCTCCAAGGAAGGCACGATCACCTATACCGATTTTGTGGAGAAGCGGAACATGCTATGGGTGACAACGATCAGCGAGAGCCTTCCGCATTCCAAATACGAAATTCTTCGCATGGCGCTGGATATGATCGTCGACCATACGAGAGGCAGAGAGTGGCAGCATATTTTCCAAGGCCAATATGCGATTGGTATGGCGGGCTACGATGCGTGGATCGCGTGTATGGAGCGGCGCGTTGCCGACCCGTTCGGCAACGCCTATAATATCGCTGTTGTCAGTGATGCGCGTGAGTTTGCTGTACAATTTCTACGCGAGCTCGCGAACCGTTGGGATGGCGAGAACGTTGTGGAGCGAACGGTTCGCCGATTGGCCTCCCAAGCGGCAGCGCATTATGAGCACACGGCGGAAGCTTTGGTCGAGATGCGAGAGATGTTCCCCTTCCCGCAAGGTGGGCAGCCAGACGATCAGGAGACCGCTGTACGTGCGATAGAACTGCTTCTTACTGCGAAAGAGGCTGAAGAGAAGGGGATTGAGGTACTTGAGACGCTTCTTGATTTTATGAAAGCCTATTGGTCAGAACAGTGGGTTAATTGACGTCGTTGTATTGCGGAAAAATGGGAGTTAGGCGAATCCGCGAAGAAAATACTATTTAATAGAGGTGATTTCAGTGAAGGTGGAAATTGTAGATATCCCTAAAATTACATCGTATGTAGGAATTAGGGCTACAGAATACTTTTCGAATTTAGGTCAGAGTATTAATCCTGCATTTAAAGAGTTAATGAATAGGCAAGATGAAATAAAGAACATTGTTAATTCAAGTGTAACTTTTGGCATCAGTCCCCCTAATTATAAAGGAAATAAAGGCATGGTAGATTTTTATTGTTGTTATGAAGTTAGTCCTATAGCAAATGTACCTCATGGTATGGTGCACATTCATATATTGCCTCGGACATATTCAAAGACCTATTATAAAGGACCGATCAGTAAGACTGAAACAGCATATGATTATACTTCAAATTGGTTGAAGGAAAATGGATATACATATGATGAAGTGGAGCACTATTTTGAAAGATACAATGAAAGAACGATCGTAAGCCATGACGATGAAGCGAACGAATTCATAATATATTGTCCAGTAAAGAAGCAAGAGGAGACTGCGATATGACCAGTAAACTATTAAGAGTTGGAACCAATTATCTTCCAGTAACAGACCCAAAGAGATCGTCCGAGTGGTTTTGTTCAAATCTAGGGGCGGAGATGACTTATTTAGACGATGGAAACAATCACGCAATTATTAATCTAGCAAATCAGAGCTTTATATTGATTCAAAGTCAGAAAGGAGTAACGGCCAATTTTCAAACAATCCGTGATGGATTGATGTTTCCCTTTACGTTTGAAGTTTATGGGGAGAAAGCGTTATTGGAGCTCTATCAACAATTAACGGCTAAGAATGTTTGTGTAGGAGAAATTGAAGATAGGGGCCATCAAGGCAAAAATTTTATTATTACAGATCCGGATGGAAATCGTTACGATGTATGGAGTGAATTATCAGAAGATTTTAAGATGAAGTAACATATCGGGTGAAATTTGCGTCGGTTCATCGATAAGATTCATAAGGATGACCAGGTAATCGCAGCTGTTCTCTTCGGAAGTCTCTCTTATGATCAGGTATGGGAGATATCGGACATTGATCTCAAGCTGATAGTATACGATCAGAAGCTGGCGGCGGGCGCGAAGTGCTGAAGATGGAGAGACAAGGCAATGTGTGCTAAATATATAAAAATTGTAAATCAGGTCAAATATGCATTGTATCGTGCTACAATAGATAAACGAATGGAAGAACAGAGGTGGCAGCATGTATCCTATTGTTGATTTGGTAGAACATCAAACGATTGCTGCAATTCAGAATGAGTCAGATCTGGAGCTTGCCTTAAACAGCCAGGTTAACATCATTTTTTTGATGGTCGGTTCGATTATGAATGTTAAACCGATGGTCGACCGGATTAAAGATGCGGGCAAACATGTTTTTCTGCACATGGAATTTATCGAGGGTATCGCAGCGGACCGCAGCGGCGTCGCTTACGTGGCGCAGCACATTAAGCCTACTGGCATTATCTCGACGCGGATCCACTTGATCCGGTTCGCTAAGGAAATGAAACTGATGGCCATTCTACGAACTTTTCTGATCGATCATAATGCGGTAACCAAAGGTATTAAGGCAGTCGAGCAATGCCAGCCGGATGCCGTGGAGGTTATGCCTGGGTTATTGCCTAAAGTAATTCGGCGGATGACGGATCTTACGCCATTACCGATCATCGCAGGCGGTCTGATCGGAACGCAGCAGGAAATCATGGATGCGCTGGAGGCGGGCGCACTCGCCGTATCGTGCGGTAGAAGCGACCTGTGGTAATTACATATTTCATATCATGTTACTCTCAAAGCGGACAGAGATGAAGAGAACCCCCTTTGGAGAGGCATTGCTTTATTTAAGCATGCCTTTTCCCGAAGGGGGTTTTTTATCACATAGAATTTTAACCAGGAGGATGATAGCCAATGAAATCACCAAGTTCCATGAATATCCGTACCCCCTTGATTATCGCACATCGGGGATCTGCAGGCGAAGCGCCTGAGAACACGATGGCGGCATTTGAGCTTGCCCTTCGGCAAGGCTGCGATGCGATCGAGCTTGATATTCACCTGTCCAAAGATGGCGAACTGATCGTCTGCCACGACCGTACAATCGACCGTACAACCGACGGCTCCGGCGCTATACGCGAAATGACCGTTACCGAGTTGAAACAGTTCGATGCTGGACGATGGTTTCATGAAAAGTATGCAGGAGAACGGATTCCTCTCCTTAAAGAGGTATTTGACCTCGTACCACAAGACATCATGATCAATGTAGAAATCAAAGAAACGTACGAGGGGCAAATCGAAGAGCGGCTGCTGCAATTGTTGCGGGACAGCAATCGGCTGGATCAAGTTGTCGTTTCTTCCTTTGACCATAAGTCGCTTCGTCGTTTGAAGCACATCGAACCTGAAGTGAAAATCGGATTGCTCTATACCATGAACGCCGTGGATCATCATGAATTAGCTAATCTCATAGGAGTACCGGTCTACGCCCTGCACCCGTATGGCAAGCTGATTGACCAAGAAGATATTTTCCGTGCCACAAGCCACGGCCTGCAGGTCTATCCGTGGACGATCAATACCAAGGATGCGATGCAGCAGGCGATCGATAAAGGCGTATCCGGCATCATAACGGATTTTCCGGGTGTGTTGAAGCAGCTCTTATCTTCATAAAACTAGAAGAATTCCCTATGCGTTGCTTCCTATTTAATACGAGTTATTTGCAGCATTCTCCTTTTTGTAATTAATAATTGACATCTTCTATAATATAGTAATATTATATTCGTAATTGGAACAGATTTACAATTATGATTGATCTGTTCTAACCTAACATTAGGAGTACCTCTACATCGAATTAATGTAGAATTTACAAATGATTGTGATAGAGTTAACAAATGGTTGTTATAGTAGAAATATGGAATTGAATAGTGAATCCACATGATTCGATCGGGATATAAGGGCAGAGACAATGAGAAAACCCTACGGGCCGATAATCTTCTTCTTTGCGCTTCGGTGTTAGAAAGATTATTGCTCAGGGCTTTTTGTTCGTTGTCTCTTTTTGCTGTTTTCCTTTTATTCCTATATCAATGATGAACGTCAATTCGACGTTACTCATACATAAACCCCATTTCTGAGAGGAGATTTACCCGTGAAAATGAAGCAGTGGTTGTTGCTCGTAACTCTGTTGATGATGACTGTCACATCAGCCGTTGGTTGTTCCAAGAGCCAGGCGAAGGAGGAAGCAACGACGGTTCCGCCCGCACCGGCTCAAGAGGATACGACACCGATTAAGATTCAATATTGGCATAGTCATGATGAAGATCAAACGGCGGGACTTGACTACATGATCAAGGAGTTTAATAAGAAATACCCGTACATTACGGTTGAACCGGTATTCCAAGGCGACTATGACGAGCTGCAGCAGAAGCTGATGGCTGCCGTTGCTGCTAAGCAAGTTCCAGCCGTGACGAACGTTGAAGTGGCGAAAGTTCCGAACTTCTCCGAAAGCGGTATGCTGGCGGATTTATCGCCTTACATCGCTCGCGATAAGATGGATACGGCTGACTTTTCCACAGGGATGCTGAAGGCTTATAACTATCAAGACAAGCAATACGGCTTGCCGCTTATCGTCAGTACGTCGGTATTCGTATACAACAAAACGATGTTTGACAAAGAAGGTGTTACCCCTCCGCAATCATGGGACGAAATTGAGGCGTTCGCTCAGAAGCTGACAAAGAAAGAAGGCAATAAGACAACGCGCTTTGCATTTTCCGTACCGGGCTGGTCCTCGTGGTATTATGACCCGTGGATTATGAATGGCGGTGGATCGGTATTGACTCAGGATAACATGTCTGCCATCGATCAGCCGGACAGCATGAAGTTCATGAATAAGTTCAAAGAGTGGAAAGACAAAGGCTACATGCATATCGGCTACGGCAAAGGCGCTTCCGATACAATGCGGCAGATGTTCTTCGACGGTAAAATCGGTATGGTGGAGCACACATCTGCGTTGATCAAATGGTATATGGAAAAAGCGAAATTCGAAGTTGGTGTGTCCTTCTTGCCAGGTGATAAGAAGCGTATCTCGCAAATTGGTGGGGCCGGTATTGCCGTGATGGATATGGCATCGGAGAAAGAAAAAGAAGCAGCATGGAAATTCGTACAGTTTATGACGGCACCCGAGAACAATATCAAGTGGGCGGAGTTTACCGGTTACCTGCCAACTCGCAAGTCGGCGATCGAATCCGAGGAAGGCAAACAGTACTTCTCGAAATATCCGCAATATAAAGCTGTGTTCGATAACTTCGACAACGTGATGCCTCGTGATCAGCACCCGGCATATGACGAAGTCAGCGAGTTCTATGTGCAAGCATTAGGCAAGGTCGTTCTTGAGAACGCGGATGTCGAAGCGTCCTTCAAGGAAGCGGCCAAACAGATGAATGATGTATTGGCGGAATACGCAACGAAGTAATCCTACCTGCTGCGTTATCGCTTTTATCGACGGTTCATTCGGCAGGAGGAGAGACATCGGTCTCTCCTCTCCTGTGCTTATATGACTGATGTTTGAACGAACTACACTTCATGGGATGGAGGGATGAGAATGAGTGGACAACTCACGCCGAAGAAAAGATTGCTAAGCTTTAGTACGCTCGAGAAGTGGAAGGATTTTTCTCTAGCTTTGCCGGCATTGCTGCTGTTGGCGATTTTTACATATTTCCCGCTCATATCATCATTTTATATCAGTCTGACCAATTGGGATTTAATCAAGCCGATTAAAAAATTCGTTGGTTTACTGAACTACGAGCGGTTGTTAAAAGACGATCAATTTTATCGCGTGCTCAAGATTACGTTTACATACACGGTTCTGGATGTGGCACTATCGTTGTTGATCGGATTGGGGTTGGCCTTGCTGTTCAACCATCGATCCAAGGCATTCGGTGCCATGCGATTGCTAATATTTATGCCGTATTACATTTCGATGGTCATCGCATCGATGGTGTTCGTCTGGATTCTGAATCCAGAATACGGTGTGCTGAATAAGGCGCTCGAGGTGTTCGGCATCGACAAGGTCTTTTGGCTGAATGATACGTCCACGGCGTTATGGTCTGTCGTGAGTGTGTCGGTGTGGAAGGGCGTCGGATTTGTGATGATTATTTTTATTGCCGGCTTACGCAGCATTCCGACGGAATATTACGAGGCTTCCAGTATCGATGGGGCTAGTAAATGGAGACAGCTAATTCACATTACGATTCCGCTTCTCTCGCCAACAACCCTATTTCTCATCATCACCTCCTTTATTTCTTCGATGCAGGTTTTCCAGTCTGTGAGTGTGATGACGGGTGGCGGTCCGTTAGGATCAACGAAGGTGATGGTCATGTGGATCTACGAGATGGCGTTCGTGCAATTCAAAGCGGGCAAGGCGTCCGCACTTGTTATTATTTTCTTCTTTATCATTATTTTCTTTACGTTCGTTCAATTTTCGCTGTCCAAGCGGAAGGTACATTATGAAGGATAGGAGATCAACAGATGTCGACTAAAGGACTACTCATAACGACGAGATATACGGTGGCGATCCTGATAACACTGCTGATGTTTTTTCCGATGTACTGGCTGCTGATTACTTCCTTGAAATCCCCGGATGAACTGAAGGCGGCGATCCCGACCTTCTGGCCGGAGCGGCTGGCGTGGGAAAATTATCGAGATGCGTTTCGCGCGGCACCGTTCGGGAGATATGCGCTTAATACGCTGATTCAAACGGTCGGTATTGTTTTTCTGCAATTGAATATTAGTTTGCTGGCAGCATATGCTTTCGCCAAAGGGAACTTCTGGGGCAGAGATAAATGGTTTTTCTTCGTCATTGCAGCGTTGATCGTGCCGGATCAGGTCACGTTCGTGCCTGTGTATGTGATGATGGCGAAGCTGGGATGGTTGAATACGTTTCTAGCATTGATCATTCCGAACGGTGTTTCGGCCTATAGTATTTTCCTCCTACGCCAAACATTTAAGTCACTTAACAACGATGTGCTGGAGGCGGCAAGGGTGGATGGCTCGAATCGGTTACATATCATCTACCGCATCCTCGTGCCGATGGCGATGCCGACGGTCGTGACGGTCATCATTCTGAAATTTATCGGTAGTTGGAACTCGTATTTCTGGCCGCTCATCATGACGAATACGAATGATATGCGCGTGCTTACGGTTGGGATCGCCATGCTCAAGAATTCGGTTGGCGGTTCGGAAATGCTGAACTGGCATTTGCTGATGGCAGGCAGTGTAATCGTCATTGCTCCAATCGTAATTTTGTTCGTTTTTGCGCAGAAATATATCGTTTCTGCGATGTCCCATTCTACCTTTAAGTAATGCCGAGAGGAGTGAAATGGATGTTCAGCTTAGATAAATGGCTGCGGCTGGTGAAAAATGCTGCTGTCCTGGGTATGGCTGCTTTATTGCTTCTGTCGGGATGTTCAACAAACCATACCGATTCTACTAATCCAGTGCAGGCCGAGCCTGTTGTTCAAGTTAAACAGGAGGCTTCGAGAACGAATGACATATTCGATGCTGCCAAATACAAAGATCAACTGACGATTCGTTACTTTGATTTGCAATCGGCGGAAGACACCGGGGACAGCATTCTGATTGAGACGCCGGACGGTAAAACCATGCTGATCGACGCTGGGATCCCTCAGGTTGGTTCGCAAGTCGTGAAGTATTTGGATAAGCTTGGCATTGAGAAAATTGACGTGGCTGTAAATACGCATCCGCATGCCGATCATATCGGCGGGTTCTCAGCGGTGCTGCAGTCCAAGGAGATCTCCACCATGGTGATGGAGAATTTGCCGTATGATTCGAATGCATACCGCAATGCCGTCCAAGCGCTGCAGGAGAAAAAGGTCAAAATCGAATATTTGGAGGATGGCGCAACGTTCCATCTCGGCAAGGATGTCTCGGTTGAAGTGCTGAATCCGCCGAAAGGCGCGCTGCCGGGTGCAGTTAAACGGTTCAGTTTTGCTGAGGTCAACAATCAAGCGATGGTCTTGAAATTAACCTACAAGGAAAAAACATTCTTGTTCACAGGTGATATTTACAAGGAGCGTGAATATCAATTGGTCGATAGCAAGGCACAGGCTTTGAAGGCGGATATGATGCACGTGCCGCATCATGGGAATAAGACGTCATCATCACCTTCTTTTGTTAAAGCGGTATCTCCGCAAATCGCCATTATCAGCAGCAATATTCTTCAGTCGTCGGATATCGTCAAGCGTTACGAGAATAACGATGTGAAGGTATATGTTACGGGACTACATGGCAATATCTTGATTACGTCTGACGGCAAAGAAATGAATGTCATCACGGAAAAAGATTGGAGTGCTAAATGACTGTAGGGGAGGAGACAACATGCATTTGCAGAATAAGTTCTCGGATCTGATGCATCGATTCGCGGAAGAAAATCATTTCAGTGGCACGGTACTCGCAGCGAAAGAAGGAGATATCCTTTACAAGGAAGCTTTCGGACTCGCGAACCGGGAGCACGAGGTTCCGAACCGGATTGGATCCAAATACCGGATCGCCTCGTTAACCAAAGCATTCACAGCCTTGGCGATACTGCAGTTAGCGGAGCAAGGCTCCCTTTCGCTTCAGGACAAATTACGAACGTATTTGCCGGAATACCCTGAATTGGACGAACGTATCACATTGCATCACCTGCTGACGCATACGTCCGGTATTCGTGATATTGAAGACGTACCTCAATTTACGGGACATTTGGAAAAGTTGTCTTACGATAAACCAGGTTTTATTGGGTTGTACAAGGATTTGCCGCCCTTTTTCGCCCCAGGGGAGGGGTGGAAATACGGGAATTGCGGGTATACGATGCTTGCCTATATCATTGAAGCGGTCACCGGTTTGTCGTATGAGCGGTACCTCCGCCAGCATATTTTCGAGCCGCTTGGGATGAACGATACCGGCTGCGATTCACACACGAAATTCGTGAAGCATCGATCAGACGGCTATAGTACGGCTCACGGGGACATCGTTCCGGCGATGTATTATGATCTCGGGACCGTCATGGCGTCCGGAGATCTCTATTCTACGGCCTGCGATCTGCTGAAGTGGGACCAAGGCCTGTACACGGAAAAGCTGGTATCCTCCGAATCCATCCGGCAGATGTTCACCCCGCACGCACACGTGAGCGACAGCCACCATTATGGATACGGCTGGAACATCTATCCGAAATACGCTGAGCATAAAGGTTGGCTGCCCGGGTATTGGTGCAAGATCAGACGTTATCCTGAAGAGCGGATCCTGCTCGTATTGCTCGCAAATCATGACTTTGTGCAAGAAGAGGACATAATGGACCAGTTGAGCGCCTTGGTGTTCAGTGGGTAAAAATAAGCACGAGCTAAAATGAAAGTTCATTTCATTGAAGCACGTGTTTTTTTGTTTTGTTCGACTTCGTTGATAGAATACAGAAATCGTTGATGAGGAAAGTAGTTATACATGTCGAGAAACTATAAAATATGATTCATAAGGGAGGGGCTAGTCACAATGCAATGTTCGAATCTCAGTAGAATCACACAAAATTTTAACAGGGACTGGATGTTTATCCTTGAAGATAAATTGGGGGCTGAGCAGAAGCAATTTCCCGCCGATGGATGGGAATGCGTCTGTTTGCCGCATACACCTAAAATTGAATCCCTTCATGTGGATCTGCACTATCAAGGTCTTTGTTGGTATCGTAAGCGCTTTCTCGCAGACGAAGCATACAAAGGAAAGAAGCTTTACATTGAATTCGAGGCGGCCATGCATGAAGCTCATGTATGGATTAACGGAACTTTCAAGCTGGTTCATAAAGGTGGTTACTTGCCGTTTATGATCGACATCACCGAGGATGTTGAATTCGGGGCAGAGAATGTGATTGCCATCCGGCTCGATAACCGCAACAACGGTGCAATACCACCCGGCAAGCCGCTGGAGAGTCTGGATTTCTCGTACTTCGGCGGACTGTATCGCAACGTGAAGCTCCATATCATGGACAAGCTCCATGTTACTGATGCGGTATATGCGGGGAAACCGGCGGGAGGCGGGGTCTTCGTCAAATATTCGAACGTCTCGAAAGCAGCTGCTACCGTTGAAATACAGACTCACGTGCTGAATGAGTATGAGCATGGCAAGGATGTCAAAGTCGTGGCATCGATCTTGGACAAGCAAGGCAGAATCGTTGGGACGACTGAAAGCTTAATCGAAAGCGTTACTACTGGCGGTGATTGCACATTCACACAAATGATTACGCTCGCAGATCCTCAGCTTTGGCATCCGGATCATCCCTACTTGTACACGTTGTTGACAGAAATTGTCGATGGTGAAGGTCGAACGGCAGATGAACTTCGCACCCCAATCGGAATCCGCACGATTTCGTTCAGCAAGTCGAATGGCTTTATGATCAACGGGGAAAGATTGGTCATCCGCGGGACGAACCGCCATCAGCAATATCCATATATCGGCAATGCGGCTTCGAACAACGCCCAATACCGCGATGCGTTGAAGTTGAAGGAAGGCGGATTCAATTTCGTTCGGCTCGGCCATTATCCGCAGGCTCCGGCTTTCCTGGATGCTTGTGATGAGCTCGGACTGATGACGGTTGAACCGGTTCCTGGCTGGCAGTACTGCGAGGTTGGAGAATTCCAGGAGATCGTCAAGCAGAATATCCGGGATATGATTCGCCGCGATCGGAATCATCCATGCATGATCATGTGGGAGGTCAGTCTGAATGAGACCTATAACAGACGGCAAGGCGCGACAGATGAATTTTTCCACGAATGCCATCTGATTGCTCATGACGAATATCCGGGAGATCAAATGAACACATCGGGAGATACAATCGGTAGGTTAGACCCTGCCTACGTCAATTACGACGTACCATATACCATGTGGGAAGATAGTAACTTATCCCGCCCATTGGAGGATGTCCTGCCTGATAAGGGAGGATTTGACAGGGAGTACGGGGATTATGAATTTGGCGGTCATGAGAGTACGAGTCGTGTGCCGCGCGGCGCTGGAGAGCAGAAGCTGCTGCTGCAAGCGTGGAATTATCAATGGTCGCTGAATCGGAACCGTGGTAACCGCTGGTCGCTGGGCGACGCTTCTTGGGTGGGTATTGATCATAACCGAGGCTGCTATCCGCGGGTGGCGGAATGTGGAGCGTTAGATACCTTCCGTTTGCCTAAATACGTGTATTATTTCTATCAGAGTCAGAGAAGACCGGATGTTAAACACGCGCAAATCGATAGCGGACCGATGGTGTTCATTGCGAATGAGTGGACGGAACGTGTCTCACCGGCCAAGATTGTCGTGTATTCCAACTGTGATGAAATCGAACTGTTTGTTAATGGAAAATCGGTGGGTGTACGGAAGCCTGACCAAGGGCCCGACACGGAATACGGTGAACGCGTAACGGGCTATGAAGTCGATTATTGGCTGACCGACGAGGAGCAGCATAAGTGGAAAGAAGGCAGTGTGGAGTCTAAAGACGACACCGGCATTGTGATGGTAAACAGACATGATGGAGGGAATTGCCGCAATCTAGCTAGGGCGCCGTTTACGTTTGAAGGCGTGGCCTATGAGCCTGGAGAGTTGACAGCGGTTGGACGAATCGAAGGCATGGATCGGGCCGAATTCACCGTGCGTACACCGCTTGATCCTGTAACGATCTCCATTCGAATCGACACAAGCGGCAAGGAACTTGCGGCAGACGGATCCGATTTTTTCTTCGTCTATGCGGAGATTCAGGATGCGAACGGGACTGTCGTCCCTTCTGCGGACTATGAAGTGACTTTTGAAGTGGAAGGATCAGCTGTCATTATTGGTGAGAATCCGGTTCAGGCCGAAGCGGGCATCGCGACGGTACTGCTGCAATCGCGTCCGGTACCTGGCGAAGTGATCTTGAAGGCCCATGCGAAAGGATTATCCTCTGCTGTCACCATATTCACAATCAAATAGAACATCTGGATTCAACAGAACTTCACAGAATAGCAGGAGGTGAGTCGTTTGAATAAACGTTTAATACAGCAGTGGGACCTGCAAATTATGGTCATCCCTGCGATCATCATGATCATTATATTTTCTTATATCCCTATGTGGGGTGTCCTTACCGCGTTTCAGGATTATAGTCCGGCGAAAGGTTTTTTTGGAAGCGATTGGGTAGGGTTCAAACATTTTAGGATGTTTTTTAACGCTCCAGAATTTTGGCAGATCATGCGGAACACGATTGTGATCAGTCTTCTGAAGCTGTTCATAGCGTTTCCTGCGCCGATCTTTCTGGCACTGATGCTGAATGAGGTAAAAAACGCGTTCTTTAAGCGGTTCGTTCAGACGGTCAGTTATTTGCCCCATTTTATTTCGTGGGTCATCGTGTCGGGATTCGTCATCTCCTTATTGTCGGTTGATAACGGCAGTGTGAACATCCTGCTGCAGAAGCTTAACATCATCGATGAGCCTGTCCATTGGCTGTCGATTCCCGAGTACTTCTGGAGTATTCTGATCTCGTCGGGGATCTGGAAAGATATCGGCTTCGGCGCGATCGTGTATTTGGCAGCAATTACGGGAGTCGATCCCCACATGTACGAGGCGGCTTCGATAGACGGCGCTGGCCGGATGCGGCAGTTGGTATCCATTACAATTCCGTCCATCGCACCCGTGATCATCATATTCCTCATTTTGCAGGTAGGACAAATCTTAAATGCAGGCTTTGAAGAAATATTGCTGCTTACCAATCAGGGGCAGAACGTCGTATTGCGGCCGGTGGCGGAGACGATCGATACCTATGTCTATCGTGTCGGGATCGAGAATTATCGCTTCTCCTATGCGACGGCGGCTGGTTTGTTCAAGGGCGTGATCAGCGTCGGATTGCTTGTAATCGCGAACTGGATCGCTAGAAAACTGGGGAACTCTAGCTTATGGTAACGGCTTCAAGAAAGGAGGCAGCTTGTGAAACGCTCACTCGAAGATAATATAATCGATATTGTGGTATACGCAATCTTATTGTTGCTTGCCATTGTCACTTTGTATCCGTTCTGGAATTCTTTGGTTATTTCCTTTAATGCAGGAAATGATACGGCGGCTGGGGGCGTTACCATTTGGCCGAGAGAATTTACACTCGAGAACTATAAATATGTTTTCAAAGACGCCCGATTAGTTAACGCTTTCTGGATCACGGTTGCAAGAACCGTTACGGGAACCATCCTATCGATTCTGTTTACCGCCATGTTTGCTTACGCCATGTCCAGGCGCGGATTGATCGGCAAAAAGTTCTATATGATCCTGTGCGTCATTACGATGTATTTTAGCGGAGGTCTCATCCCGAGTTATCTATTAATCAAAGATTTGCATTTGATGAACACCTTCTGGGTTATGGTTATACCTGGTCTCATCAGCGTCTGGAATATGATCATCTTCCGCACCTTTTTCCTAGGGCTTCCTGACGGACTGGAGGAATCGGCCAGAATCGACGGATGCAATCACATCAATACTTTTTTCCGAATTGTTCTGCCGGTATCAGGACCGGTCATCGCGACGCTATCGCTGTTCACGGCGGTTGGTCACTGGAACTCATGGTTTGATGCTTCAATCTATATTTCGAATCAGAAACTGCTGCCATTACAAGTTATTCTGAACCAAACCATACAATCGATTTTATCATTTGAATCCTCAACGGTGATCAGTGCGACCAAACAGGAATTTCTGCAGAACGCGCAGAGTGTCACGCATAAATCTATCGTTATGGCGACTACGATGGTAGCAACCATTCCAATTGTTATGGTGTATCCATTCGTGCAGAAGTATTTTGTCAAAGGGGTACTTGTCGGATCATTGAAAGAATAGGGAGATGTTATACGCCGATAGGTGATAACATATAAAAAGATTGTTCGAGAGGGGTAATCGAAACAATGAACAAGAAAAAATGGCTGACCTGTTTATTGGTTACGGTTCTATCAGTCAGTACACTGTTATCTGGCTGCGGAAGCGACAAAGACGAGAGCAAAGCTGCAACAGAGAATGGTAATGTCGGAGAAACTGCAAGCCAAGACCAACCGCTAGAGTTTTCGATGTACAACTTTGATGACGGATGGCAGCCTGCTCCTTGGGGAGAGACGGTTACGACCAAGTGGATTCAGGAAAACAAGAAGGTATCCATTAATTATCTTCCAACGAACGGCAACGCCAAACAACGATTCAACGCCATGTATGCTAGCGGCGAGCTGCCTGAAGTGATTTCGCTTAGTCCCGGACCCGAGCTGGATCGGTTGATCAGTGAAGGCCAATTGGTGGAGCTTGATCCGTATCTCGACAAATATCCGAACTTGAAGAAGGCTGCTGGCGACCAGATTATCAACATTAACCGTTCGGAAGACGGCAAGCTGTATGTCTTTCCGGAATGGTATGTTGGTGGCGATCATATGAACGGGAACGGCGGTTGGGCTGTGAACCGGAAAATCTATAAAGAAATGGGCTCGCCAAAGCTGGAGACGTTAACGGAATTAGAGAGCTATCTGCGTGCAGTCAAAGAAAAATATCCGAATGTAATCCCGCTTGAAGTTGGCGCTCCATACGATATCAAGATGATGTATTCCGCGTTTAAAGAGAACGGCACGCCGTATTTTATGAGCAGAATGTTCTATCCGGAAGGCAACACGTTGAAGCCGATTACAGAAGACCCTGCTTTCAAAGAGTTTATGCTGTTTGCTAGCCGATTGTATCGCGACAAGCTGATGACGCAAGATGTGTTCACACAAAAGGCTGATCAAATGATAGAGAAGCTTAGCCAAGGGAAAGTAGCTTTTTCCATTAGTGCGAACTTATCGGGCAGAGCGCGTGTTCCGAACTCTACGCTCCGCGCACAAGATCCTGATGGTGGATATGAATTTATTTGGCCAATCCACAAAGAAGGTTTGGACAAGAACAAAATTTATCCTAACTATACAGGTAGAGAAGGCGGCGGCAAAATCGTCATTACGAAGAATGCGAAAGATCCTGAACGAATTTTCGCTTATCTGGATTGGGCGACAAGCAACGAGGGGCAGTCAGTTCTCTGGTTTGGACCTCCGGGATTCCTGTGGGATACGAAGGACGAGAACGGGATTCCAATCCCTAATGACAAATATAAAACGATGGACAAAGCAGAATTGGATAAGCTGCACATTTCCGACAACATGATGGCCGGAAATGCAACTTGGGTCGATCTAGCCAAAGTAGCCAGAGAAAGTCTTCTTCCTAAAGAGCAGCAGGATTTCCAAACGCAGCAGCAGGTGAACGTCGCTTGGAAGACGTCTATGGACATTACAGCATTTGCGAATACGGACCCGCAAGGGGACTCTGAAGAAGGCATTATTCTGCAGTCGGTGAAAGATATGTTTGATCAAGCGTTCTCCACCATGATTTATGCCAAGAATGACGCGGAAGTGGAGTCGATCCTGAATAAGACGAATGAAGAAATGCAAAAGCTTGGTTTCCCTAAAGTACTCGATTTTGTAGCGAAGAAATGGCAGGATAACCTGAATAAAATAAACGGTAAATAACTACAGGTTTGTCGAATGTAAGAGTATACTATTGGTGTATGCTCTTACATTTTTTGATATATTTTTGCCTATTGCGTAATATCGTGAATTTCTAAAAAATGGAGGTACTACGAACGATGAGAAGAGAAGTTACAGATCTTGCAACTACTACAATGATTCCTACAAATGGATGGATTGCTGACAATGGGAATGGTACCTATACAAATCCAATCATGTGGGGTGACTATCCGGATAATGATATTATAAGAGTTGGCGACACCTATTATATGTCATCCACCAGTATGCATTTATTTCCAGGATGTCCCATTATGAGTTCTAAAGACTTAGTGAATTGGGAATATGAAAGTTATGCTGTAGATCGCATGGAAGGTGACCCATACGACCTTATCAATGGTGATGTTTATGATGAGGGTCCGTGGGCAACGAGTTTAAGATATCATAACGGTAAGTTCTATCTTATGTTTAATATCAATAGAGATGCTGCATATGTAAGTATTGCAGATAGCGCAAAAGGTCCATGGACACTGTATAAACTGGAAGACGAACTTTATGATCCAGGATTATTTTTTGATGATGACGGAAAAATCTATGTCGTGCATGGACAAGGAGAACTCTATCTTAGTGAATTAGAGATCGTGAATGAAGAATCAGGGCAACTATCTATCATATCTAAGAGAGAACCTGATGCCCGGAGAAACGGGAAGATGATTTATGCTTATCCAGTTCCCGGTCATCGTTACAATGGGTATAATGAGGGCGCTCATGTATATAAAATCAATGGTTTCTACTATATTCTAACGACGCCGATTTGGAAGCATGGCTCCAAAAAAGAAGTTGCCATTCGAACAAAGGATTTAGCAAATGGACCTTATGAAGTTGAAGATATTATGACAAGCTTTATGAATTTCTGGGGTAATGGCATTCATCAAGGGGGAATTGTTGATGTTCCTCAGGAGGATGGTACTTCAGAATGGTGGGCGATCATCTTCCAAGATCGGTCTAAACTCGGAAGAGTACCTACACTGCAGCCTGTTGAATGGAAGAATGGCTGGCCGTATATGGGGCAGGTCGATGGTGAAAAAGCTGTTGTTACGCATAGAAAGCCTAACATACCCAATTTAGAGCATGTTGAACCAAAGGCGCTTCCAACTTCGGATAACTTCAGCACGAATAAGATAGGGTTACAGTGGCAATGGAATCACAATCCGGATAACAGGAAATGGAGTCTTGAAGAAAGACCAGGATTTGTGAGACTTCATACTTCAAGTGTAACAGATAACTTAACCTACGCGAGAAATACGCTCACGCAACGCGTCGTTGGGCCGGATTGTGTAGGGACCGTGAAGCTCGATGTGAGTCATATGGCGAATGGTGATGTAGCGGGTCTATGCTTGATGCAAAAAGAATTTACTTTTATCGGAATGAAATATGATGAAGGTCATCAATCGATCGTGATTAACGATAATTCGATTGAGCATGCAGTCGTGACCTTACCCAAAAGCATTCAAGAAGTATGGTTCAGAGCTGAGACGCCAAGAAACGAATATCGAATGGAGTTTACCTATAGTATAGACGGCATCCACTTTACAAGACTTGGTGGAAGATACGATATGCAATATGGAACCTATGTCGGAATGAGATTCGGTATTTTCAATTATGCAACCATCAAGCTTGGCGGATATGTAGATGTAGATTCCTTTGAATTAACAACGACAGAAAATCAGGGTAACCTCTTCGGTATCAATAGAAAGATTGATGCAGAGCGCTATGACGATCAAAATTTTGTATCCGATAAGGAACTGCAAATCAACGCCAAAACAGAATGGACAAGTGATGATGCAAACCGTGAATATGATCTAAGTATATCTAATCTGAAAGACGGAGATTGGTTGCAATATGATCAGGTCGATTTTGGTGCTGGTGATGCAGCATGGTTTAATGCACGTGTAGCAAGTTCATTCACTGGAGGTACGATGGAGGTAAGACTTGACAGCATTGATGGTGATTTAATTAGTATACTTCCTATTCCAAACACAGGTGATATCAACCAGTATGTCAATGTGAAGAGTGATCTTACTACAAAAGTTATTGGAATTCAAAAGGTATATCTTGTGTTTCATGGTGCGAATCACGATCTGTGCAAACTGAACTGGTTTATGTTTGGTTCTGGGGAATTTCCTCAAATCCCTCCCGTTCCAGAAAATTTGACAGTCGCGGCAGAAAATGAATCCATTCTAAATATAAAATGGGATGAATCACCGGGAGCTCTGCAATACGACATGATGTTTGATGGCAGTGTTATTAGCAATGTTACTAGTGATTTCTCACAAACGGGTCTCTCACCGCGCTCCAGTCATACGGTACAGGTAAGGGCTAAAAACGTTGCTGGTTATAGTGAATGGAGTAATGAAGTTAAAGCTGAAACATGTTCAGAAGAAGTGGCAGGATAATCTGATTATAATTAAACGACAAATAGTAACAAATAGTAACAAATAGAAACAAATACCTACAGAATTGTCGAATGGAAGAGTATACTATTATAGTATACTCTATACATTTTTATAAGGACTGATTGCCATATATAACGTATTGCTAGTAGATGATGAACAGTTAGATTTGGAAGTATTGCAGCGTTTTACCCCTTGGGAGCAGCTTGACATGGCGATCGTTGGTGCAGTACACGGGGGAGGGGCAGCCTTGAACCTGTTGCGTGAACAGCCAGTTGATATTCTGATCACCGATATCCAGATGCCGATTATGTCTGGATTGGAGCTGGCCGAGCAGGCAAGAAGTTTGCTTCCCCATTTGAAAATCATTTTTATTAGTGGTCATCAGGATTTCCAATATGCCAAAAGAGCGATTGCGATGAATGCCAGTTCTTACATTCTAAAACCTGTGGATGATCAAGAGCTGCTGAACACGCTGCAGCTTGTCAGAGAGCAATTGAAGTACGAACAGGAACAAATGAAGAAGGAAGAGCAACTGGACTCATCGATTCCGCTGTTGCAGAATGAAATGATGTATCAGTGGCTTCGGCGGACGATCGATTATAGCACCCTGTACAGACTTTATGAGAGAAGCGGAATCTATTGGCATGGCGGACCATGCTGCGTTGGTATTATCGAAATGGATGACATGGCCTGGAAGTTGAAGGCGTTTTCAGATGATCAGCGAAGATTCGCCATCGATCATGGATTTCGGTTGATCAGTGATTATCTTCAAGACCGGCAGCTGGGGATTTATTGTAAAACAGGTGATGACAAGGTTGTCATCGTCATTAACGCTGCAAGGCTCGATGCTGCGGAAGCGATGCAGTCTTTGGTTGAACATGTCTGTAACCATTCTAATTTGACCATTACGGTTGGACTGGGCTCAGAGGTCGCCTCCCTTCAAGACGCCCCTGAGTCCTACCTACAAGCCCGTGAGGCGCTTGCAACGAAAATGTTCATCGGCAAATGTCGGGTCATCACGCAGGAGCAAACGGCGGGCGAGATCGTTCAAACATCGCTTAACCTGGAGCAGATTATGGACAAGATGTTTGAGGCCACCGCTAACTATGACCTTGTACGCATTCATGACAGCTTGGAACAGCTTTTCGAATTGGTGCAACGCCTTAAGGACAAGTTATCAGTTTATAATTTTGCGTTGTATGTCGTTTCCAAAACGGATTTTTTCCTGCAATCACTGAACGTCAGTCTATATGACCTATTAAGCATCGAACTGAAAAATTTGAACATACTGTACGATTTTGAGACGATTGACGACATCAAGTCGTGGCTTCGTAAGCAATTGTATGAGGTTTCTGAGCATCTGCATAACAAGAAGAAAAATCCGAACCGGAAGCTGATTGATGAAATTGAAAGATATGTTGAAGCGAATCTGGTAGAATCACTGCAACTCAGGAATGTAGCCAAGCTGTTCGGATTTTCACCCAACTATTTGGGTTATTTGTTCAAAGAGGTAACCGATGAACAGTTTAGTGATTTTGTTACGAAGAAACGGATGGAGAAAGCGCGGGAATTACTTCAGGACCCGAAATTGAAAATATTTGAAGCGGCGCACCTGGTAGGTTACCAGAATCTGACGATGTTCAGCAGACATTTCAAGCAAAGCTTCGGTCTTCCGCCGGTCGATTATCGTAAGCAAGGCCGTGGTCAACTATGAAACGGTTCACTTTCAGATATAAATTAATGGCTTCTTATATGCTTCTGGTTATCGTGCCAGTTATTACGATCGGTTATTATGCTTATAATACCTCTGTACAATATGTAAAAGAACAGACGATTCAAAATGTGAAAAGCACGTTAAAGCAGGCTAATGATAATGTTGAGAGAAGAATGAAAACGGTAGAGCAGGTCGATAATCAGCTTTATCTGGACCAGTCGCTGCAGCGGGCATTCAACAAACGGTATGAGCCCTTGGAAAGTTATCAGACCGTTAAGGATAAGATCATTCCAAAGCTGGAATCGGCATTGAACTTGTCTCCGAATAACGTCGTGATTGATTTGTTATTGCATAATGAAAGCTTACCGGAAATTTATGATACAGAGACCGGTGAAGACCCGCTCTTGGATGGCAAACGGTATAATCTGATTCATTATCATCGCATCGAGCAGTTGGATTGGGTGAGAAGTTTTGATGACATGCCTGTAGACTCCATATGGATGCAGGTTGGTTCGGATTCGAAATTTGGGAATGTTTCTTGGCTTAGAAAGATGATGGATTTCCAGACCATTAAGCCGATTGGTACGATGCGGATTACCGTCAAAATGGATGATTTATTCGGAAACCTGAATTATAGCGACAGCAGAGATGGCATCCCAGGGTATTTCGCCGTGATCAACGAGCAGAACGAAACTGTATACGAGAATAGGAGCAATCCGCTCCCGCAGCATTGGCAATCTGAGGCGGAAGCTTATATGCAAATTCATGAGCCCGTCGACGGAACAAAATGGCGTATTATGGCGCTTGTTCCGCTTCAGGAGTTGGAACATGCTGCGCAGAAAGTAAAGAATGTTACACTACTCGTCTGTTTAGCAAGTTTTTTGGTACTCGTGGTGATCAGCGCGATTATATCGAATACGTTTTCGAAGCAAATCTCCAGGATTGTTCGCTCACTCCGAGTCTTTCAGGAAGGGAATTTTGCGAAGCGGGTCCAATATTCTGGATCGGATGAGTTTGCGCAAATTGCCATAGCATTTAATGAAATGGCTGAGAATATAGAAGACCTCATTCAGGAGGTCTACATCAGCAACTTGCAGAAGAAAGAAGCCGAGCTGGATGCACTTCAGGCTCAAATTAAACCGCACTTTTTGTACAATACATTATCTTCGATTAGCAGACTCGCGCGTTTAGGCGAAACGGAGAAGCTCCACCAAATGGTCACAGAGCTGGCCATGTTCTATCGTCTAACCCTGAATCAAGGGAGATCGATCATCCCGATTCGCGAGGAAATTCAGCAGGTCCGTTCGTACATTGGCATTCAAAAGATAAAGCATGTCGACAGGCTGGATGTCAGCTATGACATTCAATTCTCTGTCTTGGAATACGATACAGTGAAGCTGATTTTACAGCCGTTCGTTGAAAATGCCTTGGAGCATGCCATGTCCGAAGAGCCCCTTCATATCCGGATCATCGCCTATCAGGAAGAAGGAACCATCGTCATGAAAGTCATCGATAACGGCGTCGGGATGAGCGAGGAGACGGTGAGTAAAATATTTGGATCTGAAGGTCAGAGTATTGGTTATGGAATCCGAAATGTGAATGAACGGATCAAACTGCAATTCGGAGAATCGTTCGGTATCACGATCGAGAGCGAATTGGGTGTAGGGACGACGGTTCGCGTTGTTATCCCTTTATACCGGGAGCTGTCTGTTCTAACTAGAAACAAGGATGGAGAGTTGATCTAATCAGCCCTCCATTTTTGCATTCTATCAACTGCATATTGAAGCCCAAGTTCATGGGGACATCGCGCTAAAAGGTTAGCCAATTCTGGCTGACCTTTTATTTTTTCTTTTTTTCACTCATTGCGATGAATTTCGTTGATAGAGTGCAGAAATCGTTGCTGAGTGCAGTATTTTTCTATATCAAAAACCCATAAAATGTGATTAATAGGAGGCTGATAACGAACTCGGTAGAGACATATTGAAAGCGCTATTTTAATGTGGAATCCAGGATGAAGACATTAACCTCACATTGGCGGGAGAGTAAGATTTAAGTATTAATCATGACATGGATTCATCGATATTCATGACATAGTTTGAATCCGCTTACATCTAGTAGAGCATGTAAAATAATGAGGGCTTCGTTCGCGAAAGGAGTTCTACCGTCCAGGGGATCGAGGGCAGCGAATGCGTGATCCTCAAGCAATTCGATTGTTTCAAAAAAAGGGGATGAGGTGAGCTCTTGTCGACGACTACCGAAAAATTATCCAAAAGGTCATTTATTTCTAAGTTAAATTATGATTGGAAATGTAACCGCTTTCTTCTGTTGATGTCGTTCCCAGGGTTAATTATGATTGCCTTGTTTGCTTATTATCCCATGGTCGGTGTCGTAACAGCTTTTCAAAATTACAGTTTGTTTTTAGGAATTAAAGGCTCTGAATGGATTGGATTTGACAACTTTATTCGATTTTTTAATGATCCAAACTTTTTTAGAATTATAAAAAACACGTTTGTTCTTGGTCTTACTAACTTGCTTTGGTCTTTTCCCGCACCCATTATTCTGGCTTTGTTAATTAACGAAGTGATACATCCCAAAATGAAGAGATTTATTCAAACCGCTACGTATCTGCCTTATTTTATTTCGATTGTTGTCATTGTGGGCATTATGAAATCCATTTTTAGTGGTAGTGGAATTGTCAATGAATTGCTAGCAAATTTCGGTGTTGAGCCGATCCAATTTTTTAACGAATCCGGTTACTTTAGAAGCTTGTATGTTGGCTCAGGTATTTGGCAGGAAATTGGTTATTCCAGCATACTCTACTTGGCGGCCATTACAGGGATTGACGCAGAAATGTATGAAGCGGCTAAGATGGATGGCTGTTCTAAGTTTAAACAGGTTATTCACATCACCTTGCCCAGCCTCCGTCCAACCATCATTACATTGTTAATTTTATCCATTGGCGGTATTGTCAGTGTTGGATTCGATAAAATTCTGTTAATGTATAGCCCTGCCACCTATGATGTTGCCGATGTTATTTCTACTTATGTTTACCGCAAAGGTATAATCGACCAAGATTATGGATTTTCAAGTGCGATTGGGTTGTTTAACAGTTTGGTTTCCATTGTTTTTGTATTTGGAGCAAACTATTTTTCCAGAAAACTTCTAAAGGAAAGTTTATGGTGATGTCATGAAGAAAAATCCTTATAGAATCAAAGAACCATTGGGAGATCGGGTCTTTCTTTCCGTTGTGTACATCATTTTGGCTATTGTTGTACTAGCTATGCTCTATCCCTTTGTTTACGTTGTCTCTGTGTCTATTAGCGATCCCGCAGAAGTCATTGCAGGGAAAGTTACTTTTTTCCCAAAAGGTTTTGATCTAGGTGCATTCAAGACCATGATAAACCATCCTATTTTTTTTACCGCATATAAAAACACGATTGTGTATACCGCGCTTGGAACGTTTTTTACCTTAGTTTTCACAGCCATAACAGCATATCCGCTTTCCAAAGATAAGTTTCAAATGCGTTCATTTATCTCCAAGGTATACCTGATAACCATGTTTTTTGGTGGCGGTATGATTCCAACTTATCTGGCTTATAAGTCCCTGCATATATTAGACACCATTTGGGTTATGGTTCTTCCGGGGGCGTTGTCCGCATGGAACATTATTCTCATGAGATCCTTCTTTAGGAATATACCGGAAAGCTTAAGTGAATCTGCTTACATTGATGGGGCCACTGATCCTCAAATATTAGTAAAAATCATTTTACCGCTTTCCAAGCCAATCTTGGCAACCATCGGTTTATTTACAGCTGTTGGCATTTGGAATGGATATTTCAATGCGTTGCTTTACTTAAACGACACTGAAAAGTATCCTTTGCAGATGATTTTAAGAGGTATTTTGGTATCTGCAACCTTCGATCCAAGCGATAAAGATGCCTATGGTAATATAAATCACGCGGCAACGGAGTCTTTGAAAATGGCATCTATTGTCATTACTACCCTTCCTATTATGTGTATTTATCCTTTTATACAAAAGTACTTTGTCAAGGGTCTTATGATTGGCTCAATTAAAGGGTAACTCATAAAATTTACTAAAAAGGAGAAATATCATGAAAAGATTATTGGTCTTATTTGTAGCTGTTATGATGTTGTTTGCTGCAGGGTGCAGCAGCAAGCCAAGCGAATCTGCCAAAAACACAGAGCCGTCACAGACATCAGACTCAAATGCCGCCGAACAAAAAATTAGCGAAAAACCAATTGAAGTGACTTGGTTCTTACAGGGTAATACCCCATACACTGGTGACGAAGAAATTTTTAAGACCATTCAAAAGTATACGAATATTAAAATCAAACCCATTACTGTAGCCCGTGCAGATTATAAACAAAAATTGAATACCATGTTAGCATCTGGATCGCTACCGGATTTGATTACGTTAGGAGTCGATAATGCGGACCGTTATGGTCCACAAGGAGCATTCTTAGATTTAACGCCGTATTTGGAATCAGGGAAGCTTGATAATTACAAAGCAATGTTAGAAAAATATCCACCTGCTATGGATCTGACTCGTTCGCCTAACGGCAAATATTATGGCGCCCCAAGAATGTATGATGTGCCATATCGTGCCGATGAAGTTATGCTCGGCAGAACTGATATTTTTGCAAAAAACAATCTATCCACGAAGTTCGAATCGTTTGACGATTTATACAAGACCTTAGTTCAACTGAAGAAACTTTACCCTGATTCTTACCCATATTTTGTAAGATGGGGCGCGACTCACCTCATTGCCAACCAAGCTTACTATAGAGGAACGTATAACACTTTCTATCTTGACGATGCTGAGCACAAATATTTATTCGGTCCAGAAATCCCAGCCTACAAAGAGACGTTGGTTTACTTGAATAAACTGTATTCTGAAGGCTTATTAAATCCAAACTTTACTACGATTACAGATGATGAATGGAATGAAATGTTAGCTACAAACAAAGGTTTTGTGACCTTTGACTACCCACAAGTTGGCGACGAGATTGTTCAACAAATGGGAAGCAAAATTCCCCAAGGCTTTGAATTTACGGCTATGCTTCAACCTGCTTACAACAATACTCGAGTTGGTACCGGTGTTTTAAGTGGCTATTTAGGAAGTTACAAAGTAATTTCAAACCAATCGAAATACAAAGATGAATTGGTTAATTTTCTGAATTGGATGTACAGCCCGCAAGGTATCGATGCCATGCAATTTGGTATCGAAGGCGAATCTTATCAAAAGAATTCCGATGATACTGTGAAATTTTTAAAGGATTTCCAAACTCCTGCTACACCAAATGGTTCGATCAAGAACCAGGGGCTTAACGACCAAAACCTTTTCGCTGTTGTAAATCAAGCTGCTATTAATACTTTTGAGTTAAATGGTGCTGCCATGAAAAAATCGGTAGCATTTTTGGAAGAAAACAAAGGTTTTGGCAAGCCATCCTTTGATGCGAAATTTAGCGATACGAATGCGAAAAAAGAATATACCGACCTCAAAACGGCTATTGATACCTACGTAGAGGAAGCTTCGGTAAATGTAATTATCGGTAAGCAAAGCATTGATAAATGGGATTCGGAAGTTATTCCACAGGTTAAAAAACTTGGATCTGACCGAGCTCTTGAGCTAATCAATAAAGCCTATGACGAGACTTTTAAGAAATAATGGATATGAATTGAGTTGAACTTAGGAGCGTGATGTTGTCACGCTCCTTGTTGTAATTGGAGATGAGGAGTTGTGAGAACGATATGAAACGTTTATCATACAGCAAATCTGCGATGCATTGGTCGGAGGCATTGCCGCTTGGCAACGGGAGAATAGGTGCCATGCATTTTGGAGGCGTAGGAGAGGATCGCTTTCAGTTGAACGAAGATACGTTGTGGTCTGGTCCCCCAAATCGGTATAAGCCTCATGATGACCGGGAATCGCTCAAGAAAGTGAGGCAGCTCCTTCGAGAACATCAATACAGCGAGGCGGACGAGGAGACGAAAAACATGTTCGGCCCTTATGCGCAAGTGTATATGCCTCTTGGTAACTTGACCATACGCTTTATGCACGGCGAGGAAGGCCGGGGATATAAACGGTCGCTAGATCTTGAACGCGCGCTCTCTTCGGTAACGTACACGATCGGTCCGGTCGAATATACGCGTGAAGCTTTCATATCCAATCCCCATCAAGTGTTGGCAATCCGACTGACAAGCTCCATTCCCAAGCAGCTTAACTTTGATGTGACCTTGGACAGTCCGCACAGAGCATTTACGTTGCAAGATGACAATGCATTGTTCGTGCAAGGGATATGTCCCGAATACTGTGCACCGGGTTATTACGAAGAGGATTTGCAGCCGATTGTGTATGGAGAATTAGGCAACACGAAAGCGATTCATTTCGAGGGGAGATTGGGTGCTTCGATCGAAGATGGCCAAGCTGCATACCGAAACGGCAAGCTATCCGTTCAACACGCGACGAAGGTCGTTCTTTACTTTGCGGTTGCGACGTCCTTCAACGGCTACGATCAATTGCCCGGCACCGATTTTGACGTGCTGACCCGTCTGAATGAGTCGATTCTTTCGAAAGCGATGGAAATTCCGTACGATCAATTGAAACAAGAGCATATACGCGATTACCGCGAGCTTTTTGATCGAGTCGATTTCACTCTAAGTGAAACTGACCAGGGGGACGATATACTTGACACCGATAAGCGGATCCAAAAATATGGTGCTAGCGACCCGGCAATGGTTGCCTTGTTATTTCATTTCGGACGCTACTTGCTGATTGCCTCTTCCCGGGAAGGGACGCAGCCGGCCAACCTGCAAGGGATATGGAACGATATGGTACGGCCGCCCTGGGGATGCAATTACACGCTGAATATTAATACGGAAATGAATTATTGGCCTGCGGAAGTGACGAATTTGTCCGAATGCCACCGTCCGCTGCTTAAGGCGATTCAGGAGCTGTCAGTAAACGGCAGAAAAATGGTTGAGGAGCGGTTTGGACTAAAGGGCTGGACGGCGCATCACAACTCGGATTTATGGAGACATGCACAGCCTGTAGGCGCAGAGCGGCACGGAGATCCGGCGTGGGCGTTCTGGCCGATGTCCGGGGTTTGGCTGTGCCGCCACTTATGGGAGCACTACGAGTACACGCAGGATAAACAATTTCTTGCCGAAGAAGTGTATCCGTTAATGAAAGGCGCGGTTCAATTTTGCCTGGATTGGCTGGTAGAGGATGAAAGCGGATATTTGATTACATCGCCGTCGACCTCACCGGAGCATCATTTTTATTCGAATGAAGGTCAGTTGGGAGCTGTCACACAGGGAGCGACGATGGATCTTCAGATGATCAACGATTTATTCGAAAATGGCTTAAAAATGGTCGCTATTCTTGGAGTTGAAGATGAATGGGTGATGCATATGGCTGCGGCCAAGGCACGTCTGCATCCGATGCAAATCGGCAAGTACGGCCAACTGCAAGAATGGCTCATAGACTATGAGGATGAATATCAAGACCATCGTCATGTTTCCCACCTTTACGGAGTTTTTCCGGGGAATCAACTGACTGACGGTGTCTTGCTGGATGCCGTCCGGCAAACGTTGAACAGGCGCGGCGATGCTGGATCAGGCTGGAGTCTTGGGTGGAAGGTTTGTTTATGGGCTCGTTTGAAGGATGGGGAACGTGCTTTTCTGCTGCTAGAGCGCATTTTTAACGTCGTTACAGCCTATGGGGGGAGAGGCAGCGGTATATCTCCGAATCTTCTCGGCTCCCATCCTCCTTTTCAAATTGACGGAAATTTCGGCTATACGGCGGGCATTGCAGAGATGATTGTTCAATCCCACAGAGGGTATGTCGAATTATTGCCTGCGATTCCTTCCGCTTGGCAGAGTGGATCGTTATCGGGCGTTCGCGTTCGCGGAGGGTTCGAAATATCCCTTGTCTGGGATTGCATGCAAGTCTGTCAGCTGGAGGTCTCTTGCTGTGTCGACAATACGTTTAGAATGAAATCCGATAAATCGGCAATTGTCCAAGAAGATGGGAAGCAAGACTGGACCCTTGAACCGATCGATGGTTATCTGTCCTTGGAGATAAGCAAAGATCAAAAGGTGTCTCTTCAGTTTTAATGGAATTACCTGTTGAGCTTGTCATCGATTATGAAATTGCCGACGAGCTTCCGGAGTTAAATCAGTAGTGACGAACCAAACGAAGACATGCACGTTAAGGCAACTTCCTTTCGACGGAGTTGCCTTTTTTCTTTTCCTACGAATTGATGAGAATTTCCCTAGAACATATGAGGATTTTGGATGTAATTGCGACGGGGGCAACGTAATAATGGTATTGTAAGGCACACAGCAAGAATTTAGAGGAGGACGGCATTAATTATCTGAGAAGGAGGCTTTGTAACGTTGATGAAAAAAAGATTGTCGTTACTACTCATGCTGCTCATGGTGGCGAATACATTTTGGGGATTAACTGCGGGGGCTGCACCTGCGAATGGCTACCCCGAATGGAATAACAATCCGACCGTTTTTCAGGTGAACCGTGAGCCAGCACATGCATCTTTTATTCCCTTTGGGGATGTCGATTCCGCATTGAAAGGTGCAGATATGATCTCAGCGATGACCGAACATCCGTCGCCTTATTATCGTTCGTTGAACGGTGAATGGAAATTCAATCTGGCGAATAACCCAGCCACACGCCCAGTGGATTTCTACCAGGATACATATGACTCCAGTGGTTGGAAGAACATTAAAGTGCCAGGGGAGTGGCAGATGCAAGGCTATGATTTTCCGATTTATACCAATGTTACATACCCGTTCTGGGGCAACGGCAATACGCCGAATGTCCAGCCGCCTTTCGCTCCAACGCAGTACAACCCAGTCGGTTCTTACAAGCGTACCTTCACGATTCCGGCAGATTGGAAGGATCGGCAGACATTTATTTCGTTCCAAGGTGTTGAAAGCGCATTCTATGTGTGGGTGAACGGCCAGCAGGTCGGATACGCTGAAGACAGCTATACGGCTAAGGATTTCAATATTACGCCGTATTTAAGGGAAGGTGAGAATTCACTCTCCGTAGAAGTCTACCGTTGGTCAGATGGCAGTTGGCTTGAAGATCAGGACTTCTTGCGCGTTAGTGGCATTCAACGCGATGTGTTCTTGTACAGTACGCCGTCGGTTCATATCCGGGATTTCACAATCGTGACGGACTTGGACGCGGACTATAAAGATGCAGATCTGCAATTGAAGGTCAACGTGAAAAAAGATGGTGCGAGTGCGTCAGAGGAAAAGCATACCGTTGAAGCGATGCTCTATGACGCGAACAATCAACCCGTGCTGACGGAGCCCGTCGTGATGAAGGCAGATCTGAACGGTCAAGCTGAAGTTCAGGCTAGCGGCTCCAAACTAGTCGCGAATCCGCTCAAGTGGTCAGCCGAGACACCGAATTTGTATACCCTCGTATTTAGTCTTAAAGATGACACGGGGAAGGTCATTGAGACAGCTGGTACACGTGTTGGCTTCCGGGAATTCGAAGTGAAGGTGATGGTGGGCGACAGCGGCAAGCAACAAATGATGCTCAATGGTAAGCCGATTATGCTAAAAGGTGCCAATCGGCATGAGAGCAGTCCGGATACGGGTCATGCGATTGATCTGGATCTGATGATTCAAGACATCAAATTGATGAAGCAGTTTAACATTAATGCGGTCCGTACCTCGCATTACCCGAATCATCCATTCTGGTATGAGCTTGCGAATCAATATGGGATTTATATTTTGGACGAGGTGAACCTGGAGACGCACGGCGTCAACGGATCTGTCCCGACGAACAAAGCGGAGTGGACCGAGAATATTAAGGATCGGGCCCGCAGCATGGTCGAACGCGATAAGAACCACCCGTCTGTCCTCATCTGGTCCCTTGGCAATGAAGCTGGCCAAGGATCGAATTTCAAGACGGAATCGGATTATATCCGCAGTCTAGATCCGACGCGCCCGATTCATTATGAAGGCTATAATGACGCGAAGGTCACGGATATGGTCAGCCACATGTATCCAGTAGTTTCGACGCTTGAAACGTATGCGAAGAGTAGTGATCCAAGACCTTATATTATGTGCGAATATGCGCATTCAATGGGGAACAGTACGGGCAATCTTCAAGAATATTGGGATATGATCAAGAAATATCCGAATTTGCAAGGCGGGTTCATATGGGATTGGGTGGATCAAGCGGTGCGCATGAAGACGCCGTCAGAAAAGCTCTATCTGACGGATGCGAATCAGTCTTATCAAGCGGATTACACTGGAAGTGTCGTGGAACAGGCTGATGGTGTAACTGGCGTCCTACAGGCGAAAGATCGGGCTTCTGCTTCGGTTACGCTACCTAACGATGCCAAGTATAACCTAACAGGCCCACTGACCGTCGAGGCTTGGGTGAAACCGCTCGCGAGCATCGCCAATAGTCCAATCATCGCCAAAGGCGACACGCAATTTGCCCTGAAAATGAACGGTACGGACAAATTGGAGTTTTTCGTCTACAAAGGTGGCGTCTGGACCGCGGCGACGGCGAACTTGCCTGCGAATTGGCTGAATCAATGGCATCATGTGGCAGGTACTTATGACGGCTCGAACTTGAGTCTCTATCTTGATGGACAAATCGTCGCAACTAAAGTCTATACAGGAAGTCTTGCCGCAAGTTCATATCCGCTTACGATCGGCAAAGATGCGGAGAGAGGCCGAACTTCCAACATGAGCTTCGATAAAGTTCGTGTCTATAATCGCGGATTATCGTTAACGGAGTTAAATAATATGGACCGCTCGCCGGATTCAAGTACCGTGTTATGGATGGATTTCAATGTATCGGATGCCAAGTCCATCCCGCTGGAGTCGCATGAATATCTCGCTTACGGCGGCGACTTCGGCGACAATCCGAATGACGGCAACTTTATGGCCAATGGCTTGATTTCGGCTGATCGCACCGTACAGCCTGAGCTATGGGAAGTTAAGCAGGTCTACCAGAACATTAACGTGAAGGACGTAGATCTTAAGAAAGGGCTCGTCGAGATTAAGAATGAATTTCTATTTAGCAATGTTAATCAATACGATGCTACTTGGGAGTTAAGAGCAGATCATCAAGTCGTTCAGCACGGAGACCTAACGGGATTGGATATCCCGGCGCTAACGTCTAAGCAAGTTACAGTTCCTTATGTGTGGCCGAAAGAGCAACCAGGTGTCGAGTATTGGCTCAATATCAGCTTCACGTTGAAGAACGATACGTTATGGGCTTCCAAGGGCCATGTGGTGGCGAAGCAGCAGTACAAATTACCGGTGAATACGCCAGCGCAGACCGCACTTGATCTGTCGAAGATGCCGAATCTGACGACGGAAGAGCAGGGTACGCAAGTGAAGATCCAGAATGACGACATCGAATTGACCTTTGATAAAGCGGCAGGAACGATTCAGAGCTTCAATTATAAAGGCAAATCGTTGATCAAAAACGGGCCGATACCGAATTACTGGCGTGCCCCGATTGACAATGACAAAGGTAACGGCGGCCCATCCCGGATGGCGACTTGGAAGAACGCTGGGAAGAATCGAAATGTTACCAAGGTGAATGTAACGAAGATCGGCGAAAAAATCGTGAGGATCGATGTGGAAGGGACGCTGCCAACGACGACCGTCTCCTCGTATAAGACGTCTTATACGATCTTCGGGAATGGCGACATTACCGTCTCGAACAGCTTGAAGCCGGGGGCAAGCACGCTTCCGGAAATTCCTGAAGTAGGAAGTCTCATGACCGTTCCGCAGGAATTTGAGCAAATGGCATGGTATGGCCGCGGACCTTACGAAAATTATCAGGACCGCAATACGGGATCGGATGTCGGGTTATACAGCGGTACGGTAGAGGAGCAATTCTTCCCGTACATCGAGCCGTCGGAGACAGGGAACAAGACCGATGTGCGATTCGTAGCGCTAACCAATCCAGAAGGCGCGGGAATTATGGCCATTGGCTCCCCGACGATCGAGGCGAATGCGCTGCATTACACACCAGACGATCTGGATGGACCGCTGCATCCGTATCAAGTTACACATCGTGATGACATCACATTGCGCGTGAATTATAAGCAAATGGGCGTCGGCGGTGACGACAGTTGGGGAGCCAAACCGCATCCAGCGTACCTTCTGCTACCGAACAAGGAATATAGCTACAGCTACACGCTTCGTCCGATCCCGGCTGGCACTTCGAATTTGATGGAACTGAGCAAAGCGATCTCGACCGTCAATTTGATCAGCTCAATTCAAGTAGATGGGCGGGCGCTCACTGGATTCGATCCGGAGAAAACGAGCTACACGCACAACGTGCTTCGCGGCACACAGAAGGTACCTACAGTTGAAGCTATTGCGACGAGCAAAGATGTACGGATTACGGTAACGCCGGCTGCAGATCTATCCGGTAAGACGATTGTTACGGCAAGCTCTTCGGATGGGCTGCTCTCAAAGACGTATGAGATTCAATTCAATGTGACGGATCAATATTTAAGCGACATGGAGTGGGTTCGTGCTACGTCAGGGTGGCTTACAGTGCAGAAGGATCAGAGCGTAGAAGGCAATCCGATTCGTTTGCGTGGTCCTTCGGGCGCAGTAACGTACGATAAAGGGCTCGGTACGCATGCGAACTCCGAAATCGTCTATGATCTAAGCGACCGGAGCTACGAAGCTTTCAAGGCTGTCATCGGGGTGGATCAGGAAATCGGCGGAACAGGATCGGATCGCAACACGATTGTCTTCCAAGTGTTCCTGGACGGCGTGAAGGCTTACGACAGTGGCTTAATGCGGGCGACGACGGTAGCGAAAGCGATTGAAGTCCCTGTGAAAGGCGTCAAGGAACTGAAGCTCGTCGTCGCGGATTACGGTGACGGCATTTCCGAAGATCATGGCGATTGGGCGGATGCCATACTTGTTCCTAGCATCAAAAATAAGCCGGAGGCATCTCTAACAGGTCCTGCGACAACCGTTAAAGGCCAATCCTTTGATCTAACTTACCGACTGAACAATGTAACACAGAGCGTTTACGCTCAAGATCTAACGTTCAACTATGATGCGAAGCAGTTGGAATTGATGGACGTCAGCACTGTAGAAGAGAAGACGTTAATTGTCGAGAAGAAAGCATCTGATGGGAAGCTGCGGCTCCTCTTGGCGAATACATCGGGTGCACAAGCTCAGGGTGATCTATTAAAACTGCGGTTTACTGCCAAATCGATGGGTGAAGCCTCGGTTGGACTTTCGAATCTTGTGTTGGCGGATGGTGAAGGTAAGGAAATGCCGCTAACCGGTTCGACGTATAAGACTATCATTCAAGAAAGAGTCGACAAAGGAGCCCTCCTCGCATTAATTACAGAAGCACAGCATATCTATGATGCGGCTGTGGAAGGCACGAGCGCTGGACAGTATCCAGTAGGTTCCAAAGCGATACTTCGAGCAGCGATCGATCAAGCCAAAGCTGTAGCAAATCTAAACGATGCGAGTAAGGAGCAGGTCGAGCAAGCGGTATCGGCATTGACAGTAGCACTGAAGGCCTTTACCGATAGCATGATCCAAGGGAAGCCGGGCGATCTGAACGGCGATGGCAAATATTCGATCGGGGATCTCGCAATCGTCGCAGCAGCTTATGGCAAGACAACAGCGGATCCAGATTGGGCGAAATATAAGCAAGCCGATTTGAATAACGATGGCCAAGTAGACATTAAAGACCTAGCAATACTGGCACAGAAAATTATTGAGTAAAGGCCCCCCAATTGGGAAAGGAGAAGGCGTGATATCGCCTTCTCCTTTTTTCTTGTGGATTTCTATCCGAGAATAGCGCTGTCTCGCAGCATTACGACCGGCTCTTCGGCACCATGCAGCTCGAAGAGCACGAGCTCGTTCTCTCCTTTGCGAAGAAGTGGAGCCGGGATATACAACGTTTTTTGCGGACCTACTGTTTCCCAATATCGACCAAGGTTGAAGCCATTAATGTACGCGACGCCTTTGTTCCAGCCTTTCAGCTCAAGGAACGTATCTGCCGCCTCATCCACTTGGAACGTCCCTTTGTAGAATGTCGGCTTGCCTTCGCATTTCGCGGTTGTATGCGTATATTCCAGCTTCGACAAATCTTCCATAGGCAGTGTATGGATCGTCCAATGGTACAGGAACTGCGCCCCGAAGCGAATTCCTTCCGTAATCCCTTTCACATCTCGCAAGGATGGACCGTAGTTGGTTCGACCCATATTTTCGACTAGCACGCTTAATTGCGCACCTTCTGGCGGGATACTGAAAGTGATCGGCTCCGCGTCTTTGTTCCAGCGTTCAACGATACCTTTGAATTCACCGTCGACAAAGATCTGCGCACGATCGTGCACATCCTGCAGATTTAGCTTCGTCTCTGGGCGAGGTCCGGATATCCGCGTTGTATACAGGATAAACCCGTAGTTTTGTCCGAGCAGCTCCATAGGGTCCGTGCAAGTTCTTTGCACCGGCGTCGACAGCTTGTCAAGCGATTCTAACAGCGGAGCCTGCTGTGACATGTTCACTTGGCCGTAAGCTTTTTTCTTGATCGGTTCAGGCAGTTCCAGTGGTCCGAGGTCCACATATTTGGATACAACCTCGCGTACGGCATAGAACTTGTCCGTCAAATCGCCGCATTCGCTGATCGGTACATCGTAGTCGTAGCTTGTGATTGTTGGCATATAAGTGGTGCCGTCGTCATTCGCGCCGCTCCAGAAGCCGAAATTCGTCCCTCCATGGAACATATAGAAGTTGACCGAAGCGTCCATCGCCAGCATTTCGTCGAATACTTTTGCCACATCAGCGGCATCGCGGGTATGGTGCTGCTCGAACCAATGATCGAACCAGCCGTTCCAATATTCCATGCACATGATCGGGCCTTCCGGCTGATATTCGCGCAGTTTAGGGAAATATTCCTCTGGCCGCGAACCAAAATTGACAGTCTCGAGGACTCCCGGCACCATGCCGCCTTGGAGCATAAAGTCTCCCGGTCCATCGGAGGTGAACAGCAATACGTCGATACCGCGCTTGATCTTGCTTTCTTTTAAATATTCTAGATATTGCGTGTCGTTGCCGTAACTGCCGTATTCGTTCTCGATTTGCATCGCGATGATCGGCCCGCCATTGGTACAGAGCAGCGGAACAAACTTCGGTAACAAGACGTCGTAATAGGCGTCAATTTTGTCGAGGAATGGTTGGTGGAAACAGCGCAACCGCATGCCGGGATCGGCCAGCAGCCATGCCGGCAATCCGCCGAATTCCCACTCTGCGCAAATATACGGACTTGGACGAACGATAACATATAGCCCCAATTCGCCGGCCGTCTCGATAAACTTGACGATGTCGGCGATGCCTTCAAAGTTGAACTGTCCTTCCTTTGGCTCATGCAAGTTCCACGGTATATAGGTTTCTACCGTATTGAAGCCGCAAGCCTTCAGTTTCATCAGACGATCCCGCCAATATTCGGGAACGACGCGAAAATAATGGATTGCACCTGAAATAAGCCTGACCGGCTTGCCGTCAAAAACAAATTGATTACCTTCCACTGCAAATATAGACACAGTAATACCCTCCGTTCATTTATGGTATAGAATCATCTACTAGATTCGTCATGAAAGCGATTCCTGAAATGTCACTAGCACCGCCTTATGTACTATATTTTATAGTCTCTCAACAGGTATAACTACTTTCCTCATCAACGATTTCTGTATTCTATCAACGAAGTCGATACTACACTCTGAAATGCTTCTCATCGTAATTCGTATTTGTTTTTATGTATAATGATCATATGGAATGAGTCAACAAGGAGGAGACATGGATCGCATTGAATATTTATCGCAATTTAATCTATTAAAGTCGCTATCTAATGAAGATTTAATCGAGATGGATGAATTAACTTCGATAACCATCATGCCAAAAAGTACATATATACAAACACCTGATACGTTCAAAGAAGGTCTTTATTTTGTGAAACAAGGGAAGGTACGTCTGTTCAAGTTGAATGCGGAAGGGAAACAATTTACTTCGGATATCCTGTGTGAAGGCAACGTGTTCGGCGAGATGAATATGATCTCACTCGGCACACGGGATCATTACATTGAAACGATCGAAGAAAGCCATATTTGCCTTATGAATAAAGATCGATTCGAGAGTTATCTCATGCAACGACCTCGATTTATGATGAATATGATCAAAGTATTGAGTGATCGTATTGTTGGAATGAGTCATTTAACGCAAAATTTAGCCTTGGGAAATCTACATTCAAAAATTATCTATGTCGTCAAAAAGATGGCGGATCAATTTGGATATTCGACTCACGATGAGGAGTATTTGAGAATAAATTACGCACTTTCGCATCAAGAAATCGCCAATCTTGTTGGAGCGACTAGAGAAGCTGTTACGATAGCTTTGCAAGAATTGGTGAAAGAGAACCTGATTCAAACAGGATTTAAAACGATTTATCTACATCGCGATCAACTTGAAAAGCTGTAATCCACACTACATCTTATCTTCCTCAAAAAGAAGTATTCTATATTAAAGTATGAACGATGGAGTGGAGAACATGCCCGCGAAGGATGGAAATGCCTATCAAGAGAGAATAGGTGCAAGGAAACTAGCAGATATTCCGAGTGAAGTTGTGAATCTGCTGCAGCAAGGACAACTTCAATCGGTGAATTTGACTGAGTGGCTGGCGGTAGATCATTTAACATTACTCCAGCACATTCTGACTGAACTTGGTCTGGAGCAAGAGGCACATGCCATGATGCAGAGGCTTCATGAAGCGAAGGAATCGAAAATTATGAAGACGATCCCCTCCATCGCAACGGAGTGGCTGCAATTGTTCGATCAAATGCCTCAGCATGACAGCTCCCGAATCTTCCGCACACTGACTGCACATCCTTCTGATAGCGTTCGCTGCTGGGCCGCTTACATCATTGGATTAGATCATCGATTAAGCCTTGAAGAGAAACTAGCATCGATTCGTCCATTTGCAGCAGATGCACATTTTGGAGTCCGTGAGATTGCTTGGATGGCCGTGAGGGAATCGATCGCGAAGGAATTAGAGCAATCGATTGCCCTTCTGGCTGATTGGGTATGCGATCCAGATGCGAATATCCGGCGATTTGCCATTGAGTCGACGCGTCCCGTAGGTGTCTGGGCCAAACATATACAAGAGTTAAAAGTAAACCCTCGCATAGCGCTCCCCTTACTAGACAGGGTAAAGGCTGACTCAGTCAAATATGTGCAAGACTCCGCAGGTAATTGGTTAAATGATGCCAGCAAGACGAATCCGGATTGGGTTATGCAGATTTGTGATCAGTGGCTTAAGGTCTCGGATACCAAGGAAACGAAAAGAATCGTGATGAAGGCCAAGCGAAGCTTGGATAAATTGAAATAACGATGGAGTCCAGTTATGAACTTCACGGGGTCAGCAATCCGAGTCTCGTCCAATCCGAAATTAAAGCACCCATATTTCAAGTGAAGTGCACCCCTTAGAATAGGCATTGGAAAAACCCACAGGGGGAATCCGATGGATTCTAAGGAGTGCATTTTTATTTGGAAAGTGAACGGTGTGATCTAGAGATATATTGTGAGTAAGAATGTGTTAAGTCGATTCGTAGTATGATCGACATTAGGCTCTAACAACCGCATCCAACACCACCGATATCACCAATACCACCAACACAAGCACAAGCGACAATGACTAACAAGATGAACAATACAAGGATTGTACTTGTGCTTGTAAAAGATCCACCAAGACCGGACATGTGAACACCTCCCAAAACCTTATTTTGATTACTCGTTATGTTATGAAGGCTGATTTCTCTTTGTTTGGGTAGTTGTTACTGGTTAATTCACTATATTAATAAATGAACGAAAAAAGCCCTGAAACTCAGGGCTTTTTCATAGAAAACGTTACAAATGATATTGTTTCGCTAATTATACGCTAGAAGCATCCACTTACCGCGTATGAACCTTCTCGCCCTGTACCCACACCTCACGAATATTCTCAGGACGTGCCAGATACATGATCTTCTGGAACACATCATTCAAATCCTCATCCGCTTGATAGATCGGCAATTTAGCTGTCGCTAATGTCGTATCGATCATCTGTACATCCCATGCATAGTTCGCTTCCAAGCGGCCGATCGGTAAGCTGAGACTCTCACCGCCCCCGGCTGTTGCCAGATAGAAAGCTTCGTTAATGGTAATACGTGAATTCGGAACACCACGTTCGGCTGCAGGAAGAGCTGGATTCACGCCGTCTTCGAGCATGCGCGAAGAGATCACAGCTTGTCTCGCATTATCGAAGAGACTTGGTGAGAATCCGCCTGATATATCGGATCCAAGTCCAATCTCAACGCCTTTGGCTTGCAAATGCGCAATCGGGATCACGCTATTCGCAAAATAGCTATTCGAGACCGGACAATGGCATATCGCCGTGCCCTTTTCCGCGAATAGATCTGCGTCCTCATCATTCAGGAAGTTACAATGCGCCATGATAGATTTCTCACGTAGGAGTCCAAAATCATTTAATGCAAATGCATCGTTCTTATTGTGGCGATCCTGCACATAGCCATGCGCCCAGTCGCTCTCGCTGCAGTGTGATTGCACATAGGTATCATACTTTGCTGCTAAAGCGCCAAGTCCTTGCAAGCCCTCATCGGTACAGCTAGGAATGAAGCGCGGTGTTACGACTGGGTAGACGCCTTGTTTGGTTGTTCTTGCTAATTCCTGAATCGCAAGAATGAATTCCTCGGTATCCGCGAGTGCGGACGCCGTATCCTTATCACGATAATATTCAGGGTTATTCTCAGGATGATCCATGACCACTTTCCCAACCAGACCGCGTTGTCCTTGTTTGGCACAGATCTCAGCAAGTCGAATACTTGCTTCTTTATGAACTGTTGCAAAGTAGAGGGCTGTCGTCGTTCCGTTGGCAAGCAGTGTGCTAACGACGTCTTGGTAAACGTTCTCGGCAAAATCCAAATCTGCGAATTTCGATTCTAACGGGAAGGTATAGGTGTTAAGCCAATCATAGAGCGGGATATCGAGCGCCGTTCCGGATTGAGCCCATTGCGGGGCATGAACGTGCAAGTCGATGAAACCAGGCAAGAAGTACTGGCCTTCAGCAAGTCGATGGAAGTTCGCTTGGTGTTGATAAGTATCCAATAACGTTTGATAATCGTTGTCTTCGGGGGCAACGATTTGTTCGATCATCCCATCCGAATTAATACAGAAAAGATAATCTTTTAAGATGTGTACTTCTTTTGGTGATTTGGAAGAAAAAGCTGTCCCTAGAAAGATTTGCGAATATTTAGTCATGATATGCACCTTAATGTTCGTATTTTTGTTGAATGATACTAGATATTATAGGGGATCAGAAATGTAATGTCTATTCGCAATTCCTCATATACATAGAGCCAGAAGGGGGAATTCGGACATGTGGATTGTAATGCTAATGGTTGCCGGATGTCTCTGCGGATTCATACTATTCAGAAAAAATATCTTAACTCCCGATGATGTGCCCTATCGAGGCTCGCATAAGCTCTCGATTATCATTCCTGCTCGAAATGAGGAGTGTAATTTGCCTTATCTTCTCGATTCGCTGATGTCGCAGACCACCCTACCTTACGAGATCATCGTGGTGGATGATTTCTCGACGGATCGGACGAGGGAAATCGCTGAACGCTATGCAGGCGTCAAGGTAATTGCGGGCACTCCGCTCCCGGAGGGATGGACAGGGAAGAGCTGGGCAGTATGGAATGGTTATTTGCATGCTTCCGGCGATGTTTTCGCTTTTTTGGACGCGGATATCCGAATGGCGCCCCACGCATTGGGCTCCTTGATAAAGGCACGTGAACGATCGAAGGGTGTCATCTCAGTGGTTCCTTTTCATCATACGGAGAAGCTGTACGAGAAGCTCGCGCTGGTCATGAATATGCTGGGTATTTTTACGTTTACGTCGGTCTTTGAGAAGAGGAATCCCAAGAAAGGTCTGTACGGCTCTTGTATCCTTGCTTTACGCGAGGATTATGAGATGATCAAAGGCCATGAGAGCGTTAAATCGGAAGTATTGGATGATTTGCTCATCGGATCGAAATTCGTAGAAGCAGGTATTCCTGTCACCAATTTTATCGGATATGGGATGGTCTCCTTCCGGATGTACCCGCAAGGGATCCGAAGTGAGATTGAAGGTTTTAGTAAAGGGGCTATTTTAAGCACGTCGACATTAAGTCCAAGGACGATTATCCCGATCGCGGTCTGGGTGGTTGGCCTCCTTGTATCAGATACTGCATTTGTTTTTGCGAACACGTCTTGGGCCTTGCCATTGTTCCTAGGTTATATCCTATATATGGCTCAGTTCTTCTATTTCATTCGATATGTTGGTGTGTTCGGGTTGCTGATTCCGGTACTGCATGTGATTGCTTCTCTGTTTTTCGTCGTCATCATGTTGTATTCGATGTATCAGGTTGTTGTCCTAGGGGAGGTCAGATGGAAAGGTAGGCTCGTCCAAGTGGGGGGCAGGCGAAATCGATGATGATATTATTGTGGATCGCCTGTGCTTTCCTATCGGGATCACTCATGTTCTCGTACTGGCTGGGTCTAGCGGGTCGCAAAAATTTAAAGGCTGTGGGCGATGGCAACCCCGGTGCTATGAACTTATGGAAGGCTCGAGGCTATAAAGTCGGCATTTTTGGTATCTTGTTGGATTTTGCTAAAGGTTACGTGCCTGTGATATGGGGGATCTCAAGCGGGTACGCCCCGGGTTATCTCATCATTCCGCTTGCGCTAGCTCCCATTGCAGGGCATGCCTTCTCACCGTTTCTACGGGGCAAGGGAGGAAAGGCGATCGCGGTAACCTTTGGGGTCTGGAGCGGGCTTACAGGCTTCGAGGTCTCTTTGGTATATGCGATGATATTGGCGGTTATGAAGGCAGGGAGCTTCTGGATCAACAAAAACAAGCCAAGATCCGCGGAGGCGGACGGTTTGCAGGTGGTAAGCGGGTTGTTGTTTGTGTTCATCTATTTGCTTCTCAACATGTTCTCGGCATCGATTCTGCTCGTGTGGCTTGGAAATTTCGCGATTCTTGTTTACACCCATCGGGTGGAATTGGCCTCATGGCTGAAGAAGAGCGTGAAGCTAAAGTGAGCTCCACCATAGAGACGTAAGTCGGTGAGGTGTCCAAGCATAGAACGACGTTGCGGTCTGAATAACCAGGACGGCACCGATTTATAGATCTGCCTTTCTTCACGGCTTCCGCGATGTTATAGCTATTATGAGTCATATATATAATAATTCAGAAATAAATGCTAGTTAATAGAGGTTTATAACAGGTTTTTTGACGATTTTGTTAAAATGTGAAGTATATGTTGTACAATAAATATAAAATAATCAAATAAATATTGTGTAACATTAGTTAATGTGATACATTAATCCCGTTAGGTGCGAATGGAATTAATGACAGGGAGATGGTCTAACTCATGTTGATCGGGATTAACGGTATGGGAAGAATCGGACGTTTGCTAGTCCGCAGAGTATTCGAACATCCACAGGAATCGTGGCAATTGCGTGCAATTAACTGTCTGTATCCAGCATCGACGATTGCTCATTTATTGAAATATGACACCGTGCATGGGAAATGGGATCGAGACATTAAGGTGGAACCGAACGCGCTCATTATTGAAGGGCAACGGATTGAGGTATTAAGTGAGGCGAATCCAGCTTTCCTGCCTTGGAAGCAGCTTGGCATCCATACGGTCATTGATGCGACAGGGAAATTTACAGAACGGTCACAAGCTGCGAAGCATTTAGAGGCTGGGGCGTCCAAAGTGATCCTGTCGTCACCGGGCAAGGGTGTCGACATCACGATTGTGATGGGAGTCAACGAGGACAACTATGATCTGGATCGACACTCGATTGTATCCGCCGCATCTTGTACAACGAATTGCTTAGCGCCCGTGCTTCAAATTCTAGACCACGCTTTTCAAGTTCAGACGGGTTGGATGACGACGATTCATTCCTATACGAATGATCAGAAGCATCTGGATAATCCACACCAAGATTTGCGTCGTGCCAGAGCGTGCGCGCAGTCTATTATTCCGACTTCAACAGGGGTAGGCAAAGCGTTAGGCGATGTCATTCCGCATCTTGCTCCTGTGATTCAAGGCATCTCCATTCGTGTCCCGACACCGAATGTCTCCTTAATCGATTTGACTGTGGAGACACGGTATGAGGTGACATCTGAGCAAGTGCGTAACGCATTTAAGCAGGCGGTGGCAGGGAAATATGCTCCTTATGTTGCATTGTGCGATGAACCGCTCGTCTCCTCTGATTTCGTCGGGAACGAGAAATCTTCGATTATTGACGGCATGTCGATTATGACGAGCGGCAGACAAGTGAAAGTGTTGGCATGGTATGACAACGAATGGGCGTATGCCTCTAGAGTTATTGATTTGGCGCAGCACATGATCAGCCATGAAATGAGCATTCCCTATAAAGAAACGGTAACATCGTAACGAACAGTTGAAGTTGCAGTGAAAATAGCCTTCATCCGATAACGTAAGGGATGAAGGCTATTTTTTTGCCTAATGTTCGGTTTCACTCAGATGTTGATGATTGTTCTGACGTGCTTGGCAGTTGACCGTATACGGCAAAGTACACGATGCTTCCTATGATGATTGCTGTGCTGAAGAGCAGCATCATATTGCTGTACAGAAATGCTGCAGCATCTCTTACCGTTGGGAGGAAGGAAGCAGCTAACCAAGGTTTCGTGAGTAGTCCTCCAACGATGGCCACACCCATGCCTTCGGCCAGGAAACAGGCGAAGTTCAGCAGCCCCATTCCAGAGCCAGACTCCTCGGAATGCAGCGACCCTGCAACACTGGTGGAAATTACGGTCTTCACCAAGGAAAGTCCACCGAATGTTAGGATCATGGCACAGGTGATGAGCCAGGGTGTTCGATCTGTGACCAGTGCAACGCTAAGAAAGCTTACGGTGATCATCCCAATACCAATCGCCATTGTAAATAGATTCCCGCGTCGATCGACACAGATCCCGCCGAGGTAGCCGAATAGGATCACGCTGACAGTCCCCGGAAATAGAATACCAGCACCAATTAAACTGGTGGGCATCTGATATACGTCTTTCATCATGTAAGGAACCATCGCTACGTAACCTGCGACTGTGCCTAACAGGATGCTGCCAGTAAGTACACCGACGATAAACGTTTTCCTGCTGAACAAAGAGGGCTCAATAAAAGGCTGTTCTGCACGTCGAATCCGCCAAGTAAACCCGATAAACAACAATATGCTGATTGCTAGGAAGGACCATTGAAACATCGTTGTAAAGAGAGTAAACGTAAGAATCCCAAGAGATAAGAGCATTGCTCCGAGGACATCCGTCTTTCCTTCTCTTATCGATTCGCCAGGCAGCGTCTGAATAAAGAACGGAAGCGTTATAAGCGACAATATCGGTAGAATGAACAAGTAGGACCAATGCAAATAATTCGTAATCATCCCACCGATTACCGGGCCGATGGCTTCGCCGAAGGCCACCATAGAACCAATGAGGCCAAAGGCTCTTCCTTGTTGATTCGGCTCGATACAACGCGCCACTATGACCATAATTAATGCTGGAACCGCTGAGATTCCTGCGCCTTGAATGAATCTTGCGGCGAGCACGCCGGGATAGTAGACATGGAACACAACCCCAACAATCGATCCTGTCACGTATAGCAGCAGTCCGATCAGAAGCAACTTCTTGACGCCGTATATATCGGATAACTTCCCATACACAGCTGTACCGATGGCGAACGTAAGAATGAAGCTCGTATTGACCCAGTTCGCCGCTGCGGGTGAAATGCCAAATTGTACAGCGATATCAGGTAGAGATACGTTAAATATGGTCTCGTTAAGCACACTGAAGAAAGCAAGAAAACTAAGCCATGCGATCGATTTTAGATAATTCAAAGAAATAGCCCCTTCGTACATCAAGGGGAATTGCGCAGTTTATAGGGTCAATGATGCGTCTTCCCCTAATTTTTGTACCCATATAAGCGTTGTTTGCCGCATGAATATGCCTCCTAATTAATCATCAATGATATGAATCAAGTTCATTATCCATTATACGTTATCGCACAGATTTTTGTATTTTTTTGTTAAAACGCGATGCCGAACTTATCCGCTTCATACTGATAGCCACGTTTGGCTTTCGATTCTGGAACCGGGTCTCGCCCGGTCTGTGATTTGCTTCTCCAAGTTGGGGGTCCCGTCTTCGTTCAAGATGCTGATAAGAAAAAATTACCAATGTAGCATGGACCATCGCGGTTGACGTGTTTACCTCAATTGGTTACAAAAGCCGCCTTGACTTCGTTTAGTGATGTATGTAGAATCTGTCATTGGCATGGCAGTGGTAAGTAGATTTACATCGTATCATCCTAATTGAATTGTTTTTCGCGCCCTATGGATGAATAGGGCTTTTTGATTTTTACTGGCCCGTAATAAGGCATTTCTAATGAAGTCAGTAAGCAGATACTGATTATTTTGCCATGGCCTGAGGATGATTAACGCGCAGAAGTTGGTACGGTAATCTACCAGCGAGGGATAAGAAATTCGTATCAAGTGAAGGAGGAATGTGAATGAAAAGCAAAGTGGTGGCTCCCCTCCTCATTGTCATTGGCCTATTTATTTTCTGTTATCCTGGCCTATCCGAATGGATGGAAGATCGGCAGCAGCAGCGATTGGCGGCGGAATGGCAGACAAGTCTGCTAAATATCGATCCAGGCGATTCTGCTGCGGGGTTGAATCCATCAGATGATGTGGAACATGCCGCATCGTTGAAATCTAGCACATCTGACGTAGAAGGTATTCTCAAAATTGACAAGATCGATTTAAATCTACCGATCTTGTATGGGGCGACGAGCAAAAATATGAAAACCTCTGTGGCCCAGATTGAGAAGACAGGTAAGGCGGGTGAGGTGGGAAATATGGCGATTGCTGGTCACCGTAACCGAATGTACGGCAGAAATTTCAACCGACTCGCAGAAATGGAGCATGGCGACATTATTGAAGTTGAGACGGAGAATAAGCAGTACCAATATGTCGTCACCGAAAAAATGACTGTGAAGCCAGATGATGTATGGGTGCTGGAACCGGAAGGTATCGAAAAAGAAATAACGCTTGTGACTTGTGAACCGATGGTTAATCCGACACATCGATTAATTATCAAAGGAAAATTATTAGATTAGAAGCCGCGAAATCTCGATCTAGATGTCGCAGAAGAGGTGAAAAGGTTGAATACGAGGAAAACGAAGAAAACACTATCTATATTTTTTGTTATTGCATTATTATTGAACGTCATGATGCCGATGGCTTATGCTGCTGATCTTTCGAAGGAGTCAGTTGGAACCGGAGGAAGCAGTGTAACGGAGGCTGTGTATGAGGTTACACATAATATGATTACCGGCGTCAGGATGACGGTCGGTGAAGAGGGACATGAACAAGACGTTTCAGAGGTGAGATTGGATACAGGGGAACGCGTGAAGATATATTTGGATTGGGCACTCCCTGCTAACCATGGGTACAAGGCGAATTCCAGCTTTACATTCGATCTGCCGGACAAGTTTACTCTGAGTCAGCCACTATCAGGCGATCTGTCGGGCGGAGTAGGTACATATACAGTAACGCCAGAAGGTAAAGTGACCTTGCTGTTTAATGATAGCATTGAAAATAACCTTGAATTACATGGGTATTTTTATGTATGGCGAAAATTCGATTCATCAAAATTGGAGGAAGGAACGGAGCAGAAAATCCTGTTTCCGTTTAAAGACGAAGTCAAGGATGTATCCGTGCATTTCAAAAATAAGGGTTCAGCCATGGACAAGTCTGGGATCGCGGATAAGGCCTTCAATCCGAGCAAGATCGATTGGATCGTCGATTTGAACAAGGATGAGCGTATCATTCGGGAGCCGCGCATGGAAGATATCATCCCAGAGGGATTGGTGTTGGATGAAGCCTCCATTAAGGTTGAACCACTGCAGGTCCATTTGGATGGCACGGTTAGTGTAACGAACAGCGTATATCATCATTATTCGCATCAATTAACGGAAGAAATGACGGCTGATGGAAAGAAGCAGCAAAGGCTCACGCTTACTTTTCATGACAATATAGATCATGCTTACCGCATAAGCTATTCAACTGCGATCAGCAAGACCGATCAGGCGACTTATAGCAATCATGCGATGCTGGTTGAAGGGTACGACGATCATGGCCAAAAGCCTCTGATGGATCGTACGGGCAAGGTGTCGGTGAACTTTAGCCAATCGCTGACGAAAAAAGCAGGAGCCTATGACCCTTCGACGCAAACAGTGAATTGGGCGATCGAATACAATTACAATGAACAGTTGATCCAGAAGGATCAAGCATATCTGATCGATACGTATGACACTCCAGCACAGGAGCTTGTAAAGGACTCTATAGAGGTCTATAAAGTACGCATTAATCCGGATGGCAGCGCGACGCCGATTGAACAAGTGGTGAATTATACACTGCAAGAGGATAAGTCAGCTTCACAGTTCAAATTAAGCTTCAACCAAGATATTCGTGAAGGCTACTACATTCGTTATCAGACAAAACTGAAAGATCGTGTATATACGAACGGAAAAGCATCTAATGTTGTCGTTATGCATGATGGCAAAGAAAGCCATGATTCGACGGATATTCAAGAAGTCATTCTATCGAAAACGGGACAGATCACGAGCTACAAAGATAAAGAAATCGAGTGGACTCTACAGGTGAATCGTGATTCGCAGACGATGAATCAAGTGGTTCTTAAGGATACGTTTGCGGGCCAAGGGCTGACTTATGTAGAAGGAAGCCTGCGTATTACGGGGCTTGAATCAGATCAGACGTACACCGTGACGCCTGATCCAGATTACACGCAAGGGTTTCAGATTACGTTCACGAAGCCTGTGACCAAGCACTATACCATAACGTACACAACAAAATTCGATTCAACGGCATATGATACGCAGAACGTCCAAACCTATAAGAACCGAGTGGATATGACCTGGAAGGATACGTCGGGTACACCTCAGTCCATTGGTAAGACGGCTTATGTGACGCCAATATTGAATATGCAGAATAACGGAAATAAAACAGGCTCCTATAACGCGGAAGACAAATCGATTTCTTGGACAATTGATATGAACTACAACCAACATGTGATTCAGAATGCTGTCGTGACGGATCAGCTAAAGGGTGCGCAGACCTTCGTTGAGAATTCACTCGTGATCAATAAGACCTCGATCGATGCCAAAGGTCAAGTCGTTGTTGGGGAGCAAGTAGATTATTATGATGTTGAATTTACGAAAACGCAGGATGGTACCTCGGAGGGGTTCAAAATAACGTTCCGTGGTCCGATCGATGCATCGTACCGAATTAAGTATAAAACAAGCCTAAAATCCTTGCCTGTAGAGCGTGAATACTCGAACCATGCAACGCTGTATGACCATACGGGGGGGTCGGGCACAAAGCTTTTTGAACAATCCAAAACGATCGTTCCTGTGTATGGTGGCGAATCTATCGATAAAAAAGGGAGACAGGGGACTTCGGTTAATGATATCGATCAAGCGTATTGGACGATCCATATCAATCGCAGCCAGTCCTATATTGCAGAAAATGCCGTCTTAGAAGATATGATGTCGCCGAATCAAATCCCGCTAAAGGATACGTTTAGACTTTACAAGCTGAAAGCAGATGCCAATGAGCATTTCAGTAAAGTGGGAGAGGTTGATCCAAAGGATTATACCTTAGAATTTAACGATAACGCTGCAGCGGGCGATCCCACCTTTACGATTACGTTCCACAAAGCGCTCGAAAGTGCGTATGTCCTGGAATATCAGACCTATATGAATGCGGTGCATCTCGAGAAGGTAACGAATAGCGTATCGTTTGCCGGGAAGACCGCAAAAGAAATAGGAGATTCTGCGAACCAGGAAATTGTAGCTGATTATTCAGGTGCCGGTGGCGGAGCAATCCATGCGGTGAAAGGGAATATCACGATCGTGAAAGAAGATTTCTCGGACCCGAATCATAAGCTGGCAGGCGCTAAGTTTGAACTCTATAATGCGGCAGGGGACAAGCTTCTGGCGACTTCAGACTTGACGGATAGCGATGGGAAAGTACAATTCAAGGATTTCAAGTCAGGCGATTACAAGATTAAGGAGATCGTCGCCCCAACAGGGTATGTCGCTGATACGCAGTGGATAAGTGTGAAGTTTGATGCGAAGGATTCCACGCAAATGTTGGTGATTCAAAATAAAAAGATCAAGCAAGCATTTATTTTAACGAAAGTTGCAAAAGAAGAGCCCTCGCGATCGCTAGAAGGTGCCGTCTTTAAATTGGAGAAGAAGGAAGCAGGCGGCATGCATGTCGTTACCGGTATGGAAGCCGTGACGTCCGATCATAAAGGGCAAGTCATCTTGGCTAATTTGGATGTCGGCGACTACCAGCTCACGGAGATTAAGGCACCGAAGGGATACAAACGGGACCTAACGCCAATCCCCTTCACGATTGATCCGAATCAGACAGTGATCAAAGAATATACGATGACGAACCGTGTGATCGATAATGGCTCTGTTGAGTTGACGAAGGTGGATGGGTTTGATGCTGCACCGCTTGAGGGCGTGGTGTTCGAACTACAGGATGCATTTGGTCAGCCTGTGAAATCCAATCTGAAGACTGATTCAAGCGGCAAAATCACAATGAATGACCTAAAGGCAGGACGTTACCAATTCGTAGAGGTGACACCTCTAGCTGATTATGATGCGCTAACAGATCCTGTACCGTTCGAAATCGAGAGCGAAGACCAAGTGAAAATTCGTATCGAGAACAACAAGACGCCAGGTGCTGTGAAGCTAACGAAGGTGGAATCAGGACGGCTGGATCAAACATTGCAAGATGCAATGTTCAGGCTGTTGGATGCAGATAAGAACCCTGTGAAAGATAAAGATGGCAACGAACTGAAGCTGTTCATAACGGATCGTAACGGAGAAGTGAAAATTTCGGATCTCAGACCTGGAACATACTACTTCGAAGAGACAAAAGCACCGAATGGATACACGATCAAAGATCGTTATACCTCATTTCAAGTGGTGAAAGGGCAAGAAACCGTAGTTGTTGTTACGAATGATCGCTATGTTAGCGGGGGAAAAGACGGGGATAACCATGTGACAAATCCTCCTGAGTCGCCAGATCCAACCAAACCTATTGATCCGGTAGATCCAGAGGATCCTTCTAAACCTGATACGGATACATCGGATGAATCGACGGAAGGACAAGAGGGTACGTCAGATGGCGGTTCTGATGCAGGAACGACGGACCATGGGGGTAAAGATCAACAGCCTCCAGCTATCAAGGAAGAAGATCATAGCAACCACATAACAGGACACAAGGACGATGACCGAACGACCGGTCAATACCTGCCGAAGACAGGGGAAGATAGTCATCTTCCGATGCAACTCGCGGGACTAAGTGTGATGCTTCTAGGTGTAGCCCTGCTTGTGTTTAAGAAAAAACGGATTCATTCCTAAAAACATCACCCCTTAGATAGAAGTTGGAGAACTTTTTGAGTTATCCAATGAATTTCTAAGGGGTGTTTTGTCACATCTGGATTCGCTTGCCCGTCATACGGATATAAAACGCGAAGGGGATGGTTCGGATGTTAAAAATGGACGTGGCTGTTGTAGGTGGAGGGATAGCGGGGTTAACCGCAGCCATTTATGCTGGAAGAGCAGGGAAGAGCACGATACTCATTGAGAAGCAAGAGCGTTTAGGTGGTCGGGGGATGACGAACAAGAAGAATGGAACGTATTTTAACCTAGGCGGGCATGCTTTGTATCAAAGTGATGCCTATGAGACGTTCCGGGAGTTTGGATTACGTCTGCAAGGAAACCAACCTTCGATTGATGCGTTTGGCATCTGGAAGGATAAGCTTCAGGTGCTGCCGACAGGGATTGGTTCTTTAATGACAACGCCGCTACTCTCATGGAGAGGGAAAGTGGAATTCGCGGGCTGGCTCGCCAAATTTGGCAAGCTGGATACGCATGCTTATGACAAAATCAGTCTTCGTGACTGGATTGAGGGACATATACAAGACCCGATGGTCCGTCATATTTTCTATTCCCTGCTTCGTACGGCGAGTTATGTGATGGCGCCAGATCTCCAAGCGGCAGGACCGGTATTGCGGCAATTCAAGAGTGCTCTCCGTGGCGTGTTGTACCTTGATCGCGGCTGGGGATCGATGGTTGAAGAATTGCGGCAGGTCGCTTCCAAGCTGGGGGTGCAGATCATCACGAAGAGCAAGGTCGTCTCCATCGAACACAGTGAAGGGATTGTGCGTCATGTCTTATGCGAAGATGGGACGAAAATTGAAGCGACGCATGTGATCGTCACGACACCGCCGGCGGTTCTGCATCAGTTGGTGCCTCGTGCTGAAGCTACGGCGATTCATACCTGGAAAGAGCAAGCGATTGAGGTCACAGGAGCTTGTCTGGATGTGGTGCTGCGTCGTCTGCCCAAGCCGAAGCAGCAGTTCGTATATGGGCTGGATTATCCCGTCTTTCTCAGCAATCAATCGCGTGCAGCATTGATGAATGAAGACAAAGCGCAAGTCTTATCCCTGATGAAGTACCAAGGAGCGGAGAAGGATGCGAAAAAGGATTTGCATGATTTAGAGCATGCTTTGGACTTAATACAGCCAGGCTGGCGGAATGAGCTTGTAGACAAACAGTATCTTCCTAAAATTCCGGTATGCTATGATTTTGCACATATGAAGCGTCAAGTTGACCCAGGTCCTGCTGTACCTGAAATCAAAGGTTTGTATGCGGCAGGGGAATGGGCTTCCCATGGAGAATTATTGGTCGATGCGGCGACAGCAAGTGCCAAGAGAGCGGTACAACATATTCTCGCGCACGAGGGAACGGAGAGGGTACAGGGTGATAACCACAGAAATATTGTATAAAACCTATCGAAAGCCTCTGTTTGCGCTGGCTTATCGAATGCTAGGCAGTGTGATGGATGCGGAAGATATCGTCCAAGAAGCCTTTATTGCATATAATCAATTGCCAAATCCCGAAGAAATCCAGAATGTAAGAGCGTTCCTCTACAAAGTTGTAACGAATCGCTGTCTGGACTTATTGCGCTCTTCTGCTAAAAAGAGAGAACTCTATGTGGGCCCATGGCTTCCCGAGCCGTTAATCGATCAGGGCAACCAGGATGCGGATCCTTCTGATATTTATTTGCAGCATGAATCGATATCGACAGCCTATCTTTTACTTTTACAGCAGCTTAATGCCGTTGAACGCGCGATCTTCCTGCTGCGTGAGATTTTCCACTATTCGTATGATGAGATTGCAGAGATGGTGGGAAAGACAAGTAGCAATTGCCGTCAAATTTTCCATCGTGCTCAGCGTAGCATTCATTATGATCCCGATCAGGTGCCTTCGATTTCGGTTGCTGAGTCGCAGATCAAAGATTTCGTTAGCTCTCTCGTACAGGGGAATAAGGATCGATTGTTAGAGCTATTGAGTGAAAATGTGGTCTTCTACTCGGATGGTGGCGGTAAAGTGCATGCAGCTCAGGTTCCCGTTACGGGGTCCAATCACGTGGTGCTATTACTTCAAAATCTGCTTAAGATGTATACAGGGAAGTTCAACCTTGCCTACATTACCGTGAATGGGATGCCGGGTATCCAGTTGACGTTGGACGATGGGCTTCGTTATATTTATTCGTTCGGTTTCCGTAAAGGGCAAATTGAAGCGATTTATAATGTGGCCAATCCAGAGAAGTTAAGGCATGTGTAGTGATGTCGTTTCAGTAAACGAGTCCGAAATGCAGACTTAACAGCTTTTCGAACCGTATGCGGTCTATAGGCTCTTTGGTCATGATGCCATCCTCCCATTGTGTAAAGGAGGTATCGGTTAAGGTGATTTGGCCCTGATCCGTACGTCTTGTAATTAATGGATATCGATTAAATCTTGAATCAGGGTGTTCCGAGATAATCTGTTGGACCGTGTTCAATTCCGATAGGTTGGTTATCGGTTGTTGGGTGTCGAAGGCATAACCGATTCGCCAATCCGTATGTTTATGCTTCATTTTCATTTCAAGAACATAGTTCCCGTGCTCGCCATCTCCTGGTGTGATTCGAAATTCCCCATTCCCGGAAGTGACGGTTTCACCGGTTAGAGGAACAGGGATCAGCGGTAAATTTCCTCCAAAACCCGTATCGATGACATAGGATTGGTGCTCATGCGTCATGAGTAAGGTGACATGCGTCCTTCCGATTGGGAGATAGGCTTGCGTTTCATGATTGAAGACAATGCCACGCATAGGTGTCATGTGGAATCCATGCTCGATTAGGAAGAAGTTGAGCAGCATATTCAGTTCATAACAGAGCCCGCCTTCTTGATGAATGAGTATCTTGCGAATCAAGTTTTCTCTCGTAATGGGATAGGGTCTATGTTTGACAATGCAGAAATTTTCAAATGGGATGGTTTTGGCTGCGCTCACGAGAATCTCATCCAGAAGGTCAAATGTGATCTCCACCTCCTCTGGTAATCCAATCCGCTGGCGAAATAGAGCGTTCAGGTCAGTCATTCAGCATTCCTCCTTATGTGATTATCATATGGCGACAGACAAAGGATGACGATATCGATTTGATGCTGGAACGACGAACACCCAGACTTATGGTCTGGGTGCTCTTTTTCGTTAGCGTTATACCGAAAAGTATCGAATTAATCCTATGACTGCAAAAGCGAACAACACCGTACCCGAACCGATTCCCGTAATCGCACTGTTTGCTACCTTTAGCTTGGGAGCTAGGAATACCGAAACAATGGAGACGATAACCAGCAGGGCAGCTAGGACGAACAGACTGGGATCGTCGAATACCGATTTCAGCCCAATGAAATGGATCCCGACGATAAAAGCGATCCAAGGCGCAACATAATCTTTACGCTTCCATCGAATGAGTGCGACGGCTCCGACGGCAGCAAGGAAAAACTCTACATACACGGAGATTAAATAATTACCGAAGGCGGTCTTATCGTTCAGAGCGGAAAAGGCATCCCAGTGCGTCACACTTAAATATACACCGAATAGACAGACGAGTAGTGCGATACCTGAAGCGATGCCAATATAGATGCGCCAGCTTGCCCGCGGTTTCTCCTGTGCCCAACCGAACCAACTAAAACTAAACATGCCAAAAATAGCCGCGTACATGACATAGTCGCGTACGTAGTCCATGGAACCCCTCCTTTGCAAAATTGGTAAAATTTATAAATTTATTTATAACACTATATCATGGAAGTGTAGGCGAGGACGATAGATTTTTCCGATTCGTGCGGAGAATGGTTCATTTCTTATATTTACTTCGGTAGTGACTTAATGTAAGAAGCGGCCAAATCGTTCGATAGCTGTGGTAATGGATGTAAAAAAAGTCAGGCAAGCCCGCGCCGGTCGGATAGGTGGTTGCCCAATGGTCTTCATGAAGCAATGTGATTAGTCGATGAATCCCTCGATCAATCGCAGGCGTTGGTTGTGCGTGAACCGCGATAAGGGCATCGAGTGCCCAAGCGGTCTGCGAAGGCGTGCTTGCTCCCAAAGGCACATAATGCCGGAGCTGGTCGCTCTGGCAAGATTCCCCCCAGCCCCCGTCCGGATTTTGAATGCTTTGCAGCCAATTTGCTCCCTTTTGTATCGCAGCATGATCCGGTGAAATGCCCGTAGCCGTCAACCCGGTTAATGCTGCCCACGTTCCATAAATATAACAAATTCCCCAATGGCCGTACCATGATCCGTCCTGTCCTTGATGCTCGATGAGCCAGTGAGTACCCCGCCCGATGAACTCGTGCTTGATGTCAAGCGCTGCGAAATTCCCGAGATACTCCAGGGTGCGACCTGTAAGGTCCGCTTCGGAAGGATCGGTGGCTGCGGATTTGGCCCCTGGTATGGCGAGCCAGGTGAGCATTTCTTTATCGGTATTTTTCTCGAAAGCCGGCCAGCCCCCATCATTATTTTGCATGGAAATGACCCATTGGATGCCGCGATTCCATGCGTCACGGTAGGTAGGATCGCGATGGGATAGGCTATGAATGGCACGTAAGGCTGTCGTACTGTCATCAACATCGGGATTGATCGTATTGGTCTCCGAGAATCCCCATCCACCTGGCAGCGCATTCGGATTATGAATCTGCCAATCGCCTGTCTTGTGCTGTTGCATAGCTAAAAGGTACTTCGTCGCACGCTGAATCGTCTCATGTTCATCGGACATCCCGGCTTGTTGCAGGGCGTAGGTGAGCAGCGCTGTATCCCAGACGGTGGAAGGGGAGTTCTGGATCGTCGTTCTTCCACGCGAGAGGCATTGCATCGCGATCAAGCCTTGAACGGCATGGGTGATCAGAGGGTGCTTCGAATCATAGCCGAGTGCAAGGAAGGCGAAGATCATGAGTAACGTACAGCTTGCATAGCTATACAAGGTCCCATCGGATTCAATCCGCTGTATCATGAATTGCTCGGCCTTGGTTGTGGCGGCTTCATGCAGGGAGCGAGGGGTGCCTATAAGCTGGCCTAGTCCGGACTGGATGCCCGCAAGTATATCCTGAAATTCTCTTGTGAAAGATTCCTCCGCCTGTGTAGATACGACACGAAGGTCTGAGAGATCAGGTGTAGCAGCTGTCTTCATAGCAAATTTACGATCTGCCATAATCAGCAGAGGGACGAGATGAACCCTGGAGTACCCCGAGAAATCATAAATACTGATCGGAAAAGATGCGGGCAATAGTATTACTTCCAGCGGGATCGAAGTAATGGATGCGGGCCATTTGCGTTGTCCTGTCGCGGCGAGAAGAGCTATGGTCAGGATGCTCGTCACTTTTTCAAGTCCACCCTTGGATTGAATATAACGCCTAGCCCGCTCAATAGGCTCATCGTTTTCTTGACTATACCCCGAATAGAGCAGCGCATAATAGGCATCTACGGAGGCGGATAAGTTCCCCCCCTTCTCATCGGTATACCATCTCCACCCCCCGTCAGCCTGTTGTTCTGCTAGAATGCGTTCATGCAGTCGCTTAATCAGATCTTCGCTCGGCATATTCAGTGTTCGAAGGAGAATGATCAGATGGGCATCGATAAGGATGCCATTCTCAAAACAAAAATGCCAGCTCCCGTCTTGCTGCTGCTCATGAATCAAGTTCATGGTGAGTCGCTGAATTTCCTGATCGATTTGGCTGTATAAATTGCGCATGAACGTCGTACCTCCGATAGTCATTTTCATCAATATATGACAGCACCTTGTGATTTCGTTTCTTTTTTCACATAATAGAAGTTGTACTTGTTTTATCTATTTCTATATTTCTAGAGATTGGAGTCATCCTATGAGATATCGCAATTTAGAAGAATGTGTTATTGATCTAGAGAAACATGGCCATTTGGTTCGGATCGCTGAAGAGGTTGATCCGCACCTGGAGATGGCTGCGATACATATGAAAGTCTATGAAGCGGGCGGCCCGGCGTTATTGTTCGAGAACGTGAAAGGTTCAAAATTTCGCGCGGTTTCTAATTTGTTCGGTACGATGGAGCGCAGCAAGTTTATTTTCCGAGATACATGGGATTCGACGCAGAACGTCATTGGACTACGTAATGATCCGGTGAAGGCGCTCAAAAATCCTTTCAAATACATTGGAACGGGGCTTGCAGCGAGAAAAGCATTGCCGCTCAAAAAAATGAGCAGCGGTCCGGCGGGGTTTAAGGAGATTCAAATCTCGGATATGCCGCTGATTCAACATTGGCAAGGCGATGGCGGGGCTTTTGTGACGCTGCCACAGGTCTATTCGGAAGATCCGGAGAAGCCGGGCATTATGAACTCCAATCTGGGGATGTACCGTGTTCAGTTGACAGGCAATGACTATGAAGTGAATAAGGAAGTCGGCATCCATTACCAGATCCATCGCGGAATTGGAGTCCATCAGGACAAGGCCAATAAGCTGGGGCAACCGCTCAAGGTAAGTGTGTTCATTGGCGGCCCGCCGGCACATACACTATCCGCCATTATGCCATTACCGGAAGGAATGAGTGAGTTAACTTTTGCGGGACTTTTGTCTGGACGTCATTTCCGTTACACGTATGTCGATGGTTACTGCATTAGTCTGGACGCGGATTTCGTTATTACGGGGGAAATACATCAGGGGGACACAAAGCCTGAGGGACCTTTTGGTGACCACTTGGGGTATTACAGCTTAATCCATCCATTCCCGGTGATGAAAGTCCACAAAGTGTACGCGCGAGAAAATGCGATTTATCCATTCACAGTCGTTGGGCGTCCGCCGCAGGAGGATACTTCCTTCGGCGAGTTAATCCATCGATTGACGGGCGGAGCGATTCAAAATGAGATTCGAGGGGTAAAAGAAGTACATGCTATCGATGCGGCGGGTGTTCATCCGTTGCTGTTCGCGATAGGCAGCGAGCGGTATACGCCGTACCAGCAGGTGAAGCAGCCGGCTGAGATTCTTACACAGGCGAATCGGATATTAGGGACCGGACAGCTGAGTCTCGCGAAGTTCTTATTCATTGCGGCCGAAGAGAAGCGGGAAGTCAGTACGCATCAGATCGAGGATTTCTTAGGTTATATGCTGGAGCGGATCGATCTGCACCGGGATATTCATTTCCAGACGAATACGACGATCGATACGCTCGACTATTCGGGAACGGGATTGAACGCCGGAAGTAAGGTCATTTTCGCTGCGGCGGGTGAGAAGAAGAGAGAGCTGTGCACCGAGGTTCCTGAACTTTTGCGCGGGCTTCCAGGGTTCGAGCAGGTTAGCTTGGTCATGCCGGGGATCGTCGCAATTTCTGGTCCGCAGTTTACGAGTTACAAGAAAGCGGAACAGCAAATCAATGAGCTCTGTGATGCGATCCGTTCCAGAGGGCCGCTGACGACTTGTCCGATGATCATCTTCTGTGATGACAGTGATTATTTGAGTGCGGAGTTGGATAATTTCCTCTGGGTTACCTTCACGCGCAGCAATCCATCGCATGATATCTACGGGGTGAACAGCTTCAATGAGTTCAAGCATTGGGGATGCGATAATGTCATCATTGACGCACGTTCGAAGCCGCATCAAGCACCACCGTTGATTCCAGACCCTAGGGTAGAGGAGCATATCAAGCGATTGTTCGTGAAAGGTGCGAGTCTGGGCGGGGTAGGAATGAAGTAATCGTAGAGATCCGTTGAATTGGTTAGGTTTAAAAAGGGGCTTGAGCGCAGTGATGTGCTTGAGTCCTTTTTTGTTCTTATTCCTGCGAAAATGTCGCTTCCTCCACGCTAACGAACCGTACCAGCGTTATGACGTTGGTTTTTGGCAAAATTGCCGCCTTATACGTTAAATAGCGTTAATGAGATTCGTTACATGTGAAAAACGCTATTTTTAGGTCAAATAAGAGTGTCTGGGTTCGTTAGGATCAATGAATTACAAAAAGGACGTGAACGACAGAACCTGTCCTTTTCACTTGTCTAACGCTGAAATTCACGCTATAGATGTTAAATTCATGCTATGATAAAATCGTTGAAATATTTTCCATTATTTACATGAGGAGGACGTTGTGTGAATTCGAATCAACTAATCTCTCCAGTGATTTCACAGCAGACCCATATTCGATGGGTTACATGGTTCAGGCGTATAAGTGTCTTCGTGTTGATCGCCGCTTCGATATTTGTCGGCATGCTGCAAATTCAGGCGCCGATGCCGGTTGGGAACGATGCGCCTGCAGATCAATTCTCGGCGGAGCGGGCCCTTGAGAAGTTGAAGGTAATCGCGAAGAATGCGCATCCAATCGGAAGCGCCAGTCATACGGAGGTTCGAGATTATCTGATTTCTGAGCTTCGTCAGTTGGGATACCAACCTGAAATACAAAAGGCTACGGTGAGTTCGGATATAGCCACGGATTTATCGGGGAACATTGAGAATATCGTTACGCGCATACCGGGTACGAATTCCAGCAAGGCATTAATGATTGCTGCGCATTACGATTCGGTACCTGAGGGTCCTGGAGCAGCAGACGACGGCGCCGGGATTGCGGCGATGCTGGAGACGGTCCGAGCGATTCAAGCAGGGCAACCTTTAAAGAATGACCTCATTCTGCTCATGACGGATGGGGAGGAAATGGGGCTGCTCGGGGCCAAAGCATTTATTCAGGATCATCCATGGGTTCAAGATGTCGGTTTAGTACTCAATTTTGAGGCAAGGGGAAATAAAGGCCCGGTCTTTATGTTCGAGACGAGTGAACAGAACGGGTGGATCATCCAAGAATTCATGAAAGCTGCACCGCAGCCTATTGCGTATTCGCTCATATATAACGTATATAAGCTAATGCCCAACGACACCGACCTTACGGTATTTAAGCAGGGTGGATTGCCTGGCATGAACTTTGCTTTCGGGATGGGGTTGGATGCGTACCATCGTCCTACGGATACGCCCGAGAACTTGGATCGTAGCAGCCTTCAGCATCATGGCGAATACATGTTGAACTTATCCCGTCACTTCGGTCAGCTTGATTTAAGCAATGTGCGGCAAGAGGATCGGGTTTATTTTAATGTGTTCGGCTGGCATATGGTCAGCTATCCTCAGTCTTGGGCTATTGGATTCATTGCGCTTGGTGTCTTACTGTATGTATTCACTTTATGGCACGGGTTCCGACAACATCGATTAACACTTCGGGGGATGGTCGGCGGTATCCTGATTCCAATAGGCAGTCTGGGCTTCGTTTATGGGGTCATTCCTTTGCTATGGCGTTTCATCCCGTCGAATTTGTCGAGAGATCGATATATGGATATTCTGACGAAATCTGATATTAGTGTGTATTATCTGATCGGGTTGCTCGCGGTAACGGCATTGATCACCATTGGTTTGTATCGCTGGTTCTCGCGTTATGTCCGTACGGAGAATGTATGGGCGAGTATTTTGTTCTTGTGGTTACTGTTTGGCGTGGCGACGGCATTCATGCTGCCGGGCGGCAGCTATCTCATGTTCTGGCCTTTCGTGTTCAGTCTCATCGGGATAAATATTTCTTTTCGGTGCAGTGAAGGACGATGGAAGTGGCTTGCAGCGTTATTCGCGGTACCGGGATTGGTGTTAATCACCCCGATCTTCTATCTCGTGTACATGATGATGACGCTGAATATGGCAGGCGCATTAATGACGGTGGTAGCGCTTGCGTCTACCTTAATCTATCCTGTGTTCAGCAAGCGGCTGAGCGTACGGAAGCATTCCTAAGAACCTATTGTCAGGCAGTACCTCCTCCGATGCTTCGAGGGGGTACACCTGAAATGGAGTATGGACCCCGAGATGAAGTGTTTTCTGAAGAGCGAAGGGATCAAGCTCATATCGTGGGTGGAATTACGATACTTACAACGAAAGACTCGATAGTTAAATGTGAAAGGATTTTATCGTATTTCTAGCGAAGTCATTGGTTAACAGGCAACAAGTGCTTTTATGAAAAAAAGGGGGGGCTTTGTATTGGAGACTACTTTATATCTAACCAGGCATGGTGAAACGGAGTGGAATGTCGAGGGCAGACTACAAGGTCATCAGGACTCACCTTTAACGGAATTAGGAAAACGGCAAGCAAGCTGGTTAGGGAAGTCTCTCGAGGACGTACATTTTGATGCCATATATTCAAGCTCAAGTACAAGAGCATACCGTACAGCTGAGATTATTCGAGGGCAACGCGAATTAGATATTATAGGCTGTGATCAGCTGAGAGAGATTCATTTGGGCTTATGGGAAGGGCAGAAGCGGATTGATCTTGAGAATGCTCATTTTGGTGCGTATCATTCGTTTTGGAATATGCCTCATTCATTTACACCTATGAACGAAGGAGAGTCTTTCGTACAGTTACAAGAAAGAATCATACCTGCTCTAGAAGAGATTGTATCAAGGCATCAAGGCGGCAATATTCTCATCGTTACACACGCAATTGCTTTGAAAGTAATTATGGCTTATTTGAGAGGCGATACGTTGGATAAGTTATGGTCTCCGCCTATCATTCATCCTACGGCATTAAACAAAGTTGTGTTTGCAGATGCTGGGTGTACCATTGCGTTGCATGGAGATACTTCACATTACCAAACAGTACGGAAAGCTGTTGGAGCTATCGCATATCACGGGGATAAGGTGATCTTAGTTCATAAAGTATTGAATACGAACGAGAATCATACAGATGTCTGGGATGTGCCGAAAGGCGGTGTCGAAGATTGCGATGTGAGCTTGGAAGACGCAGTGTTACGTGAATTGTTCGAGGAGACAGGTTCGGACAAGTATGTGATTCGAGAGGAGCTTCCTGAGAAGATCGAGTTTACTTTCGGTGAATATTTGAAGAAGAAAACAGGGTATGAGCGGCAAGAGACGACGATGTTCCTTGTTGAATTTATCGGGCATCCCGACGAACTAGAACCATGCGATCAGGAGATTAGCGAGGTAAAGTTAGTCGATGCAAGTGATCTACGATCTACCTTAACTCATCAAGAAACGGCGTTGTATGTGGAGTGGCAAGCTGATTTTTTTAGTAAATATGGAATGGAAATTGTTAAGGCTCAATGATCAATGGACTGCAAAAAGGACGTGAACACATGATGTGTCTACGTCCTTTTATGTATATTAATCCAACATCACGCCGCTATTGAGATTTATCACGGTGCCTGTCATGGAAGCAGCATGATCGGAAGCAAGGAAGACTGCGGTGTTCGCAACTTCAGACAAGGTCGGGAGACGTTTCAGCAGTGTACCTGCTGCTGCCCCCTCCAGCATTTGCGCCGTGGTGATGCCGGCCCGATCTGCGACACGGCGGAAGACATCTTGACTATGGGAGCCGATGGCCTCCGCTTCGGGGATCATGTGAGGACGTATACAGTTAACCCGGATCCCGTAGGAACCGAGTTCCCCTGCCAAATGACGGGTCATGGCTTCGATTCCTGCACAAGCGACGCTGTGTCCCATAAATCCGGGACCCGGCATACGCGCCGCAGGCGTTGTAAGCATGAGTATGACACCTGTACCGTTCTTCGCCATATGCCGAGCTACAGCTCTGGAGGTGATGAAGTGAGTCCGTGTGTAGACTTGAACTGGGTATTCGTAGTCATCAAGAGACAACTCCATAACAGGCGTGCCTTGAATGTGATCAATCCCAACAGCGTTCAGGCAGATATCAATACTGCCTGCCTTCGCAGCTACTTCATTTGCATGATTCTCGACGGACCGCTCATCAAGCGCATCAACCTGTGCGATTTCTACGGTTCCTCCTGCAGCAGCGATATCGCTCGCAACGCTGTCTAGTTTGGATAGAGTTCGACCAGCGAGAAATACAGCTGCCCCTTCGCGGGCGAAAGCACGGGCAACCGCGCTACCAATCGCTCCACCGCCTCCATAGATGACGGCCGTTTTATTGGCTAATAACATGACAACTCCTCCTTTTTCCATTATCCTAGCATATGGCACGGGTGGAGATTTCTTTTCGATTGCGGTATTACGTGTCACGGTTCACGGTTCATCCTATAAAAAAACAAAAAGGCCCCTGCCCTTGATTTGCAAGGGCAGGGGCAGTCCTATATCTTATCGCAAAGTCTTCAATGCACCGCTCCATGCAAGAACTTGATCGAGCATGGCATTGACATTTGTTAAATGCAGGTCAGCTGGTTTGAAGACAGATCCACTCTCGAAATCTGTGAACAGGGATAAGGCTGGGTGAACGCGAACGTCTGCGACAGACAATTCGCCGAGGATGCCGCGCAAATGCTCAGCTGCACGAGCACCGCCTACAGAACCGTAACTAACGATCCCTGCGGCTTTATTGTTCCACGCTTCACGCGCATAATCGAGTGCGTTCTTAAGTGCGCCTGTAATACTGTGGTTATATTCCTGAACGATAAATACGAAGCCGTCTAACGTGAATAGCTTCTCATTCCAAGCTGTTGCTTGTTCGGTTGCATCTACTTCTCCGAGTAGTGGCAGTTTAAAGTCTGCGATATCTACGATCTCATAATTCGCATCTCCGCGTCCATCTGCAATTTTCTTAATCCATTCACCAACTTGTGGGCTTAATCGACCTTGACGTGTGCTACCTAGAATAATTCCGATGTTTAATTTGGACATTACTTATTACCTCCTCAGGTTATGTTTCCCAAATCATTTTCTAGAATACCCATTTAAGACTGCACTAACCGTGAAAATCTAAGCTGATATAAAATAACAATATCATATTAAATTAACAAAAGCAATGTACTTTCATTTGGTTAGCGTGATTCGACATCACTGCATCGATAGAATGCAAGGATTTTCCCAAAGTCTATATCCATTTGATATGATATAAATTTGTTAGATCTATCAGGAAAAAGTTGGAGGTGGGTCGTATGGAGATCCAGTTTCGTCATATTGCTCGAGCAGTCATCGTTCATGAGAACAAACTATTAATTGCACGGATGAAGGGAGCACATGCTTTCCTGCCTGGCGGCGGTATCGAGCTTGGTGAAGGCGCACAAAATGCGCTGCGAAGAGAACTTGATGAAGAGTTAGACGTGCATGTGACATCGGTCGTTTTCACCGAAAATATCAAACAACATAACGTACTGCCGCCAGTTCTTCAAGATCACCTGGCAAATCTCATCCACAATCCAACGTGTACTTGGATCACGACGTTTTCCGCTCCGAACCATGTATAATCGAAATAGGAATAGACCATGATCTATGGCATGGAATACATAACACGAGAAGTAAGGAGTCCTATGACATGAAACAGAATAAATACGATGATCAAGGGTTTTTCGAAAAATACAGTCAGATGCCGCGCTCCACGGGTGGGCTAAAAGAGGCCGGGGAGTGGCCTGCATTACGAGCGATGCTCCCCGATTTTCAGGATAAAAGGGTGTTAGACCTTGGCTGCGGCTTCGGATGGCATTGCCGCTATGCGCGCGAGCAAGGGGCACGGTCCGTGGTAGGCGTGGATCTCTCGGAGAATATGTTAGCGCGTGCAAGAGAACTGTCAGAGGATTCCGACATTGAATATCGCCGGATCGCGATGGAAGATATCGATTTCGCTGAAGGGGAATTCGACGTGGTGATCAGCTCGCTTGCGCTTCATTATATCGAGGATCTTGAAGATGTCTGCCGGAAAATTCACCATTGTCTCGTACCTGGAGGGACTTTTATTCTATCGTTTGAACATCCGATTTTTACGGCGCGTGCTGCACAGGATTGGCATGTTGGTTCAGAGGGCGAACGCCTGCACTGGCCTGTTGACGTTTACCAGAGCGAAGGCCCACGGTATGCGAATTTCTTGGAGACAGAGGTTGTAAAATACCATCGAACCGTTGCCACATATCTGAACTCGCTTATTCGCGCTGGATTCATGATCACGGAACTCTGTGAACCGCAGCCTGCGGTAGAACTGCTAGACAAATATGAAGGGATGCGGGATGAATTGCGCCGACCAATGTTCCTGATTATCTCGGCCGTGAAACGGTAAGACATCACATGGATAAAGGAATCGCGTTCGATATCCCGTCCAAATGATGGTATACTGTGTATATAATAAACACTTTTTTGGTTTTGAATGGGGGCCCTATCGTACATGCATGACAATCGACCCGAAGATAAAGATGTATTAAAAGATCTGCCCAACGGAGCGAAGCTCAGCTGGGGATTGAATAAACCGCCTACAAGAGGACCAAAAGGCGAATTGAGTATCCCGAAAATCGTCGAGGCAGCGATTGCCATTGCTGACAAAGACGGACTCGCAGCTTTATCGATGAGTCGTCTAGCTGGATCGCTTGGTTTTACGACCATGTCACTCTATCGTTATGTATCGAGTAAGGATGACCTGTTGTATCTGATGCAGGATGCTGTATGTCATATCCCTATTCCGGATGTGGAGGATGAGTCGCCGGATTGGCGTGAGAATTTACGGGCCTATGTCAGGGCTTGTATTCAAGTATTTCGTGACCACCCGTGGTACGTTGATATTCCCATCATGGGCATTCCACTCGCACCTTATAATCTTAAGGTGATCGACTGGGCGCTAAGATCGATGCGTCATTTGCCGTTAAATCAGTTCGAGAAAATGTCGTTCATCCTCCTCTTGAGCAGCTATTCGAGATCAGGCGGCATGCTGCTTCGTGATATGGACCGAGCGATTGAAGCGGGATCCACACCAGAGAAGTTCAGTGGTGTGAATTATGGCGAAGCGCTGCAACAGTTAGTCAAGCCGGAGCAGTATCCGGACCTCTACCCTGTCATTGCATCGGGTGCATATACGGGAGAAAATGAGCAGGACAACAATGTCGGGGACGATTTCGAGTTTGGATTGGAACGCATTCTGGATAGCATTGAGCATTATTTGGAATCCAAAAAGTCGATCCAACCGGATTCTAAATAGTTCATTTCCTTAATAAGAATAAAGAACAGCGATTCGATGCAGATCGAACCGCTGTTCTTTTTTGGTTATGGACGAGATACGAACCTATCTTCGACCTGCCCGTTTGCGAAAAGCCAGAATGCTCCATAGAAATGCGATGAGTAGAATCCCTACACACCAACAGATCGCAATCCAACCTTGCTGCTGCAGCGGTGTACCGGTGAGTAGCCCGCGAATGGTCTCAATAACAGGTGTAATCGGCTGATGATCGGCAATCCCTTGCAGCCATGAAGGCATCGTATCGGTTGGAACGAAGGCGCTGGAGAGATAGGGTAGGAACAGCAGGATGAACCCATACCCGGATGCAGCGGAAGGGCTGCCGGCGATGATGCCGATTGCAGCGAATAACCACGTAAAAGTAAGGATGAACAAGAAGATGACGCCTAATGCGCCAAGCCATTCCAATACGTTCGCAGAGGGACGGAACCCGACGAGCAATGCGACGGCGATCACGACACCTGTGGCGAGCAGATTGCGAACAAGGCTTGCGACCACATGGCCGGTAATGACGCTAATCGCTTGAATCGGCATCGTACGGAAGCGTTCAATGATACCATTCGTCATATCATTGGAGACATCGACCCCCGTGCTGGATGATCCAAAGCCTGCACAGAGCAGGATAATACCAGGTACAACGTAGTTCACATAATTACCACTCGTATCTATTGCGCCGCCGAAGACGAAGGTGAACAGCAGCATGAGCATCACAGGGAGCATGATGGCCATAATTAATGCTTCAGTATTACGAATACTGTGGCGAAGACTCCGTCCAATGAAGACGCTGTTGGTTACCCATAAAGAGGCGGATTTGACTGTAGGTTGAGATGTGATCATGAGATGGCTCCTTTCATTTCTTGCTTCGTCGTTAAAGCGAGGAATACATCATCCATGCTTGGTTTGCGAATGCTCATTTGGGTGTCCTTCGGCAGTGTGTGCGATAACTCCTGTAGTGTTCGACTGACATCGTGAATATTGCCATACGTAGGGATGGTGCGAATGACTTGATCCTTCGAGTCGCTCAATTCAATGACTTCGCCACCGATGCGGGATTTAAGCTCTGCCGGGGTTCCGGATGCAACAACGCGTCCGTCATTGATAACGGCAATTGTATCGGCTAGTTGATCGGCCTCCTCTAAATATTGCGTGGTGAGGAAGATCGTGATGCCTTGGTCTCGCAGCCCAAGAATGATATCCCACAAGGCGCGTCGACTGATCGTATCGAGACCTGTCGTTGGCTCATCGAGGAATACAATGGATCGGCTGGTTACGAGACTAATGGCGAGGTCCAGACGCCGTCGCATCCCGCCGGAGAAGGTCTTGACGCGTTTGTGTGCTGATGGTGTAAGATCAAACTGCTGGAGCAGCTGCTGGCTTCGAACTTGGGATTGTTCCTTCGATAGACCCGAGAGCCGACAGATCATGCGGAGATTCTCCTCCGCTGTCAGGATATCGTCGACGGCAGCAAATTGTCCGGTCAAGCTAATGGAACGTTTGACGCCGTCCTTCTCCTTCTCCACGTCATATCCCGCAACACGCACAGAACCTTCATCTGGTGCAACCAGGGTCGACAGAATGTTGATTAGCGTTGTTTTGCCGGCTCCATTAGGCCCAAGCAATGCATAGATCGTTCCAGTTGAGACCGTTAGGTCGAGCCCATTCAGTACCGTTTGGCTGCCAAACGTCTTGCGAAGTCCTTTTACTTCAATCGCATATTTTCGCATGGTCGTGCTCCCTTCACTTAACTGTGTATTATGTAATCAGTATATAGTATACACAATTAAATGTGCAACCCTTATTTATAAAATATCTGGGATCGGTAAACCCATCTGATGAGGAAGATTGTGCGTTAGCATTCACGGATATGTTAGCGGTAGTAACGAACGGATCATGGATGAATGAATAGAAGATTTATCACAGAATCCAGAGTCTAGCAGCAGGAACCTGAACGCCTTGCTCGAATGAAATTACTAGCAAGATATTTGTTGAGCCAAATGCTAAAGTCTTAACTATTGAAATGGAGGAGATTTATTGATGAGTCAACCGAGTCAACAAACCTATCAAAACCATAAGAAAGTGGACCCGATGTATCATTTTGCGCTGAGCCTGATTGTGCTAATTGTGCTGATCGCGTCCATCGTTTATGCGATTCAAGAGGCATTCAGCTACGCATCTGTCCTGCTCTTGGGTATGGCGATTGCGATCTTGCTGCTTACTGTGCTGCTGCGGATTTACAGTACCAAGATTCAGGACCGGATCATTCGTCAAGAGGAGAATTTCCGGTACTATCGCCTAACCGGGAAGCCAATAGATCCAACTCTGACCATGAAGCAGATCATCGCGCTTCGGTTCGCAGCGGATGAGGAGTTTCCAGCGCTATGCTCGAAAGCGGCGGAGACGGGGATGCAGCCGGACGCGATCAAGAGTGCGATCACGAAATGGAGAGCAGATCATTTCAGAGTGTGAATATCATCAATAACATGAAGCGAGGAGGGAGGCTGGAGGCGAGCATAAACGTCACCAGCCCTCCGATCAATTCACCAATGCCATCGGGGACAGTAAGCCACGGCATGCTTTCCGCTGATAACCCCAGCTGCTCCGGTATAACGAAGATCCCCAAGGGTGAAATCAGCCCAACCTAGCGACTTATTGCTCCCCATCCATCATTACGCTCATCATTCCATGATTTGGTCGTCCACCTTCCGTGCCCTTTTTGATAGGATAGAAGTTATGGGTTATGAATCTATTCTATGAAAATCAAAAAGCGAGGCATTTGTTTTGAAGATACGTAACAAAATTTTAGCTGTATGGATGGCGGCGGCCATGGCGTTCGGCGCTTTTACCAACGCACCGGCAGCGGCTGCGTCTACCTCTTTGCCGTTTGACGATATTGCCGGCAGTTTTGCCAAGAACGAAATTATAGAACTTATCAAGGAAGGTGTCGTAAACGGCACGGGCAACCGGAAATTTGAACCGAAAAAAAACGTGACACGCGCCGAATTTGTGGCCATGACCGACCGTTTGCTTAAGCTTGCGCCTGTAGCTGCCGATATGCCGACGTTTAGCGACGTTGCTGCGAAAAGCTGGTATTACGGCTGGATTGAAGCTGCTGTTCAACTCGGTGTCGCAGAGGGAAAAAGCAAGCGTACGTTCGAGCCGTCGGCTCGAATTACGAGACAGGAAGCCGCCGTACTGATCGTCAGGGCGCTGAAGGTTGATCCCGGTAACGATTCCGGTAGCAGTCTATCATATACAGATGCGGATCAAATCGCACCTTGGGCAGCTCCTTATGTACAAGCCGCGCATACGCTTGGCCTTATGGATGGAGCAAACGGGAAGTTCCGTCCGGCGGATGCCATGAGTCGCGAGGAAACGGCTGCGGTACTCGCCAGGGTTCTGAAGGACAAGGTTTGGTACAATGCGATCCACAAGAAGCCGAATGAAGGCATCCAGCTGGGCTGGCAAAACGGATTAACGACATCCCAGTTTAAGGAGCAGGTGAAGAACAGCAACGTAAATACGTTGGTACCAAGGTGGTTCTTCCTGGAAAATGCATCAAACCCTGTTTCGAACTATGCAGATGCCAGCCTCTCTAGCTGGGCCAAGCAGAACAACAAAAAGGTATGGGCTATGCTCGGAAATCATTCGGATCCAGCATTGACGCATCAGATCCTGTCGGATGAAAAAAAGCGGGCTGCTGTCATTCAGAAACTTGCCGGTTATGTGAAGACATACGGATTATCCGGAATTAACGTGGACTTCGAGAACGTAAGTCCAGAGGACAGGCTGTCGCTAACGGCATTCATTTCCGAACTTGGAACGAGCCTGCGGAAGGCAGGGGCGGTGCTGACTATTGATGTTTCCCCGGACCTGGGTACAGATTGGACCGAAGCCTTTGACTATGAAGCGCTTGGAAGATATGCGGATTATGTGGTATTGATGGGGTATGACGAGCATTGGGCCGGCGATCCCGTGGCGGGTTCTGTATCCTCGTTCCCTTGGGTTCAATCGGCCTTAAATCAGCTACTTTCCGTCGTTCCGGCTTCCAAAACTATTCTGGCGCTTCCGTTTTATACGAGGGATTGGACGCTTCAGCCGGGCGGGGCGTCGTCCGAAGAGCTCTCTTTGATTCAGCAGGGTTATCGCATTCGCTCCGTAGCCTATAACCGCTCATGGGATTCGGACCTAGGGCAGTATGTCCTCAGTTACATCCGCCAAGGGAGCGGGCACCGGATCTGGGTGGAAGACGGACGTTCCCTAGGACTAAAAACGATGATGGCAGCCAAGCGAGGGGTAGCGGGTTTTGCGTTTTGGTATATAGGAGCGGAGACCGACGATATCTGGACAAGCTTGAGCAATGCCATTCGTTATGCATCGTATTAAGAGAATAAATGTGGAATGATATATATTTTAATTGGCCTTGTCCATTCCGGACAGGGTCTTTTTTTCGTGTGTCTATCTCTCAAATTATGTTGCTGGTTACTTGCCTTCCTTTAAAATCCCCCATTATCATGAATCCATGCGGAAGCACGGGCCCGAAATCTCTTTTCAGAAGTATTACCCGGGAAAACCTTTCTTCTCTTTTGAAAGCGCTAACGGGTTGGTCTGCAGAACTTCAACGGGCAGCGCATGGGGTTCGCGATAAAGCGAACGTATTGAAGCCGGGCCGAGAATGTGACGGCGCCGATAACGGAAACGATTGCCGTATCGAATGCGCTTGTCGCAGACGATCAAGGCGCGGAAGCAAGCATTAGGGCCGCATCGCTGTCGATTCAAGTGACTGTCGTTACACCGGGTAATCTGGCGATGTTAACGGTGACGGTAAGGTCAGCATCGGCGATTTGGCCATCGCGGCGGCAAATTATGGCCGGACCAGCCAAGATCCAAACAGGGCGGCGATTAAGGCTTGCGATCTCAACGGCGATGGTAAGATTGATATCGCGGATTTGGCGGCTATCGCGAAGTTGATTGTGAAGTAAACGGGAATTTAAGGAAGCAAGGCACCCATTCGGGATGAATGGGTGCTTTTTTAACTGAGAATTTCATGACTTGACTCTTACCTAAGGGGAGACCTTACACTGAGCAAAGGAGGTGCATTTACATGCATTATACGGTCAACGAAGTATCGAAAATGTCCAATGTAACGATCAAAACCTTACATCACTATCATAAAATGGGCCTGCTCATCCCAATAGAGATCAGCGATGCGGGGTACCGGTTATATGGAACCAAAGCGCTGGAGCGTCTGCAGCAAATATTGTTCTATCGTGAATTGGAGTTCTCGATCGAACAAATCAAACAATTGCTTGAAGGCGAACCCGATCGTATTCAAATTCTGGCTGAGCAGGAGAAGCTGCTTGAGGCACGTCAGCAAAGGCTGGAACGTATTCTTCAGACCCTTCGTAAATCTAAGGATGGGACACGAACGGATGTGGAAGAATTATTCCGGGGGTTTGAGAGCGACGAAGCCTGGAGAGAGGCGCTGGATGCGCAGCGGCAGCACTTGAAGCAAGCCTATGATTATGATCTTCATGAAGCGGGTCCGATCGATGTGCCGGAGATGAATGAACAAGCCAAGGAAGCGATGACGTTTATGGCGGGAATGGCGGAATCGCTAAGGAATGGCGTGAAGCATCACGATGAGAAGATACGGCTGCGAATAGGCAGTCATCTTGATTTTCTGAACGCACACGGGCATACGATAACGCCGACTGATTTTGCTGCGCAGACCCAGTTTTTCTTAACGGATGATTTCCATCTTCAAATGTTAGAAGATCAGCAGACGGGATTGGCTTATTATCTTGCAGCAGCTGCAGCGTCCTTCTGCATAGAGCCTAGGTAGCATTAGCTCGTATATTCGATCCCATCCGGACGAGTTTGTCGAGTGGAAAGTCTAGATAAACATCGAGAGCTCTGCGATACGCGGAGCTCTTTCTGATGAGAAGGGGCTCTGATAGCTCCGTTCAGGCATCGCATTTCAGCAGCTTATCGATCGTCTGCATCATAAGCCTTATACCTTTCTGATGGTATCGGAACTGATTCATGCTGCCGATCAGATATGCGTCAGTAGCGGGATGGTAGAACATGAAGGACCCTGTTGAGCCTGCATTGCCCCAGGCATGGTATTTGGCCGGCATGAGGATCGGGATGGCTCGAAAACGCATCACTCCATAGCCGTAATCAATCCCTGGAAAGAATCTCGCCCAATCCCTCATCATCGTGTCTATCGTCTGTACGCTAACCAGCTCATGGCCCACAAGAGCTTGCATAAATCGCAGCAGGTCTTCTGTGGTCGATACAATCCCGCCACCGGCGTACATGAAGCTAATACTGTTATAATCCGTCACATCGATGTGTCGAACGAATAAACGCGCTAATGGATATTCACTTTGGCGCATCGGTTTACCGGGTGCAACATAGGAGTCATACATGCTGAGTGGCGCGAAAATATAAATATGCAGAACATCGTGATAAGGTAGGCTGGTAACTTTCTCAATGATGAGCCCCAAGAGATGATAGCCCGTATCTGAGTAATGAAATCCTTTGCCCGGCGGGAAATGTCCGTGTAGATGGGCTTTGGCCCACAGCAGAGCTTCCTGTGGCGTCCATGTTCGCTCTGGTTCATCGACAATCATATCAATCATCGATTTCCCCTGCTTCGGTTGATCCTCGAAAAAGCAATGAAGCCCTGACGTATGATTCAATAAATGCCTGATTTGGATCTCACTCGTATAATCCTTGCCTTTATAGAAGTGCAGCTGATGCAGCAGATCTTGGTCCAGATACCGTGAGATGGGGTCTTCATAGGAGAGCTGCCCTTTTTCTACCAGCATCCCAATAAGTACGGACGTGAACAATTTACTGATACTTGCGATGTAGAAAGGCTGCTCAGGATGGATCGTGTGATGTTCGGCACGCCCTTCCGCCAAATTCATGTGAATGCCGAGCCGATCGGAGTGCACCATTAGAGATGCATGCTGGATTTTCTGGTCGTTATGTACTTTTTTGCAAAAAAGTTCCGTGATGGCGGCCTTGGTTTGTTCCTTTTTCATCGTCTGTCATTCCTTTCAACATAGGATCAATTTGAACGTTCCTTTTGCAGGGAATAGAGTTACGTATAACCGGTAGAAGCAATACGATCGAATACAAATTCGATGCAGAGGATCAGGGTAATGTCTATTTAGATTATATGATGATGAACTATTATTATCTAAATCCAGATCCGAGGGATGTCTCCAAATTATAAAAAAATGACTTGTTCTCATAAATACATCCATTCGCATCGTCGCTACAATGAGGGCATTACCTAAGAACAAAGGAGATTGATCTCATTGAAGAAACCTTGGAAAATTTATGTGATTCATCACTCCCATACCGATATTGGTTATACAGACCGTCAAGAAAAAATCGAGCAGTATCATGTCGGGTTTATTCGTCAGGCTTTGCAGATTCTTAGCGATGCATCGTCTGGCAGACAACCGACCTGGCAGGGATTCAAATGGTGCTGCGAGACCTTCTGGGCTGTGGAACGATTTTTGGAACAGGCGACACCGCAGGAGCAATCCGATTTTGCAGAAGCAGTACGCAATGGGGATATCGAGCTATCTGGGACCTATTTGAATATGACCGAATTGCCGGATGAACATCTTCTACGGAGCATTCTTAGCAAGGCGGTTACGTACGGGCGCAGTATCGGACATAACGTGGATTCTGCGATGACAGCAGATATCAATGGTTATAGCTGGGGTTACGCGCAAAGTTTGATCGATTCGGGAATACAGCATTTATTTTCTTGCGTGCATACGCATCACGGGATGTTCCCGTTAGGCCGCAAGCAGACCCCATTCTGGTGGGAGACATCCCGCGGGGACAAGCTGCTCGTCTGGAATGGGGATCATTATATGCTCGGCAATGAGCTCGCCCTCTGTCCGGACGCGGTCGGCAGTTATATGATTCGGGATGAGCTCGTGACGCCTGCGATCGTTGATAATCAGATGGAAATTGCGGAGATACGGATTCAGCGGTATTTGGCGCAGCTGGAAACGGAAGCGTACCCGGCTGATTTCGTCCCTGTTATGATCTCGGGTCTTGCGACAGATAATGGAGCTCCGAACGGTCAATTAATGGCGTTCATCCATGAGTGGAATGCGAAGCATGGCGATTCTGTTCAAATCGAAATGACGACATTAAGCCATTTCTTCGAGATCGTCAAACAATCCGATATCGATATTCCGGTGTATCGCGGCGATTGGCCGGATTGGTGGTCGGACGGTGTGAATTCCACAGCGCTTCACACGCAGATGTTCCGGGATGCGCAGCGGACGCTACGGAAAATTCGGCAGATGGACCCTAGCAACGAAGTCATTTCGGCTCAAGAAATTGCGGCGATTGAGCAGCCTTTGGTCATGTATGCGGAACATACGTGGGGCTTCCATTCTTCGATCTATGAACCATGGCATTCGCAGGTCATGCGGCTTGGCATTCGGAAGGAAGCCTACGCATCTAACGCAAGCACACTCGCATATCGTGCGTGGGATAAGCTCCTTCACAACCAGGGCGAAGCACTTTTGTATCCAAATCGTCCTTTCCGATATCGGGTGTTGAATACAAATACCACGCCTTCAAGTGAACTCGTTGAATTAAACCTGGAGGGGTACGAAGTCGTTCGATTCAAGGATGGGCTGGAAGTGATAGATGCGGCTACGGGGAGTGTCATTCCTCACCAGAAGAGCGGATATCAGAGCTATACGGTGAATGTAGCATTGGATTCAATGGCAAGCCAAGAATTCTATCTGCAGCCCGTGAAGCATGTTGAACCGAGAACAACGAACAATGTGCAGTTGATTGGTGCCGATCAAGTCTATGATATCGCAGACATCTATCCAGGTGGCGGCGATCAGCAAGGCATTAAGGTCAGTCGGCATGCGATTGAATCGGATTATGTGCGGATCAGCTGGAACGATGAGGGGATCGTAAGCTGGTTGAACAAGGAAACGGGAGAAGACCTGCTGCGGGCAGATCGTGATCATCATGCGTTTACGCCGATCTATGAGGTGACTCCGGCAGCGGATGCGAGGGATGGGGGAAGCCAGTGCGCAGTTCGCAGGCAGATGGGCCGTAATCGTAAAGGCTTGAATGTACAGCGCTCTATTGGACGAATCGTGCAAATGAAGGAAGGCAACAAAGGGCCATTGTTCGCAACGGTTGAACTGCATTATGAAGTCGCTGGCATGACTTATTATTCGGTCCATCTGAAGGTGTATGCCGATTCGAATCGTGTGGACGTATCCGTTCGCTTGCATAAGGACAGCGTATGGAATCCGGAGAATCTCTACATCTCGGTGCCGTTTACGCTGGGTGTGAAAGACCACGAGACGCTCTGGCTCGATAAAGCTGGTGCGCCAATTCGACCGGGTGTAGATCAACTGCCTGGCACGTGTCTCGATTACTATTGCATTCAGGAGGGCCTCAGTCTTACGAATCAAGAGAACGGCCATCAGGAGGCACTGCTCATAGCGACGCCGGATACACCGTTGATTCAGTTAGGCTCCCTTGCACATGACAAGCGGATTGTCCATACCCAGCAGACGGGTGATGAACCGAGACATCTCTATGTGTGGGCATTGAGCAATTATTGGGAGACCAATTTCAAAGCGACTGTGGGCGGATTCTACGAATTCCACTATCGCATGCAGTATGACTCGAACTGTCCTTCGCCTGAAGCGGCGATGAATCGTGTGCGATCACTCGCCTCAGGTTTCACCGTTACTCGAGTGGATCGTTAATTGCGCATAAGAACGGCAAGCTCTTCCTTCATGGAGGCGGCTTGCCGTTTTCTATTCACAATCCGCATAGAAGATAATCAATGATCGAAATGAAGTGAATCCTATGGATATAATTGATAATTTCCTTGAGATTTATTATGATACAAACAAACGTTCGTTATTTGATGAACATTTATGTTCGTGCTAATAATCCATTGAAGGATGAGGTGTGATGGTGGACCATAAAGTTTCTTTAAGTTCGAATTCAGGTAAAATCGTCGGACAGACGGCGAGCGTCGGTTTCCAGGTTGGTGTAAGGCGAACATTGCCTATCACGAGAGAACAGGCGTGGGCGTATCTCGTCTCATCGGAAGGGAAGTCGCTATGGATTGGAGACGAGAACACACTTCAACAATTGCAAGTCGGGGAATTCTTCGAATCCCGGAATGGCATCTCTGGACAATTGCGGGTATTGAAGCCGCTTCACCAGCTTCGCATGGCATGGAGCACGAGGGTATGGGAGCGCCCGTCTACACTTCAAATTCGACTGTTATCCGATAAACCGGACAGAATAACGATCAGTTTTCATCAAGAGAATCTAGCAGATGCAGATACACGTGAGCAAATGAAGCTGCACTGGGAACAAGTACTAGCGACGATTGCAGTTCGAACAAGCTCGCTGATTCATGGGGACAATGAAGAGGAGATGCACAGCCAATGAGATGGTGCATCGATTGAACTGATGGTGATGTAACATGTCCAGCTTTACAATTTTCCATGAGGATGTTAAGATTTCTCAACCATCAGTTGCAAGAGAGCAAAATGAATGATCATGGAGGCATTTTAATGAGTCAACGCTATCGCATTACTAGAGAATTTCAGGAAAATGACAATACAGCACCAACCATTTCTTTGGAAGAGTGCCAAGCGTATTTTGCATCCAAACCTGATTTTTCGTATACATCTGTTTTTACAGTAACAAACGCTACCGGCAGCATGTCCATTGAGGGAGATTTTTTCATGTGGAGTTATAACGATATCATGATCCCATTCCGGTATTATCAAGGGGATTTATACGTATCGGGCACCAATGAAGCCGTAATTCCCAAGATGATGGAGGTCGCGGGAGAATTACGGGCGGATGTGGCGGAAGGGTAATATCAGTGGTTGTCGGCGCAGCGCATCTGGAGAAGCTATCGACAAGCGAAGATACAAGTAAAAGAGGTGCGATCATACGCATCTCTTTTTGCATTTGAAAACCCATGCGGGGGGCACATTCATCCAGGTATACCCAATGTCAATCATCGAGAAATGGGTCTGGAATTGTGGCCTAAGGAGTAGGGTATATTGGAAGGCGACAAAGATTCCATTAGGTGTCAATGATTCATGAATCGCGTCAAATATTTGATTTCTTATTGTCTCGGTGAAATTCGCGAAGGGGAGTCCCGAGACGATGAGATCAAAGGGCCGCCCCGATGCACTCACCACCTCTCCTAACTGCAGCGCATCGCCCAGCAGATAACAGGATGGAAAGCGCCGCGCCAACATTTCGCGAAAGTTAGCGTTGGCTTCGAACAAATAGAGTTGACTATGCGCAGGCATCTTCTGCTGAATCGATTGCGTAAATACACCGGTACCGGGACCGAGCTCTGCGATTTGCCGCATCTTATGCCAAGGAATCGTTTTCGGCAGCATTTTGCGGGTTAGGAACGGTGAACTCGGGATGATGCTTCCCACTTGTCCTGCATGGCTAAGAAATTCTCTGATAAAGGAAGGTTTTCTCATTCGGCGTACACCTTCTTCTCCAGTAAAAAATGGCTGAACCAGCCTAATCCGATCGTTAGCACGAGTACTGTGAAGAAATAAGGGAATAACGAGAATACCATGAACCATAAGAGTAATCCAGCGACAAAGCTGATGAAGGTGAGGAGGAGTGGGAGCTTGCCGACCCATTGACCAATGAATAGGCTCATGGCACACAGCAGGACGATAGAAATGGCACTGAGTACGATGCTAACGATGAACAATAGTTTGGGACCATCGATTGTGATTAAGGGTTCCGCGCGGAATAGTAGTCCATGGCTAACCTTGTATTGAATCCATAGTGAAATCGCTGTGATAGTGAAGATCATGCAGGCTTCAAGAAGAATAACGAAGGATTTCGTTAGAAGCAGATAGGAGCGAGGAACGGGTAAAACAAATAGTTGGTAAATGGAATGCTGCTTCCATTCATCCCGCCAAGTGGAGAAGGAGCGTAAAAAAGGAAGGATCAGCATGGCGCATAGTAGTGCGATATTCAGCGACATCAAATACGAAAGCTGATCTGAACTTGTATGCGCTGTAAGGAAGATGATCGCGATATTCAGGAGGATGTGGGCGCATAGCAGAATCCATAACACATTTCTCCGATTGCGAATTTCGGTTAACAGCAGTCTTTTAAAGGCGTGCACCGTCATAAACCTCCTTCAAGATATCGAGTAGTGATTGATTACGCGTTTGTTTGAGATTCTCGACCTGGCCCGTGAGCAGCAATCGCCCTTCATAAAGGAATAGAATTTCATCAAGCAAATGCTCTGTTTCCGTTATTTCTTGGGTAGTAATAAGAATGGTCTGTCCTTCCTCGATGAAATCATCGATGATCGCTTGTGCAATTTGCTGTCTAGCGAAGGGGTCTATGCCAGAGAAGGGTTCATCCATCAGGATGTACCTCGCTTGCCTGCTTAGAGTGAGTAATAATTTCATCTTAGCGCGCGTGCCTTTGGAAGCCTGTCGGATAGGGGAAGAAGCGGTTAACTCGAAGTAATCTAATAATCGATGCGTCTTTTCTGGATCCCAATCCCAGTAGAAATCCCGCATGTATTTCATGGCGTCGGACAATGTCATCCATGGATACAAGATATCCATATCCGGCAAATATGCTGTCGAGGCTCGCGTAGCAATGCTTGGCGAGGCACCATCGAAGGTGATAGAGCCTTGATCAAGCTTCAGCAAGCCCGCCATCGCTTTGAGTAAGGTTGATTTTCCTGCGCCATTCGTCCCGAGCAGCCCGATGATTTGACCTTCTTCGACGGTGATCGATACATCATTTAACGCTAATTTGTTACCAAATCGCTTGAATGCGTTAGATACTTGGATCACGAGGATGTTCCCCTCTCAAGATAGGATTGAATGAGCGTAAGAATCTCTGAATCGGGTTTCCCGAAAGATCGCAGCAGCTCCATGCTCTGGTGTATGGCCTCGTATAATGCTTCTTCTCGGATGGCAGCGAGTACAGCAGCATCACTCGTAATGAAGCTCCCTTGACCGCGATGCGTTACGATGAGGTTCATATCTTCCATTTCTTTGTACGCTCTCTGGATTGTATTGGGATTGACACCCAGCGTCTTGGCTAGCTCGCGGCGTGAGGGAATTTCTTGACCAAGGGTATACGTTCCGTTGAACAATTTGAGCCTGATGTCTTGAATGATTTGTGCATAAATGGGTTCGATTTTATTGAACTCCATGATCGCCTCCAAGCCGGCAATGACTACCACTGTGTTAATTAATTAATACAGTAATACAATGAAGAATGGAAGTCAATGGGTGATTAGCGAATATATACAAAAAACACCAGTGGATGATTCCCCTGGTGTCTTTCACTACTATTGAATAAGCAATTGAAGTGGGTCCTGTCTTATTGGAAATTAAGCCCGTTACCGATAACTTGCCGCTGCCTTGTTGGAGGTGGCGTGTTGGAACTCGCAGGCTGGTTGACGATGTTGGCTGCTTGCGTCTGCGTTGTTGACGTTGTTTTACAATCACTTGGTGGTCCGATGACGACTGTCTTCGTAATTGGTGCGAACGTTTCTTTCACTTTGGCTTCGTCCAGACAATACGTGTCCGCCCATATTTGTGCTGGCGTCAATCGGAGAATATCCGAACCTGCAATGAATTCGGGGACTGGGGCGTCGAAGATTGCGAGCAGATGTGTATTATCTGATGTCGCGACCTCGTAGTGCCACCATCCTTGCGGGACATTGGCCACTTGGCCAGATTGAATCGGATAATTGAGCAATTCTTTGGTGAACGGATTGAGGATCGAGACGACAGCAGAGCCTGAGATAACATATACCAATTCCGTCGCATTCTGATGGTAATGAGGCTCCACAATATTATCTTTGCTAAGGAAGATGTCGAGCAGTGAGGCATTCCCCAACGTATTAAGTTGATTGACGGATAATGCGAGAATGTAGTTGTTTGCATCCTTTTTGTAAAAGGGGTTATTCTTCAGATCGTAAGTAAACTGAGCGGTTGGAGACGTGAAGTCCATATAAGAGACTGCCAATGTGTTCCCTGCCCTTCGCGAATGTAGTAGGCATAAGCCCGATGGAATAGGTTATGTCACAATGAGCCAAATTGCGCCTATCAATTGGGATAGCATCATTAGCCGTCAAGTACAAGCAGGTGTATGTGTGTTAGACTAGATGTCAAAAAGACGGTTGACAAATCAATTGGCGATCCATATAATAACAAATAATTGAATGAATCTTAAATGTACCGATTAGAAATAGTAGAAGTGTATTGACTTTTCAGAGAGCCGCTGGTAGGTGCGAAGCGGTAATGTCGTTCATTTCGAACTCGTCTATGAACAGCTGCCTGAATGATGTAGGGTAAGCCGGAATTCCACCGTTACAAGGATAGATGGTGATGGCCATCGAAGGAGATCATTTCTGAAGTAGAAATGAATTAGAGTGGTACCGCGAGTTCAACCTCGTCTCTATACATAGAGACGGGGTTTTTTGTTTTTCGGGGCTCCCCGCAAAGTACCTGAATCGGCTTCGAAGCCAAGTCCCCACTTTGTGGGGCAATTTTGTTGGTTAAATTCCGGGTTTAACCAACAAACCTAACGCATATAGAACATCCATGACATGGTTAACGTACGAAAATTAGAGGAGGAATTCAAATGAGTCGCAATATTATCGTGTTCGATACGACACTACGAGATGGAGAACAGGTTCCAGGCGCGAAATTGAATTTACATCAAAAAATAGAGATTGCTCAACAGTTAAAACGTCTTCAAGTCGATATTATCGAAGCAGGATTTCCTGCCTCTTCCCTTGGAGATTTCCAAGCGGTGCAAGAAATTGCCCGCAGTGTAGGGGATACGGTCTCGATTACAGCGCTGGCACGTGCCGTGAAAGGCGATATTGATGCGGTCTATGAGAGCATTAAACTTGCACAAAATCCGTTGATTCATATCGTACTGGGTACGTCGAACATTCACGTGGAGAAGAAATTCAACCGTTCGAAGGACGCGGTGTTGCAAATGGGTGTTGATGCGGTGAAGTACGCGAAGACACTGTTGCCGAATGTACAATATTCTACGGAAGATGCTTCAAGATCGGATTTCGAATATTTGTGGGGAACGATTGAGGCTGTGGTGAAGGCTGGAGCGACGATGATTAACGTACCGGATACGGTAGGTTACGCGGTTCCAGAGGAATTCGGTCATTTGATTTACCGTATCAATGATCGGCTGAAGAACTTAAATCCCGATGTCATTCTAAGTGTTCATTGTCATAATGATCTAGGCATGGCAACAGCGAACACGCTGAGTGCGATTAAGAACGGAGCGCAGAAAATCGAGTGTACGATTAACGGCCTTGGTGAACGTGCGGGGAATGCTTCGCTTGAAGAGGTCATTATGGGGTTAAAAGTCAGAGAGAATTTCTATGGCTGCACGACGAACATCAATACGAAGGAGCTTGTACGAACGTCTCGCTTGGTCAGTCATTTGACAGGTCTGGATGTCCAAGTGAACAAGGCAATCACGGGCGAAAATGCATTTGCGCACTCTTCAGGCATTCATCAAGATGGATTGCTTAAAGATAAGCAGGTCTATGAGATCATGACACCGGAGGAAGTAGGAGCCGAGAGTATGGAATTGATCTTGACTGCTCGCTCTGGACGTCATGCGTTTAAGAACGCCGTCGAGAAGATGGGCTTCGATACAAGCGATACTGCGGACTTCGAGCAGTTGTTCAACAAATTCCTAACCCTTGCGGATGCGAAAAAAGAAGTCTATGACCATGATGTCTTCTACCTGGTGACGAATCACCGGACACTAGCACAAGGCGAGCATCAGCTCTATGAACTGGAATCGTTCCAAGTGGTAAGCAACGAGCTGCATCCGACGGCAACGGTTAGATTGCGAAAAGGGGATGAAATCCTAACCGATAGCAGTGTAGGAGATGGACCTATAGATGCGTTGTATAGTGTCATTCGGACGTTGGTCGGACTCGATGTGGAGTTGAAGGATTATAAGATTAACAGTCTTTCTCGCGGCAAAGATGCAGTCGGACGGGTCAATATTCGGATAGTCTATCAAGATAAGGTCTATACGGGACGTGCGATGGATACGGACATCATTAAGGCAAGTGCTATTGCTTTCTTGAATGGGATCAATGCGATTCTGTTGGATGCGACGGTAAGCTAAATCAGCAACAGCTTAGAGCCCTCGGGGAAACCCAGGGCTCTTCTCTTTGCCGCATAACACGGACTTAGCAGGTCCCATCGCGATAAGCAGATGGAGAACTCCCAACTTGGAGCTTAAAAGCGCGGGAGAACATATACAGGTCAGGATATCCGACGGATAATGCGATTTCGCCAATCGGTAAGCTGGAGCTGCATAAAAGTTCTTTCGCGCGCTCCAGCCGAAGCTGCTGCAAATATTGCTGAGGAGATTGCCCTGTCTTTTGCGTAAATTGCTGTGTGAAATAAGAACGATGAAAGCCAAAGAGGTGCGCAATCGCTTCAATTCGCAATGGTTCCGCATAATGAAGTTGAAGGAATTGATGCACCTCATGAATCCAATCCACGTTGGGTGGTTCTTTGATTGTATCGTGCTCTTCTGCATGAATCTCTAACTGTTCGAACAGACGAAGCAGTGCAGCGAGGAGGGGGAGATGTCGTCGCCATTTTGGCTCCTCATCCCAGATGATCTGCTCCACCTCCTGCAGTAAGTGTATCACCGCTTCATCAACAACCGAAGTACGGTAAGGATGATGAACGGAAAGCCCTATGGCTCGCATCAGTTCACGCATTTGCGGACCTTCCAATGTGAGCCAGACCATCCTTAGCTCTTCACGCGAGGCGATTCGATATTCATAGGTCATGTGAGGGAATAGACAGAACAGGTCGCCTGCTTGCAATTGAATCACTTCATCCTCATGAACAAGCTGGAGGTCTCCGCTGACAATGAAATGCAATCCATAACAATCAATTTGCTTTGGACCTACATGATAATTGGGTTTGGCGAGATTGCGACCCGCGCGGACAAGCCAGAAGCCTCCGGTACGTTCAACCTTGGAGGGCATGTGGTGCCAGAGATCCGAGAATTCGACGGCATGTTCTTTCATGAGCCACCTCCAACCTAACATTTTGCTAAATACATTATGTCATTTTCAAATGAGCTGAGACAAGATAATCTTCTAAGTAATCATGAAGAATATGATGCTTAAGGAGAGGGTTGTGTGAGCAGACCGAACATTTTGTTGATAACGAGCGATCAGCAGCACTGGGATACGATCGGAGCATTTAACCGTGAGATTTATACGCCGAATCTGGACCGACTGGTACGGGAAGGGACGACCTTCACACGCGCTTATTGTCCGAATCCGACATGTACGCCGACACGCGCTTCAATAATTACAGGGATGTATCCGAGTCAACATGGCGCATGGACGTTAGGAACGATGCTGCTCGAGGACCGCCATACGGTTGGGGAAGACTTCAGCGCCGCAGGCTATACGACGGCGTTGATCGGGAAAGCTCACTTTCAGCCACTTCAAGGTACGGAGGAATATCCCTCGCTCGAAGCTTATCCGATATTGCAGGACATGGAATTCTGGCGTTCGTATAAGGGGCCTTTCTATGGATTCGATCATGTGGAATTGGCTCGGAATCATACGAATGAAGCGCATGTGGGACAGCATTATGCTTTATGGCTGGAGGAGAAAGGTTGTACGAACTGGCGAGATTACTTCGTGGCGCCTACGGGTACGATGGATCGTGTAATTAAGCACACGTGGCCGATTCCAGAGGGATTTCATTATAATACGTGGATTGCGGAGCGAACGAATGCGGTGCTCGAGCAATCGAAGGCGGAAGATAAGCCTTTCTTCTTGTGGTCCAGCTTCTTCGATCCACATCCTGATTATCTCGTACCTGCCCCATGGGATGCGATGTATGATCCCGATATGCTAACGATTCCGAGTATATCGCCAGGGGAGCATGATCGGAATCCGCCGCATTTTGCGAAGACGCAGGAGGAACGGCCGGATTTTAGTCACTTGCGAGAGACAGGCAACGGGATTCATGGTTATCATTCGCATTTGACGCCTGAAACTGAGCGGAAGCAGATCGTTGCAACCTATTACGGGATGATCAGTCTGATGGACAAATATATTGGACGTATTCTGGATAAGCTGGATGAGCTCGATCTCACAGAGAATACAATCGTCGTGTTCACGACCGATCATGGGCATTTCTTTGGGCAGCATGGGCTCCAGCACAAAGGCGGATTCCATTATGAAGATTTGATTAAGCTGCCGTTCATTGTGCGCTATCCAGATCATGTGCCAAGCGGAGTTCAGTCTTCTGCGATCCAATCGCTCGTAGATTTGGCGCCGACATTCCTCAGCTTCTGTGGTATCGATATCCCGCCGATCATGACGGGGGTAGATCAAAGTGAGGTCTGGCGTGGGTCCAATGTGTGCGTGAGAGATCATGCGGTCTGTGAATTCCATCATGAGACGACAACGATTCATCAGAAGACTTACGTTGATGAGCGTTACAAGATAACCGTCTATTACAATCAGACTTATGGTGAGATCTTTGATCTCGAACAGGACCCGCAAGAACGCTACAATTTGTGGGATGATCCTGCGTACCAGTCTTTAAAATCAGAACTGCTTCTGAAATACATATGGGCGGAGCTCGGGAAAGAACCGATGCCTATGCCTCGCATCTGGCATGCTTAGTTCGTAGAGCTCGGACCCCTGCCTAAAATTGGATCCAGTAGATTTCCCAGCGATCATCCTCTGAAGTGTAGTAGCATCATCGAGCTCAATCCCCCCTTTGCCATGCATCACGACGGGGAGACTGTAATCTTTCACTCCGGTTTCTCGATTGACGTTATGAATTGTTATTTATTTCCTATGCTTAGTGATATATAATTTCAATGAATTCATGAATATTGTTGTAATTTTTAGTTCATATTTTCGATTCTGATCGTACATTACAACCATAAAATGAGGTGAGTAAGGTCATGCAAAAAGCTGCGAAATTGTGGTACAGACAACCGGCATTGCAGTGGACGGAAGCGCTCCCATTGGGGAATGGTAGGATTGGCGCCATGGTCTTTGGGGGGCAGGACCGTGATCGGCTGCAAATGAATGAAGATACGCTATGGGCTGGATATCCTCGGGAGGAGCATAATCCAGATGCCTTGCACTATTTATCGGCAGCAAGAGAATATATTGCGGCCAAACAGTTTGCAGAAGCACAATCGCTTGTTGAGCAGCATATGCTTGGAACGGACGGGCATGGGGTGCAGCCTTATCAGCCGCTAGGTAATGTCTATCTCGACTTCCAAGGATTATCGGATGAAGAAGTGTATACGAGGGAACTGGATTTGAATACCGCGATCGCGACAACAATGGTGGGCTCTGGCGATCGGCAGCACACGCGCCGAATGTTCATTTCAGCCGTCGATCAAGTGATGGTCATACACCTTGAGCGTTCACCAGAAAACTCATTTGATGTAGCGGTGTCGATGGATTCTTTGCTTCGTTATCAGGTGTCATCCGATGGTCAGGGCTTGTTGCTGACGGGAATCGCACCGACGAAGGTTCAGAACCATAATAACGGGATTGAACCTGCCGTTGTGTATGATGATGAGGGTCTATCCACACGGTTCGCAGCGATGATCACTGTGGCAGAGACAGATGGACAGGTACGGATTGAACCAGACCGAGTTCGTCTTACGGGAGCGACCTATGCCACATTGTTATATACGAGTGCAACAAGCTACTCGCGCTTTGATGAGATCCCCGGTCTGACGTCCATTGATCCCGTGGCGTCATGTCGAGATACGCTGCAGAAGGCACGGGGGAAGAGCTATCTAGAGTTAGAGGCTGCTCATATTGCCGATTACCAATCGTTATTTCATCGGGTCGACTTTGAATTGTACGATGCGGAAAATGGCGATGCAGTGCAATTGCCAACGGACGAACGACTGCAGCGAATGGCGCAAGGCATGAAAGATTTGGATATGTCGTGCCTTCTCTTCCAATATGGACGATATCTCTTAATATCGAGCTCTCGGCCTGGGACGCAGCCTGCTAATCTGCAAGGCATATGGAATGATATGGTGCAGCCGCCATGGAATGCAGATTTTCACCTGAACATCAATTTACAGATGAATTATTGGTTAGCGGAGAGCTGTCATTTGGCAGAATGCCATGAACCGCTCTTCCAACTGATTGAAGAACAAGCCGTGACGGGAGCGAAAACCGCACGGATTCAATATGGCTGTGACGGATGGACCGCGCATACGATGTCTGATATTTGGCGGACGAACAATGTTGGACCGACCGGGGAGGCGACCTGGGCCTACTGGCCAATGGGCGGCGCATGGCTCTGCCAGCATTTATGGGAGCATTATTTGTTCGGTCAGGATTTATGCTTCCTGAAAGATCGGGCGTGGCCATTGATTCAAGGTGCGGCGGAATTCATGCTAGGTTGGCTGATAGAGAACGAGGAGGGGCAGCTGGTAACGAGCCCTTCGACTTCACCCGAGAATCACTTCTATGATCCAGTGACTAGACAGCCGCGATCGGTGACCCAAGCATCGGGGATGGATTTATCGATTGCATGGGAAATGTTATCAATTGCAGATCAGGCAAGTCGACTGCTGGGTGTCGATGAAGCGTTTACGAACCGATGTCAAGATGCATTAGCACGGCTAAAGCCGCTTCAAATCAGCAGCAAAGGGTATTTGATGGAATGGGATGAGGACTACGAAGAAGTCGATCCGCAGCATCGCCACTTCTCACATTTGTTCGGGATCTTCCCTGGAAGACAATTCACAATAGAGCATGATCCTGTTTATTGTGAAGCGATGCGGAATACGATGGCGCGGCGGGGAGATGAAGGTACGGGCTGGAGCATGGGCTGGAAGGTTGCGGTATGGGCGAGGCTTCTCGATGGCGATCGAGCCCTGCGACTATTAGATAACTTCATGCAGGTCGGTACGGACCAAGCATTCAACTATCGAAAAGGCGGCATTTATACGAACTTGTTCTGTGCACATCCACCGTTCCAGATCGATGGGAACTTTGGCGCAGCTGCGGGAATATCCGAGATGCTCCTGCAGAGTCACCTGCTGGATATTCATCTCCTTCCAGCCCTTCCTACCACGTGGGAACAGGGTCATATCCATGGGCTTCGCGCAAGAGGAGGTTATACAGTAAGCATGGAATGGTCTACCGGGCAACTGACACAGGCGGTTATTGTTGCCGATCGAGACGGCACATGCAAGGTTCGTTATCAAGGAAAAGTGAAAGAATTCGTTTGTAAGGCTGGTATTGCTGTTCAACTGACATGGGCGGAACAGGAATGAAGTTGCAAATAATCAATGGGTGAGGTGAGTGCGATGAAAGTCACTTTGTCAACATTGTATTTAGAAGGGACGCCTGTAGAAGGTGAGAATCCGCTTCCGATGTTCAGGAGCCGTAATCATCATAGTGACGTGGCGGAGAACGGAACGTTCACAGCAGAACAACGTGAATATTTGGGATACGAGACGGGGGAGCGTTATTTGCCCTATCGGATGCAGGATCGCTATACACGGGACCGCAAGAATATCGGGCTTAAGGCGATTATTCTCGAAAATGATATCCTGAAGGCGACGTTCTTGCCAGAATACGGTGGACGACTCTATTCGCTGAAGGATAAGCGAACAAATCGCGAAATTTTGTATCGAAATCTAGTCCTTCAGCCTGCCAATCTATCGATTCTCAATGCGTGGTTCTCAGGTGGGATTGAATGGAATATCGGGCAGATAGGCCATACATTTACGACATGCTCCCCCCTTCATGCTGCAGCGGTTAAGGATGAGGACGGCCACGAATTTCTGCGACTCTATGAATATGAACGTTGTAAAAATATTTTCTGGCATATCGATTGTCATCTTCCGCCAGGCGCAGAACAGCTCGCTGTGTATGTGCGGATGGTGAATGATCGTGACCAGCCGGTTCCAATGTATTGGTGGACCAACATTGCCGTGGAAGAGACGCATGATGCGCGCGTATTCTCGTCGACGAGCAAGGTCATCTATATGGATATGGAGGTCAAAGGCTTCGGGCTGGCTGATCTGCCTCATTTGCCATCCGCACCACAGGTTGACGCCTCGTATCCGATGCAAATTCCCTTCTCGAATGAATACTTCTTCCAGACCGATGCAGCTCATCCATCACCGTGGGAGGCGGTTGCGTATGAAGATGGCCGTTTATTCTATGAACGCTCTACCCCAATGCTTCGCTATCGTAAAATGTTCTGTTGGGGGAATCATCAAGGGGGAAGACGCTGGTGCGACTTCCTTGCGAAGCCTGGCGAAGGCAATTACATCGAAGTGCAGGGTGGGCTTGCACCAACACAGCGTCATGGCATCGATATGCCCGCCAATACAGTATGGGATTTTACGCAAATGTTCGGGGTTACACATGTCGATGCAGCTCAATCCTTAGAGACGCCTTGGGTGGAAGCGAACCAGTACATCCAAGCTCATGTGGATTCCGTCTTAAGTGAAGATGAAGTGAACCATATGCATCTGAAGCTGCAAGCATTGACCGAGAAGCATCCGGATCGACTTCTGTCCAAAGGATCTGGCTGGGGCGCTCTGGAACGGGTTCGTCGTGAGGAGCTGGGCGAACGTGGTATTCCGTTTGGATTCCATTTCGAAGATATCACACTCGATGAGCCTCAGTATCCGTGGCTTGCACTACTAAAAGATGGACAGCTGCCTGATCAGGATGTTCACAGCATTCCATCTTCATGGATGATTCAAGAGGACTGGTTCAAGCTGTTGCAGGAAAGCATTGCTCGAACGGCCCAACCGTCATGGGTTTCACTCCTGCATTACGGTGTGATGTTATACGAGTATGGGCTCGAGAAAGAAGCGGTTGAGGCATGGGAGAAGTCGTTGCGCATTGCACCATCCGCTTGGGCCTATCTTAATTTAGCCGTTGTTAAGACGCAGCAAGACGATGCAGCTGCAGCGCTCGACTTCTACGAACAAGCTTATGCGTTAGCGAATGGATTCCCGGATCGATCATTTGTAGAAGAATATTTAAATTTATTCATTTCAAGTCAAGCCTATCAGCAAGCCTGGGATGTCTATGAAGCGCTGCCTGCGGGTTTCGCTGCAAGCGATCGTATTCAGATCATCATGGGCGCGGCAGCACTGGAACTGGATAAGCATGATTTCATCGAGAAGCTATTCAACACGGAATTTGCTGTCATTCGCGAAGGGGAAGTTCGGATCGTAGACCTATGGTATCAATATCATGCGAAGCAGCTTGCGAATGCAAGACACACGGAAGTCACACCGCAGATTCTGGAAGAAGCGATGGCGAGCTTCCCACCGCCTATGAATATCGATTTTCGACTAATCAGCCCTTAAGTAGAAGTCGATAAGTAGAAGGAGCGTGGCTGTAAGATGAAGTGGTTGGCCGATATGAAGGCATTCTTTCGCATTCGTGGTGCGAAACCGTTAATTATCGGGATGTTCGCCTATGGTATTGGTATGGGCATTCTCGCACCGATGAATGCGGTGTATATGAGGGATGGTATTGGACTTAGCAAATGGGAGATTACCTCAATTTTCTCGATTGCGCTTTTGTTGAATATGATCACGACGATTGCGGTTGGATTGATCAGTGATCGAATGAAGAGTAAGAAGACGCTCCCTGTTATTGCGAGTATGTTATGTATCATCGGTCTTACGATCTATATGCAGGCCTCTACATACGGCATAGCTTTGATTGGCATGATCTTCATCGTTGCACCTTCAGGGCTCATCATGGGGCAGCTGTTCGCTATGGCTCGCAATCACTTCATGCGGCATGCGTCTGCGTTTTTTGAAATGGCTCAAATTTGGCTTCGTACCACGTATAGTGTAGGGTTTTTCACGGGGCTGCTGGTCGGCGCGAATGTCTATTTGTTCGCTGATTTCAAAGGGATTTTGTGGGGAAATCTACTCGGTTATGTTATGTTATTAGCTTTGCTGCTCATTTTCCGAGAAGAAGAAGTCGGTTCGCTATCCCAGAAGAGTATGGGGGAGCCGCTCTCGATCGTCATGCTGATTGCGCTCCTATTGCTCTCCTGCGGTGATGCGCTGCGCGGGCTTTATTTGCCGCTTGTTGTTGTACAGAAATTCAAGGAGCCGCAGTTGATGTCTTATTTGTGGAGTGCTCAAGCAGTGTTCGAACTGTTATTTATGACTTTAGCGGGCTATTGGGCTGCAAAGTATGGCAGTAAAAAGGTGATATTCATCGCCAGTTTATGTGCGCTCGTCGTCTACATAACGTATACTCTGTCACCGTCGCTCATTATTTTCTTTATGGTTCAACCATTGTATTCCTTCTTCGTGTCTGTTTTGTATGGCGTAGCCATGGGATACGTACAGAGGATGTTCCATACGCGAGTCGGTTTTGGATCAAGTCTGTATGTCTTCTTATCGCAGACCGCTTCCTTGGTCGGCTATGTGCTGCCATTCCTTGTGCCGGGTTACCAACCGACCATTTTCGTGATACCAGCAGCTCTGGTAATGACATCACTGGCATTGATGACGTTTATCTTGCTTGGTGAGAAGCGTATACCGAACAATAGCCCCCTTAAGCACCATGGTTAGGTGCCTGAGGGGGCTATGCTTGAATGGTTAGTTGTTGTTAGCGAATAACGGCGCAGCCGATTCGATCCCCGGAGTTGCCAGCAGGATTCGTGTGCATATCATCCGGATCTGCGTGAATGACGAGTGAAGTCCCGCCTTCCTTGAATAGGGAGTTCGGTTCGCCCTTCCTCATCGTCACTGCAGTATTGACGAATTGCACTTCACCTTTGCCGTTTGAGCCGACGACGAGGTTCGCAAGATCTCCTGCATGCTCCCCATTCGGATTGTTAAATCCATGCTCTTTGCTGGTTGGGTTGAAATGTCCGCCAGCCGACTTGAAGTCTGGCGCTTCACATTTGCCCATCTCATGGATATGGATACCATGCAATCCTTTTTTAAGTCCAGATGCGGATACATCAATTTGGACACCTTTTGCGAGTTGCGTGAATGTCGCTGTTCCGATTTTTTTGCCTTTGCCATTGATAATATCGGATGTTATCGGTTGTACATTGGCTGAGGGTTCATGGGCTGCAGATACGTGCATAGCGGATTGCTGTGCATCACAGCCTGTTAATGCAAGAATTATGCCGCCTGCAAGCCATGCCCAAGATGTTTTTTTCAATTTCATACGCCTCCAATTGATCGCTCTTTTGCATCAAACATTCATCTATTTTTCCCAATAACGGCAAAAGCAAACCTCTTCTGGAAAGAATGGATGTATGCATCCTCGTAAGAACGATGAATCGAAAGACGCTTCGATAGATCTTCTACTCTTTGACGGCCCCAATGACAATTCCTTTGACGAAGAAACGCTGTAGGAACGGATAGACCATCAAGATAGGCAGTGCGCCGATAAAGATCTGGGAAGCACGAATCGTGCGCTGTGATAAGTTGGCTACGAGCGAAGGATCGAACTTGGTCATATCCGCTTGAACGATAATCGTCTGCATGAAGCTCGCGAGCGGCAAATTCTCCGATTCTTTGATGTAGATCAATCCGTCAAAATAGGCATTCCAATGACCTACCATAATGAATAACGAGACGGTTGCGATCGCGGGCAGAGAGATCGGAAGATAGATCGAAATAAATGATCGCAAATATCCAGCACCGTCCATAAAAGCAGCTTCTTCAAGATCTTTGGGGACTGCACGGAAAAAATTAAGCAGCAGGATGACGTTGTAGACCCCGACTAAGCCCGGAAGAATGAGTGCTGCTAGGGTATTTATGAGTCCTAGCTTCAAGATTAAAATATAACTCGGAATAAGTCCGCCGGTGAACAACATCGTAACGACGAAATACCACATGTAAATATTACGCGCGCGGAAAGTATGCGCTTCTTTGGATAACGCATAGGCAGCGGCAGTATTAACGACCATCGCAAGCGCTGTTCCGAGCACCGTACGTTCAACCGATACCCATAAGGACGAGAGGAAATTGGCGTTGCCGAAGGTCTTGGTATAAGCTTCTAGTGTAAATCCGATAGGCCAGAATTTCACCAGACCAGCATTGGCTGGTGCTTGCGAGCTGAGGGATACCATTAATAGGTGCAGCATCGGCAACACGCAGAGTACGGAAATAATGGCCAAAAAAGCATAATTAAAGATGGAGAAGACCCGGTAAGGCAGCGTTTTGTGATACATTGGATGTCACCCTTTCTAGAAAATCCGATACCCTGCGAATTTGTATGCAAGTCGATATGAGACCACGATTAAGATCAAGCTAATGACGGATTTGAATAGACTGACGGCGGTTCCGAAGCTGAATTGCCCCGTCAGCAGACCCTCACGATAGACGAACGTGTCGATAATATCGCCTTGTTGGTAGATTAGCGGGTTGTATAGGTTGAAGATCTGGTCGAAATTCGCGTTCAATACATTGCCGAGTGCGAGTGTCGCAACAACGATCGTAATCGGAATTAGCGAAGGGATTGTAATATATAGCGTCTGTTTGAACCGCCCGGCGCCATCGACTTCAGCCGCTTCGTACAGCGCAGGGTTAATACCTGCTAGGGCTGCTAGGAAGATGATTGTGTTGAATCCGAATTCTTTCCAGACGTCACTGAAGATGATGGTGAGCCGGAACCAGAAGCCATCACCAAGGAAGAAGATCGGCTTGATTCCGAACAAGGATGTGAGGAACTGATTGATGATTCCGGTCTGTGCGAGCATGTCGATCAGAATCCCGCCGAGTGTTACCCAGGACAAGAAGTGAGGCAAATAGACAAAGGTCTGAATCGATCGCTTGAATCCCATATGCCGCACTTCATTCAGCAGCAAGGCGAATATAAATGGGATGAGCAGGTTCATGACAATTTTGGAGCAGGCGAAGAATAATGTATTCCACGTAATCTGCAAGAAGTATTCGTTCTGGAACATGTACTGAAAATGCTTCAGGCCAACCCATGGAGAGCCTGTAATGCCTAGAGCGGCTTTATAATCCTGAAATGCCATAACAATGCCCGACATCGGAAGATAAGAGAATATAAAAACTAGAATAGCCGCAGGTAAGACCATTAGATGTAATATCCAAGTGGGCTTCTTGCTGCGTTTTGTCATCTTGTGACTGCCGGTGTTAAGGGCTGTTTGTTGCGTCGTATTCATATCCATGGCGCTCTCCCGTTCGTTAAATTGGTGTTTAAAAGTCAAAAGTTAACTTTTTAAACGACCTTAGAAAAATAAAATTGTGTAAAAAGAGGATCTCTGCTATTAATAGTAGCAAGCGGCGATGTCGCGAGACTATATGACAATGTTAGGCTCGATAGGGTTTTGTTAGGGATCATGAATAGGGGGATTCGGGCATGGGACTGCGCATGGGATGGCATAGAGGGATCGATTACATAAGGAGAAGGTTATTCGGGTCTAGGCAGAGTCTGTTCGCCAAAATGAACTTGTTGATTGTGATTTTGTTCATCCCGATCATTCTGATGTATTCGTACTCGAATAATGTTGCGCTTAATGTCGTGAGTAAAGAACTCCAGATGTCCAATACAAGGCAGCTTGCATTCCTATCGGGACAGATTGAATCTAGAATTAAGCAAATGATGGACTTTACGATCTCCTTCTCGAAGGATCCTAATGTGAAGACATTTAATGGATTACAGATCTGGGGGGATCGATATGATCGCATGCAGACGCGATATGCTGTACAGGAGAAAATGGTGCTTCAATCGGGGCTTGTCAATATATGGCCGGCTAGGTATACGGTATATTCGCAGCAGAATCAAGATTTAATATCCAACTTCAGCAATGATAGCAAGTACGATGATACGTATCTCACAGGGAACGTTAGCAGCAATTGGGTATATCGGCACGGTCAGTCCCCCAAGACGGGAGAACCGAAAGCATTCTATTGGCTCTATACGGACAATTTTGGTCAACAAGGTGTCATTCGCGGCAGCAGTCTTGTCGTTGAGGCGAGCTTCAGCAATGAGAACATTCAGAATATGCTAGATTCCTATAAAGCTGGCGGGCAGCGTGAGACGGTGTTCTATCACAAGGGTGAAGCACCAATCTTAAACCGAACAGCGAATCAAAAGCTGATTCATGAGCTGATCCCGGCCTTGGACGAGATGACGCTTGGGGATACGAATCAGCAAGTGATCCAGTTGGATGGCAAATCCTATCTACTCAGTTCCATCAAGTCGCCGAATCTCAATTGGTATTTGGTCGATGTCGTAGCGCTTGAGCAAGTACTCGGCCCCATTTCGTATAGTCGTGATTTATTCTATTTCACGATGGTCTTGTTATTTGTCGTGGGTATCACAGCTTCTATTCTGCTATATCGAAATGTGCAGCGACCGATTAAACAGCTGATCGGCGGATTGCAGCGCGTGAAGCGAGGGGATTTCACGGTTCGCATTTATTCGAAGGATAGCAGTGAATTCTCATTCTTATTCCATCGATTTAATGAGATGTCGCGTCAAATTCAAGATCTCATCGAAAATGTCCTGAACGAGAAACTGCGAGCTCGCGAAGCGACACTTAAACAGTTGCAAGCCCAGATAAATCCGCATTTTCTCTATAATTGCCTCGGCTACATTATTAATATGGCCCAAATGAAAGAGGAGGAAGCCGTCGTATCGATGGCGCATAATTTAAGTGCTTATTATCGATATACGACCCGCATGGAGAAGGAGACGGCGACACTAAGCGAGGAAGTGAAGCTACTCGTGAATTATCTGGACATTCAGAAATTGCGGAATGGACGAATAGACTATCATATCGACATGCCTGAACCGATGCTTGCACAGCATGTTCCGCGACTATTGCTACAGCCGATTGTTGAGAACGCGGTCATTCACGGTATAGGAAAAACATACTCATCAGGTGCTATTCAAATCGTTGGAGAATTCTCTGAACGTTATTGCACGATCTATGTGGACGATGACGGGCCGGGGATGACAGCGGAAGACGAAGAAGCCTTGAATCGTAAAATGCTGGAACCGCTTCATGAGGAGATGGGTTGCGGACTATGGAATACCAATCAGCGAATTATGCATCAATTCGGGGGATCATCATTCCTGCATTTTACGAAGTCCCCACTCGGAGGATTTCGAACAGTGATACAATGGGAGCTTCCTCCAGATGAACAAAATCGTCTGAAGAAGGCTGAAAAAGGAGATAACTAGCATGCAGATGATCATAGTAGATGATGAAGCGCATTGGGTAGATAATTTATCCATGTTCAAGCCTTGGCATACCCTAGGCATTGAACAAGTGCATCGAGCGTATTCCGCACAGGAAGCGCTGCAGATCATAGAGACAAATCCCATTGACATTGTCATATCGGATATTATTATGCCTGAAATGACCGGACTTGAGTTGATCGAACGGGTTAGAGTCGTGGATGGACGCATTAAATGTATTATTTTATCAGGCCATTCGGATTTTGAATTTACGAAGAAGGCACTCCAGAACCAAGCGATAGATTATCTGCTCAAGCCACCCACCGACGAGGAATTATTCGGCGCTGTTCGGATCGCCATCGATCAGTTGAACCGGGAATGGGAGCAGATTAGCTCTGTTGAACGGACGGTTCATACGCTTCGCGAGAACTTGCCGCTGCTGCAGGGACAACTTCTTCTTGATGCTTTTCGAGGTCAACCAATGGCAGATGAAGAATGGGAGCGCAAATTAGAGAACTACCTGCTGCCCTTCCATGAAGGAGAGGCGGTGCTTCTACTGGTTCGGATTGAAGAGGCGTCCGACTACACGAAGAAGATGGGGCCTCAGCTGTTAGAATATGCCATGATGAATATGGCGCAAGAAATTCTCGGAGAATCTTGCGAAGTGTGGGGCGTGAAGGAGGAGCATGGCTATTTGGCCTTTGTCCTCCAATTCAAAGGGATTAGTACGGTGGCAGGTCGAGGGGCGAAGCTAGAGAAATTGGCGATCCAACTGCAATGCAAGGTCAAGCAGTTCTTGCGATCTTCCATTTCCATCGTAATGACCGATGGATTCCGTTTTCCTCAGCAGTTACCTGAGCGGTATTTGCAGGCGACGTCCTATTTTCGGCAAATTGTTGGGGATGAGCGCGAGTTTGTTACGCGTGCCTTGGATGTGGATCAGAGTCTATCTCAGCGGCCGCTCGATGCGCTCTATTTGCCTCCATCCTTCATGAATCTGCTTGAGGCAGGGCGCTGGGAAGCCGTCAAAGAAAAGATTAGTGCGGTATGCGCGGAGCTGGACCGGGATTGGGCGGAATCGCTGGAGCATTGCATGGAAGCAGGGTTCGTCATAGGTTCTTCCTTTACTTATTTGGCGCATCGGAACGGCCAGAGTCTGACGCGTCTCATCGGACCTGACATGGCGATGATGCAGAACGGCGAGGCCTTCTCCACCATTAGCAAGCTGCGGAATTGGTCGCTCCGTGTCCTTACGAAGCTGCAGGAAGCGAATTCCGATCAAGCCTCGGATAGCCGGTCGACTTACGTATCGAAGCTTCAAGCTTTTGCGGAGAAAAATTTGCATCTGGATGTCTCTTTGCGCGCACTTGCGGATCATGTGAACTTGCATCCGACGCATTTGTCCAAAATATATAAGATCGAGACAGGGGAAGGCATCAGTGATTATGTATCAAGACTTCGGATGGATCGGGCTTGTCACAAGCTGAAGACGACCGATAAGAAGGTCTATGAAATCAGTCAGGAAATCGGATATTTGGACCCTGCGTATTTCATCAAAGTGTTCAAACGTCAGTTCGGGGTGACACCACAGGAATATCGAGACGGTCATGAAACGCATGATAGAGTCCTATAAAAACTAACAAAGTCATATAGATGTCCTCCCTAATCCGTTGGTAAAGTTACAGATGTAGCTATCTTACACAGTAGGGGGAATACAGAATGGGTAAATTCAGAAAATCATTGCTGCTACTTATGGTCTCAGCTCTGCTCGTGATCTCAGCCTGCGGCGGGAAAACGGACAGCGGCAATACGGAGAAGGCAGCAGAGAAGCCGACCGATACAAATACGGTTTCTGCAGCGGATGAAGCATTTGCAAAAGGAAAATATGACCCGCCGATTGAGATTAGCACAAGTCTCATGCCGACGAAGAAATTTACAAAGGGCGACACAAAAGAAAACAACGCTCATGATCGCTGGATGCTCGAGACGCTCGGGATTAAGCATAAGGATACTTGGTATCCGGCTGGCGATGCGCAGTATCGTCAGAAGCTGCAGCTTGCGGTTACTTCCGGCGAGAAGCTGCCTGATTTCGTTCCCGTTCCGACGGATCGCGTTCTGACGAACCAATTGATCGATTCTGGACAATTCATCGCAATTGACGAGCTGTTCGATAAATATGCGAATAAAATCTGGAAAGATCACACGGAGAAGAATCCAGAGTTATGGTATCCGTTCACGCGTGATGGCAAAAAGTACAACCTGCCAATCATGGAATATACCGATAATGACGATACACTCCTATGGCTTCGCGAAGATTGGATGGAGAAGCTGAACCTTCAAGCGCCTAAGACAATCGCGGATCTAGAGAACATTATGGATAAGTTCAAGAACCAGAATCCAGACGGTCTGCCTGCGAAGAATGTCTACCCATTGGCTGTGTCGTTGAAAGGTAATACAAATACATGGATGGCTTCGCTCGATTGGTTATTCGGTGCTTATGGAACGATCGAAGAGCAGTGGAATAAAGATGCGGATGGCAACTTGGTCTACGGTTCGGTTCACCCAGGCGCCAAGCAAGCACTTGCGAAGTTGAAAGAATGGATGGATAAAGGTTACATCCACGTCGATGCGGCATTGTGGGATGAAGGCAAAGCTTCTGAGAGTTGGACGAAAGGTGAAGCAGGCATCTTGGCAGGTGCGAACTGGGTTCCAGATTGGCCAGCTCCGGACTTGTTGAAGAATGTGAAGGGTTCGAAATATAAAGCATACCCTGTTCCTGCAGGTCCAGATGGATTGATGGGAACGAAATGGCAGAACTCCGGTGTTAACAGCAGTATCATGATCAATAAAGATGCGAAGCATCCGGAAGCGATCATTCTCTATTACAACTACCTGCTTGATAATCTTGCAAATCCGAAGGCAGGCAGTGCTTATGAATATGGTTTTGCTAAAGGATATGACTGGGATGTCGTAGACGGTCAACCGACGAGCAATAAAGATAAGATCAAAGACTTCAACAACGACTTCCCTTACTTAACAGGTCCTGCTCGTATTCCGGATCTGTACATGAAGACGCTTGTGAAGCTTGCAGACGGCGCGAAGCCTGAGACGCCATATGAGAAGCAAATCGCAGAATTCCGCAAGCCAGAGAACTGGTATGCAGCGAAGGTTGTTATGTCGCAACTGGATATTCGTAAGCAAAATTACTTCACAGGTGCAGCGACACCAACGATGATCACGAAATGGAACTTGCTGCGTCAATCCGAGATGGAGACGTTCAATAAGATCATCTACGGCAAATTGCCAGTGGATGCATTTGATCAGTTCGTTACAAGCTGGAAAGCAAATGGCGGCGATCAAATCACGAAAGAAGTTAACGATTGGTTCAAATCGGCAACGGCAAAATAATAAACTGTCTTAAAAGAAGGCTGTCTTATCCAGATCATCTCGATCTGCGTAAGGCAGCTTTTCTTTGTCGAGTATGTGAAACGGTTACTAAAATCTTCAAACTGATGTACTGGAGCGATCAACCTGCACGGATTGAACAGCATATCAAGAGAGTGTGCTTGCTCACGGAAGGTAGTAGTCAACATTGCAGCCGCGTGAGCGGACCGTGGTTCCGTTATTTGATAGAAATGCGCTTAAATCATAGGTTTTGTGGACTACAGATCCGTTATATGCGATGTAATCCTTCGACAAGATTCGTTTTATCGCAAATAACGGAACCTCGGTCCGCAATCGTTGAATGATTGGTATAGGCCGAGCGAATAACGGAACCACTGTAACTAGAATAAAAAGTGGACACAACGTTAAGGAACAAAAGATAATACACTTAACGAAAGAAGAGGTGTCCAATTGTGGGGGAACAACGACAACGGTATAACGAAGAATTTAAAAAGCAAACAGTGAAATACATTCAAGAGCAAACGAAGTCCCTGTCCGAAATATGTGACGAACTCAGCATTCCGAAAGGCACCGTACACCAATGGATCGCGCAGTATCGGCAATTCGATCAGGAAGCGGTTAATCATCCGGAGAAGATCAGGCAACTCGAGCAAGTGCTGAAGGACAATGAGGCGGAGAACCGCCGTAAAGAGCGTGAAATTGATGAATTGAAAGAAGAGTTGGCCATTCTAAAAAAGGCGTTGCACATCTTCAGCAAAGAAAAGAACTAAGGTTTCAATTTATTGAAGATCATCTCTCCGAATTTCGCGTGGAGAAGATGTGCAGCGTGTTACGCGTATCCAGGAGTGGTTATTACAAATGGCGTACGGCAGCCCCTTCTGAGCAGCGCCAACGAAAGGAGAAGCTCAAAAAACGCATTATATGGCACTTCTATGACTCCGAAGAACGCTATGGAAGCCCAAGAATTCATCGGGAACTTAAGAAGGAAGGCTGGTCCGTATCGGAACGAACGGTCGGCCTCATCATGCACGAAGAAGAGCTTCGTTCCTGTATGTCACGTAAATTCAGAGTAAGCACGACAGATTCCAAACACGAACTGCCCATCGCACCAAATGAGCTGCAACAAGATTTTTCAGCAACAAAGCCGAATGAAAAATGGGTGGCGGACATCACTTACATTCCTTGTCGCCAAGGAAAGCTGTATCTGGCCAGTATCTTGGATCTGTACACGAAACAGATCGTAGGATGGAAATTGGGCGACAATATGACGACAGATTTGGTTTTGGATGCGCTGAAGCAAGCTCATGCCGCGAAAAGACCGGGAAAGGGACTAATCCACCACTCCGATCGTGGTTCACAGTATGCGTCAAAAGATTACCGCAAGCAACTCAAGAAGTACCGTATGAAACCCAGTATGAGCCGGAAAGGAAACTGCTACGATAACGCGTGTATTGAGGCGTTTCACAGCATCTTGAAGCGCGAGTTGATCTACTGTAAACCAAAGTTTAAAACCAAGCAAGAGGCGCAAGAGAAACTATACCGATACTTAGAATTCTTTTATAACCGAAAACGTTCCAACAGTACGCTGGGATACATGTCGCCGGTTCGCTTCGAGCAGCTCTACTATAAGAGAAATTCAGCTTAATTTGTGTGTCCACTTTATTGACAGAGGAGCACACAGTCCGTAGACAGTTCTAAGCTACGAATGGAATATGCTATTATCCAGATTCGTACTTATCGAAGCATGTACGTTCTAAATCGGTCTTGGCTGCTTGCTCGCGGACGGCGGCAGTCGACATTGCAGCCGCGTGAGCGGACCAAGGTTCCGTTATTTGATAGAAATGCGCTTAGATCATAGGTTTTGTGGACTACAGATCCGTTATATGCGATGTAATCCTTTGACAAGATTCGTTTTATCGCAAATAACGGAACCTCGGTCTGCAATCGTTGAATGATTGGTATGGGCCGAGCGAATAACGGAACCACAGTCCGTATATAGCTCTAAGCTACGAATGTAATATGCTATTATCCAAGTTTGTACTTATCGAAGCATGTACGTTCTAAACCGGTCTTGGCCACTTGCCACACGCAATATTTGCTGATCGACTAACCGGTGTAAAATACGTCTGACATGCCGGTCGCTCACTTTCAAATGTGCAGCAAGCTCTAGTGGTGTGAGCGGCCGCAGCACACGTCGAGCGAAACGAACGGTCTCAGCTTCTAACCAAGACAAGGAAGATGCTACATCTGTCGCGATAAATTTACCGATAAAAGCAAGAACGAGCTGCTGACATTCTTTTGGCTCATCCGTAATGGAAGGGTACGCCACGGGTAGGAACATCCACCCATCAAGGGCTAGAAGGCAATGCCGTGTACATAAATCCTTGAATCTTCTCACATCCAAATCACGAGCATGCGGTCCATATCCCTGTATCTCAATACCTCCTTTGGCACCCCCGGGCATATAGGCCAGGTCTAGATAACGGTAGCCGTTTTTGAAATCTCGCACTTCCCATTCTGGATACAAGTGATCGAAATGACCGACAACGGGAAACCATATCGTTCGTAGAAATTCCACCGTCCCATGACCTAAGCCTTTTTGGAGAATCTCACGTCTTCTATGGTTTTTTTCTTCATCCATATTCATTTGCAGCCACTGTTCATATCGTTCTTTAAACTGTCCCATATCGATGCATCCCTCCATTTTAAATGCAACAAAAAGCCGCCTCGAATGAACTGACCCAGAGCGAATGTCTGGGAAAGTTACTCGAAGCGGCGTGTGCTTCACGACCTATAGAATTAGTATAGCGATTATGGATAAATTATACAATATTTGAACCTTCCGATTTCATTCTAAAGGATCATTACCTTATTCAAGTTACCGTGGTCAAGCCCCCATTTAGTAGACATTGAAAAAGCCCTTCCTCAATTCGCCTTTGTGCCTCTAACAATAACGTTGACAATAGTAAATTACTATAATACACTTACTTACTATAAGTAATCTTTATCTATATTTAAATTTGAATTTGTAAAAAATGGCGCAGTGCTTAGGACGAAGCGTACAGGAAAAACGAGGTCTTGTGAGCATACTTTAAATATCGGAGTGTACGAGCTGAACTGCGTTCATGGATCTTTACAGGCGTATAGGATTCATGTCATCTAGGGAGGGAACCATGAATATGAAAAATGAAGGAGTACAACCAAAGTTTGAATTCGGACTTTATACACTAGGCGATTTATCCATAGATATACAGACAGGGCATAAGATCAGTCCAGCACAGCGATTGCATGAAATTGTGGAAGCCGCGAAGCTTGCAGATGAAGCAGGGATTGATGTGTTCGGCGTCGGCGAGCATCATCGGCTGGATTTCGCATTATCATCTCCACCAGTTGTCCTAGCTGCCATCGCGCAAGCCACGAAACGTATTCGATTAACGAGCGCCACAACCGTACTCAGTACTGCGGATCCTGTCCGTGTCTTCGAAGATTTCGCAACATTAGATTTGCTCTCGAACGGGCGTGTCGAGATCATCTCGGGTCGGGGAGCCTTCTTGGAATCCTTCCCATTATTCGGTTATGCATTAGATGATTACCATGCCTTGTTCCAGGAAAATCTAACATTACTGCAAGAGCTCAACCGTCATTCCAAGTTAACCTGGAAAGGTACGTTCCGCAGCGATCTTCAAGATGCTGAAATTGCGCCGAGACCGTTACAGTCCGAGCTTCCGATCTGGATTGGCGTAGGTGGAACACCTGCTAGTGCTGCGCTTGCAGGGACTTATGGTACGGGGATGGCCCTTGCCATTCTAGGAGGAGACCCATCGAAGCTGCAGCACCTCGTCAGGACCTATCGGCAAGCTGGTAGGAATGCGGGACATGATCCTCAGCATTTACAAGTGGGAATCACGAGTCACGGTTATATTGCCAAGACGACGGAGCAGGCTTTTAACGAATTTTATCCTTATTATGCGAATTATACGTCACATTTCAACGGAAACCGACTAGAGTCGAGCACCTTGACGCGAGATGCATTCGAGCAGCTTGTGGGTCCAGATACGGCGTTAGCCGTAGGCAGTCCAGAACGTATTGCCGAGAAGATTCTTACGCAGCATAAGATGTTCGGGCATACACGGTATATGCTGCAGATGGACATTGGCGGCGTTCCATTCTCTCGAATCGCTGCTGCGATCGAACTGTTAGCAACCGAGGTTGCTCCAATCGTGCATCGTGAGCTTCGTAAGCAATCCCAAGATAGTTCTGTAAGAGCATAATACAAATCATATTAGACTGGCATCCACTTATTGAGGATGTCAGTTTTTAGCATATTGACAAATGGGGTGAAACAATATATCTTTAACTCAAGATAATTAAGCGCAACATAAGAAACAGTAGAATCGAGGAAATGAAGATGGCGAATCATACCGAGGAAGAACAGCTTGCATCACTTAAACTGCTCGTCGTCCTCTCCAAGGCTTATAAGACAATTATGGATAGTGTATCGAAGGATATTCGGACCTATGATCTGTCGCCTTCCGAATTTGGCATCTTAGAGGTACTCTTTACGAAGGGGAGAATCCCACTTCAGCAGATTGGTGAGAAAATTCTGATCACAAGTGGTACGATGACCTATAACATTGATAAGCTCGTGAAGAAAGGCTGGATTGCACGTATTCCATCGCAGGAGGATCGACGGGTCATCTTCGCGGAGCTCACAGCGCAGGGCCAGGAATTCTTCGGACAAATCTTTCCTCAACATGCCGATCGAATCCACGAGTTAATGGGTGGACTCTCCCAAGGGCAGAAGGAAGAGGCGATTGAGATGCTGAAGTTATTAGGTAAAGGGGCTAATGGTACGTAGCCCGTTTTCTTCGCCTTAAAATCTTTAATTAAAGAATATTTAATTGAAATAAAATTCATACAACAACAATTAAAGGAGTCGTGATCATATGTCAACATTTCGTTCGATTGAAGGAATTTTCAAAGGCGCACCTTTTCAAATGGTTGGAGACGGGTTTCGTGTATCGAATTATTTCCCATCCGGGAACCTATTCATCGAACGTTTAAGTCCATTTATTCTGCTGGACTATAATTCGCCCTATGAATTTCCGCCAGCCCATGCTGCCAGAGGTGTCGGAGCGCATCCGCATCGTGGATTCGAGACTGTAACGATCGCATATGACGGGTATGTCGAGCATCATGATAATGCAGGGAATCATGGCGTCATTGGGCCAGGAGATGTGCAATGGATGACGGCAGGTTCGGGTGTACTGCATAAGGAATACCAAGAGCAGTCGTTCGCAGAACGCGGCGGTATCATGCATATGATTCAGCTATGGGTGAATCTGCCGCAGGCGAGCAAAATGAGTCCGCCGAAATATCAGGAATTGCTGAAAGATCAAATGGCTTATGTGGGGCTGCCGTATGATGCGGGAACGGTTCGTATTATTGCAGGTGAGTTCGAAGGCGTGAAGGGTCCAGCGGAGACATTCACACCTGTTAATCTGTTCGACATCACCTTGAAACAGCAAGGGCAGGCAAGATTTGCGCTTCCGCAATCTTTCAATACGGCGATGTTGGTTCTACAAGGTCAAGTAAAAATTAATGATGAGTCCGTCGCTACGGCCTCTGAACTTGTCCTCTTTAAGAACGAACAAGGAGAAATACTGATCGAAGGAATGTCCGAAGACACGCTTGTGATCGTTCTCAGCGGAGAACCGATTCATGAGCCGATTATTCAGCACGGACCGTTCGTCATGAATACGGAGCGAGAGATTGTTGAGGCCTTCCGCGATTTGCGAATCGGTAAGTTCGGCAACCCGAACTTCTGATAAAAGGAAATAAATACAAAAGAGGCGATGTCTCGATTTGATATGGAATCGGAAACTATCGCCTTTTTTGATCTCATAGGGTTTTCAATCGTATCGGCTTCAATGTCTCATCTAGCTTATCCAGACGATAGTCATGTTCTTGAAGATATTCAATAATATCTCTGAGCAGTTCAGCCGTCTCCAGGCGATCATGCATCAAGATCACAGGCCTCCTGCCGCGATGACGCAGCTTTCGAACGCGCTTTTTCACGGCTCGAACAGACCGATTATCTCGATATTTCCAATCTCGACTATCGACATTCCAGTCCCAGAGGAGGTAGCCCCAGCGCTCCACCTCATCAAAATAGGAGGGTCTCATATGAGGAATGCTTCCATAAGGAGTACGGACGAGTCGCGTGTCTTTGCCCGTTACCGCACGGAGTGTGTTCCGTGTGTCATTGAACTCCTCGATGACGGATTCCTTCGAAGCATAGAAGAGCTCCACGCGGTGAGTCACGCCATGCAGTCCAATGGCATGGCCCTCACGAACGATGCGCATAGCCGTGTAAGGATGCTCAAGAATATGCGGCTTCAGCATAAAAAAGGTCGCCTTCGCATCATATTCCTTCAATACATCTAGAATTTGTTCGGTGTATTCGTTGGGACCATCATCAAAGGTGAGGTAGGCGATTCTGTGATCGCTGTCGGAACGTATTGTCGATTTTTTATGATGCTTTAACGGTTTAATCTTCGGTTTTATCCTACTTCTCATAATCATAAGAACGGTCTTCTCCCCTCCAAGAGGAATCTCGTACGCCATTTCCACGAAACAACCAGTTGATTCGCCGTCTTTATTTTATATACATTTCATACTAATATAGTGACTCCTTGAAAGAAAAAAGACGCTTTTCCAATACCCTGGAAGGAGGACCGCCAAGTGAAAACCCGAAGTGGTTATCAGTATAAAGGGAAGGGAATTTCAATTATTACCTGTACCAAACGCCCTCATCATATTCAGAATATATTCGAAAATTTCAATAGACAGAATTGGGTAAAGAAAGAACTGATCATTATTCTGAATAAAGATAACTTCGATATTCAAGAGTATCGGGAAATGGCTCGGGATTATGCCAATGTATCCGTATATCAGTTGCCTGAAGACACCTCGCTAGGGGCATGTTTGAACTATGCGGTCCAAGAATCGAAGTATAATACGATTGCGAAGTTCGATGACGATGATTATTATGCGCCAAGTTACTTAACTGGCTCGATGCTGGCGATGAAAAAAAGCGGAGCCGACATTGTTGGCAAACGCGCATGTTATGCGTGGCTCAAAGGGAATCAAAAGCTGATCCTTCGGTTTCCTCAGTATGAACGTAAGTATGTATCGATCCTCCCGGGTGCGACGTTGGTCTTCAAGAAGAAAGTGTTCAAGAAGGTTCAGTTCCCGGATCGCAGCAATGGGGAGGATGATAAATTCTGTCGAGACAGCAGAGCACGGGGCTATCGTGTCTACTCTGCGAGCAAATATAACTTTGCAGCGATCCGAGAGAAAAATTCGATGGGGCATACGTGGGTGATTAGTGATCGAAAGTTATTATCAGCGGATGTCAAAGTGATCCAAGGGGTACGCAACTATAAAAAATACGTAACGAAGTATATTCCTAAGGCTACACTATCGTCTCGTGGTACTCGCTCGTATCAATCACGATAGGTGCGTTTAAGGCGTAATTGTTGCTTGCTGCGATGGATTTGAAGACATCGATGCGTCCTACTGATTGGGCCCATTCTTGCTGCGTTGAGCGGTTGGATGGGTTCTTCAGGTCTTCTCGACGTACATCGAGAAATTTGGCGAGCCACTTCTTCTCATCAATGCCTTGCTGAGGTGATCCGCCTACAGCCGTATTGGTTCGCTTGATTAAAGCGGACAAGCTATCCGGATCATTCCCGTCGCCATGCTGGATGATGGTGTCATAGAGCACCGCCATGGAGAGTGGAAGCTGCAGTCCTGCTGTACTCGCATAGGAAGCGGAAGGACGATAATACCAATCATCGACCACTTCATCTTGAACGGTGCGGAATGTGCTGTCTTTGCCAAGGGATTTCCAAGCTTTATCAAATCCAGTCAATCGTGATACATCAGCTTGATTCCGAGCGCTGTTTAACCGTTTTAGTTCGGGCAGGTAAGGGGCGAGTTTATTCGAAGGGACGCGATTCGTGTACCGTTTAACGACTTCGTATGCATCTCCCGTGCCTGTCGTGAATCCAGCGCGGCCGCAAGTAAAGCCTCGGCCATCATGCAGATTCTCGGCATAGCCATATTGAATAGTCGTGACCCCATTTTCGAATAAGCTGATCAATTTTTCGGCTAGTAACTTTTGTGTGGGCGTTAAGGTCGCGGAAGTGTCGGCCTCACTGTATATTTTTACTTTGGTGGGTGCTTCCTTAGGGGTTGAGTAGGACGTGCATCCTGTCATCAGCATGACGATCATTACTGTTGTAAGAAGAATTCGTTTCATAGGTGTTCTCCTTTGTCACATCGTTGGAATGATTTTGAGCTTGGGTTAGTATTCCATAAACACCAGAAATCATGAAGGAACTCTGCGTGTGCGCAGAAATTAAAGGTTTGAGGAAATTCACTTATATAGGTCGTTGAGACTATAGCGGGAGGCTCTGGACAGGTAAGGATTATCGTTATGATAGAACCAGCCTGCTAGGGGTATCGAAAGGCCTAGTGCTAGTGCAGTGGTTTTTCTTTGAGCTAGAAGGCAAGATATGAACAATAAGACGAGTGTAGGGTGTTCACATAGAACACCCTATTGTTGTGTTGGTGCTATGAAGCCTGCCCTATTAACCGGATCCAAGGTTACGGGGTTGGCTTTTTTGCTTTCCTATGGAATGATATGGTGTGTGTCAAAAGGTGTATACGAAAGTAAAGACTAGTATATAGAAGATAGGCACGTATCTTTCTATACTAAAACTAAGAAGAGAGCATTGAGCTGATCACCTCAGCCAAACATCACTTTTCGAGATCACTAGGGAGGGTTCATATGAAAAGAAAAAGTAAATCACTCTTGATCGTATTATTCGTCCTCAGCATGGCATTAACGGCATGCGGCGGCACGAAAGAGGAAGCACAGAAGCCGGCAGAAACAACGAAAGAGCAGACGCAAACGCCACAAGAAACTCCAAAAGAAAACGAAGTCATCGAAGTATCTACGGTATCGCAAAGTGACCCGTATTTGAAATTCGACGAAGGCGAGAGCTTCGACAAGAACGCCGTCTATGACGCGTATGAGAAAGACGTTGGCGTGAAGATTACGAATAAATGGGTGGCAGACGTCACGCAATTCAAGGAAAAATTGAAAATGACGATCGCATCCAACGATATTCCGGATCTCATGCTTGTGGAAGCAACACAGCTCAAAGAGTTGACAGAAGCAGACATGATCATGGATATCACGGATGTGTACGACAAGAATGCAACGGACGATACGAAGAAGTTCCTGACGATGGACGGCGGCATGCAGATGAAGACCGCGACGATCGACGGAAAATTGATGGGAATTCCGAGCTCCTACAATCCGTACAATTTCCAATACTTGTACGTACGTACAGACTGGCTGAAGAAGTTGAATCTGCCAGAGCCGAAGACGATGCAAGACGTGCTCAAGATCGCTGAAGCATTCAAGACGAAAGACCCTGGCGGCACTGGCAAGCCTTACGGTATCGCCGTCAGTAAGGAACCATTCAAAATCGATACAGGTGTAACGGGTCTCCGCGCATTCCTTAACGGCTACCATGCCTATGAAAATCTATGGATGGAAGATGCGAGCGGCAATCTCGTGAACAGTGACATCCAGCCGCAAGTGAAGGATGCGCTCAAAGCGCTTCAAGATATGTTCAAGAAAGGTTTAATCGATCCTGAATTCGCCGTTAAAGATACCGAAAAAGAAGCAGAGCTTCTTTACAACAATAATGTAGGTCTTGTATTTGGTGCATCCTGGACGCCTGCACAGCTGGTGAAGGGCGCGGTCAAAGACGGTAAAGTCGTGCAAGAGTGGGGCGCATACCCAATCCCATCCGCGGATGGTAAACCGACACTGAATCAAATTGGCTTAGGTGTGGATCAGTATTATGTGATTTCCAAGCAAGCGAAGCATCCGGAAGGCGTAATCCGATTGCTGAACGAATGGATCGTAGTGGATAATACGATGAATCCGACAGATGACCAAAAAACCATTTTGTTTGGTAAAGACAAAAAAGAAAAAGGCAGCAACTACTGGCTGCTTAGCCCACTACGTGTTGGTAAACAGCTAGATAACAACGGCGAGATTCTGCCGAAAGCGATTGGGACGAAAGATCCTAGCCTTCTTCAAACCGCAGATCAGAAGGGTCGTTATGAACGTGCGATGAAATTTATCGATGGCACTGATATCAATATGTGGTGGGAACCGCTGATTTCGGGTCCGAACGGCGCTGTATCGCATAACCCGAAAATCCTGCAAAACAAAGAGTACCTGCAAAACAAATTCTACGGCGCACCTACGCCTACGATGGCGGATCGCCAAGAAATTTTGCTGAAGAAACGTGATGAAATCTACTTCAAAATCATTATGAACCAAGTGTCCGTCGATGAATTCGACAAGTTCGTCGGAGAATGGAAGAAGCTTGGCGGCGATGACATTACCAAAGAAGTGAACGAGTGGTACGCAAGCCACAAATAATCACATGATGGTTGATTTGAGGGGTTGAATCATAACAACCCCTCTTTTAATACAGCGAGGTGAAATTCATGAATGTATTAACACGAATGTGGAAGCGGGAGTGGCCTCTTCATATGATGCTGCTGCCAGGATTAATCTTGGTATTGATCTTCTGCTATTACCCGATGGCTGGTATTATGATGGCTTTTCAGAAGTATATCCCGAACAAAGGTTTGTTCGGATCACCCTTTATTGGGATGAAGAACTTTCAATTGTTAATCGAATACCCCGACATCGGACGGGTTTTTCTGAACACGATTTATATTGCGGTTATGAAAATTATTGCCGGATTGATTGTGCCTATCACGATAGCGATTCTGCTCAATGAGCTGCGGAAAGAATGGGTCAAGCGGACGTTCCAGACGCTCGTCTACTTGCCACACTTTCTATCTTGGGTTCTATTAAGCGGTATTTTGGTTGATATTCTATCCCCATCCTCCGGTATCCTGAATCAATTCCTCAGCATATTTGGGATCAAGCCGATCTTCTTCTTAGGTGATAATGCCTGGTTTCCTTATGTGATGGTCATATCGGATGTATGGAAGGAGTTCGGGTTCGGGACGATCGTCTACCTGGCTGCACTAACTGGCATTAATCCATCGCTCTATGAAGCAGCTGAGATCGATGGGGCGGGGCGATTCAAGCAGATATTGAACGTCACACTGCCAGGGATGATGCCCATCATTATCCTGATGCTCACACTCAATATCGGTAATGTACTAAATGCTGGCTTTGAGCAAATCTTCAACCTGTACAGTCCGCCGGTCTATGAGAGTGCGGATATTATCGATACGTTCGTCTACCGTATGGGGGTCCAACAAGCACAGTTTGGATTCGCAACCGCGGTGGGGCTGCTTAAATCCATCGTATCCTTTATCTTCATTTCGGTTTCTTACGTCTTAGCCTATCGGATAGCGAATTACCGCATCTTCTAAGACACTCGTCCGGTAATTCAGAAAGGAGAGAGACACATCATGCATCATAACAAGTCATGGTCCAGAAAGCTATTTCTTGTATGCAATTTTATCTTTTTGGCATTCGTATCCTTTTTATGTCTTATGCCAATTATTCATATTCTAGCGATCTCATTCAGCTCCGGACAGGCGGCATCAGCCGGTAAAGTCCTACTCTGGCCGGTTGAATTTACAACAGCTGCTTATGAAAATGTATTCGGAAAGCCAGAATATCTTCGTGCATTCTGGATCTCCATCCAGCGGGTCGTTCTAGGGACATCGATCAGTATGGCGCTCACGATTATTACAGCGTATCCATTGTCCAAAGATTCCAGGCAGTTCCGGCTGCGTACATTCTACGCATGGGTATTCGTATTTACGATTCTATTCAGCGGAGGACTTATTCCGACGTATACGACGATTAAGTCTCTCGGCATGATCGATACGATCTGGGCGCTGGTTCTACCAGGAGCTGTCGCCGTATTCAACGTCATTTTGCTCCTCAATTTCTACCGCAGTCTGCCGAAGGAACTTGAGGAATCTTCGCGAATTGACGGAGCGGGACATTTCAAGACGTTATGGAAAATATATGTACCGTTGTCATTACCTGCATTGGCAACGACAGGCTTGTTCACGATGGTAGGGCATTGGAACAGCTGGTTCGACGGGATGCTCTACATGAATCATACGGAGAATTATCCGTTGCAGACCTTCTTGCAGACGGTCATTGTTAAATTAGATTTCCGTTTCATTAAGGCGGAAAATATCGAATTGGCGCTCAAAGTGTCAGATCGTACGAGCCGGGCAGCACAGATTTTCGTCGCAGCATTCCCGATTCTCATCGTCTATCCGTTCATGCAGCGGTTCTTCATTAAAGGAATTGTGATGGGGAGTGTCAAAGAATAGTATTGCAGAATCATTTCGCTACGATACTATTAGAGGAGAGAACAGATGTTGAAGAGTAAATTTATGTTACAGGACTCCTCCATATTCAAGAAAATGTTGGCTGCCTTTTTGGCGGCCTTGTTGCCTCTTATGCTCATTACGTGGATGATCAATGACCGGGGTTCGGACAATATTCGGACCGAGATCTCTTCCTCGATTCTGAATACGACCCGGTTCTATATGGATTCCTTAGACAAGGAAGCGGATCGCATTAGTCGATATTTGCCGAATTATGTCATGGACAAAGATTTGATGGAAATTGCGACAACAGGCACAGCGATGAGTTATTATGATCGGGCTAGGATGGTGCTGGATATTCAGCGCCGCTTGGATCTGATGAAAAACTCGAGTCCATTCATTCGCGAGGCGAGAGCTTATGTCCCATTAATCGACCGTACGATATTAAGTTCGAATTTCGAGACGGCTATGGATCAACAGGAATACAAGGCGATGCAGCAGAGCGCGAAGAAGTATGAGGAGCCGTTCATCTATTGGAAGGAACGATTGTTCATCACAATGCAGTACCCGAGCAGCTTCGCAAAGAATCCGATCTATCTCGTCGGGGTGGAGTTGTCGGCGAACAAGATCCGTGAGACGCTCGAGCAGATTGGAGACTCGCGAGGCGGACAGACGGTGCTGTTGAACGTAGATCGCGGTTGGGAAATTTCCGGGGCACATGATCCGAAGCTGCTTGCAGAGATGCGGGCATACGCCAAAGAACTAGAGCGTTCGAATGCACAGGAAGGTTATGTGACCTTGCATGTCGATGGGGAACGATATTTAACTGTCTATAAGTATTCTGAGCTCTGGCATTCATATTCCATTACGAGCATTCCAGAAGAGAATGTGCTAGGCCCATTACAGAAGTACCGTTTGTTGTTCTGGGGCGCATGTGCGCTCGCCGTATGTATTGTGTTCTTCTTTTCTTATTTTCTATTGAGACTCATCTATCGGCCATTAATGAAGCTGGTCCAATCCTTTCGGCGCGTGCAGCAGAACAGGCTGGAACCAATACCGATTGATCGCGGGCAGGATGAGTTCGGCTATTTGTACCAGGCCTTTAATGACACGGTACAGTCCCTCAAGACATTAATCGAGGAAAACTATGAGCAGCAAATTCGCAATCAGCGCTCCGAGCTGAAACGATTGCAATCACAGATCAATCCTCATTTCTTATATAACTGCTTTTTCGTCTTATGCCGTCTGATCAAGTCCGAGCATCAGAAGGAGAAAGCTTATCAATTCTGTCTGCATATCGGGCAGTATTTTCAATTTATTACGCGCAATGACGAGGATGATATCCCACTGGAACTTGAAGTGAATCATTCTCGCACCTATGTGGATATGCAGACCATTTGTTATGGGGAACGCATTCAGGTCACCTTTGAAGGGGAGGTACCGAATACTTTGGTACCGCGGCTAATTTTGCAGCCTATTATCGAAAATGCCTATAAGCATGCGCTTGGGAATATGGTCCAGCAAGGTGAACTATGGGTTCATATGGAACGCAGCGGTAATGATTTTACGTTATACGTCGAAGATAATGGCAAGGGAATTACCGATGAAGCGATTGAACAGCTGAATCTTCGGCTTCGGCAATCTTCTAATCGGATGGAAGAGACGACAGGACTCATAAATGTCCATCGAAGAATACAATTGCGTTATGGAGCAGAGTATGGTATTACAACGTCGCGTTCTGACCTAGGCGGACTGCAAGTCAAAATCAATCTGAGTGTAGACTAGAGGGGGAACTCGCATGTACCGATTGCTAATCGTGGATGATATTCCGATTATTGTGGATGGACTGCTCGAATTATTCGAACATACGGAGCATTTGAAACTCGAGCTATTAAAAGCCTATTCCGGTGAAGAGGCGCTAGAAGTCATGCGGCAGCAACGCGTTGATATTGTTATTTCGGATATTAAGATGCCTGGCCTGGAAGGGATTGAATTATTGCAAGAGATTAAGGCGGAGTGGCCGGACTGCAAGGTTATTTTTCTAACAGGCTACAATGATTTTCATTATGCGAGAAGCGCGATTACTTACGGCGGCTTCGAGTATATATTGAAGGTTGAGAGCGATGAGAAGATTATCGAATCGGTCGAGCGCGCGATTACAACCTTAGAGGCCGAATATAATCAACAGCAAATCATTGCAAGGGCTCAAACCAAGATGCGGCAGGCTTTGCCGTCATTGCAGAAGGATTATTTGTGGGGACTCTTCCAAGGTAAGCAGGTCACGCAAAGCCAGTTGGCGCGTGCTTTTCAGGAAATGGATATCCCACTGGATGCGAGCCTGCCCGTGTTTATACTGATTGGTAGGGTAGATGCGTGGAGAGAAATGTTCACGACACCGGATAAAGCACTTCTGACTTACGCATTTCAGAATATTTGCGACGAATATTTATCTTCGCAAGTACGAAGCTTTTCTTTCGTATATGATCTGTCGAGAATCGTCTGGTTAATTCAGCCTCTGAGAAGTGAGCCGAGTGTGAACGAATTGCAGGCGTTGGATTGGGGCCGTGCATATCGCTATACCAGCGGTATCCTGGAGACGGTACAAGGAACTTGTAAGCGATTGCTTAGTCTCCCGGTGTCATTCGTGCTCGGAAGTGAGCCCACACTATGGGAGAACGTGTCCGATCGATTCCATTCCATCAAATTTGGGCTGGCGCACGGCCATGGATTGTCTAGTGAAGTCATTCTGACGGATATTGACATGCAATCCGAAGAAGAGAACGATAAAGCAGGAGCATACCATGATTGCTTCTATCATTCTCGTATTCAATTGCTCATGACCTGTGTGGAGAACAATCATCGGGAACCGTTCAATAAGCTATATGTTGAACTGACTTCGATCTGGAATGATCCAAAGACCTCACATGAGCGGAAGACGGAGTTGTACCATTCCTTGTCTGCCGTATTCTTGTTCTACATTCACAAGAATCGGGAGTTCCGAGACTATGTCAATACAGTGCTGGATTTGGATCGTCTATTTCAGCCGAAAGATGCGTCATCCTGGCCGGATATGATTCAATATTTCTGGCAGCTGGCAGACTATTTGTTCGAATGGAATACGATGCGAGGCACCCAGTTGCCGACGGAAGTCGTCAATAAGGTCCATCACTATATCGAAGAGAACATTTCGACGGATATTTCTCTGAATGCGCTCGCAGATTACGTCGGGCTAAATCCATCGTATTTGTCCAGGCTATATAAGCAGATTACGGGAATCGGTCTCTCTAAATACATTAACGATTATAGAAACTTAATTGCCCAGGAAATGCTGCTGAAATCGTCGATGAAGGTGGGCGAAATTGCAACCGCGCTAGGCTATAACTCAGCGTTGGCCTTTATCCGATTCTTCAAGAAGCAGAATGAGGTGACACCGCAAGAATACCGCATTGTGCGCTCGAGCAGCTAGTCCTTCAGGTCAATAATTGTATATGAAATGTCAGTAACGATCTCTTTCCTGAACCAAGGGTCTGCGCTTAATATGAAAGTCAGAGGGTGAACTTGAGGGGGAAATGACTTGAAAACATTAACAGCGGTACTACTTGGCGCAGGAAGTCGAGGGCGCTATATTTATGGACCTTATGCAGAAAAATTTCCGAATGAACTGAAAATCGTCGCGGTCGCAGAGCCTGATGATGAGCGCAGGAATAATTTCGCGGCAATTCATGAGATTGCACCAGATCAAGTATATGATTCGTGGGAGAAAGCTTTTGAGAAAGGGCGAATTGCAGACGTAATGATCATTAGTACACTCGATCGGATGCATTTCGTACCGGCGATGAAGGCGATGGAACTTGGCTATCATGTCCTATTGGAGAAGCCGATGTCTCCTTCGCAGGATGAATGCATTGCGCTCGAGCAGGCTTCGCTTAAGCATCAACGTCTGCTGATCGTAAGCCATGTACTTCGTTATACGCCGTTCTGGACAGGCATTAAGAAATGCATCGATCAGGGCGAGCTCGGAACCGTCGCGACCATTCAATTGACGGAGAATGTTGGATATCGTCATATGACGCACAGCTATGTTCGCGGGAACTGGCGGAATTCCGAAGAGACGAGCCCGATGATTCTCGCGAAATCATGCCATGACCTGGATATTATCTCTTGGTTAATGGGACAGGAATGTACGAGTGTGAGCTCCTATGGCTCGCTTCTGCATTTCCGGCCGGAGAATGCCCCGGTAGGCTCCACGGCTCGCTGCATTAGCGGCTGCGAAGTCGAGAAGGAGTGCGCGTTCTCGGCACTTAAGATGTATATTGATCCACCGCATCATCCATGGGCGCGGTACATGACGAGTGACCTATCGCAGGAAGGGATTCTAAAGGCGCTACATGAAGGTCCGTTCGGACGCTGCGTGTATCGCTGTGACAATAATGTGGTGGACCACCAGATTGTGAACATGGAGTTCACGAACGGCGCCAATGCGTCCTTCATCATGTCAGGCTTGACCGAAGGTGGTGCCCGTAGGGTGCAGATCATGGGGACGCACGGCGAGATTATCGGCGATATGGATTCAGGTATCTATACGCTGTACCGTTACCTGACGGGCGAGAAGCTGGAGATTAACTGCAACACGAGCGGCGACGGACACGGCGGCGGCGACGAACGCCTCGTTAGCTCCTTCCTGCGTGAAGTGAGACGCTTCGACCATAATCCATCGTATGGATTGACTTCCGCGACAGCCTCGCTGCAGAGCCATCTGATAGCATTCGCCTCTGAGCAATCCAGATTGAACGGCGGACAACCGATGAAGCTCGCCGATATGATAGCGAATCAACAGGTTACGAGTGGCGTGTAGAATAACAAGAAGAGGGCTGTTCCAAGCGGAACAGCCCTCTTTGTTGCTTCTCAAACCTTAATCACGTGCTTGCTCAACTTTCTTCTTCGCACGAAATCGCCGCACTTTCATCAGATTCCCACACATCTTGTCATCGCAATACCGTTTGGTGCGATTCCGTGTATCATCATAGAACACCCATAGGCAATCCGGGTTGTCGCAGATTCGGATGCGATCGCTAGCACCTTCGATGATGTTGCGGGCGAAATCCGTCGTAATCTCCGCCATGACTTGCTGCCAATCGGACCGGTTGGGAAGTGATGCAAGGCGTAAGCCGTCTGCATCACGTAGCAATCTGCGCGTATTATCACCTTGAGCTAGAACCTTATTTAGAAGATCAAGATTCTCCTCTGTCATGGAACCGCCCTGTGATAGACGAAGCGCGATGTGATGCAATTGCGTTCGGAAGTGCTGCAGCATAAGGATATCCTCCTCATGGGCTGGTACGGGGGCAGATAAGCCGTAAGTATCCAGATAACGAGTCTGCCAGGTTGGCAGTAGAAGCCGGTCTTCAGAGCGGCCGCTCCCGCGCCAATCATGCCACTGGCTATTCAAAAAGTCTGACCATAACGAATGAATCATAAGTGCCTCCTGCTAGGGTTGTAACTATTAAATTAAATTTAGATAGTTACATATATCGAAAGGTTATGGTATATTCTAATTGCATTGTAACGTGTTAATTCAAGTTTTGCTAGTTACACTTTATGCCGGGAGGATGATGTTTCGTGCAACAGAATCGTGTTCAGGGCTTGGTATGGCAATGGGATCATATTTGGGAGAAGGAAGAGTGGATTGCTCCTGTAACTACAGTACTAGAAGGGATACCAGCGGCTTCAGCAGCGTGGGTGCCGCAAGGTGGAGGGAACTCCATTTGGGAGACACTGAATCATATGAATTACCACAACGAGCGGAGATGGCTTCGTCTTAACGGGCAAGAAGTAGGGCCGAAGAACATTTCCAATGAGGAGACATTCAGAGGCCATATCGATCCGGAGGATGAGGAAGGATGGCAGACGGTGGTAACGAAAGCCAGAACCATCTCAGCGGGACTTCGTGAAGCACTTGGACAATTAACGGAAGAACAACTGGATGCGCCTTATGCTTCAACAAGCTTAACATTAGGTCAAGAATTACTGAACTGGATCATGCATGATGCTTATCATGCAGGTCAAATCGTATTGATTCGGAAACAGCTAGGCGTATGGCGCCAATAAGTACGACATGCATGCAATAAAGCTCAGATTTCTTCCGTGTGAAGGGATCTGAGCTTTCGTCTTGTTACAGTGAGCTACGTTCCATAATTTGATGAGCAACGAGTGTACGCGATGGAATGTCTTCCCCTTGAATACGGCGAATGAGAGATTCTGCTAGACTTCTTCCGATCTCCTCGACCTGATAGTCAACGGTCGTGAGCGGTGGATCGATGTAATTCAGCATATCAATATTATCGAATCCCATGACACCGACCTCGCCAGGAACATCTACGTTGGAATCCTTCAATGACTTTAATACCTCCATTGCGAATACGTCGCTCGTGCATAAAATAGCCGTTCGGCTGCATGTCTCCCGCAGCTCCGTATGTATTGCCGTCATATAGTCTTTCTCAGTGATGACCGTATAGCTGACACTAGGTAATTGTAGAAGAGCAGCCTGAAACCCGAGATAGCGCTGTTCGGGCACATAGATATTTTCTTCGCCTTTGAATCGGAGCGGAGGACTTACATAAATGATATGCTGATAGCCTTTCGCAGCAATATGGCGGACTGCTTCTTGGATAGCCGCTTGATCGTCGATCCATACGTGGGGAAATTGTTCAGACAGCTCATTCCCGAAGGTGAGGATGGGCGTACGCGTCTTGTGCAGCAGGGATTCGAATGCTGTTCCCTCATTGATGGGATTTAGGGCAATCCCGTCCACCCTTCGGTCGATCAGATTATGTATATATTCAATCTCAACGTCCTTGTCCTTATGGGATAAGACAAGGTAGATGAAATACCCGTGCTGTCTTGCAAATTCTTCAAAGGCATGGAACAGCTGGGCGAAAATACGATTATGGACATCGAACATGACGATACCCAGTGTTCGGGTTTCGCCTTTTACCAGACTTTGACCGAGATAGTCAGGACGGTATCCGAGCTCTTCGGCTGCCCTCAGAATTTTCTCCCGTGTCGCTGGTTTGATGCCGGGGCGATTGTTAAGGGCACGATCTACGGTGCCTCGCGTAACGCCGCATATTTCTGCAATATGTTTGCTGGTTATCTTTTGCATTGCGATCTCCGGTCCTCTCAAGATTATGGATTTATCGTATCTCAATTAATGAGTTTGGTCAATTTGTGCACGTGAACGTATAAGTCGTGTGAACGATTTGCGAATTCAAAAAGTATGGTTTACAACCGAAATAAGTATTGCTACAATTAACCCGTGCACGTGAACGGAAAATCTATCATTTCGATTGTTGGATTTGGATTCAACCTACAAAGGAGATCGAACCTATGAGCAGATTCACCTATCAAGGCGAGCAAGCGAAGGAAATATCGTTCCCACTCGGTGGTATTGGATCAGGCAGTTTAGGGTTATCAGGAAGTGGACGATTGATTGACTGGGAGCTTTATAACCGTCCGAACAAGCAAAGTGATAACTATTTTAGTCATTTTGCGATCAAAACGGAGGCAGACGGTGAACTGCTGGATGCACGTGTCTTGCATGGCGATCTGCCGCCCGGATATATGGGCAATATTCGTTATCGCCATCATGGCGGATACGGGTTCGGGCCAAATCGATCGACATTAGCCGGCGTTCCACATTTTGAATCCTTGACATTTCAGGGGGAATTCCCGATTGCGAAGCTTGCTTTTGCTGATCCGAAGTTCCCAGGCAACGTAAACATGACTGCATTCAATCCCTTCATACCGCTCAATGATAAGGATTCGAGTATTCCGAGTGCGTTCTTTGATATCGAGATCACGAATACCACAGAACGAGTGCTAGATTATACGATTTGTTTCACGGTTTCGAATCCATTCCTAGATGAGCAGCGAGTAAGCCGATATACGAATACTCAGAATTTCCATATGATCAAGCTAACTTCAACGGGCCTCGCAGCGAATGATCCGAAATATGGCGATATGACGATGGCGACGGATTGCGAAGATGCCAGTTACCAGGAATACTGGTATCGCGGCGATTGGTTCGATAATTTGGAGATGTATTGGAATGACTTAACGACGGTAGGTAAATTCAAGAATCGCTCTTATGACGCAGCACAATCGAAAGCGGTCCCAGAGCAAACGGATCATAGTACACTCGCAGCGCATATTCAGCTGTCCCCGGGGGAGAAACGTAGTGTGCGGTTCGTGCTCAGCTGGAGCTTCCCGAATGTTGTGAACGATTGGAACCCGCAACCATGTCCATGTGCAGCGGGGAACTGTGATCCATTGGTCCATAATGCATGGACGAACTATTATGCGACGCTATTCCCGAATTCCAGCGCGAGTGCCACGTACGCTTTGCAGCACTGGGATCGATTGTACAAGGAGACGTTACTGTTCAAAGAAGCACTATTCACATCTACGCTGCCGCCTGCGGTACTGGATGCTGTCTCTGCGAATATTTCCATCCTGAAGTCGCCGACTTGTCTGCGATTAACCGATGGATCATTTTATGGCTGGGAAGGATGTCTACCGGATCAAGGATCATGTGAAGGCTCTTGTACGCATGTCTGGAATTACGCCTATGCGCTGCCATTCTTATTCCCTGCGTTGGAACGGTCGATGCGAGATTTAGACTTCTGCTATAATCAGCGAGAAGACGGACGGATGTCATTCCGTTTGCAGCTGCCCATCGGGAGAGCGGCGAATAATTACCGAGCGTGTGCAGATGGACAATTCGGCGGTGTCATGAAGACCTATCGCGATTGGAAAATTTGTGGCGATACGGAATGGCTGAAGCGGAATTGGCAAGCGGTGAAGAATTCGATCGAATATGCCTGGGCGGATACGAATGAGGATCGCTGGGATGCGAATAAAGACGGCGTGCTCGAAGGAAGACAGCATCATACGTTAGATATGGAGTTGTTCGGACCAAACGCCTGGTTGAATGGCTTCTATCTCGGTGCGTTGAAGGCCGGAGCAGAAATGGCTGAAGCACTGGGAGAAATAGATACAGCCAGCGAATATCGAGCGCTATTTCATCGAGGAAAAGCTTGGACGGATGAGCATTTATATAATGGTTCTTACTATCATCAAATCGTGGATGTCACGGATCCATCGATCCTAGCTTCGTATGATGCTAGTGCGATGAAGCATTATTGGAATGAGGAGAAGCAGGAAATGAAGTATCAAATCGTTGACGGATGCGGCGTGGATCAAGTTGTCGCGCAATGGCATGCTAATCTAAGCGGTCTTGGTGAAATTTTCGATCCGGAGCAGACGAGATCCGCGCTTCAAGCCATTTACAAGCATAATTTTAAGAAGAGCATGCAGAACGTATTTAATCCTTGTCGAATCTATAGCTTGAATGACGAAGCGGGTGTCATGATCTGTGACTGGCCGGAAGGGACGCAGAAGCCTGCTGTACCGCTCACCTATGCGCAAGAGACGATGAACGGGTTTGAATATCAGGTTGCGATTCATATGATTCAAGAAGGGCTCGTGAATGAAGGGATGGAGATTGTTGAAGCCATTCGGGATCGATTTGACGGATACAAACGCAACCCATGGAACGAATACGAATGCGGAAGCAACTATGCTCGGTCTATGGCGAGCTACGCGTTAATCCCGACATTAAGCGGATTCGAATACAATATGGTGCAGGGGATGATTGGGTTCAACCCTGTCTCGCAAGAGGCGGAATTCCAATGTTTCTGGTCACTTGATTCAGGTTGGGGCATCTTCCGTAAGTCTGCAGCAGGCGCATCCTTATGTGTCTTGTATGGGGAACTGACGCTATCCTCGTTGCGTTTGCCTTTCCTGGAAGGCGGTCAGATCGAATCGATCCTGCTGGGCGACGAGGCATTATGTTATCATATCGAGGCAGGAGCTATTTCGTTCCCAGAGCAAGTGACGATTGATTCCGGGAAGGCTATTGAATTAAGAACAGTATAATTTTTTTGCACAATATTGAGGTAATAGGACTGCGAGGACTGCGAGCTTTCGCAGTCTTTTTGTGTTGTACGGGATCCATGGTTCGTTACGGATGATCTGCCATCCAATGGGTAGAATAAGGATGTTCGAAAACGGGGAAGACATACTGCCTAAGGTGAAAGGAAGGGTGCAAGGTGAAAGACGAAGAGAAAGACATGATGACGAAGCCCTACTATGCAAAAATGAAGAAGAACTCCGTGTTCCGCAATCGGATTATTATTCCTTATCTTGTGCTTATAGCCGTATTTATTGTGGCTTGTATTTATTATTCCATGAAGTCATAACAGGATAAATAGGAGGCTGGCAATGGAAAAGCATAAATATTATGTGTCTGTACAATCAAACTCGATTGTTAGAGAACAGGGTGCAACGCCGTATGAATTTGAGATCTATGCATCGCAGGAGGAAGTGGACCAATTACAGCATCTGCTGGAGATGAAGATGAACTGGGATGATCGGGCGTATTTCCGCGCACATATTCCGGGTTATCCTTATCATGTTGATCCAGAGAATGATTCGTACGACCATTATTTAACAGAGGTATATAAGCAAATTTATCAATGCGGTACGGATGAGACGAAGCAAGCAATGCAAGAGATGCGAATACTCGACCAATTGCAGGATATCGGAGATACGTAGAAGGTTGCTATTGAATGTAATAGGGAGTAGATGTAAAATTGGGTTAGTATGGAATTATTCGGATGAAATTACGTTACTTACTATCAATCATTCGAGAGGGGATTTCAAGTGTGTCTTGAGCAGGTTCATTCGCATGGTGTGGCATATGAGCAAGCGATCATTGGGATGGCTTATGTATCTGAGAAAGGGGATTTTCTCCACGCGAATCACTCTTTATGCAGCATGCTGGGTTACAAGATCGATGAATTAAGAAGATTGACAGCTCAAGAGATTACATACTCGGATGATCGTGACGAAGTAAGAATGTTGATTCAAGCCATGATGGACCAATCGTTTGAGAAGAAAGAGCTACCTACCCGCCTCTTACATCGGAAGGGCCATATTCTCTATATGATCATGCATGTCACTCGGCTTCGAGAGGAACATGGCGAGATTTCAACATTTTTGATCCAATTTCAGATCCGGACGGAGGAACAGATACTCTCGCAACGTATGAACGACAACGAAGAAGCATTGGAACAGCTGCTTGAGGATCTGCCGCTTGCAGTCCTTATTACTCGCGGCGGTTCAGTTCACTACGCGAATCCAGCAGGCCTTAGGCTGATTGGAGCATCACATCTAGGAGAAGTATTGGGAATATCGACAACGCAGCTCGTGGATGCCTCCTATCACCGTGAGCTTGAAGCGAGAAGGCAACGTTATCGGAATTATCAGCGCATCGGCACAACTCGTTACCGCATACACTGTCTTACCGGCAAGCTTAAAGACGTTGAAGGGGTGTCCGTATCCTTCCAATATCGGGGTTCACGAGCCGTGCTTGGGATTTACGCCGATATTACAGAACGTAAGAGGGAAGAAGAATACCTGGCTCAATCGGAGAAGCTTGCTATCGTCGGACAGCTCGCAGCGGGCATTGCACATGAAATTCGTAATCCATTAACCTCGATCAATGGGTTCATGAAGTTGTTCCAGACAGGACGTACGACAGAAATGCGGTATTTTGAGATTATGGAGTCCGAATTGAAGCGTATTGAGAGTATCATCAACGAACTTCTTATCCTAGCTAGACCCCATCAAGCACATCTTCACCATTTGAATATTGTTGCGATCCTGGATCATGTGATGTCGTTGATGAATGGACAAGCTATTCTGAAGAACGTTGAGATTCAGGGACATTTTGACCAGAAGCCGATCTGGGTATCTGGCGATTCGAATCAATTGAAGCAGGTATTGATCAATTTATTGAAGAATGCGATAAATGCGATGCAGGACGGGGGAAATGTATATGTATCTACAGTTGTATATGGACAAGAAGTACATATCATCATCCGAGATGAAGGATGCGGGATGACAGTAGAGCAACTGGAGCAGATCGGGCAGCCTTTCTATTCCACGAAGGAAACAGGTACCGGTCTTGGACTTATGATTAGCTATAATATTATTGGGAATCATGGTGGGAGCATTACTGCATCTAGCGAGCTGAATCAAGGGACGTCCTTTGAGATCGTTCTCCCATTGATGATGGAAGATTAAGAACCAATCGCAGGGCTAACGCGGTTGGTTTTTTTCACGGGTTTATTCGTTGCTGATTTGGCAGAATTTATCGTTGTAACTTGTCCTTTTTTATACGATACTGGTAGTGGTGAAAAATGAGCCGTTACCGGTTGTCATTCTATTTTTCTCGCATCAAGTGAAGTTTTGTTGAAGGAATGATGAGCATGACAAATGAAGCGATATCAATGCGGAAGTTACGACAATGGCGTCGCATTCAGGGAGTATGCGCACAATGTGGCGAGCATCGAAGTGAACGGTATTTATGCATACGCTGTGAAGAGCGAAGGAATAAGAATCGCCAAGGGATTGAAGAGCAGCGGGCTAGGATGGGGCAATGTATCAAATGTGGCCGTCCCCTGCAAGGGCTGGAGACCTGTGAGCACTGTTTCAAGAAGTATCCGCTTCGTAAATTAAAACGATGGCAAATTGGCAATGAACGGTTATACCAGGCCATCGAGGCGTCGAAGATTTCTATACCGGAACTTGCACAGGCGCTTAATTTGAAGACGAGAACCGTTGAACGGTGGGTGTTCGAAGGCATTACACCCAAACGTGAGAACGCCGATAAGGTCGCAAGGTACTTCAATCAATCTGTAAGTCGTTTCTTTCGAGATTATACAGAGCAATAATAGGATCGTACCAATATCATAGAAACAGAGAGATGAGAGCGATGATTCAAGGACAAACTTCCGTGCTCAATTGGGGTGATCTACTCCAACAGTACAGAACATTAATTTACATTATATTGGAGAAAAAGAATGAATCTGACGTAAGCCACGTCACGGTGACGGAACTGAGTAAGGTGCTCCGACTGTCGCCAGCAGATATTTCTTCTCGAATTAAGAAGTGTATTAGCTTCGGGATCCTCGAAGCTGCTGAGCCAACCGGATTTCGGGTGCTCCAAGCAGATCTTCAGTGTACACCGTTCGGATATATGGCGCAGCTGCTTAAAGTAATTCAGCAGTTACCGGAATCGTCCTTCGAACAGCAAGCGGAAGCCTTGCGAATTTCGGTCAAAGATCTGGAAGCTGTCTATGGCTATTTTCTCTATTTACTTCTGTAAACCATGCTGGAATATTAAGAAAAGCTATGAATTTCAACCCTCGTTGAGATTCATAGCTTTTTGTCATAATCGTGATCTGATCTTATTTTTTGAAGATTTTGAATGGTTGTCCAACGGGTAGGAATATACGTCCGAAGTGGACATTGAGCACGGATGCGGCAGAGCCGTAGAAGGAGAAGATCGCAATGCAGAACTCAGCGATGGCAGCGACCTTGTGCATCACATGCGAAGCAATGCCGAATGCATCGAATGTAAGTCCGAAGAATAAGAAATCAATCAGGACGAAGATGGTAAAGAGGACTTTATGCGTCTCCATCGCACCGATCGTCATGTAGAGCGAGAAGATCAGGTAGCCAAGAAAGGCAAATCCAAGCTGTTTGCCGTCCGCTTGCGAGGCGATGATCTCACCGAATGCGCCCATTTTGAACAGCCAAGAGAGTGCAACAGAGAACCAGAAGAAAGCGAATCCGCCAAATGCGGTAGCACCGAACGTATTGTTCTTCTTGGCATCATGTATGCAGGCGAAGAGCTGCGCGAAAGCCCCGAGGAAAATCGCCCATGGAATAATGAGGGATAGACCGTCGGTCCATCCGAGTTTTTGGCTGGATGCGACCAGGGTAACCATCGCAAGGCCAAACAGTCCGAGTGCGCTCGGATCCGCTGTAGTCATTTTGACTTGTTGTGTTTGCATGATGAATCGAAATGCTCCTTTTATTCAGGTAATAGTATCGGTTGTCTGACGAACCCTCGTCAAGACGACCTTTCTATTCTACATGATTTCATCGGAAAGGGAAGTTGAAAATGTATCTATTTGATGGATGAAGATATTGGAAATGAAAGTCCATGAGATATGATATACTCAGAGGTAGTATGGCGAATGTAACGTAGTTAGAAAGGAAGGACGGCTTATGCACAAATTTCATTCATCGATTCAGAGCGACACGATTGACCTACCGCCGTCATTTCCCATTCTCATCTCTCAAAGTCAGGGCATTTCGCCATTGTTTCAACGACTACACCTGCATAACGAATTAGAGATCAATCTCATCGTACGCGGTTCTGGATATTACATTATCGACGGGAACAAATATACCTTCACGCAAGGTGATATCATTCTGATTAATTCCAATGAGCTGCATCGCGCCTTCGAGACCGAAGATCTAACAATGATGGTCGTCATGTTCGATCCTTCCTGGTTGGCCATCGAGCAGCGTTATGACCCTGAGCTTCTTGCACCATTTCGCGAGATTGGTACGCGTTTCTCGAATCTGCTCGATGCGGACAACCCAGTGATTGAAGAGCTTCGGCGTATTCTCCATGATATGGAGGAAGAGTATTACAAGCAATTACCTTCCTATGTATCGATCATACGGGCACATCTGATTCGATTTCTGGCTTCCATTCATCGTTCCTTCGCACTGCAGGAACTACCGAAGCATGCCGCCAAATTGCAAGGGATTGAGACGATTCGGAAGGTTGTCGAACAGATGGAACATCACATTGCTGAGCCTTGGAGCTTGCAGCAGCTGGCGGAGCTGGCTCATCTGAGTCCATCTCGGTTCAGCTACTTGTTCTGTCAGATTGTAGGCACTTCGCCAATGGATTACTTGATTCAGCTTCGCCTAGGGGCAGCCGTACATCTCTTGGAGACATCCGAGTACAAAATCATTGATATTTGTACGCGCTGCGGCTTCCGTAACTTATCGAATTTCAATCGGTTGTTTCGTCATTATATGGGTAGATCACCTTCGGAGCTGCGTAAGTAGCTCCGTTTTTTGTGCGGAAACATCACTTTGTGGGGTGGAATGACAGTAAGATAGTATCGGTCTATAATCGGTTTGCAGTAGCAGGTTTACGCGAGATCGTGTACCTTTACAGTATAGATTCAAAAAGCAATCGTTCAGTCATAAATGTCAGGAGGCGCTAGGGTGAGTAGATTTCTAGGCGTAGACGCGGGAGGGACCAAGGTCCATGCGCTCATCGTCGATGAGCAAGGGCGAGTGCTTGGGCAAGGTATTGTGTTCGGGAATGGTAATCATCAGACCGGCAAGCAAGAAGCGGAGAATAATATTCGTTCCGCTTGCGAACAAGCATTATTCACAGCAGGTCTTCAGAGAGAAGATATCGATTTTGCATTCTTCGGACTTGCAGGTGCAGATCGGGCTCCGGACTTCGAAATTCTGAATCCAATGATTGCTGCCCTAAAGTTTAAGCGCTATAAGATTGTGTGCGATACGATGATCGCAATGCGTGCCGGTACAAGAGATGCGTCGGGCGTTGTTATTATTAGTGGTACGGGGTCTAACTGCGCGGCAAGGAATAAAGATGGCGCTGAGCTCGATTACGGCGGCTTCGGATATATGTTCGGCGATGGACACGGCTCAGGCACAGATCTAGCGATTCATGCTTTTCGCGCTGTGGTACGGGCTTGGGATGAACGCGGACCTGCTACCATGCTAACAGAGCTGGTCTTGAAACATACCAGCAGTATGAGCGTTGAGGAGCTATTCGAAGATATGCTCTACGGACGCAAGTCACTGCCGCTGGACTTAGGGAAGCTTGTCTTTGAAGCTGCGTCAGCGGGCGATGCCTTAAGTATCCGTATTCTAGAGCAAGAAGGTACAGAGTTCGGTAATGCGGCGAATGCGCTCATTCGAAGATTGAACATGCAAGAGGATGTATTCGATGTCGTTCTCGGCGGCAGCGTATTCTCGAAGAGCACAAGTCGGCATATGATTGATGCGATTGAACGTGAAGTGAAGCGGGTTGCTCCACATACGAATTTCGTTCGCGTTGAGATGGACCCCGTCGTAGGGGCTGTTATGAGTGCCATGGACTCTGCGGGTCATCACATCCATGATGAGATCTATAACCAACTACATCAAATTAAATTCCTATAAGAGGTTGTTCAAAAAGTCATCATTTGATCACGAAGTCATTCAAGAAGCATAATCAACATCGAATCTTGCGATCACCTTCGAAGTCCGGTACTCATTTAGGTTTCGCCTAAACTCCGTTCCTCCTTCTTCAGGTTCTCGCAACCTTCTCGGTGCTGAAATGCCGACTTTTTGAACACGCACTATAAAAAATCAAGCGGGATGCGCGAAGGAGGATAATTTCATGAGTAATCCAAATGAAGGCTTAAAAGTTGCAGTCATCGGTGGAGGTTCTTCGTATACACCGGAGATTGTCGAAGGGTTTATCCAGAAGTACAATGAAATGCCGATTAGGGAACTATGGCTTGTCGATATTGAGGAAGGCAAACACAAGCTCGAAATCGTAGGTGAGCTAGCGAAGCGTATGGTGAAGAAATCAGGGATTCCGACGGAAGTGCATTTGACATTGGACCGACGCGAAGCCATCAAGGATGCCGATTTCGTCACGACCCAAATTCGCGTAGGTCTGCTAGAAGCACGGAAACGCGACGAGCATATCCCGATTAAATACGGCGTGATTGGGCAAGAGACAACGGGTCCTGGGGGGATGATGAAGGCACTTCGTACGGTTCCTGTTATTCTAGACATTTGCCGTGATATCGAAGAGCTGGCACCGAAGGCATGGATGCTCAATTTCACGAATCCAGCAGGGATTGTGACCGAAGCAGTAGCGAAATATTCGAAAGTCAAATCCATTGGGCTATGCAACTCGCCGATCAACTTCCAGAAGTTCCTCGCGAAGCAATATGGCGTGAACCAGAATGAGACGATGCCTGAATTCGTAGGGATCAACCACCTGCACTGGGTAACAGCTGCTTACGTCAATGGTGAAGATAAACTGGATGAGCTCATTGACGGAGGCAAGGAATACACGGCTTCGAACGTGACTGCGATGGATTGGGATTATGATTTCCTAAGCTCCTTGCGTGCGATTCCGACGTATTATCTCCGTTACTTCTACATGATGAACGAAATGTTCGCAGATATAAAAGAATCGCTCGAGAAGAATGGTACCCGCGCCGAGGTTGTAAGCCGTGTTGAAGCGGAATTGTTCGAGCTGTACAAGGATGAGAATTTGCAAGAAAAGCCAAAGCAGCTGGAACAGCGCGGCGGCGCATACTATTCGGAGGCAGCGGTGAACCTCATGTATTCCTTGCATAATAACGTACAGGATATTCAGACGGTGAATGTGCAGAATGGCAATATCTATGATTTCTTGCCAGCGGATGCAAGTATTGAAGTGAACTGCGTGATCACGGGGCATGGCCCTATTCCGCTTCCGCCGCAGCGTGTGCCAAGTCATATCAAGGGACTGCTCAAAGCGGTGAAGACGTATGAGGAGTTAACGATTGAAGCGGCGATTACAGGGGACCGCGGTCTTGCGTTGCAAGCTCTTGTACACCACCCGCTTGTACCTTCCGTATCGGTTGCGAAAGACATGCTGAACGAAATGCTCGAGGCGAACCGCAAGTATTTGCCGAATTTCTTCAAGGAAGAGGCGAAGGCCTAAACTTCATCTACCTTTCCTAGTAAGTCTCTGCCTGGTGCAGAGACTTTATTTTTTTCGGGGTCCCTGCAAAGTACCTGAATCTACTTCGCTGCCATAGCTTCATTTTGTGGGGGGAGTAGGAAATGTGCAGATGGACACTGGATACTATCAGTTTCATTTTGATAGAGATGAACATATGATATCGTAGCACACCAGAGTAAAGGGGACGATTCGATTGAACCAAATCGCTCTGAATACGATTACCGGCATTGTTGGTTCCGTCGTGACTTTTGCTTTTGGGGGGTGGAGCCAATTGCTCACATTTTTTCTGGTCGCCATTACCGTAGATTACATCACCGGCGTTGCAGCATCGCTTCGTGAGGGACAAGGTTTGAATAGTAATACGGGGTTCTGGGGGATCGCGCGCAAAGTATTCATGCTCTTCATTATTATGTTAGGGCATCAGATGGATCTATTGCTAGAGACCGATATCATTATGTCGGGTGCGATATATTTCTACTTAGCGAACGAGTTGATCTCGATTACAGAAAATTATGGACGATTAGGGCTTCCACTGCCTCAGAAGATTCGCGACATGATTCAGATTTTGAAGCAGAAGGACAAATGACACGTAAGCAATAGGGCTGCTTGATCCTTGATCGAGCGGTCATTCTTTTGTTCCCGGGGGTCCCCCACCAAGTACCTGGATCGACCTCGAAGCCAGTCCCCACTTTGTGGGGCCATTTTGTGCGTGTTTCTGGAAAATGATTGGTGTATAATAGGTAAGATTCCACAGTTTGCAACAGGTAAAGGAGCGATTGGTTATGATTCGACATATTGTATTGTTTAAATTAAAAGACCGTTCACCCGAGAGCGTGGAGCGTACTGCGAGTGTACTAAGAGCCATGGAAGGTCAGATCCCAGTACTCAAGAGCATTGAAGTGGGGAAAGATGTGATGCATTCCGATCGGTCTTACGATATCGCCCTGGTGACGACTTTTGATTCCCTTGAAGCACTTGCAGCATATAACGTCCATCCAGAACACCAGAAGGTTATCGCGCATATGACTGAAGCACGCGAGAGCTCCATCAGCTTGGATTATGAAGTATAGGAAAGTAGGGAAAGCAGCATGAGTGATTTGAAAGATGTTATGGAAGCCTTTGCAGTTGTTCTTGAGATTGTCGTTGGTTTCCTCGTAATCTTCTTCTGGTTGAAATGGAAAGGCAAGCGGAAGAAGCAATCCTAAGCCAGAGAATGGGAGGCACTTGCCGTGTACTATGTGAATCGTGAGCAACTTGAATTACGGCTGCAATTTATTCCTTCGATTACGGAAGCGATGCGTGAGATTGGAGTCAGCTGGGATGGCAGCAAGGTTCAAGGCCTTGCGCAAGAACGAGCACTGCATCTCGCCATTGAGACCGTCACAGATGTTGGAAGCTATCTGATCGATGGATTTATTATGCGCGATGCTAGCAGTTATGAGGATATTATTGAGATTAATGCAGAAGAACAAGTATTCCCACGCGAGTTGACACCCGTGCTAATAGAGCTTGTGCGTCTGCGTAAACCGTTAGTGCAAGAATATTATGCGTGGCCAAGCTTGGAGCTACATCCCTTTCTAGCGGTACTGCCTGATGTACTGGAGACCTTCGCGTCATCCGTGCGGCAATATGTCGAGCGGGAATTAGGGGCGTTCCAATCGTAAATGTGCAGGATACTGCGAACACGTATTTTTGATACATAAATGTTTACTAATTTACTTATGTACTGAAATACGTTACAATACGCCTGAGGTGGTACGTATGTTAAGAGCGGAGCAAGAGACATCAACACGGCGTGTTGTTCTTACATTGTTGAAGACGAGGGGCGGACTCCTTGTTAGTGAGCTAGCGAAGTCGCTGCAGATCACGGAGATGGCAGTGAGACGCCATTTAAATACATTAGAACGAGACGGGCTTGTACGAAGCACGCTGGTTCGGCAATCGATAGGTCGTCCAAGCTTGGTGTATGAGTTAACGGAGCTGGCGGACAATCATTTTCCGAAGAACTATCAGAATTTATTGCTGGAGCTGCTGCAAGAGCTGGAAGAGAATCATGCCGAGGATCCAGAGGCTGGACAAGCGATGGTGAATCGATTGTTCGAAGGGCGTAAGGCGAAGCTGCTTCGCAAATATGCCCCGCGAATGGAGGGCAAGGATCTGAATGAACGGCTTACAGAGCTGACGGATATCCAGAGCTCGAATGGGTATATGGCTGAACTCACGCAGGGGGAACAAGGAGAATATTTGCTGCATGAGCATAATTGTCCGATCACCCAAGTCGCCCAAGTCTATCAGCAAGCTTGTCAATGTGAGCTGGCCTTATTCAAGGAACTGCTCGGCACCGAAGTGGAACGAACCGAATGTCTCGCCAAAGGCGGACTACGATGCACTTATCGAATTCATTCTTCTAATTAATGCAAGGAGGTCTCCAAGAGGCCTCTTTTTTCATGGAATCTGTTATAATAGTACGATGAAATGTTCAAGATGAGGTGATAAAAGATGGCGAAGAAATCAAAACAGACGCGGCCTGCTCAAGCGCCGGCTGCTCAAGATAAGCCAGCTACCTTGAAGGATCTCCTCGATCCGAAGGTACTCGAGAAGCTGAAAGCGCAGGCCAATGATCTTAAGCAGGAAGAAGAGGACCGGAAGGCTGCGAAACGGAAACAGGAAGAGGAAGCGCGGAAAGCAGAGCAGAAGCGCAAAGAGAACGACTTCGAATATTTACTGAACAACACGAAGCAAGATTGGAAGCAGTATAAATAATTGCGGTACTCGCACAAAACGCGATTCTACGGAGTACGGGGGAGATTCCCTCGGTCCGGGGGATCGCGTTTTTTCCGATTTACCATAATAAAAACTCGCTTTCCAGTTTATAAAATCATAAAAAGGAAGCGAGTTGTTATCACTTAGAATAAAGCCTTTATTTACTCATTGGTAAGAGTTGTTCCGAATGGAACTTGTACAGGCTCAGACTTATTGCCGTTAAAGTCTTCTAATACGACCTCAATAACACCTGAAGTTCCCTTTACTGGAATGGATGTTAAATCGTCAATACCACGAATCGCATATGTTCTTCCATCTTTGAATGTAATCTGTTTGCCGTCTTGCCATACATATAAATGCCACCAGTCATCAGATGTTGGACCGGAGAGTTTCACTTTCGTTCCTTTCAATGTTGCAGTGCCTTCATATACATTGGAATGATCGTCTTTTAATACACCAGTATGATCGGCATAGCTCACAACGTTACCCTTCGCGTCCAATAAAGAAATTCTAACGGTATATGCGCTTCCATCTGTAATTGGAAGTTCAATTTTCGCTGCATTTACTCCTTTTGCTACTTTCGTTGAATATCCTTCTTTATTGGAATAGTTCAAGGTTACATCTAGTTTTACGTTAGCATATTGAACGGATGGCGATTCCCAAGTGACATCAATAGATCCAACATTTTCTGTTGTATGGATATTTTTCACCGTTTTAGAGAAATCTTTCAGGGCAACTGCCGCCTTGCTTTCTCTTCCATCCGCACCAACAGCTGTTACTTTGATTTTCACTGTACCTTGTGGATCATACAAAGACTTAATATAAAATCTGTCATCATAAGTCCCGCCTAAGAAGATTTCTGTGCCATTCTCATATTCTGCATAAACATTGTATCGTTGTACCTTGCTGTAATTTTCTAAATCCCATGAAATATACATTTCAGAAGTATCAAAGGATTTATCAATTTTTAAGCCGGATGGCGCACTAGCTTTAGCGATGGTACCATCCGTAATCTTAATTTCACCAACATTGAATTGATAATTTTCAATCGTTCCTTGCTCAGGAGTGATAGCTAATCCGAAAGAGGCTAATGTTTTACCTGCATATTTGGATAAATCCAGATTTTTCTGATCCCATCCTTTTGTCGTTTTGTTAGCACCGCTAGGAATGTCAACATACTCCACTTGGGAAGGATTGTCTTCAAAAATCAAACCGACTTTTACGCTGCTCGCATCCGTAGCTGATGGTTTGTTATACGTAATGTTTAACTTCGAAGATTTTTTAATATCTAATTTTGTTTTGTATAAATGAACAAAGTTCGTTGCATCTAGATCGCCAAAGATCGCTAGAGAACTGCCACCTTGATATCCGCCAAGCTGCGTATAATCATTTCCTGCGCTATATTTCTTCCCATAGTCGAAATCTACTTTTAATCGAGTGCCGTCTGTATCGATCCACCACTGCCATGTTGGAAGAATATCTTGAATGTTGATGTTCGCCCATTGGTTGTTATTCGACACTTTACCGTCAATGTAATATTCCATACCATGTCCGGTATTAAAGTTCGTATAGAAGTTTGAACCGTCAATCACGGATCTTTCAGAAATGTATGCCGCTAGACCTGGCCATGTCTTATATGGCTTACCCTCGTTATCCTTACCCTCGTCTGGCTTTGCACGATTAGGGTCATTGGCTGTTTTTACAGGGTCCGGTGTAGCATTTAATACAGCTTGTTGCAATTCTTCCTGTGTCATACCAGCTGAAGCAAGAGTTCCTTTTCCCTCGTTATATGTAGGAGCATCTGCAGCACCTGAGTACCATGTTCTTTCTCTTTGCGCGATATATTTGTAATAGTCTGGGTTACCGCGTCTATTTTCAGAGTACTTATTTGGACCTGAATGACCAAACAACTGCTCATCTAGATGGTCAAATACCGTTGAAGCACCAAGTGAAGCAATGCCTGTTCTTGGAACTAAGTTTTCATCAAGTGTGTTATATAATGAACCGCGCATTCCACTAAATCCGGTTTGACCCGCTTCAAGCGTATCAAATACAGTTTCTCTTGGATCTAAGCCTAATGCTTTCATACTTGCAACAGAACCATCGACCATGGCTTTACTTGGGTCTGGATTCATATACAAGGAGTTAGCAGCAATAGTATTATCCCCTGGGGATTTGATCCAGTTACTAAACAAGGAGGCATCTTTATTATAGTAATCAATTTTACCCCACTTGTTTTGATTGTTTTGACCGTATAGATTTGAAGCATAGACTTGTACATAAAGTCCTTGCGATGTAATGGCACGGAGGAACTCCTGGTAGACTGGCATAAAGCTTGCAGGCAGCGTTTCCTCGGCATTCACAAAGAAACCGTCAAAACCGTAATATTTAGCCATTTCAACGAGTTTATCAGCGATTGGGAATTTTCCGTTCTCGTCTTTATAAATAAAGTCATCGGTATGTTCTGTTCTTGGGAAGAAAACACAACCTAATGATTTAACACCGTTCTTGTGAGCTGCATTGGTATACGCCGGGTTTGGAATATTCACCACACCAAACTCATATTCACGCTGCCACCAGTCTGCTTCGGGATCGAACAAAGAATCAGGCGTTGGGTTGGTAACTACGCCATGCCAGGATGCCGTATAATCCGCATATTGCCAGAAGTTAAATAAATATTGTGCGAATTGATCATTATAGATCGTTGGATTGAAAAATTCGTTGCCATAATCACCTGTTAAGAGCAGGCTTTGAACTTCCTGATCCAACATAGGATTAGCCTGCGTTGGTTTAAAAGCTTCATTACGATTCTGAAGCGGCACTTTCGCTCTCATAAAGTCATAATATTCATCATTTTCAGGTGTCCAATCCACAATATTTTGTTTGCGGTGTCCATGATAGACAGGTTGGTTTTTCCCCTTGAAACCTTGTTCACCAGGACGCGGTGGCAACGTATCGCCGCCGGCTTGTACGATAGTAGCATTCAGCATCGTACCAACAGTTAATACGGATGCTAAGAAAACCACAAAACGTTTCTTCAGTTTACCATTCATAATCGCATGCTCCTTTTTCGATTGTTTTATATAAAAGCGATAGACGCTTCTATAGCAAGGAATACAATGAAGCGCTTACAAATCAGGAAGGGGAATACGCTATTATTTTTACGAAGCGTACCACGCATGTTCTTGTATGATTTCTTTTTCAATTGCCGTTACGGCAGGTTGGAGCTTCTGGAGCGAATTTGTCCGCAGCCACAAGTCCGGTGTTTGAGCGATGAGCGACGATCATCGCTTCTTTTTTATGTAAGCGCATACAGATTTCCGTCAAAGGTAGTTGACTGAAGCGTCATAGGATCTATCTAGAAAATGTTCTTCACAGCTGGTGTTCATTATACTTTTTTTAGGCCATCGTTGTTATTTTTTTAATTATAGAATCCATTGAAGACATCAGCTAGTTTCCATTTATTACTTTTGTGTCTTACCTTTACTCGTTTTGATCTCTATCGGCAATTCAGAATGGTCGAAGTTCAAACTTCCGTTTTCAAGAGTTTATCAAAAATGGGCATATCAAAGGCTGGGTTTAACGCTTACTGAGATTCTAATGGCGGACAACAAAAAAATGCAGAAAATGAAATAAAAATCTATCCGTTTTCATTTTTAGCCAAAATTGTCCTGCAATATGTCAATTGCGTCCGGGTAATCGTTATATTAAACCCCAGAGGAGCCTGATAGTATGAATAATGTAAGCGATATCAAATTATCCAAAGTGATGGGGAGTCGATTCAATGAACAAGTGGAGTAAAAGATCAAGTCTTGCCTTAGCAAGTATCTTGTTGGTGGTATCTATCACAGGCTGTGGCGCTGTGACCAATGGCAATGAAACGAAGGATGCGCCTGCTTCGACTAAGACGGCTAAGAAAGATGATGGCAAACTCATTATCGGGCTATCGATGGATACATTGAAGGAGGAGCGTTGGCAGAAAGACCGGGATTTATTCTCTGCAAAGGTTAAGGAGTTGGGCGGGGAAGTGAAGGTGCTTGCCGCAAACGGAGATGATGCCACTCAGATGAGTCAGGCAGAGCAGCTCATTTCCCAAGGCGTTGATGTGCTTGTGGTGATCCCGCATAACGCAGAGGCGACGGCTCCGATTGTAGATAAGGCCCATAAGGAAGGAATAAAGGTCATTTCCTATGACCGGTTAATTAAAAATTCGGACGTCGATTATTACATCTCGTTCGACAACGTTCGTGTAGGGGAAATGCAGGCTAAAGCTGTCACGGATAAGGTGAACAAGGGCAATTTCGTTTACATCGGCGGAGCGGACACCGATAACAACGCTCTTATGTTTAAACAGGGGGCGATGAACATCTTGAACCCGTTGAAGGATAAGGGGGATATCAAGATTGTTTACGACCAGTTCTCCAAGGATTGGAGACCGGAAGAAGCTCTTAAGAACATGGAGAACGCTTTGACCGCCAATAATAACAACATCCAAGCGGTAGTCGCTGCAAACGACGGTACAGCGGGCGGTGTCATCCAAGCGCTAGCGGCGCAAGGACTCGCAGGGAAAATCCCGGTCTCCGGTCAGGACGCTGACTTGGCTGCTGTACAGAGAATTGCGGAAGGGACTCAAACGATGACGGTGTATAAGCCGATTAAGGCTATTTCTACCAAAGCAGCTGAGATGGCGATTACCTTGGCCAAGGGTGGTGAAGTGGCTGACGCAGAGAAGAAAGTCAACAACGGCAAAATTGATGTTCCATCCGTTCTGCTGGATCCTATCGCTGTGGATAAGTCGAATCTGGTTGATACAGTGATTAAAGACGGTTTTCAAAAGCTTGAGGAAGTGTTTAAGAACGTTCCAAAAGACCAATGGCCGAAACAATAAACGGAGATTAAGGACGGCGGCCCCGCCGTCCTCCTGAATGATATTCCAATTGCCGGAAGGAGCTGGGGGCATGTATGTGCTTGAGATGAACCATATAGTAAAGGAGTTTCCCGGCGTAAAGGCATTAAACGGCGTAAATCTGAAGGTAAAGCAAGCAGAGATCCATGCGTTATGTGGGGAGAATGGGGCGGGTAAATCAACGCTCATGAAGGTGTTAAGCGGCTTGTACCCCGTAGGTACTTATACAGGGGAAGTGAAGATCAATGGGCAGAAGACAGAATTTCGGTCAATAAAGGACGCGGAGCAGTCAGGGATCACCATCATTCATCAAGAGCTGGCCTTAGTTAAGGATATGACTGTCGGAGAGAATATTTTTCTAGGCGCCGAACCGGTAAAGCGCGGGATCATTCAATGGGACGAATTATATCGGAACGCTTCTGATTGGCTAAAGCGTGTTGGTCTTCATATCAATCCAGAAACCAAAATCGGGAATCTTGGCATAGGCCAGCAACAATTGGTCGAAATCGCAAAAGCTCTGTCCAAGCATACCAAAATTCTCATCCTGGATGAGCCTACAGCAGCTCTTACCGAGAGTGAAGTAGATATTCTGATGGGGATCTTGGATCAGCTCCGGGTTGAAGGCGTCTCCAGTATTTACATCTCGCATAAAATGCCAGAAGTATTTCGTCTTGCTGATTCCATAACGGTCCTCCGTGATGGTCAAACAATAACGACTGTGGATCGTAAAGACACCCATGATGACCATATTGTATCACTAATGGTGGGAAGGGAACTGACGGAGCGTTATCCCCGAGTGCAACACAAGCCGGACAACGTCGTACTGGAAGTGAAAAACTACTCGGTTTGGCATAAGGAAAAAACGGATCAGCGGGTTATCAGTAACGTAAGCTTCACACTCCGTAAGGGGGAAATATTAGGCATTGCAGGCTTAATGGGCGCAGGGAGGACGGAGCTCGTTACCAGTTTATTCGGAGCTTACGAAGGCAAATCCAAAGGAATTGTAAAGATCAATGGTGAGCCGGTTCACATTCGCAGCGTATCCGATGCCATACAGGCCGGAATGGCGCTTGTGACGGAAGACCGCAAGCGTCAGGGATTGGTCTTATCCATGGATGTCAAAACGAACACGACCTTAGCCAATATGAATCGGGTCTCCAAATTTGGGATAATAAACGAAAATGAAGAGATTCAATGGGGACAACAGTATGTTCAAGAATTGAAAACAAAGACGGCTTCGCTGGAAACTCCAGTTGGGACTTTGTCTGGCGGAAATCAGCAAAAGGTAGTTATTGGAAAGTGGCTTATGTCTAATCCCAATATTTTAATTATGGATGAACCCACACGTGGTATTGATGTCGGGGCTAAATATGAAATTTACAACCTTATGAATCGGTTAATTGAGCAAGGAGTGGCTATCATCATGATTTCTTCGGAACTTCCGGAGATCCTCGGGATGAGTGACCGGATTCTTGTCATGTGTGAGGGGGAATTTGTCCATGAGCTGGATTACCGCGAGGCGACGCAGGAAAATATTATGTTAGCCGCAACTGGAGGGAAATAACCATGCAACCTGATTCACAAACAATAGATCATGCCGAAGTATTGAAGCCGGTAAAAAAAACGTTATTCGGCAAAATAGATGTTCGCGCCTATACAATGATCGGTGCTTTGATTCTCATCTGGCTCATATTCGGACTTATGAACGATACGTTCCTGACCCCACGTAACTTGTCCAATCTTTTCACCCAAATGTCGGTTACAGCTATTTTGGCCATTGGTATGGTTCTAGTCATAGTGGCTGGACATATCGACTTATCCGTTGGTTCCATCGTAGGACTGACAGGAGGCATCGCTGCTATACTCAGCAATTGGTGGGGCTTGCCAACGGTAATCGTTATCGTTGGGACCTTGACGGCGGGTATTGTGCTAGGCCTGCTTCAAGGCTGGCTCGTAGCCTACAAGACGGTACCTGCTTTTATCGTGACCTTAGGAGGGATGCTTGTATTCAGGGGCATCTTGATGGGCGTTACCCATTCGACGACAATCTCCATCTCTGACGCCAGCTTCGCCATGATGGGCAACGCATATTTTGCCAAAGGATTCGGCTGGATACTCACGGTTATAGCCATAGCAGGTGTAGTCTGGTTTATGGTGAGTAAACGCAGATCCAGGCTTAAGTATGGCTTTACTGTAGCTCCGTTCAGTATCGATTTACTTAAGATGACGGGCTACAGTCTCTTGGTCGTTTGCTTCGTCATGGTAGTCAACAGCTATAAGGGCATCCCTTTTCCCATTATATTTGTCATCCTATTAGCATTAATTTTCTCCTTCATCGCAAGCAAAACCACACTTGGTCGCCACATATATGCAATTGGAGGAAATAGCGATGCGGCCCGTATGTCTGGCATTCATATTAAGAAAAAGACCTTGACAGTCTTCGTCTTCAGTGGACTCTTGGCTTCTATCGCTTCGATAGTGTTGACCTCACGGTTATCGTCTGCGACCATTTCAGCGGGAAACATGGCGGAGATGGATGCGATCGCAGCGTGCGTAATCGGAGGAACTTCATTGATGGGAGGCTCCGGGAAAGTTACAGGTGCCTTGATAGGAGCCTTGGTTATGACCTCGCTCGACAATGGAATGTCGCTAATGGGATTGGAATCGTTCTGGCAGTATGTGGTCAAGGGAAGCATATTAGTATTCGCCGTTTGGCTGGATATCGCGAACCGAAAGAAGGTTGCGAAATAAAGTGAACTTATTAGTTTTTTAGCATGCCAATAAACGTGAGACCCATCAAAACACCTTCAAGAGAAGACCATGTCAGAAATATGGATAACTTGGAGGTGTTTTTTTGTGTTAGCAGCAGGAGCCTGTTATCCATTGGAAAGGGGAGTTTCATGATGAATGCTATAGACGTAGATCATTTCGCTATCCAGCATGTTCATAAAGGTTGTACTACAGAAATGCCGGAGGCACATTCACATGAACAGTATCGAATTTTTTATTGCTTCCAGGGCGAACAATTTTATTCAATCAATGGGAACAGTTACTTGCTCCAGAAGGGGGATATGGTCCTGTCGAATCCGAACCAAACACATCGATTCCCAGGCACCAAGATGGTTGAAACGGAAAAAATCGCTCTTTATTTTAAAAAGGAGTTTGTAGGATCTCTTATAGCTGTTTATGAGGAGAGGCTGCTGCCCTTTACCCGTGCCGTTACTATCGTTCGATTCTCGGCGAAGGAACAGAAGGGGGTAGAACGAATTCTTAAGGAAATGATTATTGAATGCCGCCAGCAAGAGAAAGGCTACAGGAACTACATTCGATTGTTGTTAATTGAGCTGTTGATACAGATATCAAGAATATCTAACATCAATGGGGAGTCAGGTCGCTTAGAAAAGAGAACCCATCCGATGGACATGATCATTGAGGATATTTTGGCCTATCTGAACGAACATTTCAATGAGGAGGTAACCTTGGATTTACTAGCCAAAAAGTTTTATATAAGCGCTTCTTATTTAAGCCGGATGTTTAAGCGAGTATCCGGGTTGCATTTTCGTGAATATTTGCAATTACTGCGGATTAATAAAGCACAAAGTTTATTGAGTAATTCACAAGAAAAAATCGTTACAATCTCCCATATGGTTGGTTACGAGCACGTAACCCATTTCAATTCCACCTTTAAGAAAATTTCGGGAGTGACGCCGCTTCATTATAGAAAAATGAATAGCATTTTGGATGTGACATCACGATAATATCTCCATCTTAAGATAGTCGATATTGAAAATCTAAGAAAAGGTGAGCAAATGAAAGAAAAAAATTAATTTATAGTGGGAGTTAAAAAATTAATGAAAAAAACCAAAAAAGGTCTTTCTGTGATTATGGTATTTGTCATGCTATTCGGTTTTTTTGGATTCTATGCTAATGTGCAAGCTGCAAATCCATATTTGCCGCTGTGGGAGCATATTCCGGACGGAGAACCGCGCCTTTTTGAAGATCCCGACAATCCGGGAAAATACCGTGTCTATATTTATGGCTCCCATGATACAATACAGACGCAATACTGTGGATATGATCTAGTAACCTGGTCTGCTCCGGCAGATGATTTAAATAACTGGCGTTATGATGGTAAAATTTTTGAATCCATTGTAAATGGGAAGGCAGATTTATTGTATGCACCGGATGTTGTAGAGGTTAAGGAAGCTGATGGTACGAAGACATACTATCTATATCCTAACAATCAGGCAAGTGGCAGAAAATCAATGATAGCAAAATCAAAGAGGCCGGATGGACCTTTTGAGGTAACCAACTGGAAGGAAGGAAGCAACAAAACAGAGACAGTAGGCAACTTAGGATTTGACCCGGCTGTATTTGTTGACGATGATGGCAGAGTGTACGGATACTGGGGATTTGAGCAATCAAATGCAGCGGAACTTGATCCGGCCACAATGAGTTCAGTAAAACCTGGTACACAAGTTATAAGCAATATGGTAGGCAACAGCAATAATGTGCCAGCCGGCAACAACTTCAGGTTTTATGAAGCTTCATCGATGCGTAAGGTCAAGGGTAAATATGTTTTTATTTACAGCAGAAAGACAAATAACGGTGAGTATGGACTTGACGTATCCAATAACACTTTGGCGTACGCTTATGGAGACACTCCGTTGGGACCGTGGACTTATGGCGGAACACTTGTTGATGCCCGTGGACCGGTACTTGATCAAAATGGATTAATGACGACGTCTCAACCATACGGAAATACCCATGGAAGTATCCTGGAAGTCAATGGCCAGTGGTATGTGTTTTATCATAGAAGAATAAGTACTAACGAATATTCACGTCAGGAAATGGTAGCTCCGATAAATGTTGATGTAACAGCAGATGGAAAGGTAGTCATTACAGGATTGAAAACTGTGAAGGATATCAAAGGTAATGAATATACCGGAGCTGAAGTTACCTCCGAGGGTTTTGAATTACATGGATTAAATCCTTTTGAATATCATTCCGCCGGAATTTCCTCTTTTTTAATAAATAACTCTTATGTAAAAACCACATACGATACATGGCAAGATGACGCTCCCGTTATCAATAATAAGAATAATTCCATCGTGGGATACAAGTATTTTAATTTTAACGAAAAGCCTGTCGACGGACAGAGCACTCAGCTTGAATTGTATATTACACCAAAGGGCGTTGACGGTACAATTGACATCATGCTGGACAATCCCTGGACAGCGCAAGGCGGTACAAAAATCGGCACCTTGAATATTTCCAAAGATGCAGCACAGCAAAAGACAAAAATGGTTGTTCCCGTTCCAGCTATTGATGTGGTGGACGGCAAGCATGGGATATATTTTGTTTTTAGCTCCAAAAGCACGAGCGTAATAAGTGATTTAAATGGCTTGAAATTCAGCTTTACACAATCTTTATTATTGAATGAAACGTTCACTTCAGGTTTAGATAATTGGAAAATCAATGCAGGGAGCCCGACGGTAGGTAACGGCCTTGTATTGACTAATGCTGCTTCTGTAACCTCAAAGATCGGAGAAGACTGGAAGAACTATGAATTTGTGAGCAATGTGAACCTGTCACAAGGTACTGTCGGACTTAGATTCCTGCAGTCAGATGATAAGAACTATTATGAACTGCAGTTGAAAGACGGTAATCTGGAATTGTCCAGCGTATTATACGGCACGAAGACAGTTTTGAAAAAGGCGTCCAATGCATTTAAAACAAATGAATCTGCTTCCGTTTCAATAGCTAAAGTAGACAATACAATTACAGTCCGCATCAACGGAATAATCGTACTGCAGCAGCAAAATAAGGATCATGATATCGGTACTGTAGGTATTTTCTCATATGATGGATCTTCAGCAAAGATCTCAAGCGTGCTGGTGCAGAATTCCCAAGAAAAAGAAACAGTTCCGGCAACAAATAGTATTTCAGTGAACGGAGTTCAATTGGAAAATTTTGTAATGTCTGTTTATGATGATTATAGCACCTATGAGAAAAAATATAAACTTCCGGCCGGAACAACTGATGCGCCGATAGTAACAGCCTCTTCAAGCGATGAGGATGTAAAAGTAAGTATTTCGCAGGCGGATAATCCGAAGGGCACGGCTGTTGTACGCTTTATTAAAGAAGGAAGTCAAGTTAAGACGTATAAAATACATTTTGCCATAGCTCCCGGAAACGCATTCGATAAAATCAAAGCGCCAGACTACACGAACCAGTCAGGAACTCAATTAGAAACTTGTAGTAATGATGCTGACTGTGGTGAAGATGTAGGATTTATCCAAAACGGTAGTTATTTAGAGTTTGACAATATCGACTTTGGCAGCGGAGCAGCATGGTTCGAAGCAAGAGTTGCCAGCGGGGCAAGCGGCGGTAACATTGAAATAAGGTTGGACGGCTTGTCCGGAACATTGGTCGGAACATGCTCGGTTAGCGGAACCGGCGGATGGCAGACATGGGTAACACAATCCTGTTCCGTCAGCGGGGCAACAGGCAAGCATAATCTGTATCTCAAATTCACCGGCGGGAGCGGATATTTGTTTAATGTAAACTGGTTCAGGTTCTATGCGCATGGACCGACATCCTATGCAGTGAATACCGGTGGTGTAGCCGCAGATGGGCTGACAGCGGATCAGGCTTATAAATTCGGTAGTTGGGGATATTCAGGTACAACATCAACCTACACCTCGGAAGCGGCAGTATCTCCGAATTATGGTTTTCCGAATGCCTTCAAGACCCAAAGAAATGGCAATACATTTAATTACAGATTCCCTCTCGAAAACGGGAACTATACCGTTAAGCTGTATTTTGCGGAATCGTACTTTTCCGGCGCTGGCAAAAGGGTGTTCAACGTAAGTGTAAACAGTGTCACAAAGTTAAGTGATTTCGATATTTACACGGCGGCAGGCGGGGGAAACAAAGGTGTTGAAAAGGTATTCACAGGAAACTCTGTAACCGATGGATTCCTGAGTATCGGTTTTACAGCTATTAAGGATACTGCAATGATTAATGCGATAGTCATACAGGTTGAACCTGACAAACAGCTTGTGGGAATAACAGCACCTGCGCCAATCACAGGGGTGGCGAACGGAACAGCCAAGACGGCGGCAGCTCTCGGATTGCCTTCCACCGTAGAACTGATAACCGATGCAGGAAGCATGAATGCCGATGTGACATGGGATGTAGATGCTTCAAGCTATGATCCGTCATTAAAGACAGCACAGACCTTTACTGTAAACGGTACTGTAACCTTGCCTGAAAGGGTGAAAAATCCTAATGGCGTAGCATTGACAACAAGCATCCGTGTTACTGTAAATGCAATCGCGAAACAGGCTGGTTCGCTAAGGGGTACAGACAAAACCAATGCCGGCGCCTCCTTTGACATGACTTACGGTTTGCAGAATGTGAAAGATACCATTTACGCCCAGAATCTGACCATTCAATTCGATCCGGCGAAAGTGGAATTCTTGTCCGCGGAATCGACGAAAGAAGGATTCGCCATCGTGGGTCAAGACGTCAAAGCGGGTCAAGTCCGCCTGCTTGCGGCAAGCTTAGGCGAGACTAAGGGCGTGAATGCGGACGGCGATCTGCTGAAGCTTCATTGGAAAGCCAATACGATCAGCGAATCTGCAGCAACGGCAATCATCTTATCTAAAGTGACGATTTCAAACGGCGACGGAGTAGAAACACAATTGGAGGGCGTTTCGCATAACATAGCGATTACCAATATTGACAAATCAGCATTGAACGACCTGATTGTAACCGCTCAAGCCGAGCACAATGCGGCGGTCGAAGGCACGAAGATCGGTCAGTATCCGGCCGGCTCGAAAGCTGCGCTTCAAGCGGCAATTAACAGCGCCAAAGCGGTTGCTGACAACGCAGACGCTTCTCAAGCCGATTCGGATCAAGCGAAAGCTTCGCTAAGCGCGGCGCTCGATGTGTTCAATGCTTCCAAAATTTCCAATATATTGGGAGACTTAAACGGGGATGGCAAAGTGTCGATCGCGGATTTGGCGATTATGGCTAAGTGGTATGGCATATCCAGTAAAGATCCGGATTGGGGTCAGTATAAGATTGCCGACCTCAACGGTGACGGCGTGATCGACATAGCCGACATGGCCATCGTCGCAAGACTGATTCTTGGCGATTAATACGGGCGAGCAGTTAAACAGTGAAGGAAAGAGAAGTTCATGGAGAGAGTCTCCTGGACTTCTCTTTTTTATGTACGACTGATGTCCGGGCGGTTTTTCTCATTTTGAAGCTAATGGTATAGATGACTTGAAAAACAACACAATTTTAATGAATAGTGCTTTTTTTAGAGAAACGTAAACCTTATTTTTTTGAGAAAGAGTACCTTTTTCCTGTATTCAAAATCAATTTGATTCACTAAAGTGAAATTGCATGGAATAGGATTCTCATTACGAAGGTTCATTGGGATGATGTGTCGACGGCAAGATGCCTATTTAAACATCGTTTGATAGCGTTTCCATTTCTAAGAGAGTGAATTTTCATTAGCGGGTCTGTAGTATGTAAAATCGTTGCAATGAATGAGGAGGAGAAGAATGACAGATAAGAAGTGGTTGGTTGGCAGCCTGGTTGCAATGGCTGTATTCACTTATCTGATGGTCAGCTTTGCCAATCAATCCATTAAAATTCAACACATCGTAAATCGACTTCATGAGGAAACCGGGCAGACGAAGAAGGCCCATCATATCATACTTATCGAACAGGAACAGGGCCATCCGTATTGGGAGCTTGTCGAAAAGGGAGCCCTCGCTTCGGCGGGAGTATACAACATTGCCATTGAATGTGTCGGCCCGGTACGGAACAACTTGGAGGAGCAGCTTAAGCTGCTGGATAAGGCTATTGCCTCCAAGGTTGACGGGATTATCGTTCAGGGCTTGAATCACGCTAAATTTACGCCAGTGATTAACAAAGCGATGGAGCAGGGGATTCCTGTTGTGACTATCGACACAGATGCCCCGCGTAGCAAGCGATTATCTTTTGTCGGCACGGATAATCTCGAAGCGGGTAAACGACTGGGAGAGCTGGTTGTTCAAACGACCGGTGGGGCTGGGAAGATTGGAGTTATTATCGGCAGCGACTTGGCTGCGAATCAACTACAGCGCTTGGAAGGAATCAAAAGCGTGATCAGTGAATACAAAGGACTGCAGATTGAGGAGGTAAGGCCTTCAAATATTTCTATGATGGAGGCTATACAACAAGCAGTGGAAATGCTTCAGAACCATCCGGACATTACCACGATGGTGGGTACCAGTGCAACGGATGCTTTGGGTATCCTGCAGGCAAAGAAGAGTTTGCGACGCCAAGACATTCGAATTATCGGTTTCGATAATCTTCCGGAAACAATGGAGGCGATCCGTCAGGGGGAGATCGAAGCGACGGTCGTCCAGCAGCCATACAGAATGGGAGAGCTCGCAGTGCAGCTGCTCAATGACCATTATCAAGGCCTTGTAATACCTTCGCAACTGTTTACTCCTGCGGATGTCATTGGAATATCGAAGGTAAAAGGAGGCACAACTCCATGAGTATTCACAAAAAAATGCTGATATTTATTCCAATGCTCGTGCTGTTAATGAGCTTCGTTTCTTACTTCTTACTCACTAGCAATAGAAATGTACAGGAAAGCTACTCCCTTATAATGAACCGCATTCTTCTTTATAAGCAGGTTTACAGGGAAAGCAAAGAGGTAATGCGTTACTTAAACCGGTATGTCATTCAGATGGATGCTGAAAGTTATCCGAATTTAGAACAACACACGAAAGTACTACGGGAACTTCGTATTCAAATTGGCGAACTAGAAACGAATGAGATCAATGCGTTGCCCCTGCAAAATTACATCAATTTGATGGATACTTTCCTGAATCAAACTTGGGATCTCCTGACCAGCGTGGGGCAGGATTCCAAAAGCATGGCCGGCGCCTATCTCCAAGCAGAGCAAACCTCTCGATATATCGGAGAAGACGGGCAAGCCTTAGTTGACCTTGAATTGGAACATTACCGTCCCATTTATAACGATATTATGCAAATAACCAAACAAATTAACACGCTAGGCATTTATCTGGTATTTACCGTGGCCATTCTAAGCATCGTTATTGCCCTATGGCTTTCCACCAGTATTAGTATTCCGATCCGCCGGCTTGTATTGACGGCCAAGCAAATATCTAATGGAAAGCTGGATACAAAGGCGCCTGAACTGCGAACTTTCGATGAAATCGGAATTCTTTGCCAAACGTTTAATCAAATGCTGAGCAACATCCAGGATCTGATGGAGAAGAATGTGAAAAGCATGGAGAAAGACAGGCTCGTAAAGGAGCTAGAACTAAAGACGCTGCAGAGCCAGATCAACCCGCACTTTCTTTTCAATACCTTGAATTCCATAGCCAAGCTCGCTTATATCGAGGGAGCAGAGAAGACGAGCGATTTAACCGTGTCAGTCTCCCGGCTTCTCCGCTATAATCTGCAAAAGCTCGATCATCCTGTAACCCTTCAGGATGAGGTGGGGCATGCAATGGAATATATGGCGATTCAAAAGGCTCGTTTCAGGGAACGCATCAAATATATAACGGAATATGATGAAAAGGCTATGAACCAAAGTGTACCTTGTCTAACCTTACAACCTATACTGGAAAACGCCCTGATCCATGGGATCGAGGGGATGGAGGAGGGGGCAGTTCTGAAAATAGGTATCCACATTGACAGGGGGCGTGTCAGAATTGAGATTTCGGATAATGGAGCTGGTATGCAGGAAGATATTAGGTTGCAACTGCTGAACTCCATAAGGGATGAAGCTACGCGGCCAATGGCCGGCAGAACGAGCGGCTCATCCGGGCTTGGAACGGCAAACGTGTTTAAACGGCTGCATTTATTTTATGACGGCAAGGAAGAAATTGAGGTTGTGAGCGAGATTGGTCAAGGAACCACGGTACGGTTTATTTTGCCTGCTGTTGCCAGTCACGATCCTCAGAAGGAGGAAGCGAACTATGTATAAGTTGCTTATTGCCGATGATGAAGCGCTGGAGCGAGAAGGCCTGGAGATGATGCTCAGACGTATGATGCCGGAGCAATTTATATTTTATCATGCGGATAACGGACGCAAGGCAATACAGCTCGCAGAAGAACAACGTCCCGATTTTATCTTTATGGATATCAAGATGCCGGGAATTCAAGGGCTTGAAGCGATCAGGGAAATTAAGCTAAGACTGTCAGATTGCCGGATCGTTTTGGTGACAGCCCATGATTTCTTTTCATATGCCAAAGAAGCGATCTCTCTCGGAGTCACAGATTACATATTAAAACCGGCCAAACGGGAAGAGCTTCTGGATGTGCTTCACCGCATGATGAATGAGAAAGAGACGGAGAAACGCAAGCGGATGGAGGAGCTAGAGCAGAGAGAACGGCTCTCTCGTCTCATGCCCCTGGTTGAGAGTGAAATAACTCTCATGCTGATGACCGATTGTATCCAGGACGCCACCCTGCAGGAACTAGGGGAGCTGACGAAATTTAGATGGGATAAAGGCTATGCAATGCTGCTCTCATTCCCCTTTCAGGAGAAAGGTTGGGAGGCGTTCCAGGCCGTCCGTAAGGATCTTCATGAGAGTTTGAGGGAGTATGCGAAAGCACAAATTTCATGCCTGGTCAGTCCGATGGTCGGCAACAAAATGATGATATTAGTTCCCGCTGAACGTCAAGCGGCTGGGTTTGCCCAGCGGGTCAAAGCCGTGCAATGGGGGGAGAGGTTATTAGAATATGCCAACGATAAATTTGGGCAGGAGCTGTTGCCGGTTATTGGAATTGGACCGGTGCAGGATGGAATTGAGGGACTTCTAAGGTCATACCAAGCAGCTGTAGCCGCAGCGACGAACGCTGCAGCAGATATCCGGATCCGTCATTCAGAGGACATGAAGCAAAGCTGTAATGCGGAAGGGGTGGTATTAGAAGAAGAGCGAAGATTGCTGGGTGCCCTTGGACGTCACAATAGGCAGGAAGTGCGCTACCACTTTGCTCATCTTTTGGAGAAGGTTCTACCCTTTGCAGATAGGGACTCGACTTGGTGCGCGAACGAGCTAATGGGGCTATTTATAACGTTGGCCAGACAGATTTCTCTCAAGTTACCTCCTGATTTTATGATGCATATATCCGCCGCCCAAGAAGCAGGAGCTTTGCGCCAGTTTGCAGAGGATCAGATGGAGAGGCTTCTTGAAGAGGGGATAGGAGGACGAGAGAACAGGCAACGACACGTAATCGAGAGTGCCAAAGCTTATATAGGAGAGCACTATAAGACAGAGATTTCGATGGAGCAGACAGCAGAGTATGTGAAATTAAGTCCTTATTACTTAAGCAAACTGTTTAAGCAGCATACCGGGGAAAATTTCACTGATTATGTAACCCGACTTAGAATGGAAGAGGCTAAAAGCATTTTGGGCAATGACGATCTGAGTCTTAAAGAGATCTGCTTTGAGGTAGGATACAACGATCCCAATTACTTCAGCCGGATGTTTAAAAAGACGACTGGCATGACACCTACGGAATACCGTCAAATATTGTTTGAAGGTAAGAATACGTGGGAGTAGGGTTCCTAGATCAAGCAGAGACTGCATTTTGGAAACAAACAAATAAGTATAATTTTTCTAGGAACGTGACAATGATCTATAAGATTTATTAACTTTGTTGAAATAAAATAAACATAAGAGCTACTAGTTTACAAAGAGAAAGGAGTTTTGACTTATTTATGAAGAAGATTCGAAAACTAATGGCCGTCCTAATGTCATTGTCAATGATTTTCCCTATGACTCAAGTTCGTGCTGAGACAGCGCAAAATATTTTGCCGTATCAGGATACGACGCGTACCTTTGAGGAACGTGCAGCCGATTTAGTGACAAGAATGACACTTCAAGAAAAGGTAGCTCAGCTCGGAAACGTTGCGCCAGCTGTCTCGCGTTTGGGAGTGCATGACTACAATTATTGGCGTGAAGCTTTGCACGGTGTAGCTCGACAGGGGCAAGCAACGAGCTTCCCAATCAGTCTTGCTATGTCTAATACGTGGAACAGGGATTTAATCTTTAGTGCAGCTGATGTAACGTCGACAGAAGCAAGAGGAAAGAACGCCAAGTATAATTTATCTTACTGGAGCCCGACCGTGAACATGGCTAGAGACCCGAGGTGGGGAAGAAATGATGAAACGTACGGTGAAGATCCTTATTTGACGGGGCAATTAGGAATTCAATTCGTAAATGGTATGCAAGGTGATGACAGTAAGTACCTGAAGACGATCGCAACACTCAAACATTTCTTAGCTAACAATAGTGAAACAGAACGAGAAAAAGGATCTTCCGTGATGGATGAAAGGACACTAAGAGAAAATTACGGAAAAGTATTCCAAAATATTGTTGAAAAAGCACACCCAGCATCGATTATGAGTTCATATAACACAACCACCGTTACCAGGAACGGCAGCACGCTGTATGACTATATCGCCTCACCGGCTAACCCCTATACTTTGACAGATCTTCTAAGGAGAGATTGGGGATTTAGCGGGTATGTAACAGGAGACTGCGGTGCTGTCGGTGATCTTAATAGCATAGCTGCCTATAAGCAGGCCTTGTTCCCAGGGCAAGACATCAGTAAGATACCGCAATCTGCAACGATTGCCAAAAGCATTAAAGCCGGTAATAACATGGATTGTGGTTCTGCGTCGCAGAGTAATGGATATGCTGCTGTTAAAGACGGTTATATGTCAATAGACGATTTGGATCGAGCAGTATACGAAATGTTTTTACAAAGGATGCGCACCGGTGAATTCGATATGAATGCTAAATATTCGGATATCAAAAGTGATGTTATTGAAACAAATGAACATATTCGCTTTGCTGAGAAAGCCGCAGAAGAGTCTTGGGTATTATTGAAAAATAAGGATGACATTCTTCCCTTAGCGGCTAGTGCAAAAAATATCGCCTTGGTCGGACCTCTGGCCAATAAGATGGTGTTAGGGGATTACTCTGGAACACCGGTTCGTACAACAACTCCTTACGCCGGATTGATCAATGAGCTTGCGAAAATAAACCCGGATGCAAAAGTAAACTATTTAAATGATTTTTCTATCGATAAATATAAACAACAGCTTGACGCCGCAGATGTGATTATAGCTTATGCAGGGACGGAACTTTCGGACTCCTCTGAATCAAATGACCGAAGTAGTATCAAACTGCCGGCCTCACAATCTCATGTGGATGCTGTAACTAAAGCTTATCCACAGAAAACAATCGTTGCAATGCAGACGGTAGGGCAGATTGACGTATCGCCTTTCATCGACAACGCCAAAGCGGTTCTCTGGACATCGTATAACGGTCAAACTCAGGGAGAAGCTCTAGGTAAAATTATTACAGGTCAAGCTAACCCTTCCGGTAGACTTACCACGACATGGTACGCACCAGACGATCTTAAGATTATGCCGTTGAATACAACAGGAGTAAAAGGTTCGGATGGAATAACTCGTTACTACAATAATTATAGTATTAGAAGCAGTGCGGGATTCCCAGGGCGTACATATCAATATTATAAAGGCAATGCTGTATTTCCTTTTGGGTACGGTTTAAGCTATACCCAATTTACCTATTCTGATATACAAATATCTTCAAGTAACGTCGATGTTAACGATAAGTTGACGATCACGGCTCATGTTGCCAATACGGGGAATAAGGATGGAAGTGAAGTAGTACAACTTTATGTGTCAGCCCTAGGCGCGGACGGTGTTCAATACCCGTTAAAGCAGCTTAAAGGCTTTGAAAAGCTCGAACTGAAAGCAGGGGAAACCCGAGTTGTATCGTTTGATCTTGATCTTAAGGATATGAAATTTTTCGACGAGTCGTCTCAGAAAACCTATGTCCCTCTCGGCAAATACTCGGTAATGATCGGTAAAAACGCTAATGATGTGGAGGCTTTGAAAGCCGATTTTTCGGTCACGGGCGATCTAAAAGTAGCATTAAAAACGGTTAAGGCGATTCCAACAGGCTTGAGGGTTTATTCTGCCTTCATTGGCGGAAAATTGGTGCCCAAAATTGAAGTGAATGCTCAACTGTCAGCTGTTATGACGAATGAACAAGTATTTGATCTTAACCGTGCAAAAGTTACGTATTCAAGTGCGGATGAAAGAATCGCTACTGTCGACGCGACGGGCAAAGTATCGGGAGGCCGTCAATCGGGTGTTACGACAATCACCGCGTCGGTTACGATTGACGGGGTTACCAAAATGGATTCGTTCCCTATAGTCAATGGTCTACAAGGTTCTTCAGGAATGAGTGCGTATAGCGATATTGAGGCGGAGTATGCCAACGAAATGTCCGGTGTAGACATTGCCACACCGACGTTGTCGTATATTACATCCGTTCAAAACTTAGGTTATCTCAAGTTTGATAACATAGACTTTAAAGATGTCTATTCCAACACCTTCGTTGCAAATGTTGCAAGCAATGTTAACGGGTCAAGGATTGATATTGTGTTGGATAATATCGATGGAAGCGTCATTGGCTCTTGCCTCATTCCTAACACGGGTAGTGATCAGGCGTGGTATGAAGTGGCATGCCCAATAACCAAAACAACAGGACAACATAACGTCATATTAAAGTTTAACGGCTCCGCGGGTACTAACCTCATGAATATTGACAAAATCAAGTTTTTGCAAGATGGAAGGCTCGACAGGACAGGGTGGACTGCCACAGCACTTTCGTATCCGGACCTTGCAAATAATGTTTTAGATGGAAGTAGGGATTCCAACTGGCATACCGGGGTTCAGAAAGTTGGAGACTATCTTTTAATCGATATGAAATCGAATAAAACTTTTGACAGAATTACGCTCGATAACAAGGCTGGAGATAATCCGCGTGGGTACGATGTGTTCGTATCAACTGACGGTACGAATTTCGGAAGCAAAATTGCATCAGGTGAAGGAGATCCGGATACCGACACGACTACAATTACGTTTAACGCTCAAACGGGACGGTACATCAAGATATTACTTACCAAGAATGATGCCAGTTATTGGTGGACGTGTTATGAGCTGAATGTATGGAATTCGAATGCGCAAGATACGATCCCGGCGGCCCCAAGCAAATTAAGCGCGGCGGCAGATGATAAACAAGTTAAACTTACCTGGAATACTGCAGTTGCTGGGATGTACTATAATGTAAAGCGCAGTACTACACCGGGAGGGCCTTACACAGTGCTCGTGAATAATTTAGCTGGAAATAGTTATACAGACATCACGGCAGTTAAGGATACAAATTACTATTATATTGTAACTGCTGGCAACACAGCCGGGGAAGGTGCTGCATCGAATGAGGTCAGTGTGACTGTTTTATCGCACAGAAACCCTTTCTATCAAATAGAAGCAGAAACCTTTGATTCCAAGTCAGGGAGTGCAACCATCGAAAATAACACCCCTGACGGCGGAAAGAATGTGGGTTATATTAAAAACGGCGATTATTTAGCTTACAATAATTATGACTTTAACAATGTTGCTTCAAAATTTATTGCAAGTGTATCTGCAGATAATAATGCAGGTGGTACGATTGAAGTAAGGATTGATAGTCCGACAGGTACATTAATTGGGTCACTTAATGTCAGTAATACTGGCGGATGGACGAATTATAAGTCTCTTTCAACCCCAATCACCACCAGTGTTACAGGTGTTCATAATGTATACCTTGTGATGAAGTCTTCAAATAACTATATATGCAACATCGATTGGTTTAAGTTTGAAGTGGTTAGTGTTGCTATTACAAAAATCATGGCACCCACAGACATATCAGGATTGCCAAACGGAACAGCAAAGACAGCGTTAGCCCTTGGATTGCCTGAGCAAGTAGTTATAGTCACAAATTCAGGAAATATGAACGCTGATGTGACATGGAATGTAGGAGCTTCGAGCTATGATCCAGCTCTAAGGACTGCACAGACCTTTACTGTGAATGGAACAATAATCCTGCCAGCAGGTGTGGTCAATCCGAACAATATAGCACTGACAACAAGTATCAGCGTGACTGTGCTGCCGGCGCCAACAATACCTCAATCTACATTGAAGGGATTACAGCAGGTGAACACAGGTCAAACATTCGATGTAACGATGGGATTGACTGACGTTACGCAATCTGTATACCAGCAAATGTATGCTCAAGATTTGATGCTTCACTATGATCCGGCGAATTTGCAGTTCGATTCGGTTACTTCACTTAAAGACGGATTTCGAATCATCGATCAAAAGGAGGTAGTACCGGGGCACATCCGGATTGTGGCTGCCAGCGTGGGAGCGAACCAAGGAGTGCTTACCCAAGGCGATTTGTTGAAATTCAAATTTACAGCAAAATCTGTAACTCAGGCAACCTCTACGACAATTTCTGTGGGCAATGTCATTATTGCCAACGGAGAAGGGAATGAATTGCAGGTAGGCGGAGCCTCCCGCGAGATACAAATCAGCATACCTAGTGTACCTGTAGATAAGTCGCTATTGAATGCGTCGATCGCAAGCGCTCAGGCGAAGTATAATGCAGCAGTGGAAGGCAACGGGGACGGTCTGTATGCGATGGGATCCAAAGCACAATTGCAGTTGGCTATCGATACGGCTAGCAGGACAGCAAACGATTCGAATGCCACTCAGCAGCAGGTGGATAGTGCGAAAGCGGCATTGGATGCAGCCATGCAAGTGTTTGACACCAAGCTAATAACCGCAGATGTCAATGGAGATGGAAGTATTTCTATTGGTGACTTGGCGATTGTTGCAGGAGCATACGGCAAACAACAGGGTCAAGAGGGCTGGATTGAGAAAGCGGATGTCAATCATGACGGCAAGGTTGACATTGAAGACCTTGCAATCGGAGCTAAAGCGATTCTGAAATAAAAACTTAATTTGCAATTATTTTGTAGAATCAGGTTTCCCTTATTATTGGAAAAATGCAGTGAAAATCAAATTTTACATGTAGCCCTGCAAAACGAATGCAGTAATTGTAAAAAAGTAACCCAGTACCACGCCGGTACTGGGTTTGTTGTATATTAGAAAAAAAGGAACGAGACACAGATGAAGAGGTTCCACGGTATGGCAGCAGCCAAATAGCGAGGTTTATTCCGCATGCGACGACAAGCTTACATTGCTTTCGTAGTAAACGTAAAGCGGATGGTACAGCTAAAAAAGCAGTCGATCCTTAGTGGAGGATTGATTGCTTTTTCACATTCAATGGTGACTGTTTTCCAGTTAGATACCCTCTTTATGACTAAAGTCGAGCTTTTGCAAGGCTCCCCGCCGCACAAGGCTTTTGACGAAAGTTTAATAATTTTGGTTTGTCTGCTGTGTCAAGTCAAGCCCAATCTTCTTATACTGTTATTAGAAAATGGGCATTCGCCCGGGAACAACGTGAATCGAGGTGATCGTGGATGGTTGAATGGAGTGTTGTGAGTATGGCGGTTGCATTTGTCATATTGGTCAGCGTAGCTATCGTCGTGCTTATTACGGTAAGAAATACGGTGCTCCAGGCGTATGTAACGATTCTTCAGCTACAGCGAGATACGGCGGCGCTGGGCCGGGAAGTATCCGTCTTCGTCCAAGATGCGCAGAAGACAGCGGCATTGGTGAAGCGGCAAGTAGATGCCTTTGAACCGTTCTGCGATTCCATCCGCGAGACAGGGGAGGCGCTGCGGTATGTCACGTCCTCGGTAACCTCGGTCACGGAAGCGTTGACGTCCTCTGCCGTAACGCATGTCAATCGTGCGCACGCCAATAACATTGAGCGGATTGGCGATATGTTCGATTGGATGGATCTAGGCCTTGGATTGTGGGAGAAATGGCAAGCCGTGCGCCCAGCTAACACGGAGTCCCGAGCTGCGAATCCAAATGAGAGTAAAGAAGGATCATAATAAAGGAGCGATGACAACATGTCAGAGAAAAGAAAAAGCTTTCTGTTAGGTGCATTGGTAGGGAGTGTTGTTGGTTCAGTAGCGGCGCTACTGCTTGCACCCAAGTCTGGCCGTGAGCTGCGCCAAGACATTAAAGAAGGAGCGCACCAAGTAAGTGAGAAGACGACTAATGTGATCAAGCAAGTTGGTGAACATACATCGGGCTGGGTTGAAGCAGCGAAAGACAAAGTGAACAATTTACGCGAGTGGCGCCAAAATCGCCGTCAAGAGGATGACGAGACATTTGCGCAAATCGCTTCAACTAAAGAAGACGACAAAGTAGAAACACGTGAACTCGATGAAATTCTGAAGTAACGTGCGGGGAACGTAAAGCAGGAAAATGGAAATATGAAAAGAGCAGCAGCCCTGTTAGTAAAGGGACTGCTGCTCTTTGGTGTATATACGGTTATTGTTGCGCGAGGACTTCGATATAAGGCCGTCCCTCTGCGTCAAGGAAACAGATGTATTTTGGATTGTTTTTTAACTTCACATTACACAATTTCAGGACCTGTTCATCGACTTCCAGCAGCGACCAAGTATCAGCGTCCAACATATCATGCGATGCAAGGAAATCAGGAAGCTCCGCCTTGGCAGCTTCCTCATCTTCCCAATATTTCACCCCGTAATAGATCAAGTCATAACCATTACGCAGCAGACATGCATAGAGCTGATGTGTTGCGATATGGTGGAGTACGAAAGGCACGAAGGGCAACTCCTCTCGTTATTCGTTATAGATACGGATTCTCATGCTTTGCGAGCAGGATCTTCCACCGGCGCTCCACTTCAGTTTCAAAGGCTTTGAGCGTCTCAACGTGTTCCGGTTTCGTAAGATGTCTCGTCTTACCCATTGTCTTGAGCCATTCGACGATAGGGACCCTCTTATCCTTCTCATCAGGGTTGTACGTGATCGTCGTAACGCCATGCTCCACCTCGTAGAGCGGGAAGAAGCATGAACCTACGGCTGCGTCGATAATTTCCGTACCGAGTTCATCCTCGGACAACCAGTTGAGCGGGCATGTGATTAAGATTTTACCATACACAAGACCTTCATTCTGGGCATAGTACTGCGCTTTTGCCGCTTTCTTCACAAGATCCTGCGGGAAAGCTTCTGAGCCGGTGAACACATACGGAATATGGGTTGCTGCCATAATCTGTGCCGTATCTTTGTGGTGGAACACTTTGCCGGCGCGCACGGAACCGATATTAGAGGTCGATGTCCGATGACCCATCGGTGTCGAATAGGAGAGTTGTGCTCCTGTATTCATATAGCCTTCATTATCGTATTCCAGAATAATCATCTTATGATTGCGAAGCGCTGCACCGATCGCAGGTCCCATGCCGATATCCATACCGCCGTCGCCTGTAATCATGACGAAGGTGAAGTCATCCTGCAGGTTCAAGTGATCGAGTTCGCCTCTGCGCTTCCGTTCCCAGAACATTTCGACGACACCGGATAGGGTGGCTGCACCATTCTGGAACAAGTTATGAATATACGTCGCTTTGTGCGAAGAATAAGGGTAGCCCGTCGTAACAACCATCGCACATCCCGTATGGAATAGAGCGACGATATCGCCTTCAATGCCCTTGAAGAACAATTCCAAGCCGGAGAAAATACCGCAGCCTGGGCACGCTCCATGGCCCGGCGCAATCCGCTTTGGTTTCTTCGTCAGCGAGCGGAGTGGTGGGATGCGTACGCTTAACTTGCCTGTCTCTTCGTCTTTCTTCACCGTAATGAGACCTGTCTTCAAATCTTCGAATTTCATCGGCTTCAGCACACGCTTCGGTGATTTGGCAGGGTCCCCTGGTGTATGTCCGTAATAATCGAACGGTTTGTCGACCATGCCTTTATTCATGGCATCGATCGCGAATTGGAACAGATTATGGCCGTCTTCGGCATAGAAATCTTTGCCGCCAAGACCATAAATTCGACTGATGACGAGCGTATCCCGGTTGCCATGGGTGAAAAGTGCGGCTTTGATCTCATTGACCATGTTGCCGCCGTGCCCGCCGTAAGAATCAGCACGATCACCGACGGTGATCGCCTTCACGTTCTTCAGCGCTTCAGCAATGGCGCGTTGCGGGAATGGACGGATCATGTTCGGAGCAATGGAGCCCGCCTTGATCCCTTGCGCACGCAATTGATCCACGACATCCTTGATAATCTCCGAAGCGGAGTTCATGAGGAATACAGCGACTTCTGCATCTTCCATGCGATACTGATCGAGGATTGGATAGTCACGACCTGTAAGATCCGCGAATTCCTTGCGCACGCGGTCATAGACATGTTCTGCATTGTACATCGCCATCGATTGCTGATAACAGTTGTTAATGTAATCCGGTTCATTCATATATGGACCAACAGTAATTGGATTGTTGCGATCCAGTGTGTCAGGGTAGCCGACGGGCGGCTGAGCACCTATAAATTGATGTACATCTTCACGATTCGCGAACGTCTGAACTTTGCGTTTCTGATGCGAAGTGAAGTAACCGTCGGATGCGACGAGCACAGGTAGACGAACTTCTGCATCTTCCGCGACCTTGAGTGCCATAATATTCATATCGTAGACCGCTTGCGGATCACGACACATCAGAATGGGCCATCCTGTATTGAGGGCATAATATAAATCCGAATGATCTCCATGAATATCAAGCGGTCCGGAGACGGAGCGGCAGACAAGATTCATGACCATTGGGAATCGAGTCCCGGATTGTACCGGCATTTGCTCGATCATGTAGAGGTAGCCGTTCGCGCTGGTTGCATTGAACACACGACCGCCAGCTGTGGAAGCGCCGTAGCATACCCCTGCGGAGCCATGTTCACCGTCAGCTGGGATTAACACGATATCGTGCTGCCCGTTCGACTTCATTAGATCTAGAAATTGAGCGACCTCCGTTGACGGAGAGATCGGAAAATAACCCATCACATGATAATTAATTTGGTGCGCCGCATAGGCAGCCATTTCGTTGCCGGATTCATACACGACACGCTGCTCTACCTTGGCAAGTCCTGCTTGTTCTTTGGACAAATCAATAGACAATGTCGATTCCACCTTTCTGGCATGCAAATTAATGGACTGCTAGGTCAAAACGATGCGGCGTACGGTGCTCGTCTGCATAACCATCTTCTTCTCTGGCACTGCTGAGCGCATCTGTTGGACAAGCTCTAACACATTTAAGACAGCCTTTGCAGTATTGATAGTCAATCCCTTGTAGGAACATCTGCGGACGGCCTTTCTTATCCGGCTGTTCTTCCCATACGAAGCAGAAGTCAGGGCATACATTATCGCAAGCTGCGCAGTGGATGCACTTATCATCGGCGAAATGAGGCATCATCCCTGCACGCGAGATACTCAGATCCTTCAGAATACTGTTCCCTGGATTCGTAATCACGCCACCCATCGGCTGCGTCTCGTAACCGAGCATAGGTGTATCCTGGCGCACAAAAGCTGGCATTTGCTGACCAACAGGCAGTTCAAATGTCTGGAAAGTTACTTCATTAAAGCCTCTTTCGAACGTTTGGAGTGCAGGACCTACAGCTTGTGGATACTTCTTCTCGAGGGATTTGCGGATAACAGATTTCATGGCTTCGGGGTCTAGGAAGTCGCATAGCCGGAAAAGTGCGCCTAACATCGCCATGTTCGTGCGGTTCTTCTCTTCTAGTGAAATGCCTGTTGCATCGACGACGGCAATCGTACCGCCCAAGAGCTTCATCTTCTCTTTCAATTGCTCAGGTGATTTATTCGAATTTACAAGTACGAGACTGTCTTCATAGATACCGCTAATGACATTGACTGTTTTGGATAACGATTCGTGGAAAATGCCTACAACATGCGGCCGTTCCACAGGCGACGTATCTCGGATATTCGTATGGTTGTCGCAAAACCGGATGTGTGCTTTGACGGGAGACCCTTTTTTCTCCGATCCATAGGATGAGAAGCTTACGCCGTTTAGTGAGGCGCCTGTAACTCCGGCCTCCGCCAGCATTTTCCCGGCCAAATTCGCGCCGAGACCGCCGATGGATTCCAGCCTAATCTCGAAAAATCCTAGTTCATTTAATTTGGGTAAAGTAACCATCCTATTACTCCCTTCTAGAATAAGATTTCAACTCTTATATTACCAGTATTTCTCAAGTGTTCAATAGCTTTTCCATCGTCCTTGAGAATCTTTTTGAACTACCTCTTTTAGAGCAAAAAACCTCTACCCGGGTACAAGGTAGAGGTCGCCGTTAATCTATTATATTAATGATGTTTGCGGATGTTGTCTGTAAATTTTCACATTGACAATTTCTACGATGTTAGAACAGTAGGCGATGACAGTAGAACGAAAAAACCCATAGGATTCTTGATCCTATGGGCTCTTCGATCATTTTATAACGGATAAGTGCATTACCACTTGGATGGGTCAATTTTATGCGGATCGAGTCCTTCCCAAATATTCGGAATGTCGACCTTCTCAGGATCATTGAAGACAAGGAAAGCTGTCGGCAAATACCGCTCTCCATGCTGGCTGGAAGGGGAGTTAACAATTTCATTATCCTTTACAAGTACGGTAGAAGATCCACCGTCCAGATTTGCTGCAATCACAGCGCCATTCTCGAGCATGATGTTCTGACAATCATAGAGATTGGCACCAATACTATGGGCTTGACGGCCATCGATAACAAGGAATAGGATCGTGCCGTCGGCACGTTGTCCCATGACGGTCCGAGGTGCAATGCCCCAGCCGTCAGCCGCGTTCTTCACAAGACCTTTGCCATTCACGATAATGCGGGGTTGGAAGGTCACGGCTTCCTTCACACCCATCTCTTGAAGCTGAGGGATCGTATAGTTCCCGGCAACCATTCGACCATTCTTATCAATGCCGACGATCTGGGTTTTCTTCTTATTACTAATCCCGCCGTCATAATAAACTTTCCCGTCGGCGATAACAAGTCCAATTGGCTGGAATCCATTCCCTTTCCAGTTCGGATCGGCGAAGCCGCCGGCATTAACGCCTGCGATGGCACCCGTACGTTTCACCATGCTGGTTACTTTCTCCCCGCGTCCGACGCGATTTGGGACCCCGATTCGGATCTTGGTTGGATCATTCACAATCATAAGGTACCCGCTGAAGCCCGCACCGCTGACCGGCTTAATCTCCACCAAGTCTCCCGATTTCTTCCCGCCAACGGAAATGTTCTGATTGTCTTTCTCATCACCCATACCTTCAAACCTTTTGTTATATTCCGCAACGCGGTTTTGGAGTGCTTCTTCTCCGATAATATATTTCGCCCAGTGGCGATGTTGTGTCGTGATCAGTGTATCTGCGATGAGCATTCGGACGTTCGTCCCGGATGGTGTGAAGAAGAGCCATGCGGCACCGAGCGCACCGACGATAAATAACGTAATGAAAAGATTTTTTATAAAACGACCAAAGGTCATACGTTTCTTTTTGCTTGTAAGCTGTTGCTTCCTCGCTCGACGGCTTGGGGCAACAGGCTGCGGTTGTCGCTGTGCCGTCTGAGTTTGCTGTCTCAATAGTAAGACTCCTTTCAAATCATAATTGATTATGGGATTATATCATTATGACGTATTTTCGGGTAAAAAGGTTAATTAAAATTTTGTCATTTTATTTGGTAAATATTTTTTTGATAGGCAGGCGCGATGCGATGAATCTGAAAAACGTTGTGCTCCCGTAGGAGATGCGGTGTGCGATGATGTATCTTATTGGAATTTGGTGGAAATGACACCGTGTTTGCTTGAACCTAACCCCGTTTTGAGCTAATATTTATGGATTCAAGTTACGTGGTACATTTCGACCGATAGATTCATATTCTATGAGAGGGGATTCCCTGTAACTGACATTCTATAAGAAGGAAGCGTGTGTTCGTGCAGCAAGCCATCGCTATACTAGATTCCGGTGTGGGAGGATTAACCGTTGTTAAAGAAGTTATGAGGCAGCTTCCACGGGAGAAGATCATTTATTTTGGAGACACTGCCCGCACACCCTATGGACCGCGTTCGTCGGAAGAAGTGTTGTTATTTACACAGCAAATTGTCGAGTATCTTATTCAGTTTCAACCTAAAATGATTGTCATTGCTTGCAATACGGCGACAGCCGTGGCGCTGGAGCAGATTCGAGCGATGGTCAATATGCCTGTCGTAGGCGTTATTCATCCGGGGGCAAGAGCCGCGATTAATGCGACAGAGACCGGTTTTGTCGGTGTCATCGGCACAGAAGGTACGATTCGCAGTGGTGCCTATGCTCAAGCCTTGAAGGAGATTTCACCGCATATTGAGGTCGTTAGTGAAGCCTGTCCGAAATTCGTACCTCTCGTGGAAAAAGGAATGTTCCGTGACGAAGTGACGTGGGAGACCGTCAAGGAATCGCTAGCGCATCTTCGTTACAAACCCATTGATTGTTTGATTCTTGGTTGTACGCATTATCCGTTTCTAATGGAACCTATCGCTGAAGTGATGGGGCCGAATGTGAAGCTGATTAGCTCCGCAGATGAGACGGCGCGTGAGATCAGTACGATCCTATACCAATACGGACAGTTAGCCAAAGCAGATGACCTGCCTGTTCATCAATTCTTCTGCAGCGGAGAACCGAAGATATTTCAACAAATTGCCCAAGAATGGCTAAAAGAGCATTTGGAGACTGCGCCAGTTGTATGGCAAGTGCCGAATTTTTTGTGAGAATAAAAGAAGCCGGTAGCGGATTCGTATGATACGAGCGCTGCCGGTTTTTTCGTGCTGATTCAGTAAGGATCGTTGACATAATGGATGCAACTCTCTCATATACTTCATGGAACCAAAAGTAGATTTGGATGGAGCTAGGAGGGGGAACAATGGCTATTCCATATATCGTTCAGCAGGGCGACACGTGGCTTCGTATTGCTGCAAGGTATGGGATTCATACCGCAGCGCTTCATATGGTGAATCCGCAGCTGCAAGAAGCACCGTATATTATTCCTGGACAAGTTATGTACATTCCGTTCCGGCCGGATAACGTCTATCTGATCCAAGAACGAGATACATTCTATGAAATTGCAAGGCGATTCCATGTGCCGATTCAACAGCTCCTAAATGCAAATCCTTCCGTTGATCCACGCCATCTGAAAATAGGTCAAAGTATGATCATTCCGCTGACGAAGAGCGGGGATATTATTCGCGTGGATGCGGAGTATGGTCCAGCTCAATTGATGGAGGACAGCGCTAGATTGTGTGAGCAGTATCCATTCGTTCGAAGATATATTATTGGCTATAGTGTGATGGGGAAACCGATCATTGCCATGCGTATCGGCACGGGGGATCGCAAAGTCCATGCGAATGGGGCGGTTCATGCCAATGAATGGATCACGACGCCCATTCTCATGAAGTATATTGAACAATATGCCAAAGCCTATCGGACGGGCGGTTCTTGGGGCAGCATGGATCCGCAAGAATGTTATCAGCGCAATTCATTGTGGGTTGTTCCGATGGTGAACCCGGATGGCGTAGAGCTATCGCAAGAAGGAATTAACCCGAGTCACCCCTATTATCGATCTCTGCTGCATTGGAATGGCGGGTCCTATCAGTTCACACGTTGGAAAGCCAATATTCGCGGCGTGGACCTGAATGATCAATTCCCGGCACATTGGGAGGAAGAACGAGATCGAAGAGGGAAGCGTGGACCAGGTCCGAAGGATTATACGGCGGAGGGACCGCTGATGGAACCTGAAGCGGTCGCATTGGCGGAGTTCACGAGAGCGCATCAATTCGATATGGTCTTATCCCTCCATTCGCAAGGTGAGGAGATTTATTGGAATTACCGGGACTATGAACCGGCAGAATCGGAAGCGATTGCGCGAAGATTTGCACAAGCAAGCAGTTATCGTTCTGTGAAGCTGAGCGGCAGCGATGCGGGATATAAGGATTGGTTCATTCAGGAGTTTCGCAAGCCGGGCTTCACGATTGAAGTCGGAATGGGGATGAATCCACTCCCGATTCAGCAATTCCAGAGTATATACCAGGACGTATCTGGGATATTAACAGAGGCGTTATGTTGTTCTTGATGAACAGCATAACGCCTCTTCACTGTTAGGGAGAGCTAATCCTTACTAGTGTAGGCTACGAATGCCAATATCCCTTATTAATACCGTACCTTTCTCTGTCCGATCGAATATGAAACTGATTTTATTTAACTGCTCGGGTTGGAATTTCAAGCGCTACAGGCTAGTTAGCGCGGTAAATTACAACAAAAAGGGCAACCCGCAGTCAATAATTTGACGTTGAGGTTGCCCTTTAACAGATTCATGATATGTTTATACTTCCGTTGCAGCTTCTGGCTCCTGATCTTTTGCTTTCTTCTTGCCGCGCTGCGGCATTTGCTCTCTGGAGATTCGGCCGTTGCCTACGAAGCAAGCGGTCAGCACGCCCAATACGATGAAGATAAGTCCTGCCCAGAACACGATGGAGAAGGCTTCGGTCCACACCGTTTTGATCAGGTTCAGAACGGTTTCCTTGATGTCGGCTTCAAGCTGTAACTTTTGAGGCGCGAGCATGATGCTGAACAAATCATCTACCTTCTCTGACAATTTACTCATGATGCCGGACAATACGGGATTATTCGTCACTTGATCGGACTTTAGTGCTTCATCCATTTTGCTAGCAAGCGCATGGTTCATGACAACGTTCAATACCGTAACGCCAATCGTACTACCGATGGAGCGGAAGAATGTTGATGCTGAAGTCACCGTTCCGAGCTGCTCCCGAGGGAATTGGTTCTGCACGGCAATCATTAAGGTTGGCATAACAAGACCCATACCGAGACCTAGAATAATCATGTACATATTCACAGTTAACTGCGTCGTATGTGTCCCCATGGTGCTCATAAGGAAGAACCCAAGGGCACCGATTACCATCCCCGAAATAAGAACGGTACGATAACGAATCCGAAGCAAGAGTTGACCACCTACGATACTTGCTGCAATCAGCGAGAGCATCATTGGTGTCATCGTTGATCCAGCTTTGGTCGGGCTAACACCTAGAATCGCTTGCATAAACATGGGTACGAACATAATCGCACCGAACATCCCCATCCCAACGAGGAAGCCAAGAATATTTGTTGTCGCGAAAACGCGATTTTTGAATAACGGGAGATCTAGAATCGGTTCTTTCGCTTTCTTCTCAATGATGAGGAAGAGAGCGGTTAGAACGATTGCGCCGCCGAAGATCGAGAAGCTCTCAACGGATGTCCACGCAAAATTTTTACCGCCGAATGTAAGTCCAAGGAGTAAAAGGACGATCGCAGGAACGAATGTAACGATGCCCCACCAGTCGATAACGGCTTTGTGCTTCGCTACAAGCTCATGCTTCATGCCGAAGAAAATAAGAATACCGGACAAGAGTCCAACTGGTACGTTGATTAAGAAAATCCAGTGCCACTGCACATGGTCAACGATAAATCCACCGATAAAAGGTCCAATAACGGAGCTGAGTCCAAAAATACCACCGAATACACCTTGCCATTTGGCACGCTGCTCAGCGTTGAAGATATCCCCGACAATCGTCTGAGATAACGGCATGAGCATCCCGCCGCCGATCCCTTGCACGGCACGATAGAGGACCAGTTGTTCCATCGTCATCGCCGTAGCACATAAGAACGAGCCTGCGACGAATATCAGGACGCCAAGTAGATAGAAGAGTCTGCGACCATACATGTCAGCGAGTTTACCGACAATCGGTACCACGGTAGTAGATGTAATCAAATATGCTGTGGTTACCCATGCGAAGATGGAAAATCCATTTAAATCTTTAATAATCGTAGGCATTGCCGTACCGACGATGGTCTGTTCGAGTGCACTGAAGAGCATCCCGATGATTAAGCCGATGAGTACCATGGTCCGGTTAATCGTTTTTGGTGATGAATCTTGTATTGCTTCTTGCATAGATGGCCTAACCTCCAATTTCTGAAAATCTTACGCTCTAATATTTTAGGTCTAAAATAAATCACTTTTGGATTATAGGGTATAATGAGCGTGGAATCAAGTGTTAGTTTGTGTACAAAATGTGAACTTTGAAGTTTTTATAGGTTGATTTCAAGGGTTCAATTATTTACAATAAAGGAATATGGATTTGGACATGATGGGAGAGAGAATCATGAATTGCAAAATTACACGCAACGCTGCGAAAAAGATAAAGCAAGAGCTTGAACAAGCGAAAGATCCGGGGCTGATGCTACGTGTTTTCGTTACCCATTCCCACGGGAACCATGCCCACTATGGCATGGACCTGGATAAGGCGAAGGATAATGACACGATTGTGGAGACAGACAAGGAGATTTCTGTCCTCTTGCAATCGGACGAGCCAATGTTGGATGGAATCAAAATTGACTATTTATATTTCCCTGAAGAGGGTTTTATCATTACGAATCCATCAAAAGGCAATCATGGGGATCACTAGAAAGAGGATGAATTATGGCGAACGACATACGCATTTGCGATAAATGTAAGCATGTTAAGATGAAGACGTTCTTACCGAAAGTTCAGAAGATGGACCCGGAAGCAGAGATCAAAGTAGGATGCAAGTCGTATTGTGGTCCTTGCGGGAAGCGGGTATTTATCTTCATTAACGGCCGTTATGTAACGGCACCTACGGAAGATGAAGCGATTGAGATGGCAAGTAAATACGTGAAAAAAAATAAAGTGTGATCTTAAGAGGTGCGGATAGTTCCGCACCTTTTCGTCTATCCTAAGGAGGCTATAATGGTCAAAGGGAGGACAGGATATTGACACGTAATGATGATTCGATGCATGAGCAAACTCCGATAACGCAAGCGCAGAATTCAATTGAAACACTGCATCACGCCGTCTCTCAAGCGCTCAGTCATCCGTCGGAACAATCTGTGGGACAAGCGAATAGCGCATTGAAGCGAGCGCAGAACGCAGTAGATACGGCGATGAAGAATGAGACAGGACGGAACCAACAGCCTGTGGAGTTCGCACGCGAGCTATTAGGAGATGAAATGGAACGGTTGAATAAATTATCCACAGATTAATACGCATGTTGTAGAGCCACCTGGAATGGAATGAGAGCTGATTCCTCCCAGGTGGCTTTGCATTTTGCGCTGTGGAAAATACCTGTGATATGATAATGTTGTCGCTTACTTTATGGAAGCGTGTGGAGAATATTCAGAATACATATCAAGGGAGGATATTGTATGAAACATATTGCAGATCGCGTTAAACTGAACAACGGTGTCGAGATGCCATGGCTTGGTCTTGGCGTATGGAAGGCAGCAGATGGTCAAGAGGTGTCTAATGCCGTGAAATCAGCGATTGAATGTGGTTATCGCAGCATTGATACGGCGGCGGTATATCAGAATGAGTCTGGTGTCGGACAAGGAATCAAAGACAGCGGCATCGCAAGAGAAGAGCTGTTCGTGACGACGAAGGTCTGGAATTCGGATCAAGGTTATGAATCGACGCTCCATGCGTTCGAAGAGAGCCGCAAGAAGCTGGCCCTCGACTACCTTGATTTATATCTTATTCACTGGCCTGTCAAAGAGAAAAAATATATCGATACATGGAGAGCGCTGGAGAAGCTCTACAACGACGGATTGGTTCGTGCGATTGGTGTGAGTAATTTCCATATCCATCATTTGAAGGATATTTTCGAAGTAAGCGGCATCGTACCTGTCGTAAACCAAGTGGAATATCATCCGTTGCTAGCGCAGCGTGAGCTGCATGCATTCTGTAACAGCCACAATGTTGTGCTTGAGGCATGGAGTCCGTTAATGCAAGGGAAGCTGTTGGACGATCCGACGCTTACAGAGATTGCTGCGAAATACGGTAAATCAGTTTCCCAGGTGATTCTGCGTTGGGATTTGCAGAACGGTGTCATTACGATTCCGAAATCCGTGAATCCAGAGCGTATCGCTCAGAATGGCGATATTTTCGACTTCGAGCTCTCGACTGAAGATATGGAACGTATTCAAGCGATGAACAAGGAACAACGTGTAGGCCCAGATCCAGATCATATCGATTTCTAAGTGAGGTGTGAATAGAGCATGGAGCTCCAATTTATCGGTCATTCTTGCTTTATTGTATCCCATAACAATTTCAAAGTTATTATGGATCCGTTCATCTCGGGCAACCCGCTCACAACATTGAAAGTAGAAGACGTCAAAGTGGATGCGGTACTGCTGACACATGGGCATTCCGATCATACGGCGGATGCACTGCAGATCGCGCTTCAAAATCAATGTCCGATTATTGCGAACTTTGAAATCTGTAGTTATTTTGGGAGCAAAGGCGCCACCGTGTTCGGCATGAATATCGGCGGGTGCAATACCTTCCGCTGGGGCAAGGTTAAATTTACACCAGCAATCCATAGCTCAAGCCTCGATACCGAGCAAGGCTCTATATATGGCGGCGTTGCGGGTGGGATTCTGCTCACCATGGGCGACAAAACCTTCTATCATGTTGGGGATACGGCCTTATTCAGTGATATGAAGCTCATTGGCGAATTGCACGACATTCATGCTGCGGCGATTCCAATCGGCGATGTGTTCACGATGGGGCCTGAGGATGCGCTGCTCGCAGCGCAATGGATTGGTGCGAAAACCAATATCCCTGTGCATTATGATACGTTCCCAGCTATCGTTCAAGATGCGGAAGCGTGGGTTGCAGCTGTCAATTCGAAGCGTTTGCACGGCATTTGTATGCATCCATCAGATCGATATATCGTCGATTAATACAAAGAAACCCCTTGCTAGCATCGGGATGGTCATGGTGTTCATGACCTAATCCTAATGCTGTGCAAGGGGTTATTTTATGAAATATTTTTCGGGGCCCCCCGCAAAGTACCTGAATCGCACCGAAGCAATATCACCACTTTGTGGGGTTCTTTATGTCTTCTCTCTGAAGCGACGGATCAGGTCATAGGTAATAACTTTATCCGACATTTCGAGCTGTTTCTTCGCTTGATCTGCAATGGAACGGCAGCCTGCAACATCAGTCTTGTCCCCGGTCTTCGCGTCATAGCAGGTTCCATTCTCGAAGATCCCATCTGCTGCAGGCATGTAATAGTACTGTCCGTCTGTCACTGCACCTGTACGCAGCACGACGAGCTTGTCGCCTTCGGTGAATAGATTATTTCCCATCATATAATACGAGTCGGTTGGGATGCCTAGCAAATAGAGCAAGGAAGGCGTCATATCTAACTGACCGCCTACACGATCGACGGTACCTGCATGTTTCCCGTCAGGGAAATGGACGATCATCGGAACTTGATTCATCAGCTGTTCGAATTTCATGTCGCTGATACTTGTGCCAAGAAATTGCTCCATCGCGCTTTTGTCGCGAATGGAATTATCGTGATCTCCATAGAACGCAATGATCGTATTTTCCCACAGACCGTCGGCCTTCATTTGTTCGACCATTTCTCCGAATGCTTCATCCACGTAATGAACGGATTCTAGATAGTCTCCGAATATTGTCCCTTTGAATTTCCCGACATCCAGCACTTGCTTACTCGCTGGAAGTTCATAAGGATGGTGACTGGATAGCGTAATCAAGAAGGAATAGAAAGGTTCGTTCGTCTGCTTCATATAATCCAAGGATTGTCGGAAGAAGGAAGCATCCCCGAGCGACCAGCCTAATGGTTCATCAATTGTAAAGTCCTTCTTGCTATAGAACCGGTCGTAGCCCATTTGATTGTACATATTGTATCGATTCCAGAAGCTCGCATCATAGGCATGATAGACGCCTGTTGAATACCCCTTATCTTTGAGAATCTGTGGGAGGACATCGTAGGCATGATTCGGATAACGGATGAATACAGAGCCTGTTGGCAGTGGATGCAAGGACGTATGCGATGAGAAGTCAGCGTCGGATGTTCGGCCTTGTCCCGTCTGGTGATAATAATTGTTGAAATACATGCTCTCACGAACGAATTGGTTCAGATGCGGCGTGACTTCAATCCCATTGATTTTCTGGTTGATCATGAAGTTCTGGAAAGCCTCAGCTTGAATGACAATTATATTTTTGCCTTTATAAGCACCGAACAGCTCATTCGTGACTTGCGGTTCGTTATGCTTGGCCGTAAACCATTGTTTGACTTCCACTTCTTCTTCTGCGGTAATCGTCTGTTTCGAGAACCAATTCTCACTCGCATAGCGGTTAATATCGTATCCGTGAAATCCGATCAACCCGGTCACATTATAGAGGGACACGTTCCACCAGTTCCCGACGAAGATCCCTTTTGCCCAGGTATTCGTCGCATGTTGAATCGGGAGGAATGTCAGACCTGCACCGAGACCGAAGATGATCGCACTCATCACGACACGAGTAATGAATTTCTGGATACGGCTGCGACCTGTACGAGCCATACGCATTAAGGCTTTTTCTTTACCAATGATGATCCAAGCTGCGATGGTTAATGGTAGGAGTAGTACAATATCGATGAAAAACAAGATATCCTTCCAGAACAGGAGGGAAGCAATACTATGTCCAAGAGAACTGACTTGTCCAGCCTGCATCAGAACAGGAATGGAAATAAAGTCTTGGAAGTATCGATAATAGACCAAATCGGCATAAAACACACTGGTGAGCAGCACATTCAGTATGAACACGCTAATCCATCGTCCTCGCGGCGGTAGCAGCCACACCCAGAACGAGCAGAGCAGAATGGAACCAACGCCAATGATATAATCCCATCGATCCATCCGGACGAGGGGAACATCCATAAATCGATCGAACAGAAACAATTTATACAGGATAAGTGCTATAAACAGAATGCATTCGACATAACGAATACGAAATAAGGTATGAAGCGGTACTCTTTTGGCTCGCGGAGCCGTCTGGTACGGTGTATTCAAGGTCGAAACAGCTCCTTTCTTCGAGCAAAATGGTAATTCATAGCGGTCAACAGACACCTTTACTATTATAAACGTAATAAATTCGGATTCAACTTCTGTTAATATCTGGATGAAGCAACCTGCTTCGCAAAAAAACCGCCGTTACCCATTCTTTCCAAAAGGAAGCGAATGAATAACGGCGTTTCGGTTTTTATCTATAGGATTACGCAAGTGGCTTGCGTGGTGGGAGCGGGCCTAGGTATTGATAGAATTGACATTCAATGCGTCCATTGAACAGCTTGCGACGCTTGTTCGCGGGGCGACCGAAGTAATGCTCGAATTGCTTGTTCGGACAGATCGAGAAGAATGACCAAGTCGGGAGCTTCTTCGAGACGAAGCCGAGATCACGCATGACCTTCTCAGCCTCATCAATTTCACCGAGTCGTTCGCCATAGGGCGGATTCGTAATGATACAGCCGTAGTCCCCTTGAGGATCTATTTTCGTGACAGGCAGGGTATGGAACTGGATTTCTTGGCCCAGCCCGGCAGCCTTTGCGGAAGCATATGCAATGTCAATCGCTTCTCGGTCAATATCGGAGCCCGCGATCTCGAGCGGAATATCATCCCGCAAAAGATCGTACGCTTCTTCTCTTGCTTCTTCCCATAGCTCGGCGGGAATGATCGGCCAGTCGCTCGAATTGAATGAACGTCGTAATCCTGGGGCGATGTTCCAGCCGATCATGGCAGCTTCAATCGGAATGGTACCCGAGCCGCAGAATGGATCATAGAACGGGCGATTTGGAGTCCAGCGGCTGAGCAGCACGAGTGCTGCCGCCATCGTCTCCTTGAGTGGTGCTTCGGTTGCTATTTTGCGGTATCCGCGTTTATGAAGACCTGGTCCTGTTGTATCTAAGGTCAGCAGCGCGATGTCATTCAGCATAATGACTTCAATCACGTAACGAGGTCCGGTTTCATCGAACCATTCGGTCCCGTAAGTCATACTCATCTTGTCGACGACCGCTTTCTTCACGATGGATTGACAGGCAGGCACACTGCTAAGCTGCGATTTATGCGAACGGCCTTCGACAGGGAATTCCCCGTCTTCTGGAATCCAATCCGGCCAATTCAGTGCTTTGGCTCCTTCAAATAGTTCATCGAATGTGGTGGCTTTGAATTCCCCCATCTTGATCAGAACGCGATCACTCGTCCGAAGCCATAGGTTACACCGACATATATCGATCAGATCACCGCGGAAATTAACGCGACCGTTCTCAACTATCAAATCTTCATAGCCTAAATCTCTTAATTCTCGTGCTACAACAGCTTCAAGTCCCATTGGCGCTGTTGCAATTAACTGATACTTACTCATGTAATCGTTCACACCCTAACAGCATTTTCTGATACAATCCAGTATAGGCGAATTTAACCGGCGTTACAAACATTGAAATAGAAATGAGAATGCAGGAGGTTAGAAAATGACGCAATCCGATGAGCAATATATGGATTCATTATTTGCTGAAGATGAGGTACTTGAACGCTTGATGGAAGGGACGCGCAAGGCAGAAATGCCCGAAATATCGATTGCCCCGGGTTACGGGAGATTGCTCACAATTCTTGTGAAGACTTCGCGTGCGCAGCGCATTCTAGAGATTGGGGCTCTTGGCGGATATAGCGGGATATGTCTTGCTCGCGGCTTAGATGATGAGGGAAAGCTCGTCTCGCTGGAGCTGAAGCCAGAGTTCGCGGAGGTGGCGAAGCAGCATGTGACCGAAGCGGGGCACGGCCATCAAGTTGCGTATCGCATTGGCGATGCGATGGAGAGCTTGAAGCAGCTTGAAGCCGAAGGGCAGCGATTTGATTTCTTCTTCATTGATGCAGATAAGGGAAATTACTTGAACTATCTTGAATATGCCATTAGGCTTGCGAATCCAGGTGCCCTCATTGTAGGGGATAATACATTGCTGCGCGGCAGAACGACTGATCCGACACGGAGCGGTCCTGCGGTCCAAGCCGTAAGACAATTTAATGAACGGATTGCGCAAGACCCACGGCTGATGAGTACGATGCTGCCAGCTTATGATGGTCTTGCTATTGCCATGGTGAAGTAAATTGTGCGGCAGCCTTATTTGCTAAAATCGATCAATTTCAATACACTATACAAATGAACAGGAGGCGCGTGAGATGATTACGATCAAGACAAAAGAACAAATTGCGAACATGAAAGCGGCAGGCGAGATTCTCGCTGCGTGCCATCGTGAGATCGCCAAGATGATTAAACCTGGAATTACAACGCAAGAAATTGATAAATTTGCTGAAAAATTCATTCTCGATCACGGAGCAACACCAGAGCAGAAAGGCTACAATGGGTATCAATATGCGACGTGTGCTTCTGTTAATGATGTGATCTGTCATGGCTTCCCGAAACCAGAAGTGCTCAAGGACGGGGACATTGTGACCATCGATATGGTCGTGAACTTGAACGGATGGCTGGCGGATTCAGCTTGGTCTTACCGCGTTGGGAATGTATCCGAGCAAGCCGATACATTACTTCGCGTGACGGAAGAATCACTGTACAAAGGAATTGAGAAGGCAGTGATTGGCAATCGCTTAGGCGATATTGCGAATGCGATCCAGGTCCATGCGGAGTCGAATAACTTCTCCGTCGTACGTGAATTTATCGGTCACGGGATCGGACAGGTGATGCATGAGGAGCCGCAAGTGCTTCATTACGGACCAGCTGGCCGCGGTACACGTCTTAAGGAAGGCATGGTCATTACGATTGAGCCGATGCTGAATACAGGCGACTGGCGCAGCAAACTGGATAGCGATGGCTGGACGGCAAGAACGAAGGATGGCGGCCTGTCTGCACAATATGAGCATACCATCGCAATTACAGCTGAGGGGCCAATCATTCTTACAGCGCAATAATCCACGATTAGATTATAAAAGGGTTGCCTCTGCAATGGCTTGTACATTGCAGGGGCAACCCTTTTTACAAGTTCTGAATCGATTCAAAGCCAATGCACCACTTTGTGGGAAGGTATTACGTAGTGGCTTTCACGCGATGATTGCGATATAAGGTTATCCACACCCACAGCCCATTGCATAACAACAAGATTCCGGAGGAGATGAAGATGCCCTGGATGCCAATATTTCCGGATAACGCACCTGCAATAATCGGTCCGAGCATGTTCCCGAGTGCTAACGTACTACTGTTGAAGCTGTAAGAGCGACTTTCCATCCCATCAGGTGTATATTTGCGGATCAGGGAGTTCACCGAAGGCAGTAGACCGCCCATGAACATGCCAAGAACGAATCGACATAAGATCAACTGCCATACACTGCTGACGAATGCCTGCGGGATCAGTGTGACGGAAGCGCCAATCAAGCAGAAGAATAGAATTCCATTGGAGCCGATCTTGTCGCTAAGCTTCCCGAGCAATGGGGAAGCGATCATATTCGAAATGCCGGTAATGGAACTGACAAACCCAGCCCAGAAGGCGAGATTCACCGACGTTCCGTGCAGTTCTTGCACGTAAAGCGGCATGAGCGGCATCGGGCCCATCATCGCGAATTGCAGCAGGAAGGTTACACCGAATAACGCCATGAGGGGACGATATTTGGTAAGCTGCATGAAACCGGCAATTACGGAGATATCCGGTTTCTTCGCTGCTTCCTCACGATTGAATTTCTCCTTAATCAAGAAGGTAGCGACGAAGGAAGCAGCAAATGTGAGTGCGCCGGTTATGTAGAATATCGGACGATAGCCGATCGTATCCGCAAGCAGACCGCCAATGAATGGGCCTAGGATGGTTCCGGCGACTTGTCCAGATTGCAGCATCCCCATGGCGAATCCCATTCGCTGCTTCGGTGTTGCAGATGCGGCAAGCGAGATAGCTGCAGGATTGAAGCCGGAAATCGTTCCATTTAAAAGGCGCAATAACAAGAGCTGAAATGGCGTCTGTGCGAAGCCCATCAGCACCATGACGATCGCCATGCCGTATCCAGAGCGTAAGAGCATCATTTTCCGGCCATATTTGTCCGCGAACTTGCCCCAGATCGGCTGGAATATAAAAGATGTCAAGAAATTTGCAGCGAAGATGAACCCTGCCCAAGTCCCGATTTGATGCGGATCGGTAAGACCAAGATCATGCTGCAAGTAGAGCGACAGGAACGGAATGATCATCGTCATGCCGGCATTGACCAGGAATTGGCCAACCCAGAGGACGACGAGATTGACTTTCCATTGTTGCATCGCATGGATCACTCCTTTCTTAGATGATAGATAAATCTGTAAGGGTTTCGAACGATCCTGTATTGGAAATTATAGCATAAGGTGCAGTCATGGACGAAACAGGGCGGTTCGCGTATGCGTGACGATTGTCATTGAATTGTCATAGGGAGCTATTCGAGATAGGTTGAGACGGTATATGAAAAAGGGCATAATGAGTTTATTGACATTAGGTTAGATTGGAGAATTCACATGATAACGAATGACCGGTTTCTAAGAGCATGCTTGAAGCAAGAGGTCGATCAGCTTCCCGTCTGGTATATGCGCCAAGCAGGGCGTTACGATCCTGATTATCGCAAAATCAAAGAAAAATACAGCTTGCTCGAAATTTGCAAACAGCCGGAATTGGCTGCGGAAGTGACACTCATGCCGATTCACAAGCTCGGGGTTGACGCAGCGATTCTTTATTCGGATATTATGAATCCAGTTGCTTCAATTGGAATTGATTTTGATATTGTTGCCAATGTAGGTCCAGTCATACATAATCCGGTACGAACGGCAGAGGATGTAGCGAAGCTGCGTCCGATCGATGTAGAGGGGGATCTCTCACACGTACTGGAGACGATTCGAATTCTAGATCGCGAGCTTGAAGTACCGCTTATCACGTTTGCAGGGGCGCCATTTACGATCGCCAGCTATCTTATCGAAGGTCGTCCATCACGGAATTATCGGTTAACGAAGCAAATGATGTATAGTGCTCCGGAAGTTTGGTTCGCTCTAATGGATAAGCTAGGTGATATGGTGATTGCTTATCTTAAAGCGCATGTCGCGAATGGGGCAAAAGCGGTTCAATTGTTTGATAGCTGGGTGGGAGCACTCGCACCGCAAGATTTCGAACGTTATGTACTGCCTACGATTAAGCGGATTTTCGCTTCGCTCAAAGAAGTAGATGTACCTAAAATTTATTTCCCAGGAGTCAGTTCAGGCGAATTGCTGCCGACACTGCGTGACCTAGAAGCGAATGTGATCGGATTGGATTGGCGCGTGTCCATTACGGAAGGCAGAGCACGTATAGGCTCGAAATTCGCGGTCCAAGGGAATTTGGATCCGTTCTTGCTAACTGCACCGACGCACGTCCTTGAAGAACGTGCAAGACAGTTGATTGACGAAGGGATTCAGCAGCCAGGCTACATTTTCAATCTGGGTCATGGATTGTTCCCCGAAGCATCGCTGGATACGTTGAAGCATTTAACGGACTATATACATGCCTATTCGCGCGAAGCGATTCGTACAAGAGGCTAAGGCAGCCACAGAGGGAGATAAGGAATATGTCACAGAACAAAATTGGTGTATTGGTGATGTCCTATGGCACGCCTGAGAGTCTAGATCAAGTGGAAGCTTACTATACCCATATTCGCCGTGGTCATCCGCCGACTGCAGAGCAGCTTGAAGAGCTAACTTCCCGTTATGAGCAAATCGTGGGCGGGTTCTTCCCGCTTCGTGAGAATACGAATCGTCAAGTTGCTGCACTTGAAGCCATGTTGAACAGTGAATTCGGTCGTGAGGACATGGAATTCGTCTGCTATCAAGGATTGAAGCATGCACATCCATTGATCGAAGAAGGCGTTGAGCAGATGGCGCAAGATGGAATTACGCAAGCAGTCGGTGTCGTCCTGGCACCCCATTATTCGGTTATGAGTGTAGGCGGATATATTCAACGCGCGAAAGCACAAGCGGAAGAGAAGGGCATTGCAATGTCGTTCGTCAAAGACTATCACTTGCATCCTCTCCTGCTTGATGCACTCGTACAACGCGTTGAAGATGCATTGCAGAAATTTGGAGAGCTGGAGCAAGCGAAACGTGATGTTCGGGTTCTCTTCAGCGCTCACAGTCTGCCGGCAAAAATTCTGGAGATGGGCGATCCGTATCCAGATCAATTGCTTGCGACTTCACGTGCGATTGCGAATCGTGTCGGACTTACGCAGTGGCAATTCTCTTGGCAAAGTGCCGGGCAGACAGCTGTACCTTGGCTCGGGCCAGATATGCTCGATACGCTGCACAACTTGGTCCAAGAAGAGCAAATAAAGCAGGTGCTCGTCGCACCGATCGGCTTCGTATCCGATCACTTGGAAGTGTTGTACGACTTAGACATCGAGGCACAGCATGTGGCTGGCGAACTAGGGGTTCATTTGGAACGTACGGCATCATTGAACACGGATCCGCTCTACATTGCAACACTCGCGGATGTAGTGCATCAACAACTAGAGAGGAAGTGACCGTCCATGGTGAACACAGCGTCTCGTCACGTTGTTGTCATTGGCGGAGGGATAAGCGGACTGAGCTCCGCTTTTTATTTGCATAAATATGGCGTAGAGCAAGGTCTTGATCTGAAGGTTACCTTGGTTGAGAAGGATGCAAGCTTCGGCGGCAAGATTATGACGCTGCACCGCGATGGCTTTGTCATTGAGAAGGGTCCGGATTCCTTCCTTGCTCGCAAACTGCCGATGATTGATCTGGCTCGTGAATTGGAGTTGGAGGATGAGCTCGTCGCGACAAGTCCGGATAAGAAACAGACGTATATTATGCATCAAGGGAAGCTGCACAAGATGCCTCCGGGGCTATCGCTAGGGATTCCGACGCAAATAACGCCTTTCCTCAAGACAGGTCTCATCTCGGTGCCAGGGAAGCTCAGAGCAGGAATGGATTTATTCATTCCGAAGCGGACTGATCAAAGCGACGAATCCCTTGGCTCATTCCTATCAAGGCGTCTTGGCTTCGAGGTGCTCGAAAATATCGCAGAACCGCTGCTCGCAGGCATCTATGCTGGGGATACGTTCAAACTGAGTCTTCAGGCGACTTTCCCGCAGTTCGGTGAAATTGAGCAGAAGCACGGCAGTCTAATCCGCGGCATGAAGTCGAGCGTTTCGTCCTCGAAGCCGCTTAACTTGCCTGGCCAGACCGATGCGGTGCGCAAAAGTATGTTTTTGACCTTCCGTCAAGGCTTGCAGTCCCTTGTCCATGCGCTCGTACATGATTTGCATGCTAAGGCAGAGCTGCTTCCGAATACGGGTGTTACGGCAATAGAGCCTTTGGACCCGCAAGACGGAGTTTCTCCACGTTATCGCGTTGTATTGGATCAAGGAGAGCAGCTTGAAGCGGACGCTGTCTTTGTTGCTACGCCAACCTTCGCGGCAGGACCTTTACTTGCACCGTATGTGAATACGAGCATGCTGGATCAAATGGCGTATATCTCTGTTGCGAACGTTGTGATGGCCTTCGATGCAGCCGATATTCCGAATCCACTTGATGGCTCGGGCTTTCTTATTCCGCGCAAGGAGAAGCGCAATATTACCGCTTGTACATGGACTTCGAACAAATGGCCGCATTCGACACCGGAAGGCAAAGTGCTGATTCGTTGTTATGTCGGTCGTGAAGGCGAAGAGCAGAATGTGGACTTGCCAGACGACCAACTTGCAGCACTCGTTCGCAAAGATTTAAGAGAAATTCTTGACATCCAGGCAGAACCGCTCTTCACCGAGATTACGAGATTGAAGAAATCGATGCCGCAATACCCGGTAGGTCACTTGAACGCACTTGCGCGTCTGCGGGAAGAGCTGTCTGTGCAGCTTCCTGGCGTGGAGGTTGTAGGTTCAGGATATGAAGGGGTTGGGTTGCCCGACTGTATTCGTCAAGGCCGTGATGCAGCAGCACGGATGGTGAACTGGATGAAAAACCCTTCCGATTAATGAATAAACTGACATGTTTCTTGAAAGAGTACTATTCTATCCCATATTGTTGATATAATGGGATGAGTAGTGCTTTTTTTTCTGAATACATACTTGAGGAGAATCTATGTATATTTCAAGATCAGATGCCCATCGGGCGCAAAAAGCGAGAAAAAGGCGTAAGATCCGAACGTTGTTAACATTGAACTTGGTGATGTTATTAATCATCGCTGGGCTAACTGCGGTCTATATCTTTAAGTTCCAAGGCGACCCGCTGGAGGCGGAAGCAGGGCATGATCGCAGTTCAACGCAGGTGGAGGAGCAGATTGCGACAGAGCATACGGATGATGCTGTTGAGCCCGAACCCGTGAATGAAGCTGAAAGTGTCGACACAGCGTCCGGATCTGCAGAATCGGGTGATCCATCAGGTGGTCAAGTGGGGGATGAGGGAACGGGTCAGGCTGGGGGCAATCCAGCAATGAAGCCTGCTGAAGAAGTCAACTCACAGGTCGTGATGCCAGATCAGGATGGACTTAAGCTATCCTTTGTTGGAGACATCCAGATGTCAGGCAAAGTAGCTGAATTGATCGATAAGAACGGTGATGATTTCCCATTTCATTACGTTAAATCGATGTTCGAGCAAGATGACCTGACGGTAGCGAACTTGGAGACGCCGATCACGACAGGTGGGGTCCCAGCGGAAGACAAGCAATTTGTGTTCAAGTCAGCACCAGGCTCAGCGAGTGCTCTAGGCAAAGCAGGGATAGATATGGTTACACTCGCTAACAATCATGTACTCGATCATGGGGTCACAGGGTTGATGGATACAATGAAGCATCTGGACGCAGCGGGAATCCAACATTTTGGCGCGGGTAAGGATGAGGAAGAGGCCTTCAAGATTGCCTATGTGGAACGCAAAGGAAAACGCATTGCGCTGCTCGGATTCTCTCGCGTTCTGCCGAAAACCAGTTGGTTCGCGAAAGGAAAGAATCCGGGCGTAGCAGATACATACAGCTCGGCCAAAGCGCGGGAGAAGATTGCGGAAGCGCGGAAAAAGGCTGATTTCGTCATTGTAACGGTGCATTGGGGTGCTGAGAGAGCAGATAAACCTAATGCTGTGCAGAAGCAGCTGGCACGTGAATACGTTGATGCAGGGGCTGATCTCATTATTGGCAGCCATCCGCATGTTCTTCAAGGATTTGAACAGTACAAAGGGAAATGGATCGCTTATAGTCTTGGGAATTTTGTATTTACAAAGTCGAGTAATCCCATGACTTGGGAGACAGCAGTTCTGCAAGTCACGTTGAATCATGATGGCAGTTGTGCGCTACAAATGTTCCCGTTCCATGCGAACCTCGGGCAAGCTGTTCCTATGGATCAAGCGACGGGTTCGAAGCTGTTGAAGCGAGTCTCAGCATTGTCCCATCCATTAGGCGCTGAAGTTCGTCAAGATGGGCGAATCGGTACGATCGGTCGTACGAGGTAAGGGGGAGCACGGAATGTACGTAGGGAAGAATTGTTGTGTTGCACACCGCGGGTGGTCTTCCAAAGCGCCAGAGAATACGTTGGCAGCGATACAGCTAGCCATGTCTGAACCATACATATCTTGGATTGAATTTGATGTTCAGTTAAGCAAGGACGGAATTCCCGTCGTCATACACGATTATACGCTGGAACGTACGACAAATGGTCAGGGGTTCATACGGGAAAAGACCTATGCTGAACTAAGTCAGTTGGATGCAGGTTCGTGGTTCTCTCCAGCCTATGCTGGGGAGAAAATCCCAACCTTAGAAGATGTCCTTGACTTAGCCGGTGGTCGGCTTCGTATGAATATTGAGCTCAAGACGCAGGGGAATATGTACTCTGGACTTGAAGAAGCCGTCATCGATCATATTTATCGATATACGCTCCAGCATGATGTCGTGCTGACATCGTTCGAACCGAACGTGGTACAACGTTTGAAGCGGCTTGCACCAGAATTGCGAACCGGGCTCATTACGGAGATGCCGAGTCCGGATTACGTCACCGTCTGCCGTTCTCTTGGGGCTGATTTTCTATCTTTATATTATCCGTTGTTCACGAAGCAGAACGCAGCTGCCTTGGTGCAGCAGAGGATTGGGATTATGGCGTGGACTTGCAATCATACGAAAGACATTATACAAGTAGCTGACCTGCATCCGGAACTAATGATTTGTACGAATTATCCGGATCGGTGGAATATGGCTATTGGAGAAGGGAAAGAGGGATAACATGCAATCTATGATTCAGAATGTATACTGTGTAGGACGGAACTATCGACTTCATGCCGCAGAGCTTGGGAATGAGGTACCGACCAAGCCGATGATCTTCATGAAGCCAACGCATGCCGTCGTGCCGATGAGCGGCGGGAAGATTACGATGCCGAAGGACCAAGGCGAACTTCATTATGAAGCAGAGCTCGTGATCCGTATTGGCCGAGATTATGAACCAGGGATGCCGATGGATGATCTAATTGATGTGATGGCACTTGGACTGGATTTCACACTTCGCGATGTTCAGACGGTATGTAAGCAGAAAGGCCACCCATGGACAGCTGCTAAAGCCTTCCGCAACTCCGCTCCGATAACACCTTATATCGCATTCCCAGGTGTCGATGCGCTTCAGGATTCCGATTTTGTATTGCTGAAGAATGATATGGAAGTCCAACGAGGCAATGCACGGGATATGATTTTTGACTTGAAGACGATTGTTGAATTCATCGCGACGCATTATGGACTTGGAAAAGGTGATATCATCTTTACTGGGACACCGGCAGGTGTCGGTGCTGCAGTAACTGGGGACAAGCTTGAGCTCTACTTTGGGAACGAACGGCTGGATTCTTGCATCATCGCATAACTTGTCTCGCCATCATAGATGTCTTTAGGGTACGAAGGGGAAGGTATACGTATGTGGAATTGGGTGATTGGGTTCGGTTGTAGTGCGATTGTCGCCTATTCGGCTTATAAGCGGCGTTCTCTATCTTTATCAGGGATGCTTGCCGCTATCACGATGGGGACTATTTTTTTCGCAATGGGAAGTCTGCTCTGGTTTGGCATTCTCCTAGCGTTTTTTGTCTCTTCAAGTGTGATGTCGCATGTGAAGAAGAGCGCCAAAGAAACGTATGAAGCGGCTTATGAGAAAACAGGGCGCCGGGATGCGGGACAAGTGTTCGCCAACGGTGGTATCGGTATGCTGCTATGTATCGCATTTGCGATCAATCCTAGTCCTGTAATCGTCGCTGCTTTCGTCGGTGTGATGGCTACGGTGACGGCGGATACGTGGGCAACGGAGATCGGCAGCTTAAGCCGCTCACAGCCTCGTTCTGTGCTCACATGGAGACGAATTCCGACAGGAACTTCAGGAGGCGTATCGGTACTAGGTACACTCGCTGCGATGTGCGGCGGCCTCTTCATCGGACTATGCGCTGCTGGGTTCGATTGGTTATCTCCAATACATCAAGGCGTTCCCGTCTATCTGTATTTGCTGATGGGATGGATCGGCGGAACGGTAGGTGCTTTCACTGATTCGATCATGGGTGCGACGTGCCAGGTCATGTACCGTTGCCCGAAATGCGGGAAAATGGTTGAACGGAAGGACCACTGTGGTGTACGTACTGATAGAGTACGAGGCCTCTCGTGGATGAACAATGACCAAGTCAATTGGATCAGCTCCTGCGCTGGTGGATTAATAGCAATTATCTTACAGTATTTGGCGGGTATATAGAACAAACAGGATGTCTTCGAAGTCATGTTTATGACGGAAGACATCCTGTTTTTTTTGTTTTTAGCTACTTGCGAAGATGGATCTTCTGAACGGTATGGCTTGCACCTTTTTCTAGAATGAGCTTTGCGCGGGCCTTAGTTGGCAAAATATTTTCAGTGAGGTTCAGCTCATTTACATCGCGCCAGACGTTCGAAGCCATACGTAAGGATTCCTCTTCGCTCAGGCTTGCATAGCGGTGGAAATAGGACTGCGGATTCAGGAACGCCGTCTTTCGAAGCATACGGAATCGCTCTAGATACCAAGTCTCTAAATCTTGAACGCCGGCGTCAACGAAGATGGAATAATCGAAGAAGTCGCTGACGAATACGGATGCGCCTCGATTCACCTGCAATACGTTGATCCCTTCGATAATGAGGATCGCCGGTTTGCGAACAGTCTGAACTTCGTCAGGCAGAATATCATAGCTCAGATGCGAATACATGGGGGCGGTCACTTCCGGAATCCCCGATTTGATATCTGTTAAGAACTGAATGAGCTTACGAATATCATAGCTTTGTGGGAAGCCTTTCTTGTCCATTATTCCTTTAGCTTCGAGGACATGGTTCGGATACAAGAAGCCATCCGTTGTGACGATATCGATATTGGCATAACCCTCGTATGTAGACAATAAAGCCTTCAGAAGCCTTGCGGTAGTACTCTTACCGGCTGCTACACTGCCCGCAATCCCGATAATATAAGGTGCATCGGATACAGACTTTTCCAAGAAACGAGCTTCGGCAACCTTTACCTGCTTCGCAGCCTCTGCTTGAAGATGGAGGAACGCTGCTAATGGAAAGTAGACTTCCTGCACTTCATTGATTGTGATCTGATCGTTCAGTGATTTCAATTGCTCCAAGTGCTGTGGAGTAATAACCGGGCGGTCCTGGCACCTGAATTGTGCCCATTCTTGCCGGGTTAGCGTGAGATAAGGATGGTAATTAGGCATGGTTGTACCTCGCTAGCATTATATTGTTCGTTCAGCGGTTCTCGCTATTATCATATCAGATCTTGAATGAAATGAAGATCCCTTGCTTAACAAGTAGATCCTTGTCGAGAGAGCAATATTCGGAATTGGAGATAATATCGATGGTGTATTTCATCGTGATTATTCTTTATTCCCATTAAATCCGAACGATAATTAATTTATACGCTTGACATATTCGTTGTTGTCCGTTACGATATCCATATCAGCATGAATAATTTGATTCAATTCGTATATCCTCAGTGATATGGACTGAGGGTCTCTACAAGGAGCCGTAAATTCCTGTCTACGAATGGGGCGTTTGTCGTACCTCATTCGTTGGACAGGTTTTTTGTGTTGTTACCAAGCTTAGACAACATGTACTTTAGGAGGATGACATGAGTAATCAATATGATGTAATTGTCGTAGGAGCAGGGCCAGCAGGAATCTTTACATGTTATGAATTATCACTGAAGGCGCCACAGCTTCGCGTATTATTAATCGATAAAGGTCATGATATTTATCGTCGGCGCTGCCCGATTCTGGAGGAAAAAATCCAACTATGCCCGCCACCAGCGGGGAAGAAGGATTTCGCAGGATGCTTGCCAGCTTGTTCGATCACGAGCGGTTTCGGCGGTGCGGGTGCGTATAGTGACGGTAAATTCAACGTAACGACAGAGTTCGGCGGTTGGATGACTGATTACTTAAGCCCATCTAAAGTATTAAATTTGATTAAATATGTGGACCAGATCAACCTCGATCACGGGGCAACAGAGTCCATTACGGATCCGACAACGGATATCGTTCGCGATATTGAGCAGCGCGGGTATGCTGCAGGACTGAAGCTATTGCGGGCACAAGTAAGACATTTGGGGACGGAGCAGAACCTTGAGATTCTGAAGTCGATCTTTGAATATTTGAAAGACAAGATTGACATGATGTACAAGACCGAAGTCGATGACATTATTACAGATAAAGAAACGAAGCAGGTTCGCGGTGTTGTGCTGAAGAATGGAACGGAGTATCAAGCAGATCATGTTGTTATCGTGCCAGGTCGCGACGGTTCCGCATGGTTAACTGAAGTGCTCAAGAAACGCAAGATCAAAATGTTCAATAACCAAGTCGATGTCGGTGTGCGCGTGGAGACGTCCGATGTTGTCATGCGTGAAATTAATGAGCATTTGTACGAAGGGAAATTCATCTACAACACATCGGTAGGTACACGTGTAAGAACGTTCTGCTCCAATCCATCCGGTCACGTTGTAGTTGAGAATCACAGCGGTGTTATGGCGGCGAATGGTCACTCCTACAAGGATCCAGCTCTTGGATCCGCGAATACGAATTTCGCGTTGCTGGTGTCGCATCGTTTCACAGATCCATTCGATAAACCGAATGAGTATGCACGTGAGATTTGTAAACGGGCGAACGATCTATCAAGCGGCGGTGTCATTGTTCAGAAATATGGCGATATTCTACGCGGTAGACGTTCGACAGAGAACCGGATTCGTGAAGGCTTCTTAGAACCGACACTTCGTGAAGCTGTACCAGGAGATCTTGGTCTGGTGCTTCCGTACAACACGATGAAGAGCTTGATCGAAATGGTCGAGGCACTCGATAAAGTAACACCGGGTCTTGCTTCCGAGCACACTTTGTTCTACGGTGTTGAAGCGAAATTCTACTCAGCACGTCCGAAGCTGTCGGAGTCCTTCGAGACAGAAATCCCTGGCTTGTATTGCGGTGGAGACGGTGCGGGTATTACACGTGGACTAGCGCAAGCAGGCGCAGCAGGCGTGTGGATTGCAAGAAACATTATTGGTCAAGCTTAATCGTAGATCGGTAAGTATGAATAGATTGAAGAAGTGGCTTCTGTATCGGATTATCCGGGCAGAAGCCCTTTTCAATTCGTCTAGCGTGGCTTGCTATGATTTTTTTCACAGCATCGATGGTTGTTTTGAATGAAAACTTCATTATATTGTGAACAAAATCGATCATTTTTGGATATGGAATTGCTTTTCAGATTAATCAAACGTACAATCTAGATGATATGCGTAAACAATACATAGTCTAAATGATTGCGAATACAGAATAGGAGGGTTTTAACATGGATGTGTTTAATATTTTTTATCAGTCCCATGCAGGTTCTTGGGCGATTCTTGTGCTGATGTTCGTCATTAGCTGCATTTTCAAACGCCAGAAAGTAACACCGATGATCACACGTCTGTTCTACCTCATTATGCTCGTCTCCGGTATCGGGATGCTCGTGAAGTTGAACTTCCCGCTCATGTACATTGTGAAGGGGATTTTAGCGCTTGGTTTGATCGGTATGATGGAAATGATAATGGGGCGTCTACGTAGAAATGAACCAACGATGATGTTCTGGATTATCTTGGTTGTTCTGCTTGCTCTCATCGTGTGCATGGGATACGGCGTTATTTCGTTCTAATGTACGCTTACTTGCTCTCTAGGGGATATGCGCATGATTAAGAGAATCTTCTACTTATGCTGGACAACAACACTGATTGGCGTGTTGACGGGTATCGCAACATGGGCAGTACTCAGATATTTGGATCCAGGGTTTATCTTTATTGATGACGAGTTAAGCGGATATGAGTTATCCTCATTGATGCTCGGTATCTTCTCGATTGCGTTCACGAGTATCATTGGGTTTATCGCCTTCGTATTCGGAAGATATTATATTCTTGGGATCCTGAAGAATCGCATGAACGTCTGGATTGGGATCCAAATTTTCTTTATACTGCTAACCCTGTTTGATTTGTTCTTTATTCGGTTCAAGAAGTTCGCTGGTGAGGGTGACCATGCGTTTGGGTATCTTGGATTGCCGCTGCTTATTCTTGCTGTTGGTGTGATCATTACGATCTGGAAAGTAAAACTGACGAACAAGAATGCGATCGTCCCGACCATGTTCTTCATGATTGTGATTACGGTGCTGGAGCTGCTGCCATCGCTATCGGTTAATCGGATGGAGTATATCCTCTACATGCTGATTCCGCTCGTGGTGTGCAATAGCTGGCAGATCCTATCGCTTCATAAGCTTACGGGACCACAGAAGAAGACAACAACAGTTGTGTCATAGACATGAATAAAGTCTCGACGAGCACGGATCGTGCTGTGTCGGGGCTTTATTTGTATACAGGAGAAATCATGGCATGCGGCCGTTACTTCTTCATGGCCGTGGTTTTGTGGTAGAATACATAAGTACAGAATACGGACAAAGTAGGGACGAGGCATGAATTTACTAACGATTGAGAATATATCGAAGAGTTATGGGGAGAAAATTCTATTCAAAGACGTGTCGTTCGGCATCTCTGAAGGGGAAAAGATCGGGATCATTGGTGTGAACGGCACAGGAAAGTCGACGTTCCTCAAAGTGATCGCAGGCATTGAACAACCGGATTCAGGACAGATCGCCATCGGAAATCGGGTACGCATTCAATATTTAGCACAGAATCCTGCATTCGACCCGGATGCGACTGTGCTTGAGCAAGTATTCCGCGGGGATTCACCAGAGATGAAGACCGTATGGTCCTATACCGAGACAATGCAGCAAGTGGAGCTAGCGCCTAACGATGAGGCATTGCAGCAGAAGCTGATTCATTGGAGCCATGAGATGGATCGTCTGAATGTATGGCAATTGGAGAGCGAAGCGAAGATGGTGTTGTCTAAGCTTGGGATTACAGCATTCGAGGCGAAGGTTGGATCATTATCTGGTGGACAACGCAAACGGGTTGCCATGGCAGCCGCATTAATTCAGCCGTGCGAATTATTAATCCTAGATGAGCCTACGAACCATATTGATCATGCGTCGGTTATCTGGTTGGAGCAGTATTTGCAGAAGCGCAGAGGGGCGCTGCTCATGATTACCCATGATCGGTACTTCTTGGACCGTGTTGTGGGCCGGATGCTCGAGCTCGATCATGGACAGCTGTATAGCTACGAAGCGAACTATTCTCGGTTCTTGGAGCTCAAAGCCGAGCGAGAAGAGCGAGAACAAGCCTCAGAGCAGAAACGTCAGAATCTCCTTCGGAATGAACTAGCATGGATTCGTCGCGGGGCAAAGGCGCGTACAACCAAGCAGAAGGCGCGGATCGATCGCTTCGAGAAGCTGCAGGAGCAGGAAGGTCTTAGACAGAACAATAAGGTAGATGTCTCGGTGGCATCGTCGCGGTTAGGGAAGAAGATACTTGAAATCGAGCATTTGTCGAAGCAGATCGATGGTAAGCAATTGATTCGTGATTTCGAGTACATTGCGGTTCGCGAGGATCGTGTAGGGATTATTGGGCCGAACGGCAGCGGGAAATCAACCTTACTCAATATGATTGCAGGTCATATTACTCCTGATGAAGGCAGCATTGAGATGGGGCCGACAGTGAAGCTTGGTTACTTCTCGCAAGAAAACCAAGAGATGAACGATTCGATGCGTGTCATTGAATATATTAAAGAAATCGCTGAGGTCGTTCAGACGGCAGATGGCAGTTCGATTACAGCGGCTCAAATGCTAGAGAGGTTCCTCTTCACACCTACGATGCAGTGGACACCGATTGCCAAGCTGTCTGGCGGCGAGAAACGCAGACTGTACCTTCTTAGTGTGCTCATGAGCGCGCCGAATGTCTTGCTGCTGGATGAGCCGACGAATGATTTGGATATTCAGACATTGTCCGTACTTGAAGATTATTTGGACGAGTTCTCAGGTGTCGTCTTTGTCGTATCGCATGATCGCTTCTTCCTAGATCGTACGGTAGAGAAGATTATAGCTTTCGAAGGTGATGGGAAGATTCGTCATCATGTAGGCAATTTCACCGAGTATGAAGAATACATGGCGAAGTATGGCGCGAGTACAAGTGAAAGCAGCAATAGCAGTGCAAGCGCTGGAACGCGTGAGGAAGCAAGTGAGCCGAAACGAGAGAAGCAAGAACGCTTGAAATTCAGCTATAAAGAGCAAAAAGAATTTGATGAGATCGACGGTGTCATTGAGAAAACGGAACAGAAGATGGCAACGGTCGCTAAGCAGATGGAGGAGGCTTTCAGTGACTCCGCTCGTCTACAGGAGTTGTTAGAGGAGCAGCGGAAGCTGGAAGGACAGCTTGAGGCGTTAATGGAACGCTGGACCTATCTGAACGAATTAGCCGATAAAATAGCGCAGAGCAAGTCTTAGGACAAGCTCTGCGCTATTTTTCCGTTCACCGAATGGCTTCATTTTCCTACTCAATGCTAATCATCTGGAGCACTTTACGATGATCTCCTGTGAGCGTGGACTGATTTGAAGCAAGTTGAGAAGATCCGTCTCCGTCTAAGAAGATGCCTTCTTTATACTGCCCTGGAGCAATCTGTTCTTGAATGGCTTGCCGGAATTGATCGGCTGTGCAAGGCGTTGGTGTGACGACGAGATACAATTGATTCATACTGTCATAGACAAGTCCACTGCGCAACCTGGCCTCATGTGCTGCAGGAAGTGCTTGATAATAGATCACAAGGCCCCAGATGAAATCATTGGCCAAATTCATGCTGACGCCGCCCTGTGCCCAATATTGACTGCGATCGAAGACATCCAGTTCTTCCACGGATTTAACAGATTGAACAGTGAACTGTTTTTGATATCCATCCCAGACCAGGGTGCCGCGATCATATTTGATGTTATACCAACCTGATCCATAGGCACGCGGCTCATCTTTCACAGGGATATGATTCTGTACAGCAATAGATAAGATATCTTGTCCATAGAAGAATCCGCCATTGATGCCTACGTCTCCAGTATCCGTAACATTGCTATCAATTGCCTTCAATTGAATATGGTCTGGTGTCGTATGAAGTACATGCAGGGATATCCCGTTCGTTGCGGTAACTTGACGATAGGTATACTTCGCCTTGGTATGGATGAAGTAGAAGATATTAATCGCTAGAATCAGTATGAATGCCAGTATGAATAGGAGCGTGCGTGTTCTGATCTTGCTACACTGGAACCGTTTCATAGGGAATTGCACCCGGACACCTCCTGATGACCTCAACGCCAAATTTACTATTCCATATCCGTTACATAGGCTGCGAGTAATTTAGCGGTATTCATGACGGCTTGGATATGAGTGCGTTCCATACCATGGGAGGCATGTACACCGGGTCCAATGAGTGCCGCCTTGATATTATTGCCGCCGCGAAGCGCAGCAGATGCGTCGGAACCGTAATAAGGGTAAATATCAACGACATGCTGAATCTGCTCACGTTCAGCAAGACGGATGAACTTGCTCGTCATACCGTAATCATAGGGACCTGAGGAGTCTTTGGCACATATCGATACATCCAGCTCCGTACATGCAAGATCATCCCCCATTGCGCCCATATCGACTGCAATCAGCTCATCGATTTCTGCTGGAATGTAGGATCCGCCATGTCCAATCTCTTCATAGTTGGTAATGATCAATTTCAAATTATAGGCCGGTGTCCAGCGATCACGATGTATCGATTCCAGAATACCGAACAGCGCAGCGACACTTGCCTTGTCATCCAGATGGCGTGACTTCACATAGCCGTTATCGAAGATGACAGCGCGGGGATCGAAGGAGACGAAGTCGCCTGTACGAATGCCAAGATGCATGACATCTTCTTTTGTATGGACTAATTCATCAATCCGAATCTCCATATTGGCTTCATCCCGCTTGAAATCGCGAGCATCACTGTAGACATGAACAGATGGGTGTGTCGTGAGAATCGTTCCGCTATAAATGCGTCCATCGCGTGTATGGATTGTACAGTATTCATTTTCAATCGCATTCATCATATAACCGCCCACCGGTGTAATCCGGAGTGTACCGCGCGCATTGATCGAGCGAACCATGGCGCCGAGGGTATCGACATGTGCAGTAAGCCCGATCGTCCGAGATGGATCATTTCCTGGAACACTAATGATGCCGCAGCCTTTTTGCGTACGTTCAAATTCGAAACCTAACGAACGTGCCTCAGCTTCAATTCGCTCCATGATGTGGTGCGTATAGCCCGTAGGGCTAGGGGTATTTAGGATTTCTTCGAGAAAATCAAGGACATAATCTTGGTTAAAGGGTAGGTTCATGATTCGATTTCTCCTCGTCTGGGTTAGATGGATGCGTGGATGATAGCGCATCTTGTGATACTGGGTATGTATAGCCTGTTGCATCGATAATATGTTGTAACTCCGCCTTGGTCGCCTTAAGCTTGCGCTGTAGTCGATATTGCAGAAAAATCCCGTAAGAACCGACGATTAAGCCACCCAGCAAGGTGCATCCCAAGATAAGTAGGATGAGCGGAACTTGGACGACTCCGAATAGCAGATTGACTTGGACAGGATCTACATTAATGACAGCGAAGATCGCCGTAATTAATGCAAATACGAGTCCTAATATTAAAGACCATTGAATTTTCATATGACTCCTCCTAAGCTTCAGCGTACCTTATAGTATAAAATCCCTTGCCTTAGCAGGCAAGGGATTTCGTTCGTATAGAGTTAAGTACTTTGCGTGGGGGTGTTTCCAACTAGTTCGTAAGTTTCTCCATGTCTTCAATCAATTGCTTGAACACGTCCATCGCTTCCCGAATCGGCTGCGGTGAGGACATATCGACACCGGCACGCTTCAGGATATTGATGGAATAGTCGCTGCCGCCGCTCTTCAAGAATCCAAGATAACGTTCTACGGCAGGCGCGCCTTCATCGAGAATCTGCTTCGCGAAGCTTGTTGCCGCAGAGAACCCGGTAGCGTATTTATAGACGTAGAAGCTGGTATAGAAATGAGGGATTCGTGCCCACTCCATCTCAATGTCTTGATCCACGACCATGCCTTTGCCATAATATTGGAGATTCAAGTCGTAATAAATCTTCGAGAGCTCTTGCGGCGTCAGCGCATCGCCTTGTTCTGCACGTTCATGCATGATTTTCTCGAACTCTGCGAACATCGTCTGACGGAAGACCGTTGTACGGAATTGATCAGCGTAGTATGTGAGCAGATACATTTTCATTTTTGGATCGTTCTCTGCCTTCTTCAGCATATAGTTCATGAGCAAGGCTTCATTCAAGGTTGAAGCAACTTCAGCTAAGAAGATCGTGTACTGTGCATCGCGATATTCCAAGTTCGTATCGGAATAGAAGGAGTGAAGCGCATGACCCATCTCATGTGCAAGCGTGAACATGCTGTTGAGATTGTCCTTGTGGTTCAAGAGCACGTAAGGATGTGTGCCGTATGCACCCCAGCTGTATGCACCACTGCGCTTGCCTTCGTTTTCGTGGACATCAATCCAGCCATCATCGAATCCATGCTGCAGGTTGTTCAGATAATCATCGCCCAGCGGTTTCAAGCTTTCTTTGACCATTTTCTTGGCCTCTGCATAGGTAATGTCCATTTTGAACTCTTCGACGAGCGGAGCGAACAAATCGTACATATGAAGTTCATCGACTTTAAGCAATTTCTTACGCAGTTCCATGTAGCGGTGCATTAGAGGTAGGTGCTCATGGATGGTATCAATGAGATTCGTATACACTTCTTTCGGAATGTTGTCGCCATAGAGCGACATCTCCAGCACGGATGGATATTTACGTGCACGCGAATAGAAGATGTTTTTGGTGACGTTCGCATTGAGTGTTGCAGCGATCGTATTCTTTTGCTTGCCATAGGTCTCGTAGACGGCTTTGAACGCATTTCTGCGTACCTCCACATTATCGCTCTCGAGGAACTGAATGTAGCTGCCGTGTGTTAATTCACGTTCCACGCCTTTCTCATCTTTGACTTTCGGGAATTTCATATCGGCATTGTTGATCATCCCGTAGATGGTATTCGGCGCTTGTGAGATATTGCCGACTTGTGCGAGCAATGCTTCCTCTGCTTTCGAGAGTACATGCGCCTTCTGACGTTTCATTTCAGTCAACGTAAATTTATATTTGCTGAGCTCTGAATTGTTAATAAGACTGTCAAGCTGCTCATCAGATAATGACAATATTTCCGGGGTAATAAATGATAATGCTTCACCAACATCGACACTGAGCTTTTTGGATTTCTCGGATAATGCTTGGTATGTAGGTTCAGCGGTATCTTCGTGATGATGCATGTTCGCGTAGACGTAAAGACGTTCTGTATGTAGTGAAATCTCATCTTCCAGGTCAAAGCAAGCTTTGACCGCAGCTGCGTCGGTTAATTTACCTTGATAGGCGGATACTTTGCCGAGCTGTTCTTTCACCAGCTTGTATTCTTGATCCCAAGCCCCTTGAGATGCGAATAAATCTTCTAATTTCCATTGATCTTCTTGCGGTACATCTTGACGCTTAACGATTTGACTCATTGGAACCCTCCTAGGTTTGATAGATTGCGCGGACTCAGCAGGAGCGCTGGCCGCGATGGGGATGACAGTCTGTTGCAAAAGACATGTAATCAATAAAAGACAAATTCCTCGTCTCACAAGATCACTCCTGCGCCGTAAAATTTGTCAATAGTATGACCCTGATGCCTGTCATTTATCAATTAAGCTGAACCTAGTTGAAATGAGCTGTATACGATTAAGAAAAAGGCGAATGCCACGAGAAGAATCGTAATGATAGCCATGACCCGGCGCAGAGGCGCAGGAATTGAATCTTTCTTCATAATAAGGATGGCACCCATCGAGAAGGCTAGAATGATAAAGATGAGAATACTGGTTGAGTCTATGGGGATCACCTCATTTCGCGAGCTTGGCTTAGACTTGTCGGAAATTCGCCATCATGTCATTCCACTCTTCCAAGTTATCTATATACTCCGATTTGGGGAAGCGGTTATTAACCCAGTTCATGAGTGCAGGACGACTTAAGAAGGTGTGAGTCTCTTCGCCCCATTGGTCCGAAATTTCGCGAAGGACAATATACTTGCCTTGGACCTCTACCGTAATCATATTCCAGTTGTCTTTTTTGTATATTACATGTTTTTTAATCATTTATAAGCTCCGTTCTTCAGGTAAGTTCTTGTTACGTTGTTTTGTGTAAAATGATAACGTACAGCGCGATATAAAGCAAATATTAAGTCATAATTTGATCTTGCTCTGTATGGGATTAAGTGGTAATTTATAACAAAGCCGATTGAGGCTGAAGAGATGAGTTGAGATGAGCTGAGGAGTGTGGTTGAGATGAGTTTTTATCCAGCGTATGAACAGCAAGGTGTAGCCATGACATGTCGTTCGTATGAGGAATATATGCGAATGTTCGCTCTTACGGAGGCAGATTTGGCACAAGGGAGTATCTTGGATGTGGCAGGCGGTGCGTCGTCTTTCACGGCGGAAGCGAAATCACGCGGGTACAAGGCTGTGGCGGCAGACCCGATATTCCATTACGATGCGGCGTATTTAGCGCGTTATGCATCGGAGGAGATTGAGACCTCAACAGCCAAGCTTACGAAGATTCAGGAGACGTTCGATTGGAGCTTCTATGGGGACCCAGCTCAGCACCGCGATAGACGCATAAGATCCTCAGAGCAATTTATTGCGGATTATCAAGGCAATCCGTCGCATTATATCTTTGCGAAGCTGCCTGAACTTCCTTTCGATGATCATACATTTCAGCATGTTTTCTGCAGTCACTTTCTTTTCTTATACGCAGATCAATTCGATTATGCATTTCACTTGGCAGCAATTAAGGAATTAATTCGCGTTTGCGCGGTGGGTGGAAGGGTGCTCATCTATCCGCTGAAATCACTACGGTGGGCAGGATACCCAGCGATGTCGACCATGATGCAAGAGTTTGAACAAGCAGGCCATCAGGTATCCTTCAAGTCCAGTCAATTGCCTTTCATACCAGGCTCGTCCGACTTTCTTGAGATCAAAAAGATTCGTTGAACATTTCCAATATTTCGGATATAATATAAATAATCGCCATTAAAGGCGGCATATTAGGAGGTTGTTCATTTGAAAGGAACAGTAAAATGGTTTAATGCTGAGAAGGGCTACGGTTTTATTCAAGTGGAAGGCGGCGACGATGTATTCGTTCATTTCTCCGCGATCCAAGGCGAAGGATTCAAGACTCTAGAAGAAGGCCAATCGGTTGAATTTGAAATTACACAAGGTAACCGTGGACCACAAGCGGCTAGCGTAACGAAATTATAATTAACTATTCATTATAAATTGCGCCATGCATGTTCATCACACAGATTTCAGTTCATTCTGGGATCTGTTTTTTTGTATTTCTAACAGCTTCATTTGTTGTAAAAACAAGACCCCCGCGATCATAGGATAACGGGGGTCTTGCACGTTATTTATTCAATAATACGAAGAATGTCTTGAACGTCTTTACGCGGCAGCTTGCTCGGCTGATCGGCCGGGTAACCAAGTGAGATGACCATGTTGACTTGACGATCATCAGGAATCTCAAGCAATTCCTTCAGCTGATGTTCAGCGAGCAGGACAGGTCCTGTCATAGGACAAGTAGCAAGCCCTTTGGCATGCGCTGCGAGCATGAGGTTCTGTGTTGCAAGGCAGCTGCTCTTGATTCCTTCCTCCGCCCAAACGCTCTCCGAGGCAAGTTCAATCGGGTCGAAGATTTTCTCACGGAATTTCGAGTTGTATGGTGTTGCTAGACAAATGATCAAGACAGGAGCATTGGAGAAGGCTGTCGCATAAGGTCCGAAAGACTTCACGAGTAGGCGTGCTTCACGGTTAAGACCTCTCGTCTCCGATACGGCTGCAAGCGCATGAAGTTGATCCCATGTCAATCCCTCAATTTGTTTGATCAGGTCTTTATTCGTAATGGCGATGAACTCCCAAGTCTGTGAATTCGTATCACTTGGAGCATAACGCGCACAATCAATGAGATCTTCGATATCTGCAATCGCGACTGATTGATCGGTGTAATTACGGACGCTTCGACGTCCATGAATAATTGCTTTGAGTTGTTCGAAATCCATGATTTTCCCCGCCTTTATTACTTGGTCCTAAATCCTTTTCTCATTATAGCCCGAAGATTGGAAAAAGCAAGGAATTTCGCGTCGGTTATTGATCTCTGGCGATCAAATAACGTGTCATAAAGCCAATGGCACCGATCAATGCCAGACTTGCTGCGACCATATATAAGGTTCCTTTGCTGATATCGAGCAGACTTCCGCCGACAGATCCGCTGATGAGGCCTGCGAGCGAGGACCAGATGATCGTGAAGAATGCCAGTCCTGTCGCGCGATACTCATCCGGGATGATATTGGTTACGTAACGAACAGCGGTAAAAAAGTAGATGCCAAATGTGACGCTGTGCATAAGCTGTATGACAACGACCCACGCCGGATCCGTAACGACACTCATCAGCAAGAAACGAACGGCATACATGAGACTGGCGATCGACAAGAGCGGAAGCTCTTTGAATTTCGAGCCGTATTTGCTAAGAAGGAAGAAGACGGGAATTTCACTTAACGAAGAAGCGGATAATGCCCATCCGATAATTGTCTCATCTGCGCCCATTCCTCGTAGAACAGGGGAGATGAAGGCATCGTTGAATCGATGCGATACCGCGACTAAGAGCAGCAACAGGAAGAACCAGACGATTTCGCGCTGCTTCAGGATTTTCAGTAGCCCTCCGAGTTCCATCTTCTTGGCTGTTGCGCCCTGTTGGTCCGTTGCGAATAGGGCAATTAACAGCGAACATCCGGTTAGGAGAAGGCATACCCACAGCGTAATATGGGCCCCGGTTTGCTTCAGAATAAACCCGAGGACGAGTGATGCGATGGCAAATCCGAATGACCCGTAGATTCGCACGCTCATGAAATTTTTACCGCGCTTCTGCATCGTCATGATCGCCCATGTATCAGCTAATGGGTTAATGGGAAAATAAAAGAAATTAAACACGAACATCAGAATACAAATGACGGCAAAAGAGGTAGATTGGGTTAATAGTAAGACCATGAATAATTGGCCAACGAGTAGGATGAGAACGATTTTCTTGATCGTACGGAACTTATCACTAGCAATTCCCCAGATGAGGTTCGAGAAAATCGAGATTAAGGGTCCAATCGAATAAATAAATCCGATCTGGACATTCGAGAAGCCAATGCCGCTGAAATAGAGCGGGAAAAAGGCTGTAATGAGTGACGTGGTCGTATACAGTGAGAATACGAACATTCGCAGCCAATGAAAATCTTGCATCATAGAGGATCCATTTCGTCTGAACAACATGCTGAGAGCTCCAATCTAGAATGGGTATCGAAATAACTATTAGTATAGCACCAGCCTCAGGGTTCTGGAATGCTCTTTTGGAACTGTGCTGAATATTATAGATTTCCTTCGTTGTGAGTGGTACATTTACTATTGGACTCTTTTTCATGGAGGAGATAGAGATGGAGAATGTCTTTCAATTCGATGATCGGTTAGGTATTCATGTGCCTGCGCTTGCTCAAGAGTGGGAACAATATAGTGTTGTAGAGCGAGAAGCTATTCTTGTTCGATGGGAATGGATCCGAGGAAAAATCCCGAACCGAGTCATAGCGCTTGAACGCGTCATTAATAAGAAACAGTCACAATTATTTGATGAAGAAAATTTCGAGGTCAGCTGCCAGCTGAATTCGGAGATCGCCGAGATTGCTAGTCAGATTAATGATTTGCATTTGTGGTACCGCACGAATCAAGAGGTACGTACGAGAATGCATGCCTAATGTAGCGGTTTGTGCAATATGACTGATCGTACTATAATAGGAATGATTCACATGAAAATGAATGCATTTTTGGAGGCACCCCGTATTGAGTCTAACACAACAGCGACAATTCACTGCACCACTAAATCCAATACAGCTGATGTTCCGCGTGTATCGTGTTATTTTGCCAGGTGTTAAGCAATCACTTGGTTATTGGCAGGAACAAGCGGAGTCGATTCCTGATGAAGAGCTTCGCCGACAAGCGCTTGCGAGCATCGCGACGAAGCAGTTCCATTGTCAAGGCGGAGCGGTGTACGCAGCTTTGGATATATCGCAGAAAGATGTGCTGATTCCACTCATCGTGGCATTTCAGACGATCAGCGATTATCTGGATAACCTGTGTGATCGCAGCACCTCCATGGATCCGGTTGATTTTCGCCAGCTCCATCAGTCGATGTTGGATGCGATTAACCCCGAAGCTCCACTTCAAAATTATTACGCTTACCATCCTGAGCATGAAGACGATGGTTACCTGCATAATCTCGTGTCGACTTGCCAATCTTGTATCAGGAAGCTTCCGTCCTATGGGAAAGTGATGCCTTATCTGGAAGAATTGGTGGGTCTGTATGTCGATTTGCAAGTGTACAAGCATATCCGTCATGATCTTAGAGAATCGGAGCTAACCGCCTGGTGGGAGCAGAATCGGAATATATCTCCTCATTTGCATTGGAATGAATTCGCTGCAGCGACAGGTTCGACCCTAGGTGTATTCATGCTGTTCGCAGCTGCGACAAGACCTAATCTGACCGTACGCGAGGCAAGTGATATTCGAAGAGCTTATTTCCCACATGTATGCGGATTGCATATTATGCTCGATTATTTAATTGACCAAGAAGAAGATCGCTTAGGTGGGGATTTGAATTTCTGCAACTATTATGATGAGCAAGAGACCTTAATTGAGCGGATGGTGATGGTGGTCGAAAGGGCGAGAGAAGATGTGAAACACTTGCCTGATTCGCAGTTCCATCGTATGGTGATAGAAGGATTGATTGCTTTATACTTGTCAGACCCAAAGGTGACGAGTCAACAGCATGTGAAGTCCGTCTCCAAGCGTCTCATGCGGAAAAGCCCGTTAACGCGGTTGTTTTTCTGGGGGAATAGTCTTTGGATACGTAAACATAAATCATAGATAGAGATAAGATGGATTTTTTAAGGAGGATAAGGATATGTCAGCAGTCAAAAAAATTGCAGTTCTTACTAGTGGGGGAGATTCTCAAGGGATGAACGCGGCTGTTCGTGCAGTCGTGCGTAGTGCGTTATATTACGGCATCGAAGTGTTCGGTATTCAACGCGGTTACCAAGGGCTATTGAACAAAGAAATCCGTTCGATGGACTTGCGTAGTGTTGGTGATATTATCCAACGCGGTGGAACGATTCTACAATCGGCTCGTTGTAAAGAGTTCATGACGGCTGAAGGCCAACAAAAAGGTGCGGATATTCTACGTGAATACGGTATCGATGGCTTAGTCGTTATCGGTGGAGATGGTTCATATCAAGGCGCGAATAAATTGAGCAAACTTGGCATCAAAACGATGTGCTTACCAGGCACAATTGATAATGATATTGCGTTCACAGACTTTACGATCGGATTCGATACGGCTGTAGGCATTGTAGTGGACGCAGTCAATAAATTGCGCGATACGATGAGCTCGCATGAGCGCTCCTCTATCGTTGAGGTTATGGGACGTCATTGCGGTGATATCGCGTTGTATGCTGGTCTTGCGAGTGGCGCAGAGACGATTCTTGTCCCTGAAGTGCCATTCAGCATTGATGATGTAGCGAATCGCATGAAAGACAATTTCGAACATGGCAAACGCCATAGTATCGTGATCGTTGCAGAAGGCGTTGGCCGCGGTGAAGATATCGCCAAAGGCATTACGGAGCGTGTTGACGTGGATGCGCGTGTAACCGTATTGGGTCATATTCAACGTGGTGGCTGCCCAACGCACAATGACCGCGTTCTAGGAAGCCGTCTTGGCGATTATGCTGTACGGATGTTAATGGAAGGCCAATCAGGCAAATCATGCGGTGTCATTAAAGGTGAATTGGTGATGACCGATATTGACACGGTTGTGAACACGAAGAAAGCATTTGATATGGAATTGTACGATCTTGCTCTACGTCTTTCGAAATAATCAAGCTTAACAAAAAAAGGCTGTTCTGAAGTCATTTGGAGATGACGGAGGAGCAGTCTTTTTCTCATTTCGGGAGAGGAGAAATTTTGTACAAGCTTTTTGGGAGGTTTTTCAATATAATGAATATAATCCTCATCGGGATAATAAGGATAAGAATATGGAAGGGGAAGTCATCTTATGTACTTATATCGTATTGAAATTGAATTGGAAGAACAACTTGTCTATCTCATTGTCGTAGCGGAGACGGACGAGAAAGCATTTTCCTATGTCGAATCTCACATGGATCGTCATTTCCTAGCATCACCGGCGCAGCTTGAGGTTAGTATCCTAGAGAAGAAAAGATTGGATAAGGGTGCGGGTTACGTGATTGAGACGCATCGCAAGTGACTTGAAATACAAGAGCCCTCCATACCATTCGCTCAGGTGTGAAGTGCACCCCTTAGAATAGACATTGGAATAAACCCCTGGTTTATCCGATGAAATTCTAGGGGGTGCATTTTTTA
>NZ_JBYTDT010000006.1:0-318824 GCF_058791655.1 Paenibacillus sp. EB106-05-06-XG162
TTGTTTCTTATGTATTGGGGCATTCAAATAACAATCCGCTGGTATTCCAAACATTAGAACAAGCTGCCCAATTAGCTCCAGGAAGCAAACCAATGCTTCACAGTGATCGTGGTTTTCAATACACGTCACTGGACTTCAAGAAGCTTTTGGACGAAAACAAGATGTCTCAGAGCATGTCTCGGGTTGGTCGTTGTATCGATAACGGCCCAATGGAGTCGTTCTGGGGGACTTTAAAGTGCGAGAAGTATTACTTACATAAATACGAAACTTTTGATGACCTCGAGAGGGACATTGAGGCCTACATCTATTTTTACAATAACGAACGATTACAAGCAAAATTAAACGGCCTTAGTCCGATGGAATTCAGGAACAAGGCCGCTTAACTGATTTTATTATTTGTACTGTCTACTTGACGGGGTGCTGTTCAAAATATGGGTAGCTGTCGTCTTTTTTTGTATGCAAAGATTGTATGAAATCGATATCGAGGGGGATAGAGTCCAAATATCACTAGCAATGTTCGTTGTTTTTCAAGTGATGGACGATACGGCACGGGCGGACGAGGGTGTGAAGCGTTTCTATGTTCAGGACCCTTTTGGCAATCGGATTGAATTTTTAGAGTGGATGTAATTGACAAATCATGAGTGTAACATTACGATTGTGGTAGGAATTTACTTTTTATAGGAGAGGGTGAGTGTTCAATGTTGAAGCAGTTTGAATTCAATCACAGAATGATGAACGTGCGTTGTAATCTCATTGTACCGCCCTTACTCGATACGTATTTTTTGTATGCGTAATTAATTCATGAGTAATTGGGATAGGACCATGGTGATGTACGCCGTGGTCTTTTTTTGTTGTTCAGAATGAAAGAGGGGGAATGCCAATGAATACAATTAGAAATTTGTATCCAAACGAAGTCGAGGAATTAAAAGTGATTCTACGGACTGTTTATCAAGAAATACTAAGTTATCAAGAAGATCGTATCCAGAATAATGAAATCAAGATGCGTGAAGCGGTGAAGTCCACATTACCTTATTTAAATCTTTTCAAAACACATATTCCTAAATACAAGCAACGTTACATTGAATTATTGGCAAAACAAGAAGAACTGAAGGCATACGATTTGATCATTTGTTTTGATCGTGCGATATATGAACTACATGCTCGTGTCGAAGCTGGAATTTTCGCGGATCTGCCATGGAGTAAAGAATTAAGAGATCTCTTGAATGAGAGACAGAACACGACGAGTGTAGAGATGACTCGAAATGAATCCGTTGTCGAGTACATCACGAGTGGAATGAGTGTAAGCCGTGGTGTTGTGGAAGGTATCGCTCGTGTCATTCTGGATGAAGCCAATATATCGAAACTCAACCAAGGAGATATTCTTGTTACTTCAATGACAGCTCCGAATTTCGTACCTTATGCAAGTCTTGTCTCGGGTCTAGTAACGGACAAAGGTGGGTTAGTATGTCATGCAGCTATTTTAGCTAGAGAGTTCAACTTACCATGTGTTGTTGGTTGTAAAGATGCAACGAAGAAAATTCAAGATGGTGAGCGGATCAGACTCGATGCAGATACAGGGATTGTGGTGAGGTTACCAAGATGAGTATTCTACCACTTATGAACGTATCCGATGAATTTTCTTATGGTGGGAAGGCTGTACAATTAGGATTTGCAATGCGAGCTGGATTGCCTGTACCCATGGGCTTTGGCGTATCGTATCCGTCTGTTCAGGAGATTGTAAACAATGAAAACGAGCATTTATTAAATGGGTTAGATGAAATTATATCTCTACTAGGAGATTCCTGTACGGTTAGATCTTCCGCTGTCGGTGAAGATGGGGTTCAGGCAAGTTATGCAGGAATATTTAGGACTGAACTTCATTTGACGAATCGATCCCAAATTTTGAATGCAATTCGGCGGGTTGCTTCCTCAATTCATTCCGATCAAGCCAATCAATATCGTAACAAAATGGGCGTGACATCGACTCCAAAGATGGCAGTTATTATACAGCAAACGGTCAGAGCTGATTGTTCAGGTGTGATGTTTACAAGGCATCCGATCACGCATATTGATGAACGGATCATTGAATCATGCTGGGGGCTAGGAGAGAGTGTTGTATCAGGTAGAATTATTCCTGATCAATACAGGGTTAATAGAGGAGCAACGAGTAGTCAATTGGTTAGAGGAATGCAAGATACAGCCATTTATACCTCATTGAACGGAGGCACAGTTGAAGTTGAGCTTGAAGACCATCTGAAAGACCAGGCTAGTCTCAACGATAATCAAGTTAGACAACTTGATCGCTTAGCCCAAACCAGTGAAGAGCATTTCGGAGCAGGACTTGATTTGGAATGGGCCTTTGCGAGCAATTCGTTGTATCTACTGCAATGCCGGAAAATGACGACATAGCTATTTTACATGAAAATACCGCAATACTGTCTTCATCTTGGCGGGTTCTGTCTTCGTATTATCCGTCAAGTAAATTTCGCGATGGGTACGTGGGCTAAGCTCTAAGTTATGCTCTTGCATGAATTGCTTCATTCTCGCGAAGCTATGTACTTCATCAGCAAAAGGTCCCATATGCAGCATTTGGACGGACTTGCCATCTTCAATAGAATCGAACACAACCTCATCAAGAGCAAGGTTTGGTTTCTTCTTCCTCGTTGCCTCTAACGCGCGGCTGACAACATCTTCTGTGACGAAATCAGGTTGGCGAATCATGATCGTGTAGATCAAGTCGTCTAGGTTCAATGTCTCAACAGAGCGGCTTTCCTCTGCTAGATCCCACACACCTTCTAGCGGATACACCGTATATTCGAAGTAACCAGGTGGCGTATACCCTTGCTTAGGCATCATTCGAATGGCGTAAGATAGAGCATAGAGGACCTCGACTTTCGCAGAAAATGCTGTAGAGTTCGGGTTTCCTCTACCTCGAATCATTAGAAATTGCTGCTTGGGCACGGTGATGAGCACGGGTTCGTTTTAAGGAAGATAGAGATCTTTTTCTTGTTTTCTCCATTCATATTTCATCGCATTCACTCCCATTCATCTATAAATCCATTTGGCTAGCCTCGAGGATATCTTAAATGAAATGGATTGACTATTCAAATGTTATGCACTCTCACATACAACAGATTTATTATATTGTAATATTTTGGAACTAGCTTTATAATTATACCTAGATAATCGATGCATCTAATTCCGATGTATAATTGGAGGCCGTTATGAAGATCAACAAAGAATTAATGAAAGGCAGTACTGTCATCTTGATCCTAACTTTATTAAGTCGTAAGGAAATGTATGGTTATGAAATGGTCAAAGAGCTAGAGCAACGATCAAGCGGGCTATTTACACTTAAAGAAGGGACACTGTACCCCATTCTCCACACGCTGGAGACAGATGTACTGGTAGAGTCTTATTGGAGTGATGAAGGCGGTCGAAATCGTAAATATTATCGCATTACGGATAAGGGGAGACGACAGCTTGAAGAGAAGAAGCAGGAATGGACACTTTTCCGATCAACGCTTGATCATGTGATTGGGGAGGGTCAAGCATGAGTGAAGCATTGTTGGAACATGGATCGATCGTAGATTATCTCAATCTAGTATGTAGTCAAATTAAGGCGAAGGAAGTTCATCAAGAGATCCGATTGGAATTGTTAAGTCATTTGAATGAGCTCGTAGATGATATGATGATTGAAGGGGTGTCTAAAGAGGAAGCGATACAGCAAGCAATAGTACAGATGGGTAATCCGGTCCTAGTAGGGAAGCAACTCCACACTGCACATAAACCTGTGATGGCCTGGGGGTTACTTGCTCTCGTTGCGATCTTCGTCGGTTTGGGTCTTTTGGCGATGTATGCAATGAATTTTGCTATAGATCGTAATTTTTTACCTAACCAACTATCTTATGTCACGATAGGGATGCTAGTTATGGTCATGATATACTTTTTCGATTACCGCAAATGGCAGAGGTATTCATGGTGGATATATGGGGTTGCCATCGGGTTAATGGTGCTCTGTCAAGGGTACGGTCTTAAAATGAATGGTATGAAGCAATTTCTCAGTCTACCCGGAAGATTTTATGTGAATATCTATGAATTTGTCCCTTATTTATTCATGATTGCTTTTGCGGGTATGATTGTGACCAATCGCAAGAAGTATGATGGTCAGCAAGTTAAGACTTGGATGACGATCCTATTTTATCTGATTTTACCGGGTTATTTCTACGTCACGGCTCCTTCGATCGGTGGATTAATCATTCATAGCAGTGGAATCATCGTCATGCATGTTTGCTTGAGTCGTCGTGTGAAGCTGCTTCTAGGAAGCATGTCAGCATTCTTCATGATGGGACTGGCTGCATTGTTATTCATGTATGATAAGGGGTACATGATAACGCGTATCTCCGGGTGGCTAAATCCCATGCATGATCCGTCCGGTAGTGGTTATTTTTATATAACCATCTCGAAAGTGCTTCGCTCTGCTGGAATGTGGGGACAAGGCTTTGGAGTGCGAACCAAGCTTCTTCCCAATATCCAAAATGATATGTTATTTCCTTACTTAGTTTATAGTCTCGGCTGGGGTTTCGGACTTTTATTGATCATTTTAGTATGTATCATGTTGTGGCGTATCGTTAAATTGACCCTCGAGCTCATGGAACCATTCGGAAGAGCGCTGGTCATCGGGTTATCTTCGATCCTATGTTTTAAGTTCTTTTACCACATGCTTATGTCCGTTGGAATCCTGCCGATAACTTCGATTAATATGCCATTTGTCTCATATGGGGGAACGATGATGGTTGTTAATCTAAGCGTCGTTGGAATCATTTTAAGTGTTTACCGGAGAAAGAAAATGATTAGTCAACTCGCAAATTAATACTTAATGGACCACAGTGCCCAATTTTCCCAATACCATATCTAAATTCTGTCCAGGAACTCGCATGATCAAATCTCCTAGCTTCTTTAATCGTTCTTCAATGTTATGTAGATTAAACTCTTTCGCATCGGGGTGAAGAGCCACTTCGGACCAGAGTAGCGGCGTAGATAGTGTCGCATGCGGTCTTGCGCGTGGTGTGTATGGGGCAGAGAGCGTTCTTCCATAGCCATGCTGGAGATAATCGATGTAGATCAAATCCCCGCGATTTTTCTTGAACCGTTCAATCGTGAATAGCTTTGGGTACTTCTGTACCGCGAAAGAGGCAATGAAATGCCCGAGCTGGCGCAATTGATCGAACGAATACCGCTCGTCGGTCGGGAGAGGAACGTAGATCTGTACACCGGTAGCACCAGAGGTTTTGGGTACGGAGGTAATGCGCAGCGAATCGAGAATTTCACCAATCGCTTGCGCTGCTTCCATAATGCGTGGCTCCGGGTCGCGACTCGGATCGAGGTCGATGATCCACTCGACGGGTGCCGTATGCCCTATATAATGAAGTGATGGGTGAAATTCCAGGCAAGCCAGATTGCCAAGCCACATGAGGGTAGATAACGAATCGAGGTTCACATAATCAATATCTTCTAATGGGGCAATCTGCACGAAATCTGGTTTCCCGGTCGGACAATTTTTCTGGTAGAACGATTTAGCCTGAACGCCATTCGGATACCGAATGGTCGTCAGATGGCGATTGGCACAATATCGGAGCAGATATGGTGCAAGAAACACGAGCTTGTTCAAGTAATCCAGCTTCGTCACTTGAGCTTCCGGCCAGAGAAGCTTATGGGGATTTGAAATGGTGAGTTCGTTACCTTCTATCCTGATTTTCTCTTTCTGGCCGACGCTCATGTGGTTGCTCCTTATCGATTCATATTTTGGGTTTACGGCTTATTTTTGGATGTCGAAGTACGCCCTGCGGTGTGACTTCAAGACCTGTGACTTCACAGCTTAACGGCTTAGATAGCCACAGGACGTGTTCTTTTTTTAGATCCATAGGAAGTGGAGAGAAGGGTGCACTCGATGCCGGATGAGTTGCTGCGTAGGCCATTAATTGCTCCTTGTCCGCACCATTCAGTCCTAAAGAAACACGGCCAAAGTAAGCCCTATCGCTCACCATGACCATACTTGCCATACGGCCTTCGCGAATGGTAATACCATAGATGTCGACTTCACGAAGGATGGATGTTTTACGTTTCCACCAATCTTGATGTTTCTTGCCTTCATGGTATCGACTTGTTAAGCGTTTACTGACAACACCTTCCCACTGACGCTCCTCCACCCAGTTCCAGAGCAGGTCCCCATTCAAGAATAGATCGGTCACGAAAAGCTGCGGCAGCTTCTCCGGCAATAATTCATTCAGACGCTGATGACGCGACCGAAAAGGCTCGAGTGCCCAATCTAAACCGTTTTCATGGAGAATATCGAAGACGACGTACATCGGTTGATGATCTGGATATTGTGATTCGGTTGATACGACACGTTTGCTGCGAACACGCTGTTGGATACGTTTGAAATCGGGCCGCTGCAGTACGGTATCGAACATAACGAGCTCTCCGTCAAGCAGAAGGTTGCCACTTGGGAATTGCTTCTGCAGCAGCGCTACGATTTCAGGGAAAGCAGCATTTTGCGTAAGCATGTTCTTAGAATAGAGCGTAACATTCCCTTCCGATAATACAGCGAGAGAGCGAACGCCGTCCCACTTCAATTGATACCCAATATCGGATCCCGTCGGAAGTTGATCTTGATAAATGGGGGACATCGGCTTAATCGGAAGAGTCATACCATAAACATGCAGTCCAGTGAATCCCATCTTAAGAAGCCGTTTCCTTCGCCTTTTTGCGGCTGCGAGGCTTCGGTTTGGTAGGTGCTGGTCCACCCGTGTCTGCTGCGACAACTGGCTTCACGACATCAAGGCTCGCCTGCAATGCCGACATCAGATCTATGACATTCGTCTTCTGTGCTGCTGGTGCTACATTAATTTCTTCTCCGGCGATTTTATGTTCGATGGCTTCCAGTAATGCTACGCGGTACGTATCTTTATACTTCTCAGGCTCAAAAGGAGTTGTTAGTTGGTCGATCAACATTTTCGCCATATCCAGTTCTTTCTCGTTCACGGTTACAGGCGTCTGCGGCAAGTTCGGCACTTGGCTGACGGGTCGAATCTCATCAGGGTAGAAGATCGTCTCCATCGCAATACAATTGTCGATCACGCGAATGGCGGCGAGACTGCTCTTAGAGCGAATAGATACTTGAGAAATACCAATTTTCTGCGTTTGCTTCATCGATTCGAGCAGTAGATTATACGCATGCGCTCCAGTTTCAATCGGGGAGAGATAATACGTTTTCTGGAAATAGATCGGATCGATATCGTTCAAATGGACGAAGTCCAGAATCTTGATTTCCTTGGTGATCTCTCCAGATAATTTCTCCAGTTCATCCTTCTCGAAAATAACGAATTTTCCAGGTTCATACTCATAACCCTTCGAAATTTCTTCCCACTCCACTTCGGTATCGCATGTTTTGCATTTTCTTACATAGGATAAGGGCGTATTGCATTTCTTATGAATGTAACGCATCGAGATATCTTTATCTTCCGTTGCCGAGAACATTTTCACAGGAACGTTGACTAACCCAAAACTGATGGCGCCTTTCCAGACTGTATGCATGACACATCAACCTCCATGAACGTTTTTCGTACAGGCTTGTCATTAGTATGGTCCAGGTAACTGCGATTTATAATGGGAAAAGGGAGCAGGGATTGCGAATGCTGGTCTTATTCGACTTGGATGGAACGCTGATTAGTTCATATATGGATAATCCGGATCGGAATTATGATCACTGGACAATTTTGCCCCGTCGAAAAGAGATTCTGCACGCCTTGTTGGCACAAGGGCATTCCATTGGCATTGTCACGAATCAGGCCGGTGTTGCGTTTGGTCATATTACAGAGAAGAAGGCGATGCAGAGAATTCATGCTGTATTCGATGCTCTTGAGCTCACGCCATATCCTGCTGTCCAAGTGAGCTATGGCCATCCGAAAGCACGGATTCCTCGTTATCGGAAGCGCGAAGCTGTTGCCCGGCGGAAGCCTTCCGGCGTGATGATTCGGGAGCATATCGCTATGAACCCTGAAGCGGCCTCAGAGGGTGTTATTTATATAGGTGATCGCCCTGAAGATGAAGCAGCTGCGAAGGATGCAGGTATTGATTTCGTATGGACAGATGCGTTCTTCCGACTTGATAGCGTAGGGCATAAATGATTTATAACGATTTTTTGTCTATACATTATTTCTGGCTCCTTTAGAATGAAAGTACTGAGTTAAAGGAGAGAATTGAAATAATCATGAATACAACACGGATATTAGAAAGTTCAAAGCAGGATATGGATTTTATCACACGTGCCTTTTGAACCACCTATTCCAGTTGAGACTATCAATAGGCATATAAAAGACGAATACGGCGACATAGTTGCTGGGATAAACTGTATCCATTATGCCTGGAAATGCATTGCGATTGATGCATTGTGGGTACGAGAGGACTATCGGAAAACGGGTCTAGGGTCCCGGTTATTAACAGAGATCGAGAACGCGGCAAAAGCGCATGGATGCCATCTAATTCATGTCGATACCTTTGATTTTCAAGCCAAAGATTTTTATATGAAACACGGTTATATGATTTTCGGCGTATTAGAAAATTGTCCCTTGGGTCATCAACGCTACTATCTGCAAAAGTCTATTTCATAGCGTTCTGAATCCCATCAAGGTAGATTTGATGGGATTTTATATTAATATGATGAAAATGTAAACAAATGTATATGAAAGTAAGAACTTATCTATTTTTCTATGGCGAATACGTCTCATAGTATTAACTGTGAGGAGGCCTCTTGGTAAGGAATGGGCGCCCGGGAACCGCCTATGACGAGTACTCAAGTTAGCAGTAAAAAACACAATATATCATTTCATACGAGGAAATGAGGATGAAGAAATGCAGTCAAGCCAAAGGTATCGACAGTGGTGTTCGTTGTTGTTATCGGTTATCTTGTTTTTTTCGATTGTTTTTTCCGTAAATCCGCAGGTGATGTTCGCAGAAGGAGCAGGAGTTACGGACGAGATTGTGCAGCCGGCACCGGAGATTCCGGTACCGGGGACAGAGCCAGACTTACCGACGGCACCACCTCCGGAAGATATGCCGGATGCGATTGTCTCACCTGACATGCCTAATGCGCAAGAAATTGTATCGGCAACAGCGCCGAGCGGCGCAAGGGAAAATTACGCGCTACATAAGCAAGTTAGGGTGTCGGGCAATGAAGTTGATGATGCGCATTTTCCTAAAAACGCCGTCGATGGCGATCTAACGAGTCGCTGGTCTTCCGACAAATTCGATGATCAGTGGTTCGAAGTCGATCTGGGAGAGAAAAAAGATGTTGGCCAAGTGATTATCCGCTGGCAGACGCCAGCGACGTCTTACCGTGTGCTGACTTCGGTCTATGGTGATAATTGGGAAGACATTACACTTGAGAATGATGGCATTATTAATTGCCAAGGCGGAACGGAAGTCCTAAATTTCCCGTCAAGAGAAGCAAGATACGTCAAGTTTGTAGGGGTTGAGCGGAAACCGGTTGATGGCATTTTGTACGGGTATTCATTCTATGAATTTGAGGTCTATAGCGAAGACCCGCTAGCGAAAATCATCAAAGGGATTCGCGGTATTGAACCGATCAGTCAAGGACAGACCGAGTTCCCATTCCCGACTGTACCGGAAGGTTATCGAATCTCTATCTACGGATCGGATGCGCTGCCTGTCATTGACAAGGAAGGCGTCATTCACCCTCCATTGGTGGATAAACAAGTTCATGTGATGCTGCAAGTACAGAGCGTGGAGGACCCAACGCAGAAAGCGATAACGCCGTCTTTCGAAGTTACGGTCACAGGATTATATCAGCAGATCGAAGGGCTGAATGAGGAACCGAAAGTCATTCCATCCCTGCAAGAATGGATTGGGAGAAAAGATCAATTTACATTATCGCCTTCAACGAAGAATGCGAAGATTGTCTATAATGACCTGTCGTTAGCCAAATCAGCAGCGATCTTTCAAGAAGATATGAAAGCGATTACGGGATTAGAATTGCAAGTTACCCAAGGGGCTCCATCGAGCGGAGATCTGTACTTGTCCTTAAATCCGTCGGATAAGGTCTTAGGTCAAGAAGGTTACATACTCGATATCGCTGATTATGTATCCATTACGGCACCAACGGTCAAGGGTGTATTCAGCGGGACGCGATCTGTGCTCCAAATCCTGAAGCAGGATGAAGGTCATGATCAGATTCCGAAGGGGCAGTCCCGCGACTATCCGAAATACGAGACACGCGGGTTCATGATCGACGTGGCACGCAAATTCTATACGATTGATTTCCTGAGGGATTACGTCAAAATGATGGCTTGGTACAAGATGACTGACCTGCAAATCCATCTAAATGATGATATAGGTAATCGCGGTGTGTTTCGGTTAGAAAACGAGAGGAATCCAGAATTAACAAGTAAAGAAGGCTTTTATACGAAAGAAGAGTTCCGCGATTTGCAGCGGTTAGGTCAAGATTATGGTATTAATATTATCCCTGAAATCGATACGCCGGGTCATTCGCGTGCTTTTACGACAATCGATTCTTCTCTGGGGAATGGTTCGCATCTCGACGTCTCTAAACCCAAGACCGTCGATTTTGTCAAGGATTTATGGAGTGAATATATTGACGGATACGCTGGTGGAGAACCTACATTTATCGGTCCTGATGTTCAAATTGGAACAGATGAATACGCGGGAGGAAACACGGAAGATTTCCGAAAGTATATGGACACGATGATCAACTTCATCAACAGTAAAGGCAAGCATCCAATCTTATGGGGTGGCATGCAAGCCTATGCCGGCAAGACGCCGGTCAGCAATCAAGCGACGATGGCGATCTGGCATTTACCGTATGGCGGGCCGAGTCAGGCGATTGAACTTGGATATGACATCATTAATACGAACAACAGTTATTTGTACCTCGTACCGCGGCTTTATGCAGATTATTTAAATGCCTCACTGCTGTATAACGAATGGGAACCTGTGAAATGGTACGGTGAGACAGTGCCATTCGGTCATCCGAAATTAAAGGGCGGCATGTTCGCACTCTGGAATGATATTTCGTATGAAGCGGGTCTGTCCTCAGACGATACGCATGTTCGCTTGGTTCCTGCCATCCAGGTGTTGTCCGAGAAAATGTGGCATGGCGCGAGAAGCGATGTGGACTACGACACATTTGTGAAGACGGCAGCGGGGATGGGAGATGCGCCGAATACTCACCTTTCTTATGACGTGAAAGTCAACAATACGGAAGGAAGCGTCCTTAATTATTCGTTCGAAAACAATTTCAACGACGCATCCGGTAACGAATACAATGCTACAGGCAATAACGTTGATTTCGTCAAAGGAAAGTACGGGCAAGGTGCCCATTTCAATGGCGGTGCTAGTTATTTGGAGACTCCGCTGAACAGCTTAGGCTTCGGCTGGACCGTATCCATGTGGATTAACCCGGATGCGGACAATCCGGACGATGCCGTATTAATGGAATCGCCTGCGGGAACGGTGAAATTAAAGCAACACGGCACCGAGGGTAAATTAGGATTCTCTAAAGAAGGATATGATAGCGCATTCAATTACAAAGTGCCGGCAGGGCAATGGACTCATCTTCTCCTCACGGGGGACAGCAACGGCGTCTCGCTCTATGTGAACGGGAATGAATACGTCGAGAAGCTGGCGCAGCCGGTGCCGCGCATTCAGACGCTCGTCCTGCCTGTCGCGAAAATCGGCAGCGCCACTAATGCGTTCAAAGGAACAATCGATAATCTGCAAGTCTATAATCGATTCATTCCGCTGCTCGATGTGAACAACTATGCGCTGCATCAGGCAACCGATGCCTCTGGATTGGAGGCGGCGTGGGTGCCTTCGAGCCAAGCGGTCGATGGTAATATGCTCACGCGTTGGGCGAGTACGTACAAAGACGATTCGTGGTTCACCGTTGATCTTGGCAAAACGCAAAATATTAGCAAAGTCGTCATCGGATGGGAGACAGCCGCGAAACGGTTCAAGATTCTCTATTCCACCGATAACATAACGTGGAACAATGTGATGAAGGACGATCAAATTCTTACGGCCAGTGATAAGCGGGAGACGAGTACGATTGTATTCGACGCTACGCCGGCCAGATACGTGAAATTCCAAGGCATTGAGCGAATGCCGGTCTATGGCGAATATTACGGCTATTCTATCTATGAGTTCGAAGTGTACGGCGAAGATCTGATGGTACCGTACAAAGACTTAATTGGTACAGCCGAGGAGTTAATCGCGACGGGCAAAGGGAAACCGGCGCTTCGCGATCAGGTGATGAAGCTGTTGGATCGATACCCGTATCATTTCGAGACAGTAGTGGATACGCTGCGCGATCTGAACGCGAGGTTGAAGGATTCTATCGATAAACCGGATCCGAAACCTCCAGTCACTGATAATCCTGGACCTGGCTCATCAACGTCCGGCACCGTCCAACCGCCAGCCGTGAAGGAAGGCGAAGCGACGATCAAAGCCGGCGAAGCGGGAGCGGTCAGCTTAGGCAAGCAAATCACCGTCTCCGTTCCGGCAGGTGCAGTGAAAGAAACGACGATCCTGCAGCTGAAAAAAATCGACAGTGTCGCTGATATGCTGAAGCAGCAGCCGAATGCCATTAGCCCGGTGTTTGAATTGTCGAAGGATGTGAAGGGCGGCTTCGACAAGCCGATTCAGATCAGCTTGACGTTCGATACCAGCAAGCTAGGCAAAGATCAACAAGCATCCGTGTTCCAATACGATAAAGCAACAGCGCGTTGGGTGGAACTCGGAGGCACGGTAACGGGCAGTACGATTCAAGCGGATACGCGTAATGTCGGTATATTCGCCGTCTTTGCCGTCAATCGTAAGCCGACCGAGCCGAAGCCTGCATTCCAAGATATCACAGGTCACTGGGCTGCCAAGGACATTCAAGCCGCCGTGCAGCGCGGGATGACGAACGGGTATCCGGACGGAACATTCAAACCGGATCAGTCCGTGACGCGTGCGGAGTTCACGGTATGGCTCGCGAAGGCGATGCAGCTAAGCGGCGAAGGCCGTACGAAGGCGTTCGCGGATCAAGCCTCGATCCCGACATGGGCGAGTGAGGCCGTGGCGCAAGCTGTAGAGCTCGGACTGATTCAAGGCTATGCGGATCAACGGTTCATGCCGAATCAGCCGATCAGCCGCGCAGAGATGGTGACGATGGTCGCGAGAGCATTGAAGCTGTCTACCGACGCAAGCGCAAGAACGAGCTTCGCGGATGACAAGCTGATCCCAGCATGGGCGATCGGAGCCATTGATACTGCTGTGCAGCAAGGCTGGATTCAAGGGCGGGGCAGCAATCAATTCGCGCCGAGTGCCTCGACGACGCGTGCGGAGTCGATGACGGTCTTGTTGAAGGCATTCCCAGTCAAATAAACGCAGGCAAGTAAAAAAGACGCTCAGCATCACCGGTCATGGTGATGCGAGCGTCTTTTGGTGCATGGATGATAAAGGCATTATAGCGGACGAAGAGCAACCTCCGGCGTCTCCTTCAGCTGCTCGATCATATCAAGCCATGCTTGTGGTTTGTTCGGAAGCACCGAATAGTACCAAGATAGGAAGTCAACGATCAGTTGGCCAGGCAGGGATGCCATCTGATCATCTTTTGGCATGAAACAGAAGTCAAGACCGTCCACTGCTTCGCCGTCATTGCCCCATGATGGATGCACGTAAGGGAAATCAAGTCGTTGGTAGCCAAGATGGGAGAGCACTTCACGCCGTACGATCGGATTCATCGGCGCAACACCGCCGAATTCTAGTTCATTGGATTGATACGGGTCATAGATTTCTGCGAACATGCCGAGCATTTGGACGCCTGCTTCGGCAGCTAGCCGGTCAAGATCGCGCTCGCGGTTTTTGTACAGGAACCGTCCAATGCCAAGGCCCGGCTTGCCGATAATCGTGAAATCGGTCATGGCAACGTTCAATGCTGTGACATAGCGGTATTCCGTTGAACCGACAACTTGTCCTTCATGGACAGCGACGAATACGCGAATATCCGGGTCTTGTAACGGTTCTCGCCAGAGGTCGAAGGCAAGCACTTCTTCTGGTGGGAAAATAGATTTCATTAAGTTATGCATTTGGGTGAACAATGGATCTTCAATCGATGTTATGCGGATATATTCCATAGTCATCGTTGCTCCTCTCAGTTTGTGTGGATTCATGTCTATCGTCTATTGGAAGGGGTTCTTCCACTCCATCAATAGCGCATGGTTACAGGATTCTTCGTCTTCAAGATAATTGTGGGCTACAGCGACTGGCGTACGGCCGCAGCGCAGCAGGAATGTAATGACAGGGTCGCGTAGTTCACCCTTCATCACGGCACTTGCATATTGTTCAGGCGTCAATTGATCTGCAAATCGATGATAGCCCGGCATCCGTCCTCCGCCTAGTAGGCGCTCCAATCGAAGCTGTACGACCGTCTCATACATGGACTGCATTAACCATTTGCCGATGCCGCATTTGCGGTAGGCAGGTCGGACGCCGATATCCACCACATATAAGGAATTTCCGTTCGGATTATGGTTGCGAATATAGCCATGATCCGTGACTTCCTCCCATGTATGCTCAGGATGTCCCGGATCGAATTGTGTGATAAGACCTGTCATCGACCCAATGAGATGCCCATCACTTTCCACGCACAATGCGCCTTCAGGGAAATTCTTCATATGACTGCGCAGCTGTTCTGCGTTCCACCATAACTCGGAAGGGTAGGGCGGCGGGAAGCTCTCTCGTTGAATGTCAATCATTTCAGCAATATCTTGTTCTTGATAATTGCGTATGGTGACAGGCAATGGCGTCTCGTCTAGAAATACGTAGAATGATTTGTTGTAAGTCATTAACGGCATCCTACCAATCTGGATAGAGGTCCGTACGGCGATCACGCCAAGTCGTAACGGATCCGCTCTCACGGACTTGATGCAGAAGCGAGAGATCAAGGTCCGCTGTAATAATCATGTCGTTATTGATCTCGCCCTCTGCGATAATGCCTCGCGGTGGGAACGGTACATCGTTCGGCGACAAGACTGCAGCTTGTCCGAAATTCCCGCGCATGAAATCGACGGTCGGCAGGGAACCGATAGTTCCAGTCGTAACAACATAGATCTGATTCTCAATCGTACGTGCATGGCAGCTATAGCGAACACGGTGGAAGCCGTGTCGGTCATCGGTACAGGAAGGACAGAAGATGACATCCGCACCTTTCGCGCGCACCATCCGAACGATCTCAGGGAACTCGATATCATAACATGTCAAAAGGCCGATCTTGCCTTTATCCGTCTCGAACACTTCAACGCCATCGCCAGCGGACATGTTCCATTCGGTGACTTCGGTTGGCGTAATATGAATTTTCGCTTGCTCTGCTACCTGACAGTCCGGATAGAAGAGATGCGCAACATTATACAATTTGTTGTTCCTGCGGATGACATGGGTTCCACCGATAATGTGCATCCCGTATTTTTTTGCGAGTCCTGTAAAGAGACTTAAGTAGGCATCCGTATAATCTGGCAGTTCTTGAATGGTTAGAGCTGCGGCTTTGTCGTTCCCGATGGACATGAGCTGAGTAGTCAGAAATTCGGGAAAGAGGACAAAATCCGTATTAAACTCATCCGCGGTTCTTACATAATGCTCGACTTGATCCGCGAATTCTTGAAATTTCGAAATGGTGTGTAAATGATATTGTACGGCAGATACCCGCAATTTCATTTCATCGCCTCCCTTAATTTACCTTGTTCCAAATAACATTCCTATTATGAAGCACAGGGAGCAATAGAACAAGTATAAAAATAGGACCTTCACCCGTCATATGAACAAGGTGAAGGTCCTTCGATTTATGCGAGCTTATTCACGGCCTGCTGCTGCTTCTTACGATCCTGAAGCCGGATGGTTCCTGCGGTCATCAAGAGCAGCAATCCGTTGATGACGAAGACGTACGGGATTGGCAGCCATCCACCTAGCGCGCCGCCAATCATCGGGCCTGCCATCGTGCCAAGCTGGTTCGCCGATTGATTCAAGCTGAATGCGCGGCCCCGGAAGTCTGGTGTAGTCGCCTTCACGATCAGGGCATTCAGTGCAGGGTAGACGGCGGCGAAGAAGAGTCCATAGACGAACCGTAGAATACCGAATCCAACGATATGATGGAAGAATATTTGAAGGAGATTTCCAATTCCACCTCCAATTAAACCAATCATCAAGATTTTGCGATAGCCGTATTTGGCTCCGAGCTTGCCCCATTGTGGTGCGGCAATAACGGTTGCAATCCCAACAGCGGAGAAAATGATACCTGAGCTGAAGGACGCATCGCCATGCGTGATGCCCATATCCAGCACATATAGCGTAAGCAGTGGTTCAAGAATCATGACCGATCCGCTGACGATCAATACAGTAACGAATTGATTCATGAGAGGCCTATTGCTTGCCGCTTGCTTGAGATCATCAATCACATGCGAACGGGCACGGTTGCGATCGAATTTCTCTTCTTTAATACCGATCAGTGCGATCAATGCAGCGATGAGCACGACCACAGCGGAGAGGAAGAACGTCTCCCGATATCCGAAGAACCGGCTCATGGTACCGCCGACCATCGGACCAATAATACTTCCGGCCGCACTGGCTGTGGCCATAATGCCTAACGCGTGACCGACATGTTTCTCCGGTGTATTCGTACCGACGAGCGCGATGGCAGCGGGGACATAGCCTGCAAGAAGTCCTGAGAGTATTCGGACAGCGATTAGTTGATAAGGGTTCTGTACGAGTGCTGTCAAGACGTAAATCCCGGCAAGTGCGAATCCGGAGCGGAGCAGCATGGGCTTCCGACCGTATTTGTCCGCGAGTGATCCCCAGTACGGGGCGATCATGGCACTCGCTAGAAACGTAATGCCGAACGCAATGCCGGACCATAATGATAAATTCGTCGTTACATGCAGATCACTGCTGATAAAGAGGGAAAGAAAGGGGACTGACATGGAGAAAGCGGTACTGCAGAAGAAAACGCCAGCCCAGAGTACATAGAGATTTTTTTTCCAAGAATCCACGGGGTTCACATCCTATTCTGCCTATTCACGGTCCTATTTTGAAATTTAATTGTACCATGAATATAAACGTAGAGATCTTACTTCAACTCCGAAATAAGCTCATATCTGAGCATAATAAGGAACAAGAGAGGACTAGGTGGTACTAACCAAGCTTTTTCGGAAAATTAAGGCAGAAAAGTGATCGATTCGCCAGAACGTTTATTTTTGGGCAGTGGTCATATATACTGGAGGAATGAGTGTTTAGGGTTGTTCTTCGATATTCGAATAAGAAAGGAGAGGAAATTGATGTTCGTAGAAGAAAGGCATCAAGCCATATTACATAAGCTGCAGCAAGAGAAATCGATTAGAGCTTCGGATTTGATTCAGATCTTTCAGGTATCATTCGAGACGATTCGCAGAGATTTAGAATTCCTAGAAAGTGAAGGGGTTCTAAAAAGGGTACACGGTGGTGCGATCCTGACAGAAATGGATTACAGCCGTGAAATTCCTCGGACGCTGCGTGAGCATACCTATCTGGAAGAGAAGAATGAACTCGCGGAGATTGCGGCGTCCTTCGTCGAAGAAGGTCAATCCATCGCACTGGACGTGAGCACGACGAATAATCATTTCGCCCAAGTGCTGAAGCGCAAATTCGACCGATTAACGATTATTACGAATTCCCTTCCGATTGCGAATGATCTGATGTCGAAGCCTAACTATACGATCATTCTGATCGGCGGGGTTATTCGGAATTCAGAGCAGGGAACAATTGGTGACTTGGCTGAGGAGTTCGCTAGCCGGTTCCATGCGGACGTATTCTTCATGAGTATGAGCGGGGTGACCTTAACCGAAGGGATTACGGATTATGGCCTTGCAGAAATGCAAATTAAGAAGATTATGCACAAGAATGCGAAGCGTACGATCGCCCTGGCGGATAGCAGCAAGTTTGACGCGATCTCCCTGATCAAAATCTGCGGTGCCACTGAGGTTGAACGGTTTGTCACGGACTCTCATGTCTCTGAAAACATCGTGCAGAAGTACAAAGAACACGGAATCGAAATAACATATTCATTGTAAATACGAAGAACTCTGACCCGAATGGTGTTAGGGTTCTTTTTTGCGAACGCGATAATCAAATTTAATATTGTGTTTATGTGTGTTTGTGTGGTATTGTGTTGGTACATAATACAGAAGAAGTGAAGGTGACACAGGTGGTCGTTATCTCCTTAATACTCGTCCTTTGCTCGGGTATGGCGCACGCCGTATGGAATTTATTCACGAAGCAAAGCGAGAATAAGAGTGTGTTCTTATGGTTGATATTCATTCCTGTAACGGTCGTTCTACTTCCCACGCTCTTTATGGAGCTGGCGTCGAAATCTTTCCCTGTCGTTGCTTTTGTGTGGATGGGTCTATCGATAGCCATGCAGGCCATTTACGCAACCTTATTATCTCGAACCTATCAAATGGGGGATTTATCCCAAGTGTATCCTGTGATGCGTGGTACGGCGACATTGCTCATTCCGGTGCTCGGGGTCCTCGTATTCGGTGAATCGTTAGCGGCTTGGGGCTGGATTGGAATTACGTGTATGTTGATAGGCTTCTTCTTAATGAGTGGATGGACTTGGAAGAAGAACCAGTTCAACACTTCCTACAAACCATGGCTTTATGCTCTATCTGTGGGATTGTGTGTGACGTGTTACACCTTGATTGATAAGCAGAATCTATTGTATTTATCCCCATTAAGTTTATTGGCTCTCACGAATATTGGTTTTATTATCGGATTAACACCAAGTGTGATCAAGTCCAGACGTGTGAAATCAGTGCTTCGATCCAATTGGCACACTTTTATCATTGGTTCTGTTCTTTCACCGGGATCCTATTTATTATTCTTATTTGCGATGCAGCATGTGCAAGTATCCTACATCTCGCCGCTTCGGGAAGTGGGAATTGTCTTCGGTACTGTGCTCGGTATTCTCGTGTTGAAAGAGAAGAGCGGTATGCGTAGAATTGCTGCAGCATGCAGTGTCGTGGCGGGGATATTGCTCATTGCTTTCTCGGGATTTTAGCAGCACAACCTATCATACATAAAAGGAAGCCTCCAATGTCGCAAAATGGAGAGCTTCCTTTTTTTGTCACCGGTCAGACTTATTTCTCAGCAATTTGCTTCGTCTGTGGATCTGCTTCATGATCTTCTTCTTCAACCATACCTCGGGTTGAGTTGCGAAATTCCCGTAAAGTATCGCCAAAGGCTCTTCCTAGCTGTGGCAGCTTAGATGGGCCGAAGAGAATGAGCGCGATCGCCAAAATTATTATCAATCCGGATACACCGATATTATTGAACATGTGCCTTCATCCTTTCTAATTCCATTTCATGATTCAGTACGTGTCTGCATCCGACGCCATTGTCTACTCGAAATATAGATGCTTATCTCGAACAGCAGGATTAAAGGAATCGTAACAGATAGATGGGAGACGAAATCTGGCGGTGAGATGCAAGAGCCGAATATTGCAAGTCCCAAATAAGCATATTTTCGCGTCATTTTGAGGCGTTCCGGTGTCAATAATCCAATTCGGGTAAGGAACAAGATGATCACTGGGAGCTCAAAGGCGGCAGCTAAGGGAATGACCAAATCGAATAGAAAGGAGAAGTATCGGTCAATACCATAGGTTTCAATCGCGCCAATGGTGTGATTCATTCGTTTCATGAATCGCAGCATCATCGGGAAGACCACGAAATAACTGAAGGACATCCCGGTCAAGAACAACAGGAACGCTACCGGAATATAAGGGAAGGCGCTCGACGCCTCCTCCTCGGTAAGTCCCGGTCTTGCGAATGCCCATAACTGATAGAGCATGACAGGAACGGTGAACAATAATGCGAATAATAAGGCGCATTTCATATAGATCAACAGCCCGTCAGTGAACGAAAACACATTCCAAGCAATCGGTTCTGCAAGAGGCTGCGACTTCAAATACAGCAAGATCGCTGGGGATACATAGAGTCCCGCACTGAAGGTCATAATGAACCAAATGGCCACGATAATCAATCGTTTGCGCACTTCCGCAAAGTGAAATATCAAGTTGTCCTGTTCCATATCAACCCTCCGTTTCTATCGATGGTGTTGTTTTGTCATACGACCATACCGCCATTTTTCAAATATTTGGCGATACCGTCTACAGCACGGTAAGCTAATGCACCGACGGTACCAGTCGGATTGTATCCGCTGTTGTGCGGGAAGGCCGATGCACCGACGACGAATACATTTTCCGCATCCCACATTTGTAGATAAGAATTCACGACGGATGTTGAAGGATCAGCGCCCATAATGGCACCGCCCGTATTATGCGTGGATTGATACGGTACGATATTGTACGGACCTAGCTTATTCGATACGCCGATGGATGTCGGATTCATTTCCTTCATTATCTCTTCTGTCTTCGAAGCCACGTACTTGATCATTTCACGATCTTGATCTTCGAAATCGAAGGTGATTCGCATGAGCGGTAATCCATAAGCATCCTTGAACGTAGGATCGAGATCCAAATAATGATGCTGCCAAGGTAGACTGCTTCCTTGCGGCGAGACAGTCAAGGTGCTGTTCGCATACTTCAAGGATTGCTTCTTGAATTCGGCCCCCCATGTCGGCGTTCCCTTCGGAACAGGATTCGTCGCAATAGGACGTTGGCCTGTCTGAGAAATACGAATCCCGGCACCATGCAGGAAGTTCAAGTCTGTATGGTCGAAGTTATCTCCATTGAAATCGGGGATTTCCATTCCCAGCGACCCTGCGCCCGCGTAGAGGTTGAATTCTTTATTATCGAAGAAGCCTGTTGCGGAGCCGCCGTTCGTCTGATAGCAATAGTTTTTGCCCACGGCACCTTTTCCTGTCTTCGGATCATAAGGTTTACCCAATTTGGATGTAAGTAAGAGCCTCACATTGTTGAATACATAGCTCGCGAGGATGACAACATCAGCAGGCTGTTCATATCGTTCACCCGTTACCGTGTTGACATAGACCACGCCGGTAGCTTTTTTGCCGTCATGTTGAACTTCAACGACATTGGAGTAAGTTCTGAGCTCGAAGTTCCCGGTTTTATTCGCCACAGGGAGCACAGTCACGACGGGATCCGCCTTAGCGCCATATTCACAACCGAATCGCTCACAGTATCCGCAATATTGACACGCTGCGCGAGTAATCCCGTCAGAATTCGTATATTGTTCTGATAAGTTGGCCGATGGCATCATGTAGGGGTGATATCCGAGTTTTTTCGTTGCATCTTCGAACATTTTGAGAATAGGAGTCTTCATCATCGGCTTGGTCGGGAAAGGCTTAGACCGCTTTCCGACGAGCGGTGTCTGTTCTTGCTCGCCTGAGATGCCTGCCAACTCTTCGAACTTGTAGAAATACGGCTCAAGCTCGTCGTATGTAATCCCCCAGTCCTGGATCATCATGCCATCTGGAATTTTCTTCTTGCCATACCGCTCAACGGTCTTGCTATATATCTCGAAGTCATAGGGCAAGAAGCGGAAGGTTTGTCCATTCCAGTGGATTCCCGCACCGCCAAGTCCTTCGCCGAGGAGGAAGGATCCATAGGAACGCATCGGCAGTGCTGTCATTTTACTCGTATTGCGAAAGGTTATGGTCTCCTTGGAGAGATCTTGCATGAGGTCGTAACGCTGCGCATAACGCAGCTCATCATGCACCATGTAGTAATCTTCCGTAGCACGCGGTTTGCCGCGTTCGAGCCCGACAACTTTGACGCCTTGTTTCGATAATTCGGCGGCTATAATCCCTCCGAGCCAACCCATCCCGACGATGACGACAGGGACTTTTGGCATTTTTGTTGCCATGAAAGGCACCTTCTTTCTAGCTTAATAGGGTCTAGTGTGCGATATGGTCGCGTAAACTCATCGGTTCCATCGCCACAAATTCTGCTTTCTCCATAATGTTGGCGTAGCTCATCTGATTGCCTGGGTATTTGCGCATTTTCCAACCCTGCATATTCTTGTTCCCACCATAGAGCGGATCGGCATAGGCGCCTTCAAGTGTCAAAGTCCGTAACAGATTGAAGAAGCTCGTGCCCGTAATGCCATTGATCACTTCGATGTCTCCTTTTTCCAACGAGGTCAGAATGGCATCTTTTTGCTCATCTGTTAAATCAGGAAACTTATTATTGTATTTCTTCATACTGGCTTGTTGAATGGCGATGAGACCCAGATTGAACACTTCGGTGCGATTGATGCTTTGATAGTCCCCTTGCGTAGCCTCACCTTTCACGTAGGGTCCGATCCGATATTCACGTCCATTGATCCCCCAAGGGCTCGCAAGCTGATGATCAATATAGTAAGCGACGCCAAGCTCGGCAGCGCCAGGTCCAAGATCGTCTTTGGGGAATATCCGCTCCACAGCAGCCTGTGTAATTTGAAGTTGACTTTGTGTAAAGTACATCGTCGCTTGATTGTAGTCAGCAGCTGCAGCCTGTCCACCCGGTGTTGTTGGCGTGGGTGTTGGAACAGGGGCTTTCTTCTTGAAACCGCCTGCGATCGCTCCGCCAATGACACCGCCAATGACAGCACCACTAATGGCTGCGCCTGAATATTTAAGGAATTGACGTCTCGACTTATCTGGTGGCTGATGGTTGTGTTGTTCTGCCAAATGTTGTACCTCCTCTGGGGAATCTGGACAATTTATGCAATTGTATTTTGTTCCAATTGGAAGTTCTTATACATGAAATGTGAAAATAGGGGCATTGTAACCGTAGAACAGTCATTTTTGAGCATGATTGAAGGGAAGGTCATCAATTTGAAAAGAACAGCAGCATTACTTTTTTCTTGGTTGATCGTTATCGCGTTGTCCGCTTGCGGTGGTGGTACGAGCACCAAGACACCAGTGCCTCCCAAAGAAGGGGCAGGGACTGGCGCAGCAACAACAAAGGTTGATGCACAAGCGGTGTTTAAGGCGAATTGCGTAAGCTGTCACGGAAACAATCTAGAGGGGGCTGTAGGTCCCAATCTGCAGAAAGTCGGCGGCAAATTATCCAAAGGCGATATTGATGCGGTTGTAACGAACGGACGAGGCGGAATGCCGAGCTTCAAAGGGCAGCTGTCCAGTGAGGAAATTGCTGGGGTCGCGGATTGGTTATCGACAAAGAAATAAATATCCAAACATCAAAAAATGCAGTCAGTTCTTGGATGAACGGCTGCATTTTTGCTTTGCTTTTAAAACCTTTTGAGGCATCTATCTTACAGGAAGATGCCTCTTTCTTATGAAGTCTTACAACAATGTAAGATACATGTAATCTGAATCGATGGGTGTTTGAACGAAAGTTCGGTAAATTCTAGGAAAGAAAACAAAACATCGTCTCATATGAGGTCGGTACGGCTTCATATCACGTATAGGAGGATCTAGATGAAAACACCAGTTGTTGAAGTGAGTAATGTGAAGAAAGTATATGGGAAAGCCGGAGAGAATCAATCTTATGCACTAAATGGTGTATCGTTCACAATTCATGAAGGTGAGTTCGTTGGAATTATGGGACCGTCTGGTTCGGGGAAAACAACGTTATTGAATGTGATCTCCACGCTGGATCAAGCGACGGAAGGCATGGTCCGCATTGCAGGCAGCGATATTACGAAGATGAAGCAAGGGGCGCTATCCGATTTTCGCTCACAGAAACTCGGATTTATATTTCAAGATTTCAATCTATTAGAGAACTTAACAATCTATGAAAATATTGCATTACCGCTATCCCTGCAAGGTGTGCCATCGCGCCAAATTGGACCGAAAGTGCAGAAGGTAGCCGAGACACTGGGGATTACCGCGATTCTACATAAGAATCCAGCTGAAGTATCAGGAGGACAGAAGCAGCGGTGCGCAGCTGCTCGGGCACTCGTTCATGAACCAGCGATTATCCTCGGAGACGAACCGACAGGAGCACTAGATTCCAAGAATGCCACGAGCCTATTAACAGCGATGACGAACTTAAATCAAGAGCATGGCGTATCCATCATGTTGGTCACCCATGATGCCTATAGCGCGAGCTATTGCGAACGAATTCTATTCATTCAGGACGGGGAGTTGTACAAAGAAATTCATCGTCAATCCTCCCGTGAAGATTTCTATCGGGAAATACTTGATGTGCTCGCAGATTTAGGGACGACGAAGGCGTAGAAGGGAGGTTATTCAGTCATGTTATTCAAATTATCGATGTCAGGACTGCGCAGCAAGTATAAAGATTATATCGTTCTGCTTGCGGGTCTTGTGATGTCTATCTCCATCTTTTATATGTTCCAGACGCTCGCAATGAATAAAGCATTTATTGAAGCAAACGCGATGATTGGGCCGATCCAATTCGTCTTCTACGCCGGTTCGGTGCTGCTCTCGATCGTAACGTTCTTCTATATTCTCTATGCGAATTCATTCTTACTCTCTCTAAGGCAGAAAGAATTCGGGATGTATATGACCCTCGGGGCTAGAAAGAACAAAATTACACGGCTCATGTTCATGGAGACGGTTGTCATTGGTCTAATTTCACTCGTCATTGGTATTGCTGTGGGAGTCGGTCTAGCACAAGTCATCGGGTCAATGCTTATGAAAGAACTAGAATTTAATTCCGACGGATACCATGCACTTTATCTTCCATCCTTGATCGTAACAGCTATTTTCTTCACTGCGCTATTCCTGATCTCAGCGATCATGAATACGATCAAAATGCTGCGTGTTACCGTATTGCAGCTAGTTCATGCGGATGTCCAGACGGACAAAATTGCGAAGCGTGGGAAGAAGACGATCTTTGCAGCTATTATATCGATCATTCTATTGCTCATCGGTTATGCTTCCATGATTTTCATGACTTACCTACAACAATTAGGTGTTATTATCGCGCTAATTACGATCACATCAGGGACGTATTTGCTCTTCATGACCTTCCTGCCGCTCATCATTCTTGCGATGAAACGGAATAAGAACCGTACGGAGAAAGGGCTAAATGCATTTACCTATGCTCAGCTCAACTTCCGTATCAATTCCCTCACGAAAGTATTGGCAACAGTAACCATGCTGATTGCATTATCTGCCGGTTCGATTACCGCGGGAATGTCGTTCAAGAATAACATTATGATTATGGTCGACGGCGCTGAATATTATGATGTAACGCTTCATAATCCGACGAAGGCGGAGAAGGAATTGCTCGCCAGCATTCCATTCACCGAACAGAAGGAATACCGGTATAAAGTGAGTGACAAAGGGATTTATTATCTGAAAGATGATTTGATGAATCACCCGCCACGTATCATGATAAGGGCCAGTAAAGAGGATTTCGGCAAAACGAAGGTTCCGGCTGCAGAGCTCCCGACAGGAGCTGAAATTCGTGGTGAGAAGAATGACAAGCATAGTCCTCAGATGCCAAATGATTGGTACGAGGCGATGGAGATGATCCAACCGTATTATGTCTATAAAGGTGAAAGAGTTATTATTGCTGATCAGCAAATGTATGATGGTATTCAGGGGAAAGAGGGCGTAGCGCTTCTCGGCAAATCGGATCAGTACGATGCTCATTTGTCCACTTGGAAGCAGATCGATTCGATGCAGAAGAGCAAACTCAAGCTTGCTTCAGATCAATATATCAACACCAAATATAGTAATTATACGAGCTTCAGAGCTTTCTCGGCAGGTACCGTATACATGGGCTTTTTCTTAGGGATTGCGTTCCTCGCGATGATGGCTAGCTGTCTCATGTTCAAGATACTTACTGGTGCATCGAAAGATATCCATCGTTATGAAATGCTCCGTAAAATTGGGGTTCGTCGTGAGTTGTTGATGAAATCGATGTACAAAGAGCTATTCTATGTGTTCCTATTCCCGGCAATCATCGGAATTATCCATGTGCTCATCGGGATGGAGATGTTCTCCTTTATCCTTGTGCACCCTTACTTCCGAGTTTGGCTGCCGATTCTGATATTCCTTGTGATCTATGCGGTATACTATTTCATTACCGTACAACTCTATCGTGGTATAGTTATGCCGCGTAAGAAATAGATCAAGGATTCCTACAAGAGCGACAAAAGTCGCTCTTTTTTTATGTGTTAAAAAGAAACCACTCGGAAGGAATAGATGGTATAATATAACAAAATTTTCAACGCTAGGCTGTTGTTCGCATGTGATCGAATGGAGGTGATGTCTATGACAAGTGAATTTGGCAATGTGTCAGATGATTATGCAAAATATCGGGATGCGCTCCCACAGGTCTTGTTCAATCAGCTCATTGACCAAGGTGTCTGTTTCGCGGGGAACCAGATTATTGAACTGGGAGCAGGGACGGGCATCATTAGTCGCGATTTAGCCATGTTAGGTGCACACGTCATTGGGATCGAACCATCGCCACAGATGATCGAGCAAGCGGAACGATCGGTACTTGGCACCTCAGCAGGCTCGGTACGATACATCTGTGCGGCGGCGGAGTCATTTGAAGTGGATCATCGGGTTCCGATCATGATTGCGGCACGTGCTTGGCATTGGTTCGACCGAACGAAGACACTTCAGAATATTGACAAACATCTAACGGAAGAAGGGATATTGATCATCATCAATTCCATCTTCCGATCGGATTCGGACATCGCACAGTTAACATTCGGCGTACTGCAGCTCGTGACGGCGGATTTGATGGGAAGATTGAAGGGACATGCAGCATTACTTCATATTCCTTATCAGGCTACCGTGGTTGTATTACGTAAAAGGTGACAGCATGTGTAGGGGTGGCAAGATGAAGAAATTTTGGATCATTTTATTTGTTATTTTCGTAGGCGCCGGGGTATTTATTTATCTCCAGGATGAGTCCACAGCTTCACCACATGAAGCGATCGCTCATAGGATTGGTACAGGTCAGATTTACGAGGAGATCGATGTTCCGAAAGGGAGACTGATATTCTATAGCCGGGGCTCTTCGATCAATGCTGACTTTGTTAAAGAGTCTTGGAATGGATGGAAATGGGGATATGGTGGAGGACACACGATCCCTGTTTTTAAGCAGCAGGCAGGGAAGTACGAGCATGTGGATTTTTCTTCGCAATATTTTCCGAGCATAAGGGGGATGGCGCTGTATATGCCTTATCCTATGCTATTCGGTGTGATTACGAATCCGGACGTAGCATACATCAGCGTACTTAGTAAACAGACCGGGGATAACTTCAGAACGGCAATCTTATCGAATGGACGTGATCCTTATCGCATCTGGTTTTTACTGCTGGATGAGGTACAAGGACAAGGCAAACAGTTTGAGATTACGGCTTTATCAACGAAGAATCAAATCATTGATGTCGTTGAGATGGATGAAGATATCTCGACGTACACCAAGACGATCCAGACAGAGTAAATCCAATAGAAAGAGGCGTATGTCATGCAGATTGAAACAGAAAGATTAATCCTACGTGATTTTGTACGTGAAGACTGGGAACAGGTGCATCGGTATGCATCAAATCCAGGTGTGACGGCCTTCATGATCTGGGGACCGAATTCGATCGATGAGACGAAGGCTTACATGGAACATGTGATTAGCATGCAAGAGCAGCAGGTGCGTACCGGATTTGAGCTGGCTGTTGTGCTGCGAGACACGAATCAATTGATTGGCGGATGCGGCATTCATATTGAAGGTTGTAATGCTGCGACAGAAGCAGCGCAAGCGCTCGTAACGTTCGGGTTCAAGGAGAAAGGAGTTCATCGGATCTATGCGACCTGCCGTCCTGGGAATTCCTCTTCTGCGAATGTGATGCGTCGACTAGGGATGCAGCAAGAAGGGCATTTGCGGGAGCATATGTATCATAAAGGGCAATATCACGACTCCTACCTGTTCTCGATCTTAGCGACTGAGGTGGAAGAACAACAGCAGTGAAAAGAAACATGTAGACAGGTTAGACCGGCATAGAGTGGATAGAAGGAAAGGTGTTGGTTAGGATGATGCAGATGCGAGAGATGCAATTATTGATGAAAGAGCAGAATGAACTTCTAAGGGATCTTGCATACAGAGAACGACCTTGATTTCGATTGCGAGGGATTCAAAAGCTGGTGCGTGCAGGGAGGGGGAGTTCATGGTAACGATCCGAACGGAGATAGTAATTTATGCACCTGTAGCATTATGTTTTGATATGGCTCGGGATATGGATCTGCACCCTCGAACGGTCTGGCCTCGTACGAAGGAACGTCTCGTGAAGGGGAAGGTACGAGGAAAGGTAGAGTGTGGTGACCAAGTTACATTTGAAGCAACGCACTTTGGGATTAGGCAGCGATTGACTTCCTGTGTTGTGGAATATGAGCGGCCGCGGTATTTTGTTGATGAAATGGTATCTGGTGCCTTTCATTTCATGCGTCATAAGCACGTTTTCTTGGAGCGTGAGGAACTGACGATTATGCGGGATGAACTTAAGTTCGCTGCACCATTCGGTGCTATGGGTCGGTGGGCTGATCGATACATCCTTAAAAGCTATATGACCAAATTTCTTACATACCGAAATGAACAGTTGAAGCGATTGATTGAGGAAGAATGGCGTAAGAAACGAGAGAGTTGAGGGTGAAAAGATTGTAATGGAACGAATGACTGCATATATCAAAGAGCATTATGTTGCCAGCGCGATACTACTCACATTGATTTTTCTCACGGTCATCTTGTTAGGTGCTGTTGATTTATTTACATTTCGAATGACCCCAAAGTCGCATATGTCGGGGAATGGAAACCCAGCACTTATTTTTGTATTCATTCTGGTTCCTTTGTATGTGATGTTATTCGGGATAATCACGGTGATCTCTGGGGTGATTTTCAGAGATAGATTCCGAGATGGCTTAGATAGTATAGGAATGTTCATCGTCTTAATCGTCTTTAGTGTGATATTCGCGGTTGGAGCGCGTACCTATGCGGATATGATCTTTAATAGCTTAGGAGGATGGCCAGAAGATCCTTATTCCGCAATATATGGATGGGGAGTCGTCAATCAGTATACGAATACGGCATTTATCAATGTATTTACCTATAGTCTTGGGTTGAAGATAGCGGTCATGCTGGGTTATCTATGGGCTGCGCTATTGCAAGTACGCAGGGTGAACAAGAAAAAGCCGAGGCAATAGTACCTGCGGCTTTGGTTCGGGTCAGGGTGCTATAGCTTTAAGGCGTTGTTTCGTTCTTAATCTCCGCTTGAAGGCCTTGAATGCTGTGTTTCAAGTGGATGTTCTTCTCGCGGACACGTCTAGCGTTCTCCGGAGTCATCTCGTCAGCATGCTCGTCTAAGAAGTCCTCTACGGCTTGATAATGCTGTACGGAGCTATCCACGGCATCTTGCAAAATTTTCGTGCTCTTGGAATTTTCGTTGGATGTAGTCACGGTTGTTAACGCTCCTTGTCATGTATAGAATGCAGAACAGATTCATCCTTAAGATGACAATGATGGAAGGAAATTATACATGGAGCGATGGACAACGCCTGGAAAGGAGAGGGATGGAATGAACAAAAGAGTCTTTGTAGAATCACTCATTGTAGGTATTCTGCTGATTCTAGGTTATTACGGATGGCAAGTCCTGAATGGGATGCTTCTGACATTGAACTATAAACCCGATGTGATTGATACTTACACAACCGTTGAAACGTTAGATGAGAAAATATCGTTCGGGACAAGCAATGAATCGAGTTCGGTGTACTGGCTGCTCGGATGTATAGGTCTTAGCGCAATCTATTACGGAATTCGGATCGCCATGATTCGTACGCAAAAGATTAGGTAGCCTACGCAGAAGTGGCTGAAAAATTCGTGGATGCACGGAACTCTTCGTCTATTTTAACGTGAAGAGAAATGGATGATTATGGTACAATGGTTGTGGTTGAACTTGCATGGAATAGGAGACACATCATTGAAATGTTTAAGCATAGATATTATAGGAATAATGTCGTAACTGCTATCTTACTCGTCGCGTTAGTAGGTTATTGCTTGGTGTTGTTGAACTTGCTGTTCTTTCGGGCAAGGCATGCTTTGGATATGTATCACTACAATCTCATCCCATTTGCTACGATTGAACAACTTGTGATCCATCGAGACCACTTTAGCACTGAGACATGGGTGAAAAATCTGTTCGGGAATATCATCTTATTTATTCCGTTAGGGATTTTCATTCCACTTTTGAATCAGAAGTTTATGCGGGTCGCAAAATTCGTAATGTTCGTGGTGGTCCTCATCTTTGTCGTCGAATGTGCACAGATGTTGACTTATGTAGGCCGATTCGATGTCGATGACATCATGTTGAATACGGTGGGTGGATGGATAGGTCTCGTCTTAACCAGGCGGTTATGTAGGCAAGTAACACAATCAATAGATACAACAAAAGGAGTGTAATATATGGAGAAAATTGCTTTGCTTATCGTGGATATGCAGCGTCTATTTTTAGAGAATAACATGGAGAAGTTTGGTGTTGCTAGAGCATGCGAATACGTGAATCATGTTGCGGATCAGCTTCGCACGCATGGTCATTGTGTCGTACATATCCAGGACGTTGAAGATTCAACGGATGATAACGCAGCGCTGCTCGATTTCATCCCCGAGATTCACGTCGATGTGCATGATCTTCAAGTGAAGAAGGTTCACTCAAATGCATTCTGGCAGACAGAGCTGGAGCAAATTCTACGGGCTCAGGGTGTTGGCATGGTTATCGTGGCAGGGTTCGCTGCGGAGCAATGCGTGTTATTCACCTATAATGGCGCGATTGAACGTGGATTCAAAACAGTTATGCTGCAGAATGGCATTGTGAGTTTGCCAGATATTATTGCAATGACAACCCGTGATCGGCACATGATCTCTTATCCGGTAATTGAGTTCATGGTCGGGAGGGGCAGTGCATGATATGTCATAGCATGACCCCAATTCTTCGCATATTCGATGAACAGAAGGCGAGGGAATTCTATCTGGAATTTTTAGAATTTGGGGTCGATTTTGAGCATCGTTTTGAGGATGGGTTTCCGTTATATATGTCCGTTACGATGTCTGGTATTACAATTCATCTGTCAGAGCATCATGGCGATGCAACGCCAGGTTCGACGATACGAATCGGTGTGTCTGGGCTGGAAGATTATCATAAGAAGCTGCTGGCGAAGACATACAAATTTGCACGGCCAGGCCTTGAACGCACCCCTTGGGATAACGTCGAGATGACGGTGGCGGATCCTTTCGGGAACCGACTCGTATTCTATGAAATGGATGCAGGATAGGAGCGTAGGATCGATGGAGATGAATCAAGTCTATTTGGATAGTGTGAAGAAGCAGTTCCGCTATTATAAAATGCTTGGTGAGAAGGCAATGGAGCAGGTAACACCGGAACAGTTATTCTTCGCTCCTAATGACGATTCAAATACGATAGCATCGGTCGTAAAGCATCTGTGGGGCAATATGCGCTCGCGATGGACGGACTTTCGTACGATGGATGGGGAGAAGGAATGGCGGGACCGTGATGCAGAATTCGAGGTTGATCAGCAAGATCCGACAGAAGTAATGAAGCAATGGAACGAAGGCTGGACTTGTCTGTTCGATGCGCTTGAATCGATCGAACCGAATCAATTGATGGACATCATCTATATCCGGAACGAAGGGCATACCGTGATGGATGCGATCAATCGCCAGCTTGCGCATTATCCGTACCATGTCGGCCAGATCATCTATGCGGCCAAAGCGCTCAAGGATGGCGCATGGAACAGTCTCTCTGTTCCGAAGAATCAGTCCAAGCAATACAACCATGCCAAGTTTGCCCAAGATAAAGGCATCCGACATTTTGTCGATGGGGAAGTGAAGAGGCTCGAGTCATAGGACTCCAGCCTCTTTTGTCGTCTTAGATGTTCGAATCAACTTGGAAAATCGAATCGACGATGATCGGCAGGTTGTCTCTCACGGAGACAGCGCCGAACACGGATCGCGCATGCAGCCCTTCATTACCGAAAACGTCGATCATCAGCTCAGAGAACCCATTGAGTACTTTATGGTGCTCTTCAAAATCAGAGGATGCATTGACGAAGCCTTGGACTTTGACGACACGCTTCACTCGCTCGAGCGATCCGAGCTCGGCCTTGAGTACCGACAGTACCTCAAGCCCAACTTGCCTTGCAAAGCGATACCCTTCCTCCGTCGAGAAATCGATGCCGAGTTTTCCCTTCGGTTGACCGGATGGTCCTTTGCCGGATAGAAATACGAGTCCATTGATATTCACGAGATTCGAGTACTTTGCTGCGGGCTGGCTGGCTTCAGGCAGGGTAAATCCTAATGCTGCGAGACGCTGTTCTACGGTCATAGCGATCCTCCTCTAATATGAAAATATAGATTATGGAAGAACATACCACAAGCCTAAATTGGATTCAATCTTAAATTCAAACAAAATGATCGACCATTGAAGATAACTATTGCTCATTACGTTGCGTAATATGATTAAATCATAACTAAAGATGCGATTAATGAGCTGGAAGAAACTTGTACAGCAAGCAGGTACATATTCTTAAGGGTGTTGATTCTAAGGGGGAACGAGTTATTTTGATAAAAAGTAAACTAGGTCATTTTACTTCTAAAGAGGGAGAAGCAGAGTTTAAGAATGCTTATCATGAAGCAATGGCACTTATCCCAAAGCCTAATGAAACAAAGGATATCCAAACGAAATATGGTATAGTTCGTGTTTATTACTTTACTGAAGAGAAAAACAGGGACAAAGAGCCTATCGTATTGCTTCCTGGACGCTCAGCTTCTACACCGATGTGGGAGCCGAATTTGGAGGGGCTAATGAAGGAAAGGCCTATCTATGCAATTGATTTACTCGGGGAGCCTGGAATGAGCATACAGACAGTTGCAATTGTCAACCGGCAGGTACAAGCTGAATGGTTAATTCAGGTGCTTGAAGCGTTAAACTTAGATAGAGCTCATATTGTTGGCGTTTCAATAGGGGGTTGGACTGCCATAAATTTAGCGAGATATTACCCCGAAAGAATAGCATCTATTAGCCTTCTAGATCCAGTTTTTGTATTCGCACCCATTTCACTAAAGATGATTGCTTTATCAATTCCGGCATCTGTGCCAGTTTTTCCCCAAGCTATCAGAGAAAAGATGTTAAGCTATATTTCTGGAGGTGCTAAGGCTGATGAAAGTGAACCGATAGCAAAGTTAATAGAATCAGCAATGAGAAACTACAAGCTTAAGCTTCCGGCTCCTGATCAAATTAATATTGAAGATTTGAAAAAGATTGATCTTCCTATTCTTGCGTTAATGGCTGAAAACAGCACAATGCATAATTCGAAAAAGGCAGTTGAAAAAGGTGAAAAATATGTAAAAGATATTGATATCGAAAGCTGGCCTAATGCCTCACATGCGATAAATGGGGAGTATCCTGAAGAAGTAAACAGCAGAATACTGGTATTTGTAAAAAAGCATTCGCGGGACTAGGGTCAGTAAGATAGTCAAGCATAGGTCAAGTACGTGTTGTGGGACTTGGTTTAAAAGATGAGTTTTTGCTCGTAATCATTTAATTAGGGAATCTCCTCTGATTGTGTTTGGTCGTATTTACGCTTTAAAGAGCTGTATTCTTTGCTGTCCTTGGGTCGGGACTTTAAATAGTATTTCACAGAAAGATCAATAAAAGATTGAGATGCATCCATGAGATCGTAGTCTCCCTTAGGCCATGAAGCTCGATCTTCTTGAATTTGTGCAAAAGCATGGATTCGTTCATCATCCCCTTTAGTTACTTCCAGTACTATTTTCCACCAAGCCTTGGCTAATTCTTGTGCAATCGGATCTTCCGGTGCCATCCCGGACTTGGCAAGCGCCACGGCTTTCAATGCGATTGCTCTCCATGTATGATAAAAATCGAAGGCTTCTTTTTGGGCAAAATGTTCACCCAACATTTCCTTCAGGCTGTCACTGAATGTGTATTGCCCCCAATCCAACAGATTACTGTTCCTTAAGGTTCGGATAAAACCGGATATCAACTGCCACGACGGGTCGTTTCCAGCTGCGATGGCAGTCCGAAATGCCTCGATTGAAGCAATGCTTGCATGAGCGTCTTCTATTTTTTTATAGAGTACAACCTCTTGCTCGTGCAGGATTTGATCGATCTGAGATAACTGCGGACGTTTAACCACTTTGTCACGTATTTCTTGTAAGGAGAATCCTAATGATTTATAGAACATGATTTGCTCTAAACAGAGCATGTCTTCCTTGGTATAATACCGTCGCCCGCCATCAGTACGGCCGGATGTCGGCAAAAGCCCGATATTGTCGTAGTGCTGAAGGGTTCTTACGGTTACACCGGTTGCCGCGGCCAGTTCGCCGATCAAAAAGATTTTGTCTGTTCCGTCCATGCATCTCACCTCCTTACCATTACACCACATAACGTAACGTAATGAGCAAGGAATTTTTATTTTTAAGGTACCTGCTCAATGGGGCATTATTGTGTCAATTATTACGTATAAATCGACATCGAAGTAGGATTATCCATTATTCTGATAACCTTTGTCGAATGTATTGCTATGGGGAGAGGAATCCACTATTTTAGGGTTATACCACCCCTCAAATCTAAGCGTGTTACTGGAATCAGGCATGAGCTTAAAGAGGCAACTCTTTTTGCTCATGCTTTTTTTACGCCCTTTTTAGGCAACAATTTGGGCAAAAAAACGAAAAGGAGATGATGATGCCGATATTTTTGGACGTAATCGAGGGGAATGGTTAAGCAATGTTGTGGCGCTGAGGGGGCAGTCTTCACGTTAACATTCAAATATGATGAAGGAGGGAACACAAGAATCGTGAAGAAGATCAAAACCTTTACAACAATTTTATGTTTGTTAGGCATGATTCTCACGTTGGTACCGCTATCAACGGCTAATGCGGCAGAAGGCAGCGTGAATCTGAAGCCGACTGTTATTCCAAGCCTGCAAGAATGGACAGGGGGAACAGGCAGCTTCAAGCTGACGGAGAACTCGCGTCTCGTACTGCCTACGAGCTACGCACGTAAGTTAGGCGCAACCGCTGTCGTATTCCAGAGCGATCTGAAGGAATTGACAGGGCGCAAATATGTATCCGCTGTCAGCAACCTGCCGAAGGCGGGAGATATTGTCCTTACCATGACGAATGAGCGAGACGAGTCGATTGGTGATGAGGGGTACTACTTTGAAGTCGGCGATTATGTCACCATTCGAGCGAATACGGATACGGGCGTGTTCTACGGTACGCGGACTGCGCTTCAAATTCTAGCACAAGATGGAGCACACATTCAGATCCCTAAGGGGAATGCGAAGGATTTTCCGAAGTACAAGGTGCGCGGCTTCATGCTGGATGTCGGCCGCAAATATTTCCCGATGGATTTTCTCAAAGAATATGTGAAGTTTATGTCGTATTACAAAATGAATGACTTCCAAATTCACTTAAATGATAACGAGATTTTCAAAGATAATAGTCGTACGCATTGGGATAAATACGAGGCATTCCGATTGGAGAGCACGAAGTATCCGAATTTGACGGCGAAGGATGGACATTACACAAAGAAGGAATTCCGCGAACTGCAGGATTTGGCGAATTTGCACGGCATGACCATTACCCCGGAATTGGAGTCACCAAGCCATGCGCTATCCTTGACGAAAATTCGACCTGATCTCGTTAAGGACACGCTTCCCGTGGATCATCTGGATATTACTCGCCCGGAGGCGGTTGAGTTTGTCAAAGATGTATGGGGAGAGTATATCGATGGCGGTTGGTTCGATGCGAAGGAACTCCATTTTGGCGGCGATGAATTCGATCGGAATGATAAGTCGACGGTGGAAGCCTATCGACAATTCTTGAATTCGATGGATGACTATTTCAAGAGTAAAGGCAAGACATCTCGGATGTGGGGAAGCCTCTCGTTCTTCCCAGGCACGACGCCTGTGAACAAAGATATTACGATCAATATCTGGAATAACGGATGGCATAATCCGAATGATGCGATTCGCGATGGGTTCAATATCATTAATACGGTCGACGGTAACTTATATATCGTACCCAAAGCAGGCTATTATTACGATTATTTGAATACGAAATGGATTTATGAGAGCTGGGATCCTACATATTTCAGCGGCTCGATCAAATTAAGCGAGAACGAACCGAAGCTGCAAGGGGCCATGTTCGCAGTATGGAATGACCTATTAGGCAAAAAAGTCAGTGTCGAGGACGTCCATGATCGCGTTAAGGAAGCACTTCCAGCATTGGCGCAGAAAATGTGGGGCGGTAAAACGACAGATTCGACTTACGCACAATTCCAGCAAATTAGCAAATCCATTGGGGATGTGCCTGGGACGAATTTGCAGCATCGTGTAGCCTCACAAACCGAAGTGGTTCTATCTTATCCATTTGAAGAAGGTAACGGTCAAACCGTGCACGATACTTCCGGCAATGGCTATGACGGATCGATGCAGGGGGGAACGTGGGCTGAGTCGGGTAAGAATGGCAAGGCTGTACAGTTCAACGATGCGAGCGGGTTCATTACAACAGGACTTCCGGACAAAGGATTCCCATGGACCGTCTCGGCTTGGGTGAATCTGGATGCAGAAGCGACCGGTGCCGCTTCCGAAGTGACCTTTACGCAGTCCGACTACGGTAAAATTCAATTGAAACAAACCGGAACAGGCAAAATTGGATTTTCGCGTGAAGGGTATGATTACAGCTTCAATGCAGTCATTCCTACTGGCAAATGGGTGCATGTTGCACTTCGCGGGGATCTAAGCGGCACATCGTTGTTCCTGGATGGGGTATTGAAGGATACGTTGAAAGATACAACACTGCTGCCGATCGCAACGATTGGTGGAGGCCATGGATTTGTTGGTGCTTTGGATGATCTGCAAGTGGTGAATCGCGTACTCTCCGCGAAAGAGATTGCAGCAGCTGCTGGATCACCGCCATGGACGATCAATATCGCTGCGCATCAGCCGGCCACTGCATCATCGTCTGAAGTGGACTATCTGACGCCTAATCTCGCATTTGATGAAATCGAATCGAGCACTTCTCGATGGGCTTCGAAGTATACGGATAATGAATGGATTCGAGTCGACCTTGGAGAGCGCAAGGCGTTCGATAAAGTAGTCCTGAAATGGGAAGCTGCCTATGCGAAAGGTTACAAAATCCAAGTCTCTGACGATGATCAGAACTGGAGCGATGTCTACACGACAACAGCAGGTGCCGGCGGAACAGAAATTATCCGATTCCCTGCGACGACAGCTAGGTATGTGAAAATGTTAGGAACGAAGCGAGTAGGTACTTATGGATATTCGCTGTATGAATTCGAAGTCTATCAACCGAATCCGAATGATCCAGTTACTGTTCCAGAAGCGATTCGTTACACGGAGAACTTCGAGGACAACGCTATCGAGGGTTGGGAACATGTGATTGGCAAGGGTGTAGGAACCATGGCATTAGTGGACGATCCTACGGGAGCAAGCAAGTTTGCGCTTCGTTTGGCTTCCAATGGAACGAACAATATTTTCGTGGATCAGCATTCACCTGCTGTGAAGGACGGTGAGGTCGAATTCAAGGTTCTTCCGGAGTCCGACAACATGCGTCTAGGGATTATTTTTCGATACGATTCGAATGATTCGTGGGCTTCGGTAGGGTTCGATAAGACATCGTGGTACTGGGTCAATGCGCAAGACAGCTACGGTCTGATGACCAGCGATCCCGCTGCGAAGTTAACGAAGGGTGTTCCTGCGACGGTCAAAGTGAAATTCGAAGGTAATTCCGTCGCGCTGATCGTGAACGGCGTGACGTATTATGACAACGTCATTAGCGGTATTCCGAATACGGCAGGTAAAATGGGCGCGAGAGTGTTCGGAACGACTACAGCGGTCTTCGATGATTTCCATTACAACAACAACGTACCGGTTACGAATATCAACGTCACGGGGGTCTCGTTTGATAAGGCTACCATCACACTGAAGGAAGGCGAGACGGCAGATCTGACAGCTACCGTTCTTCCAGTGAACGCGACGAATAAACAGGTGACTTGGTCCAGCAGCGACAATACAATTGCGACAGTGGCGGCGACGGGCGCGGGGCAAGCCAAGGTCACGGCCGTGAAGGAAGGGACAGTAGATATTAAAGTCACGACGACAGATGGTAAATTTGAAGCTATTTCAAAGGTTACCATTGAGAAGTCCGTGAACAAGGAACTGTCTACGGCATTGATCGGTGCTTCGTCTGTCGTATCCGGACATTCTTTCGATGTGACTTTAGGGCTTCGCAACGTTACTCAAAGTGTATACGCTCAAGATATTTCCCTGCAATTTGATCCGACAGTGCTGGAGTATGTGGATGCGAGCTCTATGATCAATGGTGTCAGCGTGATCAAGTCGGTCTACAAGCCAGATGGAACATTGCGCTTCATCCTTGCAAGTATTGATCCAGAGCAAGCATTGACCGGAAATCCTGATATGCTGAAAATCACTTTCAAGTCTAAAGAATTAACGCAGGGCACGAACACGACTCTTGCTGTGACAAATGCCGTGGTATCGGATGGTGGTGGCGTAGAGGTGACTGCGAAGGCATCGTCTCTTGCCATTCAAGTAACGGTGAATGAGCCGGGTATTCCAGGCGATTTGAATGACGATGGCAAGATCAGCATCGGGGATCTCGCAATCATCGCGGCGAATTACGGCAAGACCGATAAGGATTCAGACTGGAATACCGCGAAGAGAGCTGACGTTAATCATGACGGGAAAGTGGATCTAGATGATCTGGTATGGGTCGCGCAGCGAATCATGGGTACGAACAAGAATTAAATAGGGAAATGACATCCGACACGGCTTGCTTCATGAGAATGATGAGACAATGCCGTGTCTTTGTGCTTGCAATTTCGGACTATGTAAGATCGCTCTTATGGGCGTAAGAACATGACTTGAAATGGGGGGATTATATAACCAATGAAGAAAAAGAAAAAAGCTATTCAACAGACTAGCGCAGCGATCGCTCTATTGATGAGTGTGCAGATGGGGGTTCCAGCGACGCTCGTATTCGCCGATGGGACGACGAGTGCCGTAACGTCGAGCATTTCTGCCACAGCAGCAGTGGCGTTAGCAAGCTACACGAAGGATTTTAATGACGGCAATGTATCCAGTTGGAAGGTGGCAAAAGGTACAGCTACGCTCACGGCGGATAATGGCACGTTGAAGGCGGAGACTGTTGGATCAACGGTTCTCGTTGATACGGATTCCCCTTCGATTAAGAACGGGGAATATGAAATCAAGATGAAATTCAAAGATGTTCCATCCCGGATTGGACTACTTATTCGCTATGTCGATGCCAATAACTATGCACTTATTCATTATGATAATAATAATTGGGGCTGGGATTTCCTTAAGAACGGCACGGAGACCTACGGCGGAATCGAGACGGTCTCGAATCCTGTATTTGAAGCCAATAAACAATATACGTTCAAGGTGAAATATATCGATGATAGCATTCAATTGTGGCTGGATGGACAGGAAGTGCTGAATACCACACTTTCGGATATTCCGATGGCTCCGGGTAAGATCGGCATTCGAAGCTGGTTCGCGAATAAGACCATCAACATTGATGATATCAAATTGGTGGAGAAAGAATCCGGTAGCTCAAATACTAGACCCATTACGATCACGGACACGCTCGCTTCCAACATCTTAACAACTGAGATTGATAAAGAATTCCCTAGGGTTAAGCAATATACGTGGAATGCAACAGGCAAGCTGATACAAGGCCAGATCAATGGTGCAAATGAAGTGAAAATTAATGGCGTGTCCTCCTACCCAATCGCTACGAATTACGCGAAGCATGCAGCGACTTCGACGAAAGGGGAATCGGCGACCTATACCCTAAGCTTTCCAGATCAGAACGTGGATATGGATGTTGAACTCGAAGTGAAGGATAACATTCTTAACTTCCGCGTTACACGAATAGCCGAGAATGGTACGACCAAGGTTCGAACCGTCGAATTCCCGAATCATGATCTTGTGTCCGTCGTATCTACAGAGCCAAAGGCCGATGAGACAGCCGTACAAGTCACTTCGCAATGGAACACCATTAATGAAGAATATAAGAATTTGAAGGACAATGCAGCAGATGGTGGCGGAAGCCGAACTTACGCATTCTTGAACAATGGTTATCTTGCTGGAACGATCGTGAACAATGTCATTAATGGGGACGATAAACTTCGCGTGAAAGTCTCTACGGGGACAGATAGCCTTAAGAAGGCCGCGCTGTGGAACGGGGCATGGACATATCGGGGAAGTCTTGCGCCTGGCTTTGGCCCAGAAGAGCTGCCATGGTCCAAAGTCATTATCACGCCGGATGCGAACAATGACGGTATCATCAACTGGCAAGACGGAGCGATAGCCTATCGTGCGAATGCACCTGCGCCGTACCGCAGTGATATGATACGCGATAACATCTCTTACATTGCCATTAACCTCGGCTCGACGAATACGAATCCATTCATGCGTGCATTTGATGACGCGAAGAAAATCTCGAATCTAACCGATGGATTTGGTCAAATTGTGCTGCATAAAGGATATCAAGCGGAAGGCCATGACGATTCTCATCCGGATTATGGCGGTCACATTGGTATTCGTCAGGGTGGAGCGAAGGATTTTAACTATATTCTTGAAGAAGGTAAGAAGTATAACATCAAAGGCGGCGTGCACATTAACGCGACCGAATACATGCTGGATGCCAAAGAAACGAAAATGGAGAATTTGATTCAACCTCTAAGCAGAGGATGGGGATGGCTGGATCAAGCCTATTACGTGGATAAGACGAAGGATATCGAGTCGGGAGAGCTGAAGCGTCGTCTGGATATGCTAAAATCCGATACCGGAAATAACCTGGACTTCCTCTATGTCGATGTCTATTCCGGCCTTGGCTGGAATGCTGCCCAACTAGCGAAGTACGCGAAAGACAATGGCTGGATGCTCGGAACGGAGTTCGCAGGCCCGTTCAACGAACAAGTATCTTGGGTGCATTGGGGAACGGATCCGGGCTATCCAAATCAAGGTAACACTAGTAAGATAATGCGTTTCTTACGGAATGACACGATGGATGGCTTCTTAAGTGATCCGCTCTTAAAGGGGAACAAGCAAGTTGGCGTTGGATACTGGCAGAATAACCCTGCATTCTATGATTACAAGAAGACGACAGAAGCCTTCTTCGAGCATAATTTGCCTACGAAGTATATGCAGTATTTCCAAATTACTAAAATGATCAATGATCGGATTGACTTCACGAATAATGTCTCTGTTGCCCGTCTGCAAGATGGTAAGGTGCATTTAACGAAGGATGGCAAAGATATCGCAATCATGACTTATAGCAGCGAAATTACAGATAGCACGGTATTCATTCCATGGGATCCGGTCAAAGAAGATAAGATCTACCACTGGAATCCTGCAGGTGGATCCACAACCTGGGATGTACCGACTTCATGGGGTCAAGTGAGCAGTGCGAAGCTTTATAAGCTTTCGGATTTAGGGCGCGAGTTCGTTCAGGACGTCCCCGTCGTAAATGGCAAAGTAACGATTAATTCGGACCAACGAGTCGGTTATGTCCTCTATAAGTCAGATGCACCAGCGGCTCTAGACATGAATTGGGGCGGCAATGGCGCTGCGAAGGATGTCGGCTTTGACAGCCAAGGCTTTACGAAGTGGCAGAAATCTTCGACTGGCGGGAATACCGACCACGTTACGATTGTGAAGGATGGGAATGCGGACGATAAGCTGCAAGTCGCAGGTCCTCAGGATGCAAAGGTCACGCAAGAGCTTACAGGATTAACGCCAGGGAAGACATATAGTGCCTCGGTCTGGGTGAAGGTGAATGGTGAACGCCGCACAACCATCAGCGTCAAGCAAGGCGAGCAAGAGAATAGTAATTACTTGGATAACACCAACGTGAAGTTTTGGGCACAGCAGCACAAATATTTGAATACGAATTTTGAGCGGCTGAAAGTGAATTTCGACGCGGTTGGTACGACAGCGACACTCGCGCTGAATGTAGACCCGGGCTCTGCGGTTGTCCAATTCGATGACGTTCGCGTCTGGGAGAATCCGACGAAGACGGATGAGCATGATGGCGGCGCATTCTATTACGAGGATTTCGAGAATATCGATGAAGGATATGGTCCATTCGTATATTCGAAGAACAGCCCTGTACGGACGCATCTTGTCGAGAAGCTCGATAGTCAGATCAAGTCATATGTCATTGACGGCAAAACATCGCTCAAGACCAATGAGGAGAGTACGGGTGAAGTGCTGCGTACGCTACCTCAGACATTACGTCTCATGCCAGAAAAGAAATATCATCTTACCATGGCCTACAACGCTGAAGTGAAAGATATGTATACCGTATCCGTTCGCGGAAACGTTGGAGGAACGGTGAAGGACTTGGCATCACAGAAATTGGATGCAGGCAAGGGGACATTAGATCTGAGATTCGAGACAGCGAATGCGAAGGATATCTATCTGGCGATAAACAAGAACTTCACATCAGATGCAGGTACGGAATTAACAGGAACCATGGTACTCGATACGATTCGTGTGGTCGATGAGACCACACAAACGGCAGTAACAGGTGTGAAGGTGGATAAAGCCGATGCAACACTTACGGTGGGTCAGACTGTTGAATTGAATGCAGCGGTTGAGCCGAGCAATGCGACGAATAAGAATGTCACATGGTCGAGCAGCGATGAATCTGTGGCATCCGTCGCCGTAACGAACGGAAAAGCAGTCGTCACAGCGAAGAAGCTGGGGACGGCTGACATTACGGTGACGACAGAGGATGGTAAATTCAAAGGCGTTAGCAAAATAACGGTCTCCACAACGGCAGCGCCATCGGGCTCGATCGCAGCACCGGCTTCGGCTTTCGCTGGCAAAGAGTTCAAAGTTCAAGTCGGTCTAAGCAGCGTGACGCAGGGTGTATATGCACAGGATTTGTCTGTCGATTTCGATCCAGCAACAATGGAATTCTTGCATGCAAAATCGCTGATTACAGGCATTAGTATCATTGATAAGAAGACAACACCAGATGGCAAGCTGCGCTTCATCGTTGCAAGCGAAGGGCCAGGGAATGCCGTAACAGGAACCAAGGATGTCCTCGAGCTCACGTTCAAAGCGAAGCAAGTTACAGAAGCTGTGAACAGCAACATTGCAATCACGAAGGCCATCATTTCGGATGCTGCTGGAACTGAAGTGACAGTCGGCAATGCAAGCGCAACCGTACAAGTGTCGAAGGAGCAACCGCCAGTTGCGACAGGCGACTTGAATGGTGACGGCAAAGTGACGATTGGCGACTTGGCTATTGCAGCTGCGAACTATGGTGCCACGAAGACAAGTCCGAACTGGAGCAAGGTGCAGTTGGCTGATTTTGACAACAATGGTGTCATTGACATCAGTGATTTGGCTGCTATTGCCCAAAAACTTATTCAATAACACATAGCAGCCCGAGAGAAATCTAGGGCTGCTATTTTTGAACTCACAATGATACATAATGGATCATTTTTGGGTATCGAAATAATCTCATTCGTTAGACCTAGATCTATAAGACTATGAATTATTATTTGTCGAAAAAAAGGGGTAAAAACCGCGTCTTTACATTACATTAACAGTTCTATGATGAATTTTATAAGATTATTAGAAGTTATGTCGAAAGACTTGCAAAATGTGATGGCTCGCGGTAATTTAGATACAAATAGTAACATTAATTTCGTTAATAATTTTGAAAACGTTACTAGATTAGAAGATAGGGGAGGGATGATTCGAATTTTAAGGTATGCGTTAAATCATGAATTATATACCCATACTAAAAATATACTGAAATTCGAAGGGACGATCCTATGAAAACGAAATTACTATCCACGTTACTTGCCGGCATCTTATGTCTGCCGCTTGTATTGAATACAGCATTCGCAGCTACGGGACCTGCGTTCTCTTTAACAGCAGATCAGAAGCAGGCCAAAGTAGGTGAGACGGTCTCACTAACCTTGAGTGGTAAAGGAATTAAAGACCTGTATGCCTATGAAGCTAAATTTACTTATGACCCGAATCAATTGGAAGTCGTAACCGCGAAGTCCAAAATGGAGGGGTTCTCTGTATCGCCAATTAAGAAAGATACGGAGATTACGATCGCACATACGAAAATTGGGAAGGTCAATGGGCAGGATGGGGATTTCGATATCGGCACCATTTCGTTCAAAGTTAAAAAAGAGGGCGATGCGAAAGTGACTTGGACGGCGATGAAGACCGTCGATCATAATCTCACCTCGGCTACTGTAACTGTTAACAGTTCGGCTTCGTTCAAGGTTGCGGGTAAAGCAAGTGCGCCCACGCTGACAGATATCCAGAATCATTGGGCGAAGGATCAAATCCTTGAAGCCGTTGAGAAGGGCATCGTCGATGGATATCCAGACGGCACGTTCAAGCCGGATGCGCCAATCTCCCGAGCTGAATTTGCGGCCATTCTTGCACGTGCATTGAATTTGCCAGATGGCGATGCACTCCAATTCAATGACTTGCTCAAGATCCCGAATTGGGCACAGCCGCAAGTGGCTAAAGCGGTCAAAGCGGGCATCATCACAGGCTATGATGACAACACATTCCGTGCGAATAGTACAATATCACGTACTGAAATTGCAGCGATGGCAGCACGTGGATTGAAGCTCACGCAAGGAACAGGCGATAAGCTGAATTTCGCGGATAAGGATGTCATTCCAGCTTGGGCAAAAGGATGGGTTGAAGCGGCAGTGGATAAGTCGATCATCAAAGGCCGTGAAGGTAATAAATTCGTTCCAAAAGCCGGAGCAACGCGTGCAGAAGCAACCGTCATTGTACTGCGCATGCTAGATTCGAATTAATTGGATACAGAAGTAAATAAAGAATAAAGATCAATCTCCAGGGCTTAGGCTCTGGGGATTTTTTTGTATCTTCAAAAATAAACGGGATAAAATAATGTTTGACGTAAAAGTAAACGTAATGATAATATATCCATTGTAATTATAGACATCAAACGTAAATGTCTATTAATAAAAACGTGGTGTTGAAGGGAGAAGGAAATTCGATGTTTAAAAATCCGTATGTCCGGACGATCATCTCGTCCCGTGTGCTGATTCACCTTGGCATCTGGGTAAGGAATTTTGCAATTTTGTTGTATGTGACAGATATGACGCATAACGATCCACTATATGTTTCGCTAATCTCGGTGGTTGAATATGCGCCCATTTTCATTTTCGCGATCATTGGGGGCACTTTCGCCGATCGATCCAAGCCACGAAGGACCATGATCGGTAGTGATATGTTATCCGCACTATCGATTATTACGGTCTTGTTGGTCATTCTGTATGGGGCATGGCATGCATTGTTTTTCGCGACATTAATCTCTTCGATCTTGTCGCAATTCTCGCAACCGTCCGCGATGAAGCTCTATAAGCAGCATGTACCGGAAGAGCAGCTGCAAGCGGTAATGGGGATCTACCAGACGCTTACGGCGGTATTTGTCGTGATTGGACCGATGGTAGGGACATTTATTTATCAACAATATGGGTTAGAAGTGGCCCTAGCGATCACTGCCGTGCTGTTCTTAGGTGCAGGTTGGATTCTCTCTTGGTTACCGAAGGATGCTGAAGATGTATGTCAGGAGCAAAAGACCCATTTTATGCAGGATTTGAAGGATGGGCTTCATTATGTATGGCGAAAACGAGAGCTTCGAGCGCTTGGTGGCGCATTTGTGTTCTCAGGCTTCGCCGCGGGGTTAGTTCAACCGATGCTGATCTTCGTCACGATGGAGAATTTAGGACTGGATAAGGGTCAATTGAAGTGGATGATGATGGCCAATGGTGCAGCAATGCTCGTGGGTGGAGCTGTCGTGATGGGAATCGCGAAGAAAATAAAACCACAGACCTTGTTAACTTTGGGTCTAGCGATCAGTACATTCACAACAATTGGACTTGGATTCTCCGTTAGCGTACCGCTGTCTATGAGCTGTCAAGTGTTAGGAGGCTTTTTCTATCCGTTCATAATGATCGGCATCAATACGTTGATGATTAAGAACACCGAAGGTGCGTTCATCGGCCGCGTCGGTGGCGTCATGACACCGCTCTTTATGGGGATGATGGTGATCGGGATGTCGATAGCCGGGATTCTCAAAAGCGCGCTATCGTTATCTGCGGTCTATCTGATAAGTGGCTGTTTGTTCTTCATTGGGATGTTGGTTCTATTGCCTCTATACCGTAAACATGTACAGGATGCAGTGGAGGTCCCTCAAGTTGTTCAAAATTCTGAAGCGTGATGGGGGTGCCATTAATTCTGTGTCGTAGGCTTCCACCGTGTTAATCCGAATGGGCTATGCATACTCTGTGAGTGACATATGATTAATAGATGGTGGTGAGTAGATGGGTGCAATCGTTGGTGTTCTCCTCGATCCGAAGACATATGCGGGGATACGAAGCGGGAAAACAGGCAGTGAACGCATTGCCTTATATCAGAAAGCGGGTCAAGAACTTGGCATTACGCCCCTCTTTATGTCACTAAGGCCAATTCGGAACAATGTTGTTATCGGATTAATCTATAGACATCCTAAATTTCATCTTGTTAGACGTCCTATCCCGAGTGTGACGCATAATCGCGCGATGGCTTTTTCGAAATCGAGTAAGCAACTTATGGCGACGCTGGCTGCACGCAGTACGATTTTTAATCGCGTTAATCGGTTTGATAAATTGCATATCTATCAGCTCATGTACAAGGAAAAGCGCATGCGGCGTTTCCTCCCGTGGTCTGTGAAATTCACACTTGCACAACTTCGTAAAGCGATGGTAAAACATAATGCACTCTATATTAAACCGACGAGCAGCAGTGTGGGGGAAGGCATCATCAAGATTCAGAAAGACATGAACGGATTATGGATCTTGACCTGGAAGAAGAGAGAAAAGTATCTGTTAAATGAGGACAGAGCAATCGCCTGGATTAAGAAGAAGGTTGGCCGACAGAAATATATGATTCAAGAAGCGATTCAATTGGCCAAACATGAGGGGAATGTCTATGATCTACGCGTCTCCGTCCAACGAGGGGGAGATGGGAGGTGGCAGATTACCGGTATCGTAGGGAAGGTCGCTGCGAAGGGAAGCCATGTCACCAATGTCGCCAAAGGCGGGAAGGTGAAACGCACACAGGTATTGTTCCGCGGGAGCGGCTTCCATCCGGTGATTATGAAGCGTACGGTCGAGAGGTCTTCCCTTCAGATGGTTAAATTCCTAAGCACCAAGCTGCCGCTTTTGGCTGACGTGGGACTAGATATTGGGATTGATGAGTTCGGGCAAGTGAAATTAATTGAGATGAACTGCAGGGATCAACGTTATTCGTTCCGGAAAGCAAATATGAAGAAGACGTTCTATCGTACGTATGAAACGCCGCTGCGGTACGCCAAATTTCTGCTATTGAAGAAAAAGAGCTCCAGATTGAAATTACCAAATCTTGAACAATCGAAAAAGAAAGTGCTACAATAGACTTTTAGGAAGAATGCACTAGATTCTACCATCGATTCGACAAAATTGGTAATAGGCGATCAACCATTCAATAAAGGAGCGATATGGAACCAAACAAGCAGCCACGAAAAGGCTTAAAATTATCGGCAATCATTTCAATTGTTGTACTCATCTCCGTCTTCGTTACAATTATTATCAATACGATTGTCGGTTATCAAGCGGAGCGCATCTCGTTATATAACAACACGATAGAATTTAACAAAATCAACGCGACAGATCTCAGTAAGATGACACAATCTCTGATGGTATCGATGAAGAAGAGCATTAAAGTGACGGCAGATTATTTCGCGGATGTACCTCTAACCGATTCGAATGTCCTGTCACAGCTTGATTTCTTTATGGATACCAACCATTATTTTAATTCAATTGTGGTCGTGGATGCTGGGGGGACGATCGTATCGACTTCACCGAGCCACCTGTCCTTAATCGGCCAGAAGCTTAGCTCGCAAGCGGCGCAGGAGGCGCTCGAACGTCGTACCCCTCTTATTTCAGAGCCGTTTCTGGCCATTACAAAGCGGCTGATCGTGCTCGTTAGCCACCCGATCTACGATTCGAAAGGCGTTTACAAAGGATTTGTTGCGGGTTCGATCTACTTGCAACAGCCGAATATTTTTCAGAACATTCTAGGTACCCAAAATAAAAATAAGAATGGATCGTATTATTATGTCGTCGATTCTTCGGGCCGATTAATCTATCATCCGGATTCATCGCGTATTGCGGAGAAAGTAGATCAGAATCCTGTTGTACAGAATCTAATCCATGGGGTTAGTGGACAGCAATTAGTGACAAATATCAAAGGTGTTCGGTATCTGGCAGGATTTGCGAAGGTCGATGAAGTCGGCTGGGGGATTGTATCGCAAACACCAGAGAGTTATATTCAAGCGCGCAGCAACAAGCTCATTAAGAATATGCTCGTGTTCTCGATGCCGTACTTGATCGTTCTATTATTGTTGTCGATCTGGCTTGCCCGTCGCTTGTCCAAGCCTTTGTATCAGCTCGCGAATGCCGCATCACGTCTCTCGCAAGGGGATGAGAGTTTAACCTCTATCCCGCTTCAACCGAGTTGGAATTATGAGACGAATGAGCTTGCGAAGACGATTGCAATCGCCTTCGATCGGATGAAGCAGAAGACCGATGAGCTGTCACAAGAAGCGATGGCGGATCCACTGACAGGATTAACGAACCGAAGAACAATGATGGCTATCACGTCACTCTGGGAAGAGCAGGGGATATCTTATGCTTTCGCCATGCTGGATTTGGATCGGTTCAAATCGGTTAATGATACATATGGTCATCAACTTGGCGATGAAGTGCTGAAATTTCTAGCGCAAGTGATGATGGAAGTGAAGCGGGACCAAGACTTTTGTTGTCGGTATGGCGGTGAGGAGTTCACGATCCTTATGCCGGAAACGACAGAACAAGAAGCTTACATCGTCGCAGATAAGATACGAGCAAGAATGGAAACTTCAATAAGTCCGATCGGACGTCCAGTGACGCTGTCCATCGGTATTTCCTCGAATGCAGAGGGTTCTGAAGATACGATGGAATGCTTATTGAAGAAGGCGGATGAAGCATTATATGCGGCCAAGCATGCAGGGAGAAATCGGGTCGTCATGTATCGCAGCATGGAAGACATCATGTCCTCGAAATGAGACGCGTAACATAAGACAAAAAGGTGTGAGCTACAAGAAGATATTTTCTTGAGGTTCATGCCTTTTTCGATCGGATTTGTGATATCTTGAGGGAAGAAGATGAAACGTCATGGTGGAGAGGATGTGCGATGAGAGGATGACGATGAACAGGAAGGAACAGACGTCTGTAAGACTGCGAGTGCTGACATACAACATTCATCATGGAGAAGGCATGGATGGTGTTGTAGATTTACAGCGAATTGCGAATGTCATGCAGTCTCTACAACCGGACATTATTGCGCTGCAAGAAGTCGACAAATATGTACCGCGCAGTGATGACGTGGACCAGACTGCTGAACTTGCTCGGCGAATGGGAATGACAGGGGTATTCGGCAAAGCCATTGATTTGATGGGCGGGGAGTACGGTGTTGCGGTATTATCTCGGTTCCCCGTAATCACTGAACAGAAGACGTACTTGCCGAATGTCAAGCAGGGAGAGCAGCGAATACTCTTAACGGTGAAGTTGGATTTAGGGGAAGAGCTTCCGCCGTTAACGTTCTCCGCTGTCCATCTGGAGTGGAATCCGAAGCAGATTCAAGCTAAGCAAGCGGCAGCAATTATTGAGCTGCACAGCAAAGAGACACCTTATGTTCTCGCAGGGGATCTAAATGCAATACCTGGATCGGATACGATGAAGCTGATGTCAGCCGTGTGGACAGATGCCACGGCGAGCATTACGGACTGGACGAATGCAGAAGATGGTAAAATTGATTACATCATGGTTGGGGCGAAGGATCAGTGGCAAGTGGGAGAGCCGATCGTGATGAAGGAAGACGTCGCATCGGATCATCGCCCGGTCCTTGCTGTGCTGGACTGGATGCGCTATTAGCCGACGTCTCAGCTCTACCGTTTATGATTAGCGAGACATGAAGAAGGACATCCGTTCATTCGTGAACGAGATGTCCTTCTATTTTTCCAATTACTCTTGCGGCGCCTGGAACCATGTACGCTCGCCATTTCGAATGATGAGTGCTGCACGTGCAGGGATTGTCTCGCTGCCAACTTTCACTTTGCGATCTGAGAAGTTCGCGGTAACTTGTAACTGATCGCCATATGAAGCCTGTTGAACGAGCCTATCTTCAGACAGTATCTTGAAATCTGTCATCGATTTCTGGACAGCTTCCGCATGGAAAGGGGACCACACCTTCAAATAATCCGTGATACGCTGCTTGTTGATGTTCCAAGCTCGCTCATTCATATGATAGAGCGGAGGGACATTATAGAGGAGCTCTTTCAGCATTCTTGTACCGACTTCACCCTTAATTTTGAAGGATCCCCACTCCCAGTGCGCTGTGGTAATCACGGAATCGTTATACACCAATTTGAAGAGTGGAAGGGAATACGTAGGGTCAATATAGATATGATCATAGAGTTCTTTAATTGGAACTTGTTTGTTGTAACGTTCCGGAATTTGTCCCTGCGGCCCCCAATAGCCACCGATATAATATGGACTTTGTTTGTTCGTCCGCATGTCGGCATCGCCCCATTTGATCACAGGCGCTTCCATGCCATGTGCGAATGCAATCGTCTGGCTCGCATAATCATTCCCTGTCTCGGAACCGATCACCATATGCTGTTCGTCACGGATATACGCCATACGATCAAGCTTGGCCTGCATATCTTGCGCTTCTGTTGTCTCATGGCCCGGTGTGTAATCATCATTGAAATCACCGGCGGCATCCACGTCGATGAACCAGGAATTAAAGGCTACACCGGTGCCCATAATTTCTTGCATCCGCTGCTTGACACTTGGCAGTGACAAGGTCGGGTTGAGCAGACGGCCTTTCTTCAGAAAACCTGTCTTTTTCTCCCCATTTGCCTTCGTAATAGTACCGTCTTCGTAGAGACTTGCATCAGGGAAGAAAGCTGTCTCCCAATCGCCTGTCTTCTCTTGATGAATGGAATGATAGGAATCATAGGGCCCAATCAAATAGCCGAGCTCCGCCGCCTTCTTAACGAACTCAGGATTCATATAAGCAGCAGTCCAGTCGGACAGACCGAGCCAAGCTTTTGTCATACCGGCTTGCTGGAACTGCTGTAGTAAATGAACGGTATTCTTCTCATTCCAGTGATCGACTTCGACGACGGCATCGCCGAGTTTAGCCTTCAGCAGACGTTTGTTCAATTCGAATAATTGTACGGGATTCAGCTTGTCGATTCCTTGGGCGATCAACGCTTCGGTTGACCGATCCAGGGATTTGAATATTTCCGGCTGGTAGAAATCCTTGGATTGGAGCAGCGCGTTAAACCCGCTGATCATACTATTTTTCTGATATTTATCATAATAATCCTGCTTCATGACAGCACGGAACTGGGCTGCTTGCTCTTTCCCTTCATCACTTGCACGTGGTAACTGCGAAGTGATCCAATCGAGAAATGGCTTATCGAGTTTCGATTTCAACTTCGGCCAAAGGATATCCTCCTCGGAGAGGAGAGATTTATTCCACATATAAATATGCGGTGCGCCATAGAGCTTCTCGATATTCGGATTGTTCGCAGCTTTCTCCTGGAGTGTCGTGAATTTTCCTTGTGCGAGCAGTTCATTTTTATAAATACCGGCGATTGCTACAGGATCATTGTCGGTTACATAAATACGGAAATTATACGATTTATCCGGATTAATAGAGGGAAAATCATGCGTCAACGAGATCGTGATCCGTGGGTCGACCGTGAAATCTACCGTATTGTTATAAGGATTGTCGAGAACATACATGATTGCATATTGGCTCTTGTTCACCGTCATGAAACGCATGGAGAAGGATTCATTGAAGGACAGACTCTCGTCCGCTAGGAATGCTCTCCAGTGCTGATCATGACTAGGAATCCATTTCCCTTCCCCCCAAGGTATCATATAACTGTCTCCGCTTAACGTTGGCCATGTGATGGACTTCGCTGCGGTCGACGTCATTTGAACTTCAAGCGCGTCTTTTGCCCGTGTTAACTGAACCTGTAGGCCATCGTCAGGATATGTCCATGATATTTTATCGCCCACACGTTGCACATTTGAGACTTTACGTATGGGTTGAGGCTCGGACGCGATCTCTGTCTTGCCGTCTTTTGTAACAGAGATTTGGAACGTCTCGGGCACAACATCATACGTAAATGGAGAAGCAGGATTCACAACAATCGGTTTGGGTACAGCAGTTGGAGCAGCAGGACTTGAACAGCCTGTAATTCCGACGGATAAAATAAGTACTAAAGTTAGTAGAATATACATGGTATGTTTCATGATGGAACTCCTTTGGAATATATATCACAATATAGATCGTATTACGATGTACTTACTGAAATGAAAACCCTTGATGAAGTGATGAGATCATTTCTTCATGGCAAGGGGCATCGTGTAACGTGCTTATTCATGAATTTGGAACTTTGCATGTTTGTATTGATTGACCAAGGCATGTATCACTTTATAGCATCCGAATCCCATGATACCGCCAATTAAGTTCAATATCAGGTCATCCACATCGAAGCTGCCTAAGGTGAAAGCATATTGCAGCATCTCGATGAGAACACATCCGGTAAATGAAGCAAGAAAGATGCGATGAATTGACCGGAAGTAAGGGAAGAGCAAGGGTAATAATAGACCAAACGGGATGAAAACCCCGATATTGCCGAACAAATTCAAGAAGATCGTTGTAAAGGTATAGCGATGATGATTCACGATATAATCACGCAAAGTGTGAAAAGGGACTGTATTCTCGTATAAGTGCATACTCTGCGTATGTCCATACTCAAGCATTTTACGTTTCCATTCGATTGTAAACGCCCGACGTGCCCAGCGGTCACTCGATAGGAGCATGACGTAGCTGAGGAGGGAGGTATAGAGAATGAAAAGCGCTAGAATCCATTTGCGTATATACTTGTCCACGAGCGGGAGAGCATGACATAGCTGATTGCGGATGAACTGCGGCTTCCCGAATCGTTCGATGGCCATAGCTGAAGCCGTATGCTCGTCGCAGCCTTCTTCGATCAGGTCCATATGTAGTTCGGTTAAATGATCCTTGAGCTCGTCCTGCATATCTTTCTTCTCACGCTTGGAACAAGGCAAGCCTTGAACGATCTGTGATGTATATTGTTCAAAATCCATGCTACTCGCTCCCTTCATGCGTTAGGGTCACGAGGCGCGTCAGCGTTTGCCAATCTTTCATTTTCGATTGCAAGATTTTGGTTCCCTCGTTCGTAATGCGGTAATATTTACGGCGTCCGCCTTCAATCGATTCTCCCCAGTAGGATTCGACGGCTTTTTGAGACTCTAAACGCTTAAGGGCTGGATAGAGTGTGCCTTCTCCGATTTCATAGACATCATTACTAAGCAATCGAATTTTTTTGGAAAGCTCGTAGCCATATTGATCCTTCTGAGCGATGAGGTTCAGTAGGATAAGATCAATACTGCCTTTTAATAGTTCTTTGTTCACGATATTCACTCCTTTCTACTTCGTGATTAACAGAATATCACACAGTATATCGTAATACAAGGTAATTAGATTTCCAAATTCTTCTTGACAATAGCTCAGCGATATTGTAGATTTGTCGTTAATATTCAACAGTGTTGACCGAGAATCATGGTATTCAGCCTTTCGTCGCGTCAGAGAGGAGACCCCTTGGCTGCAAGGTTTCTAGCTACGAATGAATGCCCCTGTCTTGTGAGCTGTATTGGTGATTGCGGCTTATCCAGTTTGACAACTTTACCAATACCGGGTTCGACCGTTATATCGACGAAGAATCATCATACGCCGTGTGATGATGAAATAAGGGTGGTACCACGACACATTCGTCCCTGACGAATGTGTCTTTTTGTCATACAGAGAAAGAGGAGGAGTATACGATGCGTCAAAGTCAATTATTCTCACCTACCCTGCGAGAGGCACCATCGGACGCAGATGCGATCAGTCATCAGCTTTTGCTTCGAGCAGGCATGATTCGCACGTTAGCTGCAGGAATCTATAGTTATTTGCCGTTAGGAAGGAGGGTGCTGCGGAATATTGAGAACATTATTCGCGAGGAGTTAGACGTAGTAGGTGCTCAAGAAATGCTCATGCCTTCGATGCAGCCAACGGAGCTCTGGAAGGAATCTGGACGGTATTCAATCTATGGACCTGAACTCATCCGTCTTCACGATCGTCATCAGCGTGAATTCGCACTTGGTCCTACCCATGAGGAGGTCGTCACCACCATTGTACGCAATGAGATCAACACGTATCGTAAGCTGCCTCTTATCGTGTATCAGATTCAGACGAAATTTCGGGATGAACGAAGACCTCGATTCGGGTTGCTGCGTGGTCGAGAATTTCTGATGAAAGACGCATACTCTTTCGATACAGACATGGCAGGTCTCGATCGGTCCTATCAAATCATGTCTCAAGCCTATCATCGGATCTTCAACCGTCTCGGCCTTCATGTCAGAGCGGTAGAAGCAGATGCAGGCGCGATTGGCGGAGATGGCGGTACGCATGAGTTCATGGCACTGGCGGACATTGGAGAAGATACAATAGTGTCTTGTGATTGTTGTGAATATGCGGCGAATTTGGAGAAAGCGGTGGCTAGACTCTCAAGTGAACAGACGGGAAATAATATTAATAATACTCGGATTCTCGATATGCCTGAGCGATTCTATACCCCTAGCATTCATACGATCGACCAATTAGTGCAGCTGCTGAATCTCAACCCGAAGCACCTGATCAAGACGTTAATATATCGTATAGGCGATCATGTCATTGCTGCGTTGGTACGCGGTGATCATGAGGTCAATGAAATCAAGCTCATGAATGCGCTTGGCGTCGAACAACTCGAATTGGCCGATGCAGCTACCGTTGAACGTATCACTGGGGCGCCAGTCGGATTCGCAGGACCACTCGGTCTTGCCGTACCGGTCTATGTTGATCATGCTGTAGCACGGATGGAAGAGGCTATTGTGGGAGGGAATGAACAAGATTATCACATCCGATATGTACGACCAGGGCGTGATTTTGACATGAATACCGTATTGGATTTGCGGAATGTTGTTGAAGGAGATGCATGTCCGCATTGTGATCAAGGTAGATTGCAGTTCAGCCGTGGAATTGAAGTCGGGCAAGTCTTTAAGCTTGGAACACGATATAGCGAGAAGATGAGAGCAGCTTTCTTAGATGCATCCGGACGCGAACAGACGATGGTTATGGGATGTTATGGGATTGGCGTGTCGAGAATATTGTCGGCCGTCGTTGAACAACAGCATGATGAGCATGGAATATGCTGGCCAGAAGCAATTGCTCCATTTCATGTACACCTTATTCCAGTGTCATTGCAGGATACCAGTCAAGCGGAATTGACGGATTCCTTATATCAACGTTTGCGAGCTAACGGTGTCGAAGTACTGCTCGATGATCGCGAGGAACGACCAGGCATTAAATTCAAAGATTCGGACTTGATTGGGATACCGTATCGTATTGTTGTCGGAAAGCAAGCAGCCGAAGGAAAGGTTGAACTGAAGCAGCGCAACAAGAAGGATGCCGAAGTGGTGACATTCGAAGAAGTTATCGTGCGAATGAATGCATAGAAAGAGGAGGTAATCCATGGTTCAAATGTTAAATAAACGAGCCTTAAACCGCTCATTACTCGCGCGCCAGCTATTATTAGAGCGTGCTGATATGCCCGTCTACAATGCGATTGAACATTTAGTAGGTATGCAATCACAGGTGCCGAATCCACCTTATTTCGGATTATGGTCACGCCTACGAGAATTTCAACCAGACGATTTATCGGCATTAATCTTGTCTCGACGTGTCGTACGCATTAGTCTGATGCGCTCCACGATTCACCTTGTGACAGATCAAGATTGTCTCACGTTTAGACCTATGCTTCAACCTGTGATGGATCGTGGTCTTCAGGGCTCTTATGGGCGACAGTTACAGGGAGCTGATCTCGAGGAGGTCGCTGTATCTGGTCGAAAGCTGGTAGAAGAGCATCCTCGAACATTCGCTGAATTAGGCAAACTCCTACAGTTGCAGTGGCCTGATCATAATGCTGCTGCGCTAGCCAATGCCGTTCGGAATAAGGTTCCGCTTGTCCAAATTCCGCCGCGGGGTCTCTGGGGGAAGAGCGGGAGTGCGACGCATACGACAATCGAAGCATGGCTTGGTCAAGCGCTCACTACCACCACGAGCCCTGATGCAATGATTCTGAGGTACCTTGCTGCCTTCGGCCCGGCAACGGTGCAGGATATGCAGACATGGAGCGGGTTAACGAAGCTTCGTGAGGCCATAGATCGTCTATTGCCTCAGCTGCTGACGTTTCAAAATGAAGAAGGACATATACTCTATGATTTACCAGATGCACCTCGTCCGTCAGCGGATACGCAAGCGCCCGTTCGATTCCTTGGTGAGTTCGATAATATGCTGCTATCTTTCGCGGATCGAAGTCGGATCATGGCTGATGAATATCGTACCCGTGTATTTACCGATAATGGTATCATTCGGTCGACAATTCTAATTGACGGGTTCGTTCAAGGTCTATGGAAAATCGAGAACAAGAAGAAACAAGCAGTGTTAACGATTGAACCTTTTGCTCCGCTGGAACTGGATATACGACAAGCATTGATGGAGGAAGGGACAAGGCTGCTATCTTTTACAGCGCCGGATACGACTTTCCGGGAAATACAAGGGATTTGAAGCACACAGATCGGTATTTTTAGTGTATAGTAGTAGGATGTGTTTTTTGTGAAGTATTTTTCTTAATGATTTGGAGGCAAAATTCGATTGACTACGTACCCATTTGCATTTAACCCCGGAGAGTCTTTCATGAAACAAGCTGGTGATTGGATCGCGGATGTATTCTATGAGATTTTACCGGAAGCCGGCTTTGAAATCCGGGACGAACAGATCTATATGGCGTTTCAGCTGGAACGGGCCTATAGTGAGAAGCAGACGATTTTCGCTGAAGCGGGTGTTGGAACCGGCAAGACGCTCGTCTACCTGCTCTATGCGATCAGTTACGCAAGATATACGCGGAAACCTGCGGTTATTGCATGTGCTGATGAGTCCTTAATCGAACAATTGGTCAAGCCGGAAGGAGATATCGCCAAGCTTGCTCGCTATTTGGACCTCACGATCGATGCGAGATTGAGTAAATCCCCGACACAATATATTTGCCTGAATAAACTCGATGAAGCCAAGTCAGGATTTGAGGATGCAGAGAGCTACCAAACGATTTATCAAGATCTGCCGGATTTTGTTCATTTCCCGGACACGATGCAAGCGTTCCACCCATACGGCAACCGGAAGGAATTTCCGCATCTATCGGATGAGCAATGGGGGAGAATAGGCTGGGATGTGTTCCAAGACTGTCTTGTCTGCCATCAGCGTCATCGATGCGGTCAGACATTATCTAGAGATCATTATCGAAAATCGACGGATCTCATTATTTGCTCCCATGATTTCTATATGGAACATGTATGGACATATGAAGCAAGGAAGCGTGAAGGGCAACTGCCGCTCCTTCCGGAGCATAGTTCCGTTGTTTTTGATGAGGGACATCTCTTGGAGACGGCTGCACAGAATGCGCTCACGTACAAGTTGAAGCATAATTTATTTGAAAGTCTTGTCGTAAGATTGCTGGAGGGCGAAGTCAGAGAATCTCTAGCGGTAGCAGTAGAAGAAGCGATTATGCAGAGCGAGTTATTATTCGACATGATTGATCGTAATAGTCGTCAAGTTCCAGCTTCGGACCGGCGAGAAATCATGCTAACAGATACGTTGATGCAGGAAGTGAAACGATTCCGTGATCGCATTGCCGTCATTGAAGAAGAGTTGGTGTTCGAGAGCGGCATGTTCTCCCTCGATGATTATCAGCTAAAGATTGTCGAAGAGCATCTGGAGATGATCCAAATTGCACTTGCGCTATTCGAACAACCGAACCAACTGATTACTTGGGTCACGAAGGATGAAGACGGGATCACGCTCATTATTATGCCGAAGACCGTGAAGGAAATTTTGAGTGAACGTGTATTTGCGAAGAAGATGCCCGTTATTTTCTCCTCAGCAACATTATCAGTTGATGGATCCTTCGATTATATGGCGAACAGTCTTGGAATTCATGACTTTTTATCATTCTCCGTGCCTTCGCCTTATGATTATGAAGATCAAATGCGAAGTCAACTGATATTGGATGATCCAGCTGCGGATAAAATGGATCAAATCCGCCGACTTCTTGAACAATCGGAAGGACGGGCATTGATCTTGTTCCCATCGCAGGAGGAATTGCTGGCGTTCAGACACAGGCAGGCGCAGACACCAGGGCTTCTCGGTTACCGATTTTTATATGAAGGCTCTGCAGAGATTAGTCATGTGATTGCAGACTTTGAGCGTGATGAACAGAGTGTACTCTGCGCAGTTACGCTCTGGGAAGGATTGGATATCCCGGGTCCCTCTTTATCACATGTCATCATCTGGTCCTTGCCATTCCCACCGAATGACCCTGTATTTACAGCGAGAAGAAAGGATGCAGCGGATCCGATGGAAGAAGTGGATATGCCATATATGCTGCTCCGTCTGAGACAGGGGATCGGACGATTGATTCGCTCGAGGGATGATCGAGGGATCGTGACGATATTTGGTAAAGAGCTGCACCAAGCATCGATCCGATCGAGAATCGAAGTATTATTACCACAGCCATTAGAGGGGATACAAGTATGATTAACATAACAGCATTTGAAGTGGAATTGATTAAGGATCCATTTGGGATTTTGTCAGGAACACGCTATGAATTTAAGCTTGATATTGATGTTCCTGAAGATGACGAGCTGTGGTCTGAGAACGGTCTTTACATTCGCGTGATCTATGTTGTCGAAGAGAACCGGACAGGCATCGTGAAATATGAGCTTTATGAGAAGACGACCGGACAGTATTTAGATATGGACCTTGAAGAGGATGAGGTCGCAGCGGTTGATGCTTTCTGTCAGGCGAATTATGGAGAATCGTCAGAGTAAGAAGAGGATATGAATACGATAAAGTCTGGGCCCGCAATCCTGCGTGGTTCAGGCTTTTTCTAATTACTAGTTTCTTTTTAGATATATAGCTATTACACTGGGTAAGGAGAAAGAGAGAAAGGTTGATCAGCACATCATGATACAGACATTTACAATGAATCAGAAATTGAAGCAGGTCGTTATGATTCTGCTTCCAATCCTAGTAACACAGGTTGCCCTGCAATGTATGAGTTTCTTCGATACGGTCATGTCAGGTAATTTCAATAAGGAAAATTTGGCTGGGGTGGCCGTCGCCGTAAGTTATTGGGTGCCTGTATATACGGGGTTGACGGGAATATTCCTTGCGGTAACACCCATTGTTGCTCAGAATATGGGTGCAGGGAATCGATCTAGAATCGCCTCAAGTGTGACACAAGCTGCGTATTTATCGGTTGTTTTCGGGGTTGCTGTAATCATCTTAGGTATTTTTGCTGTGGACCCGTTGATTAACATGATGCACTTGGAATCCGAAGTGGATCGCGTCGCGAAATCATTTCTCAAGGCGATTGGGATTGGGGTTGTCCCATTATTCGTGTACACCGTTATCCGTGCAACCATCGATGGCCTCGGCATGACTCGAGTGACCATGTTTATTACGTTGTTGTCATTCCCGGTGAACGTGCTGCTAAATTACTTGTTCATTTTCGGTAATTTCGGTTTTCCTCGACTAGGGGGTGTTGGATCTGGCGTGGCAACCGCAATCACTTATATTGTCCTCTTGATCGTTGCTCTATTCTTTGTGAAACGGAATGCTACCATGCGAGAGCTGGCTTTATTCTCACGGTTGGAGCGCGTTCGATTCGCTGAGTGGCTAGAAATCCTTCGCATTGGCGTGCCGATTGGATTATCGATTTTTCTAGAAGTGGGCGTATTCTCGATGGTGACGCTGCTTATGAGCGGTTATGATACGGTTACGATTGCTTCCCATCAATCTGCACTTAATTTCGCTTCACTCTTGTATATGCTCCCTCTGAGCATTGCGATGTCACTAACCATCCTTGTCGGATATGAAGTTGGTGCGAAGCGGTACAAGGATGCCAAGCAATATGCAAGAATTGGAATGGTCTCTGCCGTATCGCTTGCTGTGATATGTGCCGTGTTCCTAGTCATCTTCCGAGTGAAAATTGCAGGGCTATATTCCCATGATCCGGTCGTGATTGCAATGACGGAGTCCTTCTTAGTCTATGCTCTGTTCTTCCAACTATCGGATGCGATTGCAGCACCGATTCAGGGGGCGCTGCGTGGATACAAGGATGTGAATAGTGTATTTATAATTGCTCTAGTATCCTATTGGGTTATTGGCCTTCCCGTAGGAATGGCGCTTGCGAAGCTGACAACACTTGAGGCTTATGGATACTGGGTTGGCCTGATCACGGGTCTTGCTGTCGGGGCGATTGCACTATTCTGGCGACTTGGTGTCATTGAACGCAGTGTGCGAGTCAAAAATGTCCGAATTGAACAATAGGTTGATATCGGCAGGAGTCATCATGACTGCTGCCTTCTTAGGAATGATAATGGCTTATGGGAGATGAATCCATTGACGACCTGGAATTTAGTAAAGACGCATTGTCACCTGTTAGCAACCGAATCCTCGACATGGGAGCGAGGATCGTGAAATCAACCAAACAATTGTCGCGACTTCGCAATGTGATTGCGAATGTGCAAGTTCATCTGTCCGTCGCAGCGCATACGAAGGTAGATCACGGATGGCGCTCTATCAACTACGTACCTGACTTTAACCGCTTCTACTATATACTCGAAGGGGAAGGCCAACTGACGATAGACGGGATTACGTACCGACCGAAGCCTGGTCAATTATTCGTTATGCCCGCAGGGGTTCGGCAATCGTATAGCGTCGTGAACGAGAATACGTTCAGTAAATATTGGTGTCATTTTACCGCCCAAATCGGAGATATGGACTTATTCAAGCTGCTCAAGCTGCCGCATTTTATCGATGTGTCGAATCACGACCATCTTATTCAGCTGTTCCAACGGTTGATTCATTATCAAGAGAGTAAGGATTTCACGGCGATCATTATGCAGCGTTCTGTCCTACTGGAGATTGTAAGCGTCTTCCTCGAGGGTTCCTTACAAGGTCAATACGAACATCAATTGCATTATGATGCGAATCATCGGATGCACAAAATCCAAACTGTCCTGAAGTATATCGATCAGCATCTGGATCAGAACATAACCGTGCAGGAGATGGCGGAACTGGTACATTTCCACCCGAATTATTTTATCCGCTATTTCAATGAAATGATGGGGGTTACGCCGATTCAGTATGTTCACCAGATGAAGATGGAGAAGGCGAAATATATGCTAACGGCAACCGATGATTCGGTCTCCGAGATCTCTCGGGCCCTAGGTATGGAGCTATGTTTCTTCTCACGGGTATTCAAGAAACATACCGGTCTTCCTCCCTCGGGTTATCGTAAAATGTTTTGATTGATTTGACGAAAAATAGGTTAATATTGTGCAAATTCATGTGAACATTAGCTATGTTATCCGATGTCGTTCATGTTTAGAATAAGGGTAGATTTTTCGAAGAGTCCCAATCCTGACCAGGAGAAATGAGGAGGTCTACACATGAGCATGAACGAACCGCAATTATTAACCGATGAACAGATGAGACAGTTTATTACAGAAGGGTATTTACTGCTTCAGACTGATTTCTCGTCCGAGTTCCACCAACAGTTGCTTGAGCAATTGAATTACGTGTATAACCATGAAGGAAACCCCGGTAATAACCTGCTGCCTCGTGTTCGCGAGTTACAGAAAGTGATCGATCATCCGATCATTACTGGAGCCCTCACGAGTGTACTAGGACCGGATTATATGCTTCATGCACATCATCACGGCCATTTCAATAACTCGCCGCAACCTGGCGGATGGCACAAAGACAGTTACTTCGGCTATGGACGTATTCGCAATCACCACCCATGGTGGGCGATGATCATGTACTTCCCGCAAGATACACCAGTAGAGCTGGGGCCTACAGGTGTCATGCCGGGAACTCAGAACTACGCTACGAGAGTGTTCGAGCAAGATGAGAGCGAATCTGAAGCAAAAGCGAGTGGAGGTGCTGGTACCTTTGCACTGATTGCTTATGATATCTGGCATCGTTCAACGGCGAACATCTTAGGTAAAGAGCGTTATATGCTGAAGTTCGAATTTATGCGTACGCAGAGTCCAACCGTACCAAGCTGGGATCATCAACAACCTGAATGGGTTACACCAGCAGCATTCTCGGCACCGATTCACCCGCATGAGTGCATTTGGCAGGAGACTTGGAACTGGATGCGTGGTGAAGTTGGAAGCAGTGCATCAGCAGCTGCATCCCAGGTAGGCGAAGTGTCCAATCTGCTCGAACAATTGAACAGCAGCTCGAACGAGGAGCGGGTTACAGCAGCAGATCAGCTCGGGCTTCTACGGAGCAATAGCTCGGCAGATGAAGTGGTGACTGCTTTAGCTAAGGCGTTGGAAGATGCTTACGAACCCGTTGCATTGAATGCAGCTTATGCCTTAGCACGGTATGGAGATCATGGCATCCAAGCGCTGCTCGAAGGGTTGCGTCATGAGGATCGTATCGTATCTTTGTCCGCTGCCTATGGTCTTTCCGTTGCTGGAGCGGGTGCAGTTGAAGGATTAACCGAAGCTTTGGACAGTGATCGTGAGGAGACCGTGACTCGTGCGATATTTGCTCTAGGTGAACTGCGAGAGATTGCATCGGACAGCGTGCCACTCTTGATTGGACAGCTTCGTCATCCGTCCGCGAATGTTCGCATTAGTGTGGTTGAAGCATTAGGGAATATTGGACAGCCGCATGACATTATTGTTCAAGCTCTAGCGCGTTGCCTCAAAGATTCTGATACGCAAGTGCGCTTTATGACAGGTCTATCCCTTGCAAAATTAGGGAAATCGGCTGAGGAGGCCGTGCCATCACTTATCGAGGCGCTGGATGATGAGAACCGGTATGTCAGAGCGCATGCTGCAGAAGCGTTGTACTATATAGGAACGGAGAAGGCCGAACGTGCGCTGATCCATTTCCTCAAAATTGCACGCTGGTGCCCCTCCACGACACCTGCGAGCACATTCTATCCATAAACAACAGGATGCCGGAGCGATTCATTCGCCCGGCTTTTTTCTTGTTCAATTTGGTGGGCAATGAGCATAAAAGCGATGCCCTGTGACACACTAGGTAGGAAATAAATGTATCCATGCTATGGTTAAAGGGGCTAGCCATGAAGAAATCCGACTTACAAGATCAATTGGTGATGCGTCAAGTGGATGTATCAGAGATGGAGCAATTCTATGACTTGCTAAATTATGTATTTCAGATCACGAATCATGATATCCAAGAAATCGGAAGCGAGTTCTTGAAGGAACAGAAACGACCGTTGTTAAGCTTATGCGAGGTCATCGGATGGTTCGATCAAGATAAGCTGGTCTCCCAATTAATGATCTATCCATTCCACGTGAATATACACGGGGTGATCTACGCGATGGGAGGTATTACAGGGGTAGGGACGTATCCAGAATATGCAGGTCACGGATTAATCCATACGTTGATGAGAGAAGCGCTGCGTCGGATGAAGGAGATGGGACAGTGCGTCTCCTATCTCTATCCTTACTCTATTCCGTTCTACCGGAAGCAAGGGTGGGAGATTATTTCCGATCGCATCAAATATAAAATACGAGACACGCAGCTTCCGAAGTTATTTGACGTTCCAGGACGAACAGCACGAGTGGATTGGGATCATCCTGACAAAGAGCGCATCTATGAGTTATTCTCCGCACGAACCCATGCCGCGATGATCCGCGGGCATCTCGCTTGGGATGAACGCTTCCGTTGGGAACGACATGAACTATCGCTCGCGATTTATTATAACGAGGACAAACTGCCCTCGGGATACCTCTGTTACAAAGTGGAAGAAGAAATGTTCCATGTACGAGAGATGGTCTATCTAGACAACGAGGCGCATCAAGGATTATGGAATTTTATCCATGCGCATTTTTCCATGGTTTATCATGTGAAAGGCACAATCTATACCAATGAGCAGCTTGCTTTTTACTTTCATGATGGAGAGATCGAGCAGCGGATCAGCCCGAATTATATGGCGCGAATCGTGGACGTTGAACAATTCCTTATGAAGTACGCATTTCATCAAACGGCTCATTGTGAGCTCGCCCTCCGGATACAAGATCCGATGGCAGATTGGAATCAAGGAACCTTCTTCGTACGTATTGAGGCGGGGCGAGTAATTTCATTTCAACAGGATGAGAATCGCAATGCAGATGTGGAGATGGATATTCAGACGTTCACAACAATGATGTTCAGTTATCGGAGTCCCGCGTATCTTCATAGTATCGACAGAATTCATGCGTCACGACAATGGATTGACCAATTGGAACAGATTATCCCTGATGCGCAGCCTTGGTTCGCAGATTATTTTTAATGACAGAATTCTTAATGCATTGATATAATGCGTGATGAGAATGATGTTGTGGGGGAAGGTACCATTGGATCGATTTGAGCAGCAATTATACAAATACGCAGACCTACTGATTAAAGTCGGCGTAAACTTACAACCAGGTCAAGTGTTGTACTTAGAATCTCCTCTTGAGACCCCTGAATTTACACGCATTGTCGTCCGTAAAGCTTATGAGGCTGGGGCGAAGTTCGTACAAGTCGTTTGGGTCGATGAGACGATATCCAGAATTCGGTTCGAGTCTGCGCCAGACGATTCGTTTACATACTACCCGCAGTGGACTGCTTCGACGATGGAGCAGTTATGTGAATCAGGAGGTGCGCTGCTTAGCTTGTTGGCAGATGATCCTGACCTGCTGAATGGGATCGATTCCGGTAAAATCTCAACGGCTGCCAAGGCAGCATCGATGGCAAGACAGAAATTCCGCAGCTATATTCGTACGAACAAAATAAGCTGGTGCCTGGCCAATGTTCCAACGCAAGCATGGGCAGACAAAGTGTTCGCTGATCTTACGGAATCAGATCGTGTGCAGGCGTTATGGGATATACTCTTCAAGATCAATCGGATTGATCACGATGATCCCGTTGCTTCCTGGCAGAATCATATTCAATCCCTTCAGAATTTGTCGGGGTTATTGAACGAGAAACGTTATAAGAAACTCCATTACAAAGGTCCGGGGACGGCGTTAACGGTAGAGCTCGTACGGGATCATGTATGGGTTGGAGGCGGTGGATGGAATCAGGATGGCGTCTATTTTGTCGCGAATATGCCGACGGAAGAAGTATTCACGATGCCGCACAGATCAGGTACGAACGGCTATGTATCCAGCACGATGCCACTCAATTATAACGGAGGACTTATTGACGGATTTACATTAACCTTCAAAGATGGCCAAGTGGTTGATTACACAGCCAAAGTCGGCTATGAATCTTTGAAAGAATTGCTTGAGAGTGATGAAGGTGCTAAATTCTTGGGAGAAGTCGCACTTGTTCCACAGGACTCGCCAATTTCGAACTTGAATCGCGTTTTCTACGATACAGGCCTTGATGAGAATGCATCATGTCACTTGGCCATTGGCAGTGCATATCCATTTAATGTTCAAGAAGGGACACAATTGTCCAAAGAGGAACTCGAAGCACGCGGTGCGAATATGAGTATGACACATGTTGACTTCATGATCGGATCCACATCACTCGATATCGATGGCGAACTTGCAGATGGGATCATGAAACCTCTATTCCGGCAAGGCAACTGGGTGATCGCAACAGCATAAACATGACAAGAAGACCATGAGAGCCTCATTCGACTCAGCATGGTCTTCTTGCGTGAAGAGGGCTATCCAGACATTCTTATATGAACGCGCGGGTAACAATTACGAGCAGAATGAACAATACGAGGATTGTTCCAGTGCTAGTAAACAAGCCAAATCCACCTCTTTCTATTTCTCCCATGTTCCTCCCCCTCTCCTAGAAGATTTTGTGCTACATGGTATAGTATGATAAAAAAATAGGAAATGATTGGACAAATTGCCGCACTTATATAGGGTTAACGCATAAGATGAGAGGAATCGGATCAATTTTGAGAATTATACTTTCATATAACAAGTTATTGACTTTTGCTTATGATGTTAGGTATGATTAATCCAAGTTAATATTTCGGCGATGATCAAAGACATGATCTTCAATACGGGCTGTCAGAGAGGGAAGTGTGTGGTGTGAGCTTCCTCAGCTAACGATTGTAGATTACCCCTTTGTAGCTGTGACGTTGAACCTGCATGATGTCGATTGCGGCGGTAAGCGTCACCGGCTTATCCACGATAATGGATACCAATAAGGATTTTCCTTCTGCCACCAGGGACCAAGAGTCTAGCATGGCTGGAAGGGGATTGAATTAGGGTGGAACCACGAGCTGAACGCACTCGTCCCTTGCCGGGAGAGATGCGTTTTTTTGCGTTCAATGATAGATTGCGATAACGAAGAAATGGAGGAATTCACATGGAAATTCAAGTAACTTTGCCAGATGAAACAGTAAGGAGGTATGCACAAGGCACGACCATTGCGCAAGTGGCGGAATCCATAAGCCAAGGCCTTAAGAAGCAGGCGATTGCTGGGTTAATCCATGGGAATCCCTATGATCTGAGTCATTCGCTAGTGGAAGATTGTCGTCTTGAAATTGTTACACTAGATAGTAAGGCAGGGCTTGACATTTATCGGCATAGTACAGCTCATTTGATGGCTCAGGCGATCAAACGGATATTCGGCCAAGATGCCGTTCAACTCGGAATTGGACCTGTCGTCGAAGATGGATTCTATTATGACATTGATATCGAACACCCACTGTCAACGCGTGATCTAGAAGCCATTGAGAAGGAAATGGGTAAAATCGTGCAAGAGAATCTTCCGATTGTCAGACGCGAGGTGCAGCGTGAAGAGGCCGTTCGAATGTACGAAGCGAAGCATGAGCCACTGAAGCTAGAACTCATTGCAGGACTACCAGCGGATGCTGTCATATCCATCTATGACCAAGGGGAGTTCTCAGATCTCTGCCGGGGACCGCACTTGCCATCGACTGGGCGAATTAAGGCATTTAAGCTGATGCACGTCGCGGGTGCGTACTGGCGTGGTGATTCGAACAATAAAATGCTGCAGCGGATCTATGGAACGGCATTTCCAAAGAAAGCGGATCTTGATGAGCATTTGCATATGCTGGAGGAAGCGAAGAAGCGGGATCATCGCAAATTAGGAAAAGAACTTGAATTATTCATGTTCTCCGAAGAGGCACCCGGCATGCCGTTCTATCTACCGAAGGGAATGACAATCCGCAACGAACTGGAACACTTTGCTCGCGAGCTTCAGGTACCGCGTGGATATCAAGAGGTGCGCACCCCGCTTATGATGAATCAGCGTCTATGGGAGCAGTCTGGGCACTGGGATCATTATCAAGAGAACATGTATTTTACAGAGGTCGATGCGACGAAATATGCGCTTAAGCCGATGAATTGTCCAGGGCATATGCTCGTGTTCAAGAACAAGTTGCGTTCTTATCGTGATCTACCGCTTCGGATTTCAGAATTTGGTCAAGTGCATCGGCACGAGTTCTCTGGTGCATTAAATGGGATGATGCGGGTACGCTCTTTCTGTCAAGATGATGCGCATATGTTCGTACGACCTGATCAGATTGAGGAAGAAATCGGTCGGATCATCTCGTTGATCGATCTCATCTATGAAGTATTCGGGTTCTCTTATAAGATCGAGTTATCTACTCGACCAGAGGATTCGATGGGTTCGGAAGAACTATGGGACATGGCGGAGAAGTCGCTCCAACGTGTGTTAGATGAGCGAGGCATCGAATATCGGATCAACGAGGGGGATGGTGCGTTCTATGGTCCGAAGATTGACTTCCATATTCTTGATGCGCTGAAGCGTAGCTGGCAATGCGGAACGATCCAACTGGACTTCCAGATGCCTGATAAATTCGACCTTTCGTACATTGGTGAAGATAATCAGAAACATCGTCCGGTTGTCATTCATCGGGCAGCATATGGCTCGATTGATCGATTTATCGGCATTATTACGGAACATTTCGCCGGAGCCTTTCCGTTATGGTTGGCACCCGTGCAGGTGAAGCTGCTGCCTGTCTCAGCGAATGAGATGGATTACGCCATGCAGGTGAAGGAAGCGCTGGAAGCCGCACAGATTCGCGTTGAAGTTGATAGTCGGGAAGAGAAGCTCGGGTATAAGATTCGTGAGGCCCAGCTGGAGAAAACGCCGTATATGTTCATCCTTGGCGCCCAAGAAAGGCTTGCGAATTCCTTATCTGTTCGGAAAAGAGATGAAGGAGATTTAGGTGTTAAGCAAATCGATGAGATGATTATCAAGCTGCAGGAAGAGATTCGAGCACGGCGTTAGGTCATAGGATCGCTTTATCACAAACCTTAAATTTATTGGTTTGCGGTGAGGCGATCTTTTTGGCGTGTATATTCAAGTCCGATTCGAGCAAAATTAACACAAACTGGGATTCATTGGATCGGTTTCATCATTGGAGGGGAACAACATGGATAGTTTATGGATATTAGGTATTGTTATCATTCTTGCCGTTGCTTTTGATTTTATTAATGGGTTCCATGATACGGCGAATGCAATTGCTACATCGATCTCGACAAGAGCATTAACACCCAGAGCTGCCATTCTGCTCGCTGCTGTCATGAACTTCATCGGGGCACTCATGTTCTCGGGTGTCGCGAAGACGATTGGCGGCAGTGTGGCGGACCCTGCAACGCTAGATAACGGCGTTCAGATTGTGATAGCGACGTTAATCGCGGCGATCACCTGGAATTTAGTAACTTGGTGGTTCGGCATTCCATCATCCTCATCGCATGCGCTCATTGGTTCCTTGGCTGGTGCTGTGTTCATGGGAGCAGGTTCCGATCACGTGAATTGGAGCGGATTTATTGGCATTGTTAAAGGGCTTATCTTGTCACCGATTATCGGTTTTGCCATTGGTTATGTCGTCATGACGTTGTTAAAATGGATTTTCGCGAGCCGAAGCCCGCATGCCGTGAATCGCGGATTCCGGATTACGCAGATTTTCACGGCAGCGATGCAATCCTTCGCGCATGGAACCAATGATGCACAGAAGGCCATGGGGATTATCACCTTTGCGCTTGTAGCCGGAGGGGTTCAAGATACGTTAGATGTTCCGCTCTGGGTTAAGATTACAGCAGCAACTTCTATGGCACTGGGTTCATCCGTTGGCGGATGGAAGATCATTAAGACGATGGGGACGAAAATCTTCCGAATTGAACCAATCAATGGGTTCGCAGCAGATATTTCGGCAGCAAGCGTGATTCTAACCAGTACGTTACTGCACTTGCCCGTGAGTACTACCCATGTCATTACTTCATCCATTCTGGGGGTGGGGTCCGCCAAGCGATTCTCATCGGTGAAATGGTCACTCGCGGGACGAATTGCCATGACTTGGATTATAACGATCCCGATAACGGCAGTTCTAGCGGGTATTATTGTGAAGGTGTTATTCTAAGGCTCGTTCAGATGCGGATAAACCCATTTTAGATATCTATGGTTAATGGATAGATGGATGGGTTTTATTTGTGCTTCATTCAAGTTTGAGCATCGTCTATACATATAAATCCACATAATGGTAATATAGGGGTGTTCTATGAAAAAGTAGCGAGGAATAGATAAGGGGGGTCATCGTATGACCACAAATTTGGATTGGTTAATCGAAGCAGATATTGAACGAATGCAGGCGGCAATGGAATCAGGGAAACTCCGTGCTGTGGAGCTTGTAAAGTTCTATCTGGATCGAATCGATAGGTATGACGAGAAGTTGAATTCCATTCTGGAAGTAAATCCAGATGCACTGGCCATTGCAGAGGCATTGGATGAAGAACGGCAGCTTCATGGCAGCAGGGGCCCCTTACACGGGATTCCCATTCTGTTAAAAGATAATATTGACACCCATGATAATATGCATACGAGTGCTGGTTCGATCGCACTTGCAAATTCGTATGCTGCAGAGGATTCATTTGTAGCAGCTAAGCTCAGAGCAGCAGGGGCGATTCTGCTCGGGAAAGCCAATATGACCGAGTGGGCGAATTTCATGTCAAGCACAATGTGGTCAGGATATAGCTCCAGAGGCGGTCTCATATTGAATCCTTATGGACCCGGTGAAGTCTTCGTGGGCGGATCTAGCGCCGGATCGGGTGCATCGATCGCGGCCAATCTGGCCGCAGCGGCGATTGGTACGGAGACGTCGGGTTCGATCATCTGTCCTGCGAGCCAGAATAGCATCGTTGGCATCAAACCGACGATTGGACTCGTGAGCAGAACAGGGATTATCCCGATTGCGCATTCTCAGGATTCAGCGGGTCCTATGACAAGAACCGTTCGGGATACAGCGATTTTATTGAGTGCGATGACTGGGGTAGATTTGAGAGATCCTGCAACGGCTTCGAGTGAAGAACATGCACATTCCGATTATACGCAATTCCTAGATGCAGATTACCTTCAGCATGCACGAATAGGTGTGCCAAGATGTTATATTCGGGCTCTAGATCCTGATCGGCTAGAGATCTTCGAAGCGGCGATCGAAGTCCTTAAGCGTAAGGGTGCTACGATAATTGATCCCGTCGATATCCCGTGTGAACATACGGCATGGGGTCCTAATATTATGAGATATGAGTTCAAGAAAGGCCTAAATGATTATTTGGCGCGATTAGATGATTCCGTACCCGTCCGTTCCTTGCAAGATGTGATTCATTACAATGATGCCCATGCAGATATTGCATTAAAGTATGGTCAGGATGTGCTGATATGGGCTGAGGAGACGGTTGGGGATTTGTCTGAGCCTGAATATTGGGAGAGTCTTGCACTCAACAAGGAGATGGCAGCTGACCAAGGGATCGATCGCGTACTGAAGGAACATCAACTGGATGCCCTAATTCTGCTAGCCTTTGAGGATGGAGTCGATCTTGCGGCAAAGGTAGGATATCCTGTTATCACCGTACCTGGCGGCTATGCGATTGATGGAATAACGGCGGAGGGTGGTTATAATACGAAAGGACCGCAAGGAATTACATTTATCGGAACGGCATACAGTGAGCCGACGCTGCTCAAGATTGCTTATGGTTACGAGCAAGCAACGCTGCATCGTGTTCCACCTCAGTTAGATGCTCTCATTCATGGTTAACTGGCATCAAGGCATCATTTTCATCTCAATATTCCCTCTGAAAGGTGTTGAACAATGATCACGAAGTCGGAGCAAGAATTAGAGATTATGCGTGAAGCGGGACGAATTGTTGCCGAATGTCATGCATTTCTCGCGGAGAAGATTAAACCAGGCGTTACAACACAAGAGTTGGATCAGATGGTGGAGAATCATATTCGTAAAAGAGGCGCACTGCCAAGTTTTAAGGGACATCACGGTTTTACAGCCTCCATATGCGCAGCAAGAAATGATGTCATCTGTCATGGGTTTCCGGATGATGAGCCCTTGCAAGATGGAGATGTTATTACGATCGACCTCGGCGCATTCTACAAAGGGTTTCATGGGGATTCGGGTTGGACGTATGCCGTAGGGCAAGTATCCGATAAAATTACGAAGCTGATGAAGGATTGTCATACTGGCTTGATGCTCGGCATCGAGCAGGCGGTGATTGGGAAGCGAGTTGGTGATATTGGGCATGCGATCCAGTCCTTTGCCGATCAGTACAAGTACGGGAATGTTAGAGAATTTACGGGTCATGCCATTGGTCAAGATCTCTGGGAAGAGCCGGCTGTACCGCACCATGGTCGTCGAGGCACTGGGGCACTCTTGAAAAAGGGGCTAGTTCTTGCCATTGAACCGATGTTCACACTTGGAGATTGGCGCGCTTTTATCGATGCGGATGGTTGGACCGCTCGAACAATGGATGGCTCGATCTGTGTACAATATGAACATACCGTTGCGATTACGGAACACGGTCCTGAAATCTTAACGAAATTATAGATTTGCCAGCATTTGCTTGATATTCACCTTGAACTTCGCTATAATGACACTATTCTGCACTTAAGGGAGAGACTTTGATGTTGGTGGTCGTTCTTAACTAATCAAATTCCATAGAGAGGATTCGTACGCGCGAGTGAACGTTGTCGAAATTTTGATATAGACAATGTTTATTTTGTGATGCAGAGCGAAGGACCTCGGAATTAGTTAAGAACAGCGGATATCATACAATGCCCTAGGTGTATACCTATCATTCATGAAGCCTAAATCCGTGCTGTTTTCAGCGCGGATTTTTTTGTGGTTTTTTTACGGCGGATATGTAGATAGGATATCAAATTTCAAGGCAGAGAATGACGACGGTCATTCTCTGCCTTTTTTTATTCTAAGGAGGAAATTAGAAGATGGATCAAGCAAATCTGCAACGACTGGAATACGGGAAAGTGAAAGAATTATTAGCACACCATGCCGCTTCTTATCTAGGAAGACGTCATATTGAGGCGATGGAGCCGATGACGCAGTTCAAGATGATTCGCCAGAAGCTGGATGAGACAGCTGAGGCCAAGGTGATACTTCAGAACGGTGGGAGCGTACCGATCCCTTCGCTCGAGGGTTTCGAGCATATCCTGGATATGATGGATACGGGCTACGTCTTCACAGAGCAAGACTTCTCGCACATCCATACCTTTCTGCACAGCTGCGCACAGCTCATTAAGTATATGGGAACGAAGGCCATGATCGCACCGCATATTAGCGCCTATGGCACATCGATGTATGAACTCTCGACGCTCAAAACTGAAATTGAACGCTGCATTCGGAATGGTCGAGTCACGGATTTCGCGAGTAAGGATCTTACGAAAGTACGCAAGCGGATCGCGGTGATTGAAGAGCGATTGAAGAGTCGGCTTGACGCACTAATGAACAAGCACAGTTCGATTTTGCAAGAGAGAATAATAAGCATGCGTAATGATCGTTATGTGCTTCCCATCCGAAGAGAACATCGTAAACTAATCAAGGGAACCGTCTTGGATGAATCAGCTAGCGGTCAGACAGTCTTCATTGAGCCTGCGGATATTGCACATATCCAGCATGAGCTTGCGAGCTACAGAGCGGAGGAAGCGCGGATCGAAGCCAAAGTATTAAGCGACTTGACGGCATTCGTCGAGCAATACACTTATGAGATTCAATTGAATGTCGATACGGTAGGGATCTATGATTTCGTGTTCGCGAAAGCGAAATATGCCATGACCATGAACGGCAAAAATGTACGATTGAATGATGAAGGTATGATGGATGTGATTGAAGCTAGACATCCCCTGCTTCGGAATATGGTGCCGCTTCATTTCGCGATAGGACGTTATTACAAATCCCTTATCATAACGGGCCCGAACACGGGCGGGAAGACGCTTGCACTGAAGACCGTTGGACTTCTTACCTTGATGGTTCAATCAGGCTTATTAGTTCCCGCAGCGGAAGAGAGCATGTTCTCGGTCTTCGATCAAGTGATGGTCGACATTGGTGATGGACAGAGTATTGAGCATGCCCTCAGCACATTTTCAGCACATATTCGTCATGTCATTGATATTCTTCAAGTAGCAAGCCGTGGAACGCTGATTCTCATCGATGAGATGGCATCAGGAACAGATCCGGGCGAAGGGGTTGGATTATCGATCGCGATTCTTGAAGAGCTTCACCGCCGAGGATCGACGGTCGTTGCGACGACACATTTTACCGAGATTAAAAATTTCGCTTCGTTTACTCCCGGGTTTGAGAATGCAAGAATGGCGTTTGATCCAGAGACGTTGCAACCAGCATATCGGCTGATTATTGGGGAGGCAGGACAGAGCTATGCGTTCCTGATCGCGAAGAAGCTAGGACTCCCTGAGCAGATTATCACACGCTCACAGGAAATCACCTCGCAAGGTGTGAAGGCGGAATTGCCGCGCGATCAGACATTCGAAGCGTTCAAGTCCGTTGATGATCGTGTGATCCCGAATATGCCGAGTCAGCAGCAGAAACAGCTGGAGAAAGCTCCTGTAAATCGAGGGGAAGAACGTGCGCTTGTTCGAAAACCTCAATTGAACGAAGTTAATACCCTGCCTGCGGGAACGGAAGAGCATCCAAGCAAGCCAAGGCCGTTGCAGCTGGGGGACCGCGTTCGGATACCCTACCTCGACCGAACCGGCGTGATCTATGAGACCGAGGACGCGAGAGGGGTCATCGGTGTTATGATTCAGAAGCAGAAACTGAAGATCAACAAGAAACGGGTAGAGCTCTTTATTGAAGCCAAAGATCTCTATGGCGAAGACTACGACCTGAGCATCGTGCTCGATTCGAAATCCAATCGTAAGAAGCGTAAGCTCATGAATCGCAAGCATGTGGAAGGATTAACGATTGAGATGTCCTCTGAAGAGTAAGTGCGGTAGAACAGGTTTCCAATCCATCGTTTTGCCGATATAATTGGGATATTGAGCAGCGGAAGGAGTCGGCTGGAGATAATGGAACGATTATATCAACAGATGGAATACATCATTGAACTGGATAAGTTGAAAAATATTATTCGAAGAACCAAATTGATCTACACGAATCGGAATGAAAACGACGCGGAGCATTCTTGGCATCTGGCGATGATGGCGATGAATCTCTGTGAGCATGCGAATGAGCCGAACTTAGATGTCAGTAAGGTCATACGAATGGTCTTGATTCATGATATTGTCGAGATTGACGCGGGAGATACGTATGCTTATGATGTATCCGGTCATGCGGACAAATATGAGCGTGAATATCAAGCGGCTGAGCGAATATTTGGACTACTGCCTGCAGATCAGAAGCAAGAGTATATGGCATTATGGCAGGAATTCGAAGACGGGAAGAGCGCTGAGGCGAAGTTCGCCATGGCGCTCGATCGCTTGCAGCCGCTCATTCACAACTATAAGAATCAAGGGAGTATATGGGCAGCGAACGGAATTAAGATTACACAGGTCCGGGAACGCAGCCACAAAATCAGAGAAGGCTCGGAGTCGCTATGGAAGTATGCGCAAGAAATTATCGATAAGAGTATCGCGCAAGGGTTTCTATCGGAATAAATGATTGATATAGAGTACGTCATTACGTCATGGGGCAGAGAGCGAATATTACATCGCCTGTCCGGCGCCTTAGATCGTGTAGTGTAGGAGCGAATGAAAATGTTAAAGTATAATATTTGTTTTATTAAGCGAGGGGAAGAGATTCTCTTATTAAATCGCGAGAAATCCAGCTGGATGGGATGCTGGAATGGGATCGGCGGCAAACTTGAAGCCCATGAGACCATCCGAGAATCGATGATTCGTGAGATTCAGGAAGAAACCCGAATGGATATCGAAGATCTTCAGTTTAAAGGCATGATTACATGGACCGTCGACGAGGTGAATTATGGCGGGATGTATATCTATTTGGCTGAAGTACCGGTAGATTTCGAGTATCCTACGCCGATTCGAACCGATGAAGGCATACTGGATTGGAAGACCGTTCCTTGGATCGTTCATCCGGAGAATCATGGGATTGCGACGAACATTCCACATACTCTGCCTATGATATTAGAGGACCCGAAATGCTATGATCATCATTGCATTTATGAAGGGTCGCAGTTCAAACAGATGACGTCCCACGTCATAGACGCACGAGTGGAGCATGATGGTGCACTGTTGCAGGCGTATTTTAAGCAGCATGCGCATAAGCAATTGTCCATGGCATAATCAGATCGTCGGCATAAACAACAGCCCTTCACATCGTGAAGGGCTAATTTTGATGCATGCGTAAATACCTCGCTGACCAATTCCCTAAAAAATGGTAGAATATCATAATGAGAGGGGGAGGCGGTTGAAGGTAAAGTGGAAGGCACTCGGTGGATTGACCATTGTTCTTATTTTGGGGAGCTGGATATTCAATATTCTTTATTTTCAACAGTTGCATTTGAAGGAGCCGCTATTTTTCAAATATCATATGATCGTGAATATGAATCATGGTAAAACAATCTATATTAACTTTCTCGAAAATAAGAATGAAGGCAAGAAAGTTACAGGTATACAATTCGTAGATTTCCCGCAGATCCGTTTTCAAATCTACCCAGATCAAACATATAGGCACCACATGATGATGAAGGCAGCTGCTGATTTGCAATGGAATGATGATGAGCTGCGTGGGAAATTGCCGGTGACGATCAATGAACTGTTCGTGTACTACAATGAGGGCCCGCCTGCCATGGTACCGATTGGCGAGATTCGGATTGTGGAGGATAAAGAGTCAGATGTTGTTGATTTTATAGCTTCAAGTGGATCTTCAGATGGGTCAGGTAGTTACACGGTGCGTGCGACGCAGAAGGTAAAGCTAGAAAAAGTCGACTTTGGTATTAAGGATCAATCGAAGTCTTGGTTGAATCTGCAACTTGCCAATATACCGGTCAATGAATTGAAATTGCCGATGAACATTGAAAAAGGCGAAGCAATAACATTGCAATACCATTGGTCCAATCAGGATGCTGAGCATGCTGCCGATGAAATATTCCAATCCAAGATTCAACTTCATTTCCGAACGCTAGACGGTCGTACGGTTGTAGAAAGTGTGCCCATAAGCCAATACTTACGTCTAACGAATGCCCAGGTACATCATTTGGTTCGAACCGGGGGTGAGCTCGAATGAAACCAGAAGTACATCGTGCGTATAGACGGTTAGGCTGGGGTTTGGTCTTTGAAGTGATTGATTTTCGAGTATTTTATTTTGATGTATTGCCGGATTTCGTAGGGTATATCATGATCGCAACCGCCCTTTCTCAACTAAGTTCATTGCATACCGTATTTATTAAGGCGAAATGGGTCGCGATTGGAATGATCTTCGTAACGCTTCCGCATGTTCTCATGGCATCTAGCGTTACTTTCTCGAATTTCGGTTCCCTACCGCTCTATCTGCACATCTACTCAGAAGCTTTATTAGGATATCATGTTCTAATTGTCTTCTGGATCTGTCAGGGGTTCGCAGCAATAGCGAGAGCCGAAAGGCAAACAGATTTACATATGACAGTTATAACTCGAAGGAATCTTTATATGGTCTTGGCCATCGCACAGCTTATCTTCTATCCGTTCTTATTGAATGTCGAAGAGAGCTGGATCAACTTGCTGCTTATCTTCGGTGTATTGCAAATGATCATGGAAGTGCTGTTTATTCGGCTACCGTTTCGGTTCTCAATGATTAAAATTAAAAAAATAGACTTGCGTGTGTAGGAGGGATAGATTGAGATGGAGATGAAGGAACAAGTAACGATGCGAACCGAACAAGAAATGTTCGAACTGATTCTCGGCGTCGCGAAGCGCGATGACCGTATACGTGCGGTATATATGAACGGTTCGAGGACGAACCCGAATGCTCCGAGAGATATTTTTCAAGATTACGATATTGTGTTTGTCGTGACAGTGACCTCTTCATTTATTCAAGATGAATCGTGGATTCAAGTGTTCGGAGATCTGCTGATGATTCAGGAGCCAGATAAGATGGACCAGGCTTCAGGAATTCCTATGAATTTCGATCGATCCTATACGTACCTCATGCTCTTCACCGATGGGAATCGGATTGACCTACATATCGAGACACATGAATCGATGTTGGAAGGTTATGTAAGTGATAAGTTGACAGTACCGTTGTTAGACAAGGATAGCTGCCTACCATCGATTCCAGCGCCAACAGATGAAGATTATCACGTACATAATCCGACAGAAGTTCAATTTCTCCATTGCTGCAATGAATTTTGGTGGTGTCTACAGAACGTAGTCAAAGGGATTTGGCGGGACGAAATGCCCTATGCAAGATCTATGTATGAACTCACGTCAAAGGCCATGTTGGATCGCATGGTAACTTGGTGGGTCAGTTCACAACATGAATTCGGCGTTTCAACGGGGAAAATGGGAAAATACTTCAAAACCTATCTACCATCACCGTATTGGGAGAAATACGAATCGACCTATGCGGATCGCGAACCTGAGAAGTTCTGGGTTGCGGTCTTTGCGGCCTGTGAGTTGTTCCGGATACTCGCAGTTGAAGTCGCTGAGGACGGCGGATTTACCTATAATATGAGAGACGATGAGAACATGCTGAGTTATCTGCGACAAGTAAGAGATTTACCGCATGATGCAATAGGAATCTATTAATGCTGATGTAGGCTGTGGGAAGAATGGGAGGAGACAGCATATGTTGAACTATCAAACGATACTATTTGACCTAGACGGTACATTGACGGACCCGAAGCTAGGCATTACAAAATCTGTACAATATGCCCTTCGCAATTTCGATATTCACGTCGAGAATTTAGATGAATTAGTGCCGTTTATCGGTCCACCACTTGTGAATTCATTTCAGGAAGTCTATCATTTCGATGCGGAACAAGCGAAGCAAGCGGTAGAGTATTACCGGGAATATTTCAAGGATACGGGAATCTATGAGAATGATGTCTATCCGGGGATCCGAGATTTACTTACAATGCTGCAAGAGCAGGGGCGAAGGCTGATTGTAGCCACTTCCAAGCCAACGGTGTTCGCGAAACGGGTCGTAGCTCATTTTGAACTCGATATGTATTTTGATGACGTCTGTGGAAGCAACTTGGATGGTACCATGTCCGACAAAGCAGAGATCATCCAATCGATTCTTGACCGATATCAAGTAGAGAAAGACCGTGTGATTATGATTGGTGATCGTAAACATGACATCATTGGTGCACACAAAAATGATATTGCATCCGTTGGGATTGAATATGGGTATGGTAGCAGTGAAGAAGTAGCACAAATCAAGCCAACTTTTATCACGAAGACGGTTCATGACCTGATTCAATTATTTTCACATGAATAGAAAAAAAAGAGGAGCACTTAACACTCCTCTTCTCACGAATTACATGTGGGTAATCACCTTGTCGATGATGCCGTATTCCAATGCTTCCTCGGCTGACATGAAATGATCACGGTCCATGTCTTTCTCAATTCGCTCCAAAGATTGGCCTGTATGCTTCTGCGTAATCTCGTTCAGTTGTTGACGCGTCTTCAGTATCCGTTTGGCGGTAATTTCAATATCTGACGCTTGGCCCTGTGCCCCGCCACTAGGCTGATGAATCATGATCTCGCTATTCGGGAGAGCGAAGCGTTTGCCAGCGGTTCCAGCCAGCAGCAGAATGGCGCCGAAGGAAGCGGCGAATCCTGTACAAATGGTGTGAACAGGTGCCTTGATATACTGCATCGTATCGTAGATTGCAAATCCTGCTGTTGTGGAACCGCCAGGACTGTTAATATACAGGGAGATGTCTTTATCGGGATCTTCTGCGGCGAGGAAGAGCATCTGGGCGACAATGCTGTTCGCGACTTGATCATCAATGGCGGAACCTAGGAAAATGATTCGATCCTTCAATAATCGGGAATAAATATCGTAGGATCTCTCGCCCAAGCGAGTCTGTTCCACGACATAAGGGATATAGTTACTCATCTTCATACCTCCAAGGGATTCGTTATGGTCATTCTTCTGGTAAACGAATCAGTGAAGGCATAGGATACGGAAGTTATTCCATTTGGGGTAAATACAACTTTATTTTTGAGCCGCGTATCTTATGAAGAGAACCATTCGTTTGCTTCATAAGGGGAATGTTGTTTATTGAGCAAAGGAGGTTGTGAAATGGTCTATATCGAACCTATGCAAGTAGAGAAGGTGTCTCATCAAGATCGTGTGGATCAGCTGCAGGTTGTACTTCGTCGTTACTGTCTTTCCATAACGAATTCCCGGGATGATGCAGAAGATTTGGTACAAGATACATGGGTTAAAGCTTTAAGTGCCAGTCCAGGACTGTCACATCTGAACCCGGAAGCATTGCTGCTTCGGATTGCGAAGAATACATGGATCGATCAGATGCGGAGAAGAACCCACCTGAGCCGAATCATGGAGCAGTTACAGCTAGATCCCATTTTGTACCCAGATCACGCCCGGCTGGAAGTAGAGGCTGCTTTTCATCACCTGATGAAGCATTTATCGCCGCGCCAACGAACAGTGTTCCTACTAAGGGATGTGCTCGGGTATTCCATTGCGGAAGCATCTAAGATCATGAAGACATCTGAAGGAGCCGTAAAAGCAGCACTTCATCGTGCTCGCCAAACACTAGCGGATATTCAAGATGAGAAGAATATCGATTCGGCTGTTACCGAAGATCATATCGCCAAAGAACAAATTGAGCGACTGGCGAGCACCTATCTAGACGGAGATATTGGCACGCTAATTCAACTGATCCAGAAGAACGATATGGAATCTGTTGCGATGATCGGTCAGATTGAGAATAAAATGCTGCAGAGATCGAGCACGGTTCAGGCCTGCATTTCGAAGTCCTATACCAGTATGATGATGGCCGCTTAATTTTACCTTGGGAGAGCGAAAATGATTACAAGACCGAATCTATCTGACCTTAAGCATTTGATGGACATCATCCATAGGTGTACAGACCACCTCAACCAATTAGGAATTGATCAGTGGAACGAGCATTATCCAACGACAGAGCTTGTCAGATCAGACATAGCATTAGGGAATGTTTATACGTATCGTGAGGATGAAGCTATCCTCGGATTGATGACACTCGGTGAGACGCAACCTGCAGAATATGAGCATATTCAATGGTCAAGTAAGGATGATACGCGGGTACTAACGATCTATCGACTTGCAGTCGATCCGAAGTGTCAAGGGAGAGGGATCGCAAGGAAACTTATTGCATATGCCGAGCATGAGGCACGGAGCAGGGAGTTTTCTTGCATACGAATGGATTGTTACACGAAGAATAAAAGAGCCTATGAGCTATACCGCTACTTAAATTATGAACTGAAGGGGACGGTTGTTTTTCCGCATACGTACGTCCCTTTTTATTGTCTAGAGAAAATCTTGTCATAGAATGCAAACTGATTCAACATGGAGGGAACAAGGTGGCACGATCAGCAGAGAAAGTCCCTTTCGGTTATGAACCCCCGGTTCTAACACGGAAAGGGACGTTAATATACTACGATGCATTTGAGCATACGACAGATCTTGATCTGGAACTTGCCGCTGCATATGCTTCTACGCACGATTTTAAGGAACTGGTATTATACCCACTCCATGAAGAGACGGTAAGACGGATGACGAAGGAGCCGGTGAGCGCCTTCTACAAACGATTAGATCGTCTCGTGGATTGGCAGCAGCATCATGCGGGAATACCAGCGAAGATCGAACAATTCGATGGTAAACGGAAGAAGTATACACCAATCGATTCTGCCTTACGTCATCTTAGCGATCAATATGCTGCACCCTATTTCTTATTTCTCACGCCTGAGGTAGCCAATCAATTCGCATCCTACGATTCCTTCGAATCTTGGATTGTGAAGCTGCGTCTTGTCTTAACCGAGGAGCCTCAGCGGATGCATCCGAGGCTCGCGCAGTATCAACATCGTTGGTCGGTCCGTGCGTAACCAATTACAATCGAGTAAGGGGCCGCTTTGCTGGCCCTTCCATCACCTCACCATCGATCGAGAAGCGTGATCCATGACAAGGACAATCCCAGCTTAAATCTCCCGCATTCCATTCCACTTCACACCCCATGTGGGTACAAGTTGTATCCACCATATGTAAAACCCCTTGTGCATCGCGATAAGCGCCTGCCCTTTGGCCATCTACGGTGACCACATCGCCTTCGCCCACTTCTAAATCCTCAGGTTTCTTACGTACCATCTCCAACTTGCCGGCAATGAGATGTTTTGCCACATCCGCATTTTGCACGACGAACGTTTTAATATCGGGATCGGCATGGAACCGAGACGGCGTATACAGCGCTTGATACGGATTGTCACGCCCAAGTATGGTATCCCGCAGCAGAAGGGCTGCCAGGGTCCCTTGCGTCATACCCCATTTTCGATACCCTGTCGCCACATAGACGTTCTGAACACCAGATGAAATCTGCCCAATGTAAGGGATTTTGTCCAATGTAACAAGATCTTGTGTGGACCAACGATAAGGAATGTCTTCGACTTTGAACTGCTCCATCGCAAAGGTCTGCAGTGCTTCGTAATGCCGAATCGTACATACGCCTTGCCCCGTCTTATGCCCCTCGCCGCCTACCAACAAGAGAGTATCGCCATTCGCCATCGAGGTGCTGCGTATGGATCGCGTTGGATCTTCAGCGCGAATATACATCCCTCCAGGGTATGGCTCCGAACTTTTTACCCCAAGCACATAGGAGCGCTCAGCATGCAATCTTGAGAAATAAAAGCCCATGCCGTCATAGAACGGGAAATGGGAACAAGACACGGCGTGACGACATGTTACATGATGCCCATCGCGGGTAATGAGCTTTGGTTCAGGTGCATTCTCAACGGTCGTAACAGTGGTATGCTCATAAATTTTCCCGCCTAATTTCATGAACATCCGGACAAGTGCATATAGATAATGTAAAGGGTGGAATTGAGCCTGATTGCGCATGACGAGTGCTTGCTTCATGGATAGTGAGAGGGGCATCGATTGGACAAGTTCGCCATGAATTCCGAGCTGCTCGTAAGCCTTCATTTCAAGCTCTAAATTCCGCAAATACTGCTCATCGTTGGTATAAATATAAGCATCTTGATCTATTAATCCACAATTGATGGACTGTTCTTGGACAAGCTCTTTGATAAACTGTATTGCTTCTTGATTCGCATGATAGTAATACTGTGCCTTCTCCAGGCCCACATGCTGAATCAACTCGTGATAAATCAGGTCATGTTGTGCGGTAACTTTGGCTGTCGTGTGCCCCGTGGTGCCCTTTAGGAGCTCTCCAGCTTCGAGAAGTACGACGTCCAATCCCTCTCTGGCTAACAACAATGCGGTCGTAATGCCGGAAATTCCTCCTCCGACGACGGCTGCATCCGCTTGGATATCCTCTTTTAATGCGGGGAATGTCATTGGTTCCGAAGAAGCAATCCAGTAAGAATCAGGGTATTGCGGGAACGCATCAGTTGTCTTCATGGGTATCCTCCTGCTTCGATGTTCTCGCTGAATTTTTCCCATTTCGCACCAAAAAAATGTATGGACATCCCAAAGAATGACATCAAGAATTCGTGAATACGAGCCCAGTTGGTTCGATTCCGCTTAGGTCGACAAATAAACAAGTATTCCTCACAGACCGTTTGACATGCTTTTTACGATCAAATGTGTACAATCTAACCTATATTGAAGCAGGTTTACTTCATCACTTATAAGGAAGAGGTGTAATCATGCGTAGATTAATTAATTATCCATTATTTGTATATGTATTATGTTTGACATTGCTTTTGACAGTAGGTATGGATTTCCTCGCATCCACCAAAGCAGCGGGTTTAAATCCAAGTGTCCTAAATCCTCATTCGGAATCATCTCCTGCTCCTGTTAAGGAAGCCTCCATACTAGGTCCCATGTTTCCTGTTCATCTAAGCGCATCCAAATCTGTATCGAAAGAATTGAGTCGGGTAACAACCCTGTCCATAAGCAAGCCGTCTCAGAACAACAAGGTAACTGCCGCGAAACCGTCCTTTGATCGTTATGAAGTTACTGCAACTTACCTCAATGTTCGAGCAAACCCTTATGCAACATCCAAGAGAATCGATACGAAAAAGAAAGGGACCGTCCTGCAGGTGGTGCGCAAAACACCAAATGGCTGGCTTCAGCTGAAAGGCGGCGGTTATGTGCATGGAGGTTATGCGGTGTATATACCGGAGATCGATCCAAATCGTGAATTTCCAGATGTCGTGACCATGACGAAGCGTCCTGCACGAACCATCCCTCAACCTGTCGTGACGGAGCCAATGAAGCCGACATCATCCATCCAATCAGACTCCGGGTTATCGGAGGAACATATTGCGCAGTTATTCAAAGGTACGGCACTGGCGGGTCATGAGCTCGAAGAAGCGGTCTTAGAGATTGAAGAAGAGTATGGAATCAATGCTTATTTTACGATTGCTGTGATGAAGCTGGAGAGTGGCAATGGCAAGAGTAGGCTTGCGAAGACGAAAAATAATTTGTTCGGTTTAAATGCGACGGGCGGTTCGAATAAAGATGCATTTCATTTCAAATCCAAAGGTGCAAGTGTGGAGAAGTTCGGTCAGCTGCTATCCAAAAATTATGTGAAGAAAGGCTATACAACCGTCGAGAAGGTCGCGACGAAATATTGTCCTGTCAATCCGAAGTGGCCGAGTCTGGTCAAAGGTATTATGAAAAGTGACTATAAGAAGCTATAATTGACATAGATTGTTGTGAGAATGAAGTACATAAGAGCATGATTTTTAGGTGAAAAAAGATTACGAAATAGGGTTGACTTTGACGTTGCGTAAAGGTGTAACCTGAGGGTGTCAGGAGGCGAACATGTGGAATATACAGTCCAGAAACTAGGCAAACTCGCAGGGATCAGCACTCGAACGCTTCGATACTACGATGAGATTGAACTCCTTAAGCCGGCAAAGGTCAATTCGTCAGGGTATCGAATTTATGGTCAGAAGGAAGTCGACCGATTGCAGCAGATCTTATTCTATCGAGAACTCGGAATGAGTCTGGATCGTATTAAAGAGATCGTAACTTCTCCCAGCTTCAATGGGGCCATCGCGCTTCGAGAGCATCGAGAACAACTCCTTGACAGAAGACGGCAATTGGATGCGTTAATTGCGAATGTAGACAAATCGATTGCCTTTAACGAAGGGAGAATTACGATGACAGACCGTGAGAAATTCGAAGGTTTTAAGCAGAAAATGATCGATGAGAATGAACACAAATATGGGGCTGAAATCCGGTCGAAATACGGGGATGATACAGTCAACAAATCAAATGAGAAGTTGAAAAATATGACGCAAGAGCAGCATGATGAAGTCACGCGCCTTGCCAATGAAGTGATTGCTGTATTAGGCGATGCCATCCAGACAGGGGATCCAGCTAGCGATGTTGCGCAACGTGCTGCGGACTTGCACAAGCAGTGGCTCACCTATTATTGGAGCGAGTATAGTAAAGAGGCTCATGCGGGTGTCGCACAAATGTATGTCGATGACGAGCGTTTCCGTGCATATTATGATAACCATTACCCTGGGGCTGCGGAGTTTTTGCGTGATGCCATCCATATTTACACAGGACAACAGTCCTAATCAACGAAGTTCAAGAAAGCTTCTTCCCGTGATGGAAGGAGCTTTTTCTTTTGGGAGCATAGCAGAATTCATGATTTCTTAGATATTGAAAATAAGCTATTGTCAATGGCACACAACGTGTGTTAATATCTTCCTAGTTATGATAATGATTATCACTATCAATATAATATGTGGGGGAGACATACATAATGAATGCACAGTTTCGCAAATGGGGTTTATTGACGGGGGCTTTGTTACTAGCACTCGCTGTTGGTTGCAGCAGTAAAGAGCAGACAGCAGAAGCAGGACAAGAGACGACTGCACAAGTTGCAACTGAGGAGAAAGCAGCAGTTCCTGCGTCGGCTTATACCGTAGATGAGACCAAAGCTGCAGAATTACAAGCACAATTCGGGGATGCAGCGCCGAGTAAAGTGGTTGTGGCTTCCGTTGCGATCTCGGAAATTCTGAACGAATTAGGCGTTATGCCGGTCGGCGTTCCAACATCAACGCTAGAGTTACCCGCAGCATTCAAGGATTTGCCACGGATCGGATCCGCGCTCAAACCGGATATCGAGCAAGTAACGAAGCTGCAGCCGGATGTCATTCTAGGGCCAGAATCGATCAAGTCTAGTCTTGATAAGCAATTTAAGCCTGCAAATTTGAAGACAGCTTATCTGCCAGCCGATTCACTGGAAGAGTTGAAACTAACAACGGTCGTTCTCAGCCGCATTTTTAAGCAAGAAGATCAAGCCAATGCGTTCCTTGCAAAGCTCGCTGAACAAGAGAAATTAAGTGTAGAGCAAGCAAGTGGAAAGACACAGCCGAAGATCATGATTCTATTCGGCTCTGCAGAATCGTTCATGATGATGAATGAGAATACATTTGCAGGAAGTATTGCGAAGAAATTAGGAGCATCCAATGTGGTGTCCGATGTACTGAAATCCGAAGAAACTTATATACCTCTTAATATGGAAAATGTCGTCGCGGCGAATCCTGACGTGATTCTATTGGTTGCACATGGCGATGCCAATACAGCAGTGAAGAAGTTCGAAGAAGATGTGAAGAAGAACGGTGCGTGGGATAAATTGAACGCATTTAAGAATGACAAAGTCAAAGCGCTGGATTATAACTTGTTCGGCGTAGCGTCAGTCGTCAAAGCGTCGGATGCCTATCAACAGATGCTAAGCATTCTGTACTCATAATGACGTAGCTCTTGGGTTCGTGGAATAGGGGGAAGACAAGTGCTCGTACATAAAAAGGCAACCAGGTTAACGATAGGCTTGACGTTCGTCCTACTCATCTTAGCCATTATCGTATCGATGGGGCTTGGCAGCGTTCAATTCTCACCTGTAGAAATTATTAAAGCACTCTTCGGCTATGGCGGCGAAGTATCGGATACCATCCTGTGGGATATTCGAATTCCTCGTGTCATGCTCGCAGCAGTGATTGGCATTAATTTAGCATTATCAGGCGCGATGCTGCAGGCTGTTATGAATAATCCGCTCGCGGATCCGGGATTAACAGGGGTATCCAGCGGTGCATCCGTAGCCGTATTATTCATCTTGCTGGTCGTACCGCAATTCTCATCGTTCATCCCCTTCGCAGCGATCATTGGCGGCAGCTTGTCAGCGCTGATGGTCTATGCGCTTGCATGGAAGAAGAGGGGGATCACGCCAATACGGGTTATCCTTGCTGGGGTTGCTGTCAATTCTGTCTTCGGTGGCATTATCGGGTTGTTATCTCTCCTTTATAGCGATAAGCTGCCTGGAGCCTTGCAATGGTTGAATGGGAGTATGTCGGGCAAAGGTATGGGAGATCTGCGCGTGATGTTGCCGTACTCGGTCATTGGCTGGATCGTTGCGTTATTTTGTATCCGGCAAGCGAATATATTACGTCTCGGGGAGCAAGTTGCTTTGAATCTAGGCGAAAGCCTGAATCGCGTTCGCATTCTTCTCTCTTTCGTCGCTGTCTACTTAGCGGCGGTATCGGTATCAACGGTTGGGATGATTGGCTTCGTTGGCCTTGTTGTTCCACATATGGCACGAATGCTGGTCGGATCCGATTACAAACATCTGATTCCGATGAGTATTGGACTTGGCGCACTGGTATTGCTTGTTGCGGATACGATTGGTAGAACGTTCTTCGCTCCACTCGATATTCCTGCGGGCATTGTCATGGCTGTCGTTGGCGGGCCGTACTTTCTATATCTGATGAGGAAAGGTGATGTATAGCATGCTGGAAGCTACTTCGCTATCCATAAGTTATGATGGGAATCGTATTGTGAAAGACGTCTCTCTTCATGTCAATGAAGGAGAAATCGTCTCGATCATAGGCCCGAATGGATCTGGTAAATCGACGCTGCTCAAGGGGATGTCTCGTCTGATCCCATGCGAGAGCGGTCGTGTATGTATCGCGGGTCAAGAGCTGAGTGCGATGCGCAGCAAGCAAATTTCGCAGATGATGTGCATCTTATGCCAATCCAATCAGACGCCGGCTGATATGACGGTGGAAGAACTTGTCTCTTACGGCAGAACACCGCATAAGAAATGGTTCGAGCGGTTGACGCGTGAAGATCATGAGATCATCGATTGGGTGATAGAACAGACAGGGATGACTTCGTATCGGAAACGCCTAGTCGTATCCTTGTCAGGAGGCGAGGCGCAGCGAGCATGGATCGCTATGGCATTGGCTCAGCGTCCTAAGGTATTGCTGCTCGATGAACCGACAACATACTTAGATATTGCGCATCAGCTTGAAGTCTTAGAATTGGTGAGATCGCTGAATAAAGAACTTGGCATTACCGTTATCATGGTCCTGCATGATCTGAATCAGGCAAGTACGTATAGTGATAAAATTTGTGTCATTCGGAGTGGCGTCGTGGAGTTGGTCGGTAAACCGTCCGAAGTCTTAACACATGAAATGATTCGCAATGTGTACGGCGTCGAGGCTGAAGTAGAATTCACACCGAATTCGACCTCGCCGCGCATTCATCCAATTCGAAGAGCAGTTGCTAATGTAGGCTAAATTTGAGGAGGAATATCAGATGAAGACAATGGATATTGGAACAATGAAGCAGAAATATGTTGATTTTACGAGCAGTCGCAAGACATTAGTGATTAGCAGCTTGGATGAGCAGGGTATGCCATTCATTAGCTATGCGCCCTTCGTGAAGCTTAATGACAAGCTGTACATTTATATTAGCCGTATCTCTGATCATTATCGTTATGTGGAGAGCAATGACCGCGTTCATGTTATGATGATTGCGGACGAGAGTGAGACGCAGAATGTATTTGCTCGCGAGCGTGCACGTTGGTCTTGCTCGACTGCGAATCTTGGCAATGAGGGTCATGAAGAAATTTTCGAATTATTTAACACTTCGTTCGGTGAGAAAATGATGACGATGCTTCGTGGATTGGATTTCTCCTTATTCGAACTGACGCCACTCGAAGGTCGATTCGTTGTCGGGTTTGGTCAAGCATTCGATGTGAGCCTGTCAGGTGATAAATTCGAGCACGTCGTGGTTGATAAGAAAGATAAATAAGGAATTTGAAGGAGGTAAACTCGACCATGTCCTATGAATTCGTTCGTCCCGTATGGAGAACCGTCCGTGATCGGTTCCAGAAATCGATGTCCGCTTTGAAACCTGAAGAGTTGTCGCTGAAACTCTCGGATGACACATCCTCCATTGGTTTTATGGTTCGGCACAATGCCGAGGTAGAGTATATGTTCGCGGAGTGGTTCTTCCAGAAGCAAGCTCCGGAAGGTCTGATCTATCAGACCAATGGTCCTTCGACAGATGATTCTGCATTTACAGATCTAGCGTCGTTGCTCGCATTCTCGGAAGCTTCGGATCACTATTTAACTTCCGCGATGGAAGAGCTTCCTGAAGAGGCATGGGATCAGCCGGTCACTACACCGATGGGTGTGTCTACGCCGCGTGAAGCGTTGGGACGCGTTCTTTATCACGCGGGACTGCACGTAGGTCAGATTTCTTTAATCCGCAAATGTGCCGGGCAAGCTAGTCGAGTTTAATACATAACAGGGAGCGCCTTAGAAGGTGCTTCTTTTTTTTGTTGATGCAGGAAACTTTTTGCGAAAAATGGAGGGATTTACCTGATGTTGTCGAATACAACATGATTGAACTTTGATCATTCTGTCTGAAAGGAAGCTCTCTACGATGTCAAAACTATTTCAAGTATCGCTATTTGTGCCGGGGGTTCTACTCATTGTCCTTCTTTTTTCGATGTTGCCAGTTGTTTTTCAGGCTGATCCTGTGAATGGCGCGCTGCACTTTCAATGGATGAATGGCTTCACGAAGATCGGGGAGTATATTGATGGCATTTGGACCGGGCAATCCTTCCGCTATTACGCTGGGAGCAATGAATTATCGTTCTGGGAGCAGATTGGTTACTGCATTAAAGTTACATCCTTCTATATGGTTCTCGGTGCAGTCATGGGCATGACGGTTGGTATCTTGCTTGGCGTCTATTTCGCCGTTGCACGTGCGGAATGGTTCAAGCGTCTCCTAGAGTTGACGGGCGCATTGCCAGACTTCATTATCGTGATCGTCCTGCAATTCATCATCGTACTCGTCGCGATGGAGACGGGCTTGGTCATTGCCAAGGTCGCAAGCTTCAATGATAATGAACCTGCCATCCTACTTCCGCTGCTATCAACAATCATTATTCCTGCGAACTACATGATCCGTAATGTTGCGCTTCATATGAAGCATACGTTTACGGAGGATTATATCAATTTCGCGAAATCGCGAGGACTGCGGAAGGGGTATATCATTTTCCGCCATGCCCTGCCCAATGTATTGCCCTTCATCAAAGCGGATTTGCATAAATTTATGGGGATCTTGTTCGGCAACCTGTTTATATTCGAATATTTGTACAATTTGCACGGGGTTACACTGCTTGTATTCACCAATGCGTTTGGTATGAATAGCTATCAGTATAATCTGGTCGTCAACGGCATTCTGACGTTCTTGTTACTCTACGCGATCGTATATCTGCTGCTAAGGCTTATGATTCTAGGGTGGGAGAAGGTGTTGACACGATGAATCGAGCATTGATTGCAGGTCTCATCATTACCCTTGTCATGATTGCTGCTTCCTTCTTCGGACAATATCTAGCACCGCATCATTTGGAGGATCAGGTTGCAGTCCATTATGTTGTCGATGCGAATGGACAAGGCACATTAGTCGTACCGCCGATCTCTCCGAATGCCGAGTACCCATTTGGAACGGATAAGGCAGGAACGGATCTGATGGCGAAACTAATCGCTGGGTCCAAATACACGATTATTGTATCTCTCGCTGTTGCATTTGCTCGTATCTTCATCGGTGGGATTGTCGGTCTGCTCCTTGGTTATTTCGGTAAAGAAAAGAAGTCGCGTGCGAAACGGCTGCCCCTATGGAATGTATTAAACGGGATTCCTATGTTCATCATCGTATGGATGGTCATGATCGGCATTTCGATCAATCCGGTGGTATCCCCTGTCTATTTGTCGATCATACTCGCCGTCGTCATGACGATCGTCGGAATTCCGTCCGTCGCCTCGACGATTAAAGATAAAACGATGGTTATCCGGGAGAAGCAATTCATTATCTCGGCGAGATCGATCGGTGCAGGCCCCTTGACCATCATTCGAACGCATATTTTCCCACATATGAAGGAAAGCTTCATTATTTTGTTCGTACAAGAGATTATTCTGATTTTGGGATTGCTCGGACAATTGGCTATTTTCAATGTATTCGTAGGCGGAACGACGATGTACTTTGATCCCATTGAATATGTGAGCCGAACGAATGAATGGACTGGGCTCATCGGCCAAGCAAGGAATTTTTTGTTAATCTACCAATGGATCTTAGTTATTCCGCTTGTTGCTTACATCGTGTTTATTTTTGGCTTCCATCTCATTTCCGTCGGACTGGAGTCCATCTACAAAGAGAAATACTCCAAAGTATCTCATATTTAATTGTTCCGTGTTCGTCTCATGATTTGCTCGAGATTGTGACATAATAGCTATATGTAGAAGGGCTGAAGATCAGCATGTAAGGTGCTGCTGCAGTCCTTTTATTGTTCTTCAAGGAATTGATTCAAGCTTGGGGAATATTTGCTTAATGAGAAGGAGTATTCGATCTCATGCTTCAAAGTGAACTCGAAGAATGTTTAATCCGATGCATAACAGATTACCAAGCAAACATTTACCGTCTCGCATATAGCTATGTTCGGAATACCGAGGATGCCCTTGATATTGTCCAAGAATCGATACATAGAGCCTTAGTATCCGCCGAATCGCTGAAAAATCCCGATGCAATCAAAAATTGGTTCTTCCGCATTGTTGTTAATTTGTCGCTTGATTTCTTAAGGAAGCACAAAAGGATTCGAATTGTAGACGATGAAACACTGGAGTCGTATAGTTCGGGCACTGCTGATGACTATCCAGATCTTGACCTGAAGAGAGCATTAGAGGAGTTGCCTATGAAGTATCGCAGCATCGTAATCCTTCGATATTTCGAAGACATGAAGATTGAAGAAGTTGCAGAAGTCCTGCAAGAGAACGTGAATACGATTAAGACGCGTCTCTATCAAGCGCTCCGCCTTCTTCGTATCCAGCTGAATGATGACAGTTCTGAGGAGGTACAGTAGATGGACAATCCGATCGAACAATTAAAGAAAGGGTATCAAGACATTCCAATACCAGAGGAACTAGAACGTGTTGTTGAACAGGCAATCAAGCGTCGTAAGGGAAAGGCACCAGCCTCGAAATGATTGGGTGTCTTGTCTGAGAATCTAGTCACGCCCTGCTTCATAGATTCTGTAAGCGACGGACCGCGGGTCGGTCTTGGCTGTCGAGAAGTGGTCGCCACCGCCTTGAATATAGCGGAATAATCCAAGCCGACTCGACATGTGTGGATGCCAACCGTAGGAACCGTCAGCTTGTGGGGAGATCGCTGTATCCTCTGTCAGATTGACATAACTTCTTGGAATCGTTAGGTTGTAGAACTTCTTCAGAGCCAGCCTCTCAAAAAGCGGTCCTGCGGGCTCGGACGGTGTGTGATGATACATATGGGAAGCGAACTCGAAGCTTGCGGTGTTGGCGAAGTTCTCACGAAAGACAGGGAAAGGGAGCTTGATTGTATCATCAGGTGAACTTTTGCGTAATTGTATGAACATTTCACGGCCAGCAGGTGGGAGTTCATTAGCAACACTCTCTCCGTCCTTGAGCACGAATGCGTTCCAGAAGACCATTCTGCGAATGCGATCCGGTATTTGCTCAGCCACCTTCTGAACCACAGTCCCCCCGAAGCTGTGACCAACGAGGATAATATTGTGAAGGTTGTTAGACACAATGTAATCGACAACAGATTGCGTAATCATCGCATGCGTCACTACTTTGTTCGGATCTGCACCATGTCCAGCGTATTCCGGTACATACACCGTATGTCCCAAATGCCGGAGCTCAGCTGCGATTTCATCCCAGAAGCTTGTATCAGCCCATGAACCATGAATGAGGACGAAAGTCAATGGCTGGGGTTGTATAACATAAGAGGAACTTTCGATATATGGCCAAGGATTGGAATAGCGAACGTAGGGAAAGGGTACAAACATTTGTAATCAATTCCTTTCAGCGTATAGGCTCTTCTATATGTTTCTACGATATGCCCAGAGCGCCCAATTGGTTAATCTGAATGGATATTAAAAAATTGAAACGATCTGGAGTTCATCCACGTACTAGAAAAATACATGTCAACCCATGTGGATCAGAATGAGGGGATTGAGCGCTGATGGATGAACAAAGGACAACCCGAATGGAAACGAGTGAAGAATTACAACAAGAACTTAAAGGGATAACCAAATGGGAACAGGAGCAGCGTGATTTATGGATATGGGATCGAATCGCTCGCTTTCCTTTCAAAATATTAGATCGACTTACACCGAAGTTCATTCATGATAAAATTGGCAAGGCACTCGACGAGCTTGGCGGATATGTTCAAGACGGAGGCAAATACCTCGTATCTAGTGAGCAAATCAATCAGAAATTACGAGAAAAAGGCGACTTCCCGAATGATATTGCTGTTGATCAATTACCGCTATCGATCATGGATGCCGTAGCCGTTGATCTATCCAACAGCCGGAGTAAACTTGCGACCTTGCAAGGTGCAACGACAGGCATTGGCGGGATTTTTACCCTCGCAATCGATATACCGGCGATCCTAGGATTATCCTTGAAGGTGATACAAGAAATTGGACTATGTTACGGGTTCGATCCGAATACGCAGCAAGAACGGGTCTTTACGGTGAAGGTCATGCAATTCACATCGTCAGATATTGTCGGTAAACGCGCCATTCTGGACGATTTGAATGCTGAGACGGCTTCGGAGTATAAGGATTCTGAAGCGGGTAATGCAACCTTGTCCCGAATTGAAGGCTGGCGCGAAGTGATGACAGTCTATCGGGATAACTGGGGTTGGAAGAAGTTGTTTCAGATGATACCAATTGCAGGAATGGTGTTCGGCGCTTGGATTAATCGTGGCATGATGCAAGATGTAGCAGATGCAGCACATAAGTTATATCGGAAGCGCAGAATCCAGATTAGGCTTGCAGAATTAGAGAATCGACACGCATAGCAATGCATGATATTGGAAAATAGAGTAGAGAAATAGGGGCGTACTTCGGTATGACTCCTATTTTTATTTGTGTAAGAAGCATTGGACAGGGCATGCTCTATCTTCTGAGGCATATAATATATCGATTTACGATGAAAATGGGAGGTAGCGTGTAATGAACACCCAAATTCAGCTTCAGATTACGGGGATGACCTGTGCGGCCTGTTCGGCTAGGATCGAACGAACGCTTCGCAAGCTGCCAGGTGTCGATACCGTCTCCGTGAATTTACCATTCGGACAGGCCCATGTCGAGCTCGACTCGAATGTGATTCAGGTTTATCAGATTACCGAGAAGATCCAGCAGATCGGTTATGGTGTGAAAGAGGAACTTGAAGATGCACATACGCACGCTAGCAACGAAATTCGATTCTACAGGAAAAGATTCGTTGCATCGGCTTTAATGTCAATACCATTATTCTGGGTCATGTTAGGTCATTTTACTTGGATGCCGGGCATTGAGGTGCCGGCGCTCATCGCTTCACCTTGGACTCAGCTGCTTATCGGGACGATCCTGCAATTCCTCATCGGATTCCCTTTCTATTATGGAGCGTACAAGGCATTGATTCAGCGATCTGCGAACATGGACGTCCTCGTTGCGCTTAGCACGACGATGGCATATCTTTATAGCCATTATCTCATTTTTAATGCGATGCATACCCAAGAGATGCACCATACCCATTATTACTTCGATACAAGCGCGATGATCTTTACCGCCGTGTTGCTCGGGAAATGGCTCGAATCTATCGCGAAAGGGAGAGCGCTCAAAGGAATGAGCCACATGCAATCGCTGCAAGCACGGATGATTCGTCTTCTTGATGGTACACAAGAGAGATGGATACCCGTAGAGGATTTAAGCATCGGAGCGACCGTGATCGTCTATCCTGGAGAAGTCGTCTCTGTCGATGGGAAACTGATTCGAGGACTGACGGAGGTGGATGAATCTTTCTTGACAGGGGAGAGTAAGCTGGTCCAGAAATCTATGGGTGATATGGTGTACAACGGCTCAAAGAATGTTTCTGGCGTCATTCATATTCGAACTGCTGTTGACAATGCCAATTCACAGTTGTCCAGGATGATTCAGCTCGTGGAACAGGCACAACATAGTAAACCGCTCGTTCAGCGTCAAGTGGATCGATTGGCTGCATTATTTGTTCCGGCGATGATTCTGTGCGGCGCTATTACCTTTCTGGTCTGGAACTATATGATCTTGCCAGGGGATCCTGAGATGGCATGGCATCACGCGATGGCAGTATTATTGGTCTCCTGCCCTTGTGCCCTTGGATTAGCAACACCGATATCCATTCTGATTACATCGAGTTTGTCAGCAAGGCGAGGAATTCTGTTCAAGGAAGGTAAGTATATTGAGAGCCTCTACCGAATGGATTGCTTCCTGCTCGATAAGACAGGGACACTCACGGAAGGCAAACCCAGTGTTCAAGCGATTGATGCTCCAGGTCAATCCGAGAATTATATTCTCCGCGTTGCAGCTGCCTTGGAGCGGTATTCCGCACATCCGTTAGCTCAAGCCATTGTCACAGCTGCTGAGAAGAAACAGTTATTGTTGCCTGAAGCTTCAGCTGTGACGGAGATTGCAAGCCAAGGCATTATGGGTTGTGTCGAAGGCATACAGCTTCATATTGGAAAAGAATCATGGCTGCAGTCGATGGACATCTCAGTCCCAGGTGCATTTAAGCCGCGGGTGAAACATGCAGGGGAGACTCGACTTCATGTCGCATTGCATGGTGTATGGAAGGCGACGATCTATTTATCGGACCCGATCCGACCTTCTTCATCGGAAGGGATTGCACTTTTGAAGAAGCACGGGACCGTGATGATGGTGACCGGAGATGAGCAAGCGGTAGCGGCTGATGTTGCTGGACGTACAGGGATTGAATACGTATATGCTGGCATGCTCCCTGCTGACAAGTTACAGCTTGTGAATCGTCTGCAATCGGAAGGGCGCAGAGTTGCGATGATCGGAGATGGCGTGAATGATACGGCGGCACTCACCGCTGCGGATATTGGGATCGCGATGGACTCAGGGACTCGTACGGCGATCGAAGCCGGGGATGTTGTTCTGTTGAGAGGGGATCTCACCCATGTTCCAGCTGCAATTCAACTAAGTCGAAATGCCATGCGCAATATTCGCCAGAATCTCGGATTTTCACTAGCCTACAATATGATCACGATTCCAATGGCAGCCGCGGGTTTCCTGGAGCCAATGACGGCTTGTGTGCTTATGGCATTTAGTTCAGTGACGGTTGTCTGCAATGCGCTTCGACTGACGAAGAAGCTCAAGCATTGAGAAGAATTTGGATAAATGTTTATACTAAATTGAGAATCGAGTGAGAATGAACAGCTCGTGTATAAACCTCTCCAAAACCGCAATGCTAGTAATGAGTGTTCAAAAAGTCGGCATTTCAGCACCGAGAAGGTTGCGAGAACCTGAAGAAGACGGAACGGAGTTTAGGGGAAACCTAAATGAGTACCGGACTTCGAAGGTGAACGCAAGATTCGATGTGGATTATGCTTCTTGAATGACTTCGTGATCAAATGATGACTTTTTGAACAACCTCTAGTAGTGAGGGAGGTGAATATCACATGGCTAAAGATGTACTATGCGAAGTGAATAACTGCAAATTCTGGGCGAACGGCAACAAATGCAACGCTACTTCTATCTATGTCGTAAGTAACCGCGGTTCAAATGCTAGAAATTCGGAAGAGACCGATTGTAAAACGTTCGAATCAAAAATCTAATGTAAATGGGGTAGCGTCGGAAATGATCCGGACTACCCCATTTACACGTTATAGAGGGGATTACCTTCTGCAAGACATTGTCTGTGAACCCGTAAGTTAAATAGGATTCCACTCCATTGTTACATATCGGATAAATCCATACACTTTGATACACATTATAGAACGTAATGAGATGTGCACTGGAGGTAAGCAATCATGGGGCCATATGGACTTATGACGGTAATTGTTCTATTTTCTCGATTAATTTCACCTGACAATTTCGTTGTGGAATGGAATGGAGAGACGCTGGCAACCGTTCATCGAACGGATTATGCGCTGCCTCAGCCGGGTATTCCGCTTATCAATGAGAATAAGTTCCAGAAGTTCCTCGATAAAATAGGCAAAAAAGTGTATCTTGCACCCGTAAATGCGGGCCTAGATGATCTTGGGAGGATCATACCGGAACAAATGGGGAGAAAGTTAGATCGGCGTTTGCTCATGGAACAATTTTATCGATTTATGTATGAAGGGGGCTCATCCAAGATCGAAGTCCCACAACGGCCCTCGTTTCCTAAGGTCGATCGGGAGCTTCTCTCCATCATCCGAGAGAAACAAATTGGTCAATACATAACGTATTTCAACCCGAGGAATAGGAATCGTTCCCAGAATATTGTCCTGGCGGCGCGTGCAGTGAATAATCAAGTTTTGTTTCCAGGAGAGAAGTTCTCCTTTAATCAAGTCGTCGGTATACGGACCGAGTCGAAGGGATACCAACGTGCGCATGTTATCGTCAAAGGGGAGATCGCGGAAGGCGTTGGGGGTGGAATTTGCCAAATTTCTTCCACATTGTTCAATGCGGTTGATCGCGCAGGGCTGCGCATCATTGAGCGCTATTCTCATAGTCGAAATGTCCCCTATGTGCCCCCTGGTCGAGATGCGACGGTTAGTTGGGGAGGTCCGGATCTGGTGTTCCAGAATAAGTACAACCAGCCCATATTCATTCGAGCATTGGTCCATGGCGGACAAATTCAAGTTCTAATCTATTCGTCTGAAGGGGTTAATTACAAGTCCCGCGGTGTGCCGAGCGCCTCGGAACAGCTGCCGGAAGAGATTTTCTCAGATTCGTATCAATTAGATATACAACAGTTTAATACAGGAGGTTAGATCAGATGAAGGATCTATTGAATCGTTCGTTATCGTTAGGGATTGGTATTATTGCGCAAAGCAAGGAACAAATTGAGAAGACGGTGGAGGAACTCGTCAATAAAGGGGAACTAACCCGTAAGGAATCTGCTGAATGGGTTGATGAACTTGTCAAGAAAGGCGAAGAAGCGCGGCAGAAGATCGAGTCGAATGTGATGGAGCGTGTACAACGTACCATGGGAGAGCAGCAGACCCGGGGCGTGACGCGGGAAGAGTTCGATGAACTGTCCCAACGTCTTGCGAGACTGGAACAGCGGTTGGCTGAGAATCAATAAAGGTTTGATTCGAATTCAGATAAATCCGGTACCGAGGAGGGTGCTGTATGCAGATTAGAAAAAGAATACGCCAGCTTAAACGGTATCGGAAAATTGCCATTGCGCTTGTTCGCAATGGCTTCGGTTTTATCGTCCATGATCTTGACTTACTGGAATTGGTTCCGTTTTTGCGTAGCAACGAAAGACATGATGTACATAAGAAGTCCATTGGTGAGCGAATTCGTCTGATTCTTGAAGAGTTGGGTCCTACCTTCGTGAAGCTCGGGCAAATTGCTAGCACGCGACCGGATTTGTTGCCAGCGGATGTCATAACAGCGCTTGAACAGCTGCAGGATCAAGTGCCACCATTCCATTCTGATGAGGTAGTGGAGATTGTTGAGGATGAGCTTGGAGATCGTCTTCAGCATGTTTTCCTTGATTTCGAATTGGTCCCTTTGGCTTCAGCTTCTATTGGGCAAGTTCATCAAGCGACATTGCATGATGGCACACAAGTCGCCGTGAAAGTACAACGACCGCGAATTCAAGAGATCATCGAGACTGATCTCGGGATGCTGGCTGAATTTGCAATTCTTGCGGAGAAACGCTTGGAATGGGCGCGGGACTATCGCCTTACTGAAATTGTTCACGAGTTAGCCCGTTCACTCCATGCGGAGTTGGACTACTCCGCCGAAGCGCGTAATGGTGAGAAGTTCGCGAAGCAATGCAAGCATTTGCAGCACGTACGGGTACCTTCATTATTTCCTAAGTATTGTACGCGACGCATCCTAACGATGGAATATGTGACTGGGATCAAGCTGTCTGACCACGCAGGATTGATGGAAACGGGGCATAATCGCACAGAAATTGCTAGACAATTCGCATCGGTTATTTTTCATCAGGTTCTGATCGAAGGATTCTTTCATGGAGATCCACATCCTGGAAATGTGTTGGTACAAGAAGATGGGGATCTCATATTGCTTGATTTTGGGATGGTGGGACGGCTGTCGGATGCGATGAAGAAGCATTTCGCGCTTCTTGTTATTGCACTGCGCAATCAGAGCTCCAGAGGGGTCATTCGAGCCATTGGGAAGATGGGGATTGTTCCGGATGATGTTGATGATGCCGCTCTACGCTTAGATGTCGATGAGTTAAGAGATAAATATATTCAAGTCCCGCTAAGCCAGGTGCATATTGGCGAGGCTGTGAATGATTTATTTCGGGTTGCACGAGGTCACCGAATCCGTATCCCTTCCGAATTAACGATGCTCGGTAAGACACTCCTCACCATGGAAGGCGTTGTAACAACTCTGGACCCTGAGTTTAGCATATTTGAAATCGCTGAGCCTTACGGGCGTAGGCTATTCAAGGAACAGTTTGACCCGATTCGTATTGGTCGGCAGTGGCTCGATGACATTCCAGAATTTTTTGACTTGCTCACCGAAGTGCCAACGAGTTTGAGAAATTTACTTACTCAGCTGCAGAGAGGGAAAATTCGGATCGAAGTGACGGCTCCGGAATTAACGAAATTTCTACATAAATTGGATCGTGTGGCGGATAAAGTATCGTTCAGTATTGTTCTGCTCGCATTCAGTATTTTGATGGTAGGTCTCATAGTAGGGTCATCGATTGGTCATAAGACAACGCTTACGAGATTTCCGGTGATTGAGATGGGTCTAGGTATTGCTGTATTGTTCGTCCTATGGCTCGTCTTCGAGATGATCAAGTCTTTACGTTCCAAGCAGCGATGAGGAAGGTTTCGAATTCCTTCGTTCATTTCAAAATCTTGCGCTTCCATTCAGGCAGGCTATCATCGGGTCAGTCACTTGGTTATACTGTTCATAGAGGTGAGACCCGATGATGGATCAGATTCCAGATGTGCAGTGGCAGGCTATTCTGCAGAATGATGCTACCTATGATCATCAGTTCTACTATGCCGTGAAGACGACAGGTATTTTCTGTAGACCTTCCTGCAAATCCAAACCGCCGAATAAAGATAATGTCAGTGTCTTCCGGAATGCCGACGAAGCGCTGACTGCCGGATATCGGCCATGCAAACGGTGCAAGCCTACGGGTCAGCGATTACCTGATGCGGAATGGGCTGACCAAATATCGCGGTTTATAGAAGAGAATTATCAACACCCCATATCGCTTCAAATGATTGCAGATACATGTCATGGAAGTCCTTATCATCTGCATCGAATTTACAAGCGTGTTATGGGAATTACGCCGGGCGAATATGTTCAACGGACGAGATTAGAGAAAGCTAAGGAATCATTGCGCAAGTCAGATATCGCGATATCAACGATTGCCGGGAGGGTAGGGATGCCGAACATCCCTTATTTCGTAACCTGGTTCAAAAAAAGCACAGGATTTACGCCGGCAGCATATCGCGAGTCCTATCGAAATCCGTTAAAGGAAGAGGTGTGAATAATCTATGAAAATCATAAATCCATTGAACAACATTTACTGGTCATCTGTCCTTCATGATGGCTGGAAGCTGTACTTCGCTGCTACGGATAAGGGGCTCTGTTATGTCGGCTCGCCGAATCGACCTTTTGAGGAAATGCTTGCCACCGTTGCAAAACATCGTACCGACCATCCTTGGATTCAAGATGATGAAGGGTTGAAGCTCATCCGCGAAGAATTGATGGAATATTTGGAAGGCACACGGTCCAATTTCTCCATTCCGTTCGATCCGATCGGGACTTCGTTCCAGCTTGCGGTATGGCAGGCGTTGTGCAGTATACCCTACGGGGAGACCAAGTCGTACGCAGATATCGCTCATTCCATTTCAAAGCCTGCTGCAGTACGAGCGGTAGGAGCTGCAATTGGAGCGAATCCTGTGCTGATAGGCATCCCATGTCATCGTGTTATTGGAAAAAACGGCGCATTGACTGGTTATCGTGGTGGATTGGAAATGAAGACAAAGCTGCTGCAATTGGAACGGAATCATGCGCGAATGCGTGTCACAGTTTAAAATGAAATTAGATATTGCTAGCCGCTGCGAATGTAGCGGTTTTTTTGTCGTCGATATGCTGTTGAATCGAGATTTAGGTATCTATCGCTATTAAATAAGGAATGCACCTAAAGAATTGAATCCGCAAGTGCATATGATAGGGAAGTGACAGGCATCCCGCGTAAGAATAAGAAGAGGTGATCTGAACATGAACCAGCATTGGCCTATCCATGTACGCAAGAAATGTATACGAATGGAGCCACAATATCATCAACCTAGGCGGCGTATTAGACGAGGATGTCATTTATTCAATTGCTATCCACGTAGAAGGGTAAATCTAAAGACGATTGAAATGGAGCAGCTGATTGTGCTGGTCGAGCAGCTTCGAGTCAAGGTAGATCCAATACGGCAGATAAGACACTTTCAGCAAATACAGCATATCCATCCTATCGTTAAGAATCTCCTGCAATTTATGGATCAGTTGCATCTACCTCCTTCCAGATTGAACCCTGTAAAGGCATCCTTGCAGCAGCTGCTAGACTTACTGAGTCAAGGGAACCTGTCTCTGGTAAATCAGAGTTCTGCACTGCAGAACATGCTGGATGCATTGCTACACTTTGCATTGCATGGGACAAATAATCATAAACAAATCACAGCCCACATTCATGCTATTCAAATAATTCTATTCAATTTCGATGTGAAAATGGCGGCTTCAGCGTTTGAAATCAAATCAGGCGTTGGACCTGTAGGTGCGGTGGGTCCCACAGGGCCCGTTGGCCCAACAGGTGCTGGTGGCTTCATAGGATCTTTGTCTGTCCAATAACAATCCCCATGGATTGGTAGAAGCCGTTGCATCACCAACGCAGTGTCATTTGATGCTGCGTTTTTGTTGTTGTGATGTACTTAATCCGAATGGTCACCTCATATAATACGATGAATGCGGTTTACGTCGAACTTTGTCCATCCTAGACCCCGGTGAGGAGGGAGGAGATATGCAGTTTCTTGGTTCTGAAGAACTTGAGATGACGCGCTCTGTTCTTCGAGACTTTGCACACAGTGAATTAGCACTCCGAGTGAAGGAGCGTGATGAGGAGCAGTCATTTGACAGTGCGATTGTCAAAAAGATGGCAGAATTGGGTCTCACAGGGATCCTCATTCCAGAACAATACGGAGGTGCAGCGGGAGATTGTCTGACGTATGCGGTTGTGATTGAAGAGCTGGCGGCGATTTGTGCTTCTTCAGCTGCTGTGCTTGCAGCACATACCGCTTATGCGAGTTGGCTGTTATACAGCAACGGTAATGAAAGACAGAAGGCGTTGCATTTGCACGATTTGGCGCAGGGGGTGAAGCTCGGGGGGATTGGTTTTCCGGTCGGGCGTGCAGACAGCGAGAGTCAGAGAGACCAACTATTGGCACATAGGGCAGGGGATGTCATGGTCTTGGATGGGAACCATCCTTGTGTCGCTAATGCGGGGATCGCGAATCTTTATATATTATTTGCATGTGTTCCAAGTGGGTCGAGAAAGCGATATCAAGCCTTTATCGTAGAGGAGGGAAATCCGGGGGTCAAACTTGGCAAGCTGCAGCGCAAGATCGGACTTCGATCGTATCCAACGGCTGAAGTGGTTCTGGAGCAATGCGAGGTGCCTTATTCGAATCGTCTTGGCTCTGTACGAAGTGGACGTAGCAAGGTTGTATCATGGGTAGATTTAGGTCATCTCAGTGCGGCCGCACAGGCTGTGGGAATCGCTCAAGGTGCACTTGATCGAGCGGCAGCTTACGCAAAAGAGCGGGTTCAATTCGGCAAAATCATTGGCCGTCAGCAAGGGATTGCTTTCAAATTGGCAGATATGGCCGTGAAGTTGGAAGCCGCACGATTGCTTACGTATCAGGCCGCATGGCGAATGGATCAGCGATTATCCTGTAGGAAGGAAGCGGCAATGGCTAGATTGTACTCAGCAGAGGCAGCAGTTGCAATTACGACCGAGGCTGTACAAATCTTCGGCGGATATGGCTACATGCAAGAGGTTGGGTTAGAACGATATATGCGCGACGCGAAATGTTTGGAATCGGATTATGGTACGGGTGGATTCCATATGGATGTGAGGAGACGTATTCGGTCCGATTCGAAGGTGGTGAAGTGATGCAGGAAACCGTGATTATCTCGGGCTGCCGAACCGCACTCGGTAAATTCGGAGGCATGTGGCGAGGCGTCAAGGCCGTTGATCTGGGTGGTGCGGCCATCCGCGGAGCCCTGCAGCGAAGTCTAATGGATCCTGCAGATGTGGATGGCGTTGTCATGGGGATGGTGCTTCAAGCGGGAGCGGGACAAAGTCCTGCGAGGCAAGCAGCAATGCTCGCAGGGCTTAGCCAACATGTATCGGCGGAGACGGTGAATAAAGTCTGCGCTTCCGGGCTTCGAGCGGTTACATTGGCAGATCAGATGATTCGAGCGGGTGACGGCTCCATCTTCGTTGCAGGTGGAATGGAGAATATGAGTCAAGTGCCTTTTGCAGCACCTAACATGCGGTGGGGTGTTAGGATGGGCTCCTCTGAGCTGATTGATCTGATGCAGTATGACGGTCTGTTGTGCGCCTTCCAACAGGTACTTATGGCGCAATACGGCGATGAGGCGGCTCAAGAGCAAGGGATTAGCCGGGAGGAGCAAGATGAATGGGCTCTGCGAAGCCACAACCGCGCAGTTGGAGCGATAACACGAGGGAAAATAAAAGATGAGGTGATTTCTGTATCCACATCGCAAGGTGAGAGGGATACGGATGAATGTCCGCGAATGGATACCAATCTTAAGAAACTGGGCCAGTTAAAACCAATCGTTGGCAATGGGGGGACTGTGACGGCTGGAAATGCGCCAGGCGTGAATGATGGTGCAGCAGCATTCCTACTTATGTCAAAGGAAGAAGCCGCACGTCGCTCCCTAACGCCCCTTGCCCGGATTATCGGTCATACGTCGATTGGAATGGAAGCGCGTCATATTGCGCAAGCACCAGCTGTTGCGATTCAGAAGCTGCTGCAGAAGACAGGGCATCGAATGGATGAGATTGATCTCTTCGAAGTCAATGAGGCATTTGCTGCAGTTATTCTCACTTGTTCACGAATGCTCGCGTGGGATATCGAGCGCGTGAATGTGAACGGCGGTGCGATTGCGCTAGGACATCCGTTAGGTGCGAGTGGAGCAAGAATTTTACTGAGTCTGATTATGGAACTACGGCGCAGGGGAGGGGGCTTAGGGATTGCAGCGATATGCAGCGGCGGTGCGCACGGGGATGCAATTCTGGTTCAAGTGGATGGATAGAATGAGGTGATTCCAATAGCCATTCGAGAAGTTACGGTGCTGGGTGCAGGTCAGATGGGAAGTGGAATCGCACAGACTTTTGCACAACACGGCTACCAGGTTGGACTCTATGATATCGAATCAAAGGCCGTCGAGCGAGGGGTTGCAGGGATAGAAGGTTCTCTAACTCGTTTCGTACGGAAAGGAAGCTTGACGGAGGAAGACAAAAGTCGGATTATGCAGCAAATTCATCCATCCACGGATCTAGGCATCGCAGACCGTTCACAGCTTGTGATCGAAGCGGTCCCTGAGAAGATGGAACTGAAGACCGCGATATTTCAAGCATTGGACTCTATTTGTTTGCCGGATGCGATTCTTGCAACCAATACATCGTCGCTCTCCATCACCACGATTGCTGCAGTCACAGGTCATCCAGATCGGGTGATCGGGATGCATTTTATGAATCCTGTTCCGATCATGCCGCTTGTTGAGATTATTCGGGGATTGGCCACGTCGGATGGAACCTTCGAACAGATCAAGACCATAACACATCAGCTGGGCAAAACAGGCGTGGAAGTCCAGGACGCACCCGGTTTCGTCTCCAATCGAATTCTAATGCCGATGATTAACGAGGCCATTTATACCGTCTATGAAGGAGTGGCAGCACCAGAAGCGGTGGATCAAGTGATGAAGCTTGGTATGCATCATCCGATGGGACCGCTTACGCTCGCTGATTTCATTGGACTCGACACGTGTCTATCCATTATGGAGACACTGCACCAAGGTTTCAGTGATTCGAAATATCGGCCATGTCCTTTATTACGTAAATATGTGAGTGCAGGTTGGCTCGGACGAAAAACGGGTAGGGGGTTCTTCGTATATGACCAATAAGAATCACGCGCTTCATGAGAAAGGAGTGCCTGCGGATGGAGCTCCGATTGTCGAGCGAACAAGAGCAGTGGCAGAGCAGCGTGCGGCAGTTTGCGGAGTCAATCCTTGTATCTCATGTGGGTCCTATGGAACTCGAGGGTGCTTTTCCGCGGGAATTGCTGAAGGAAATGAGAGCGAGCGGCTTCATGGGCATTCCCATCCCGAAGCAATGGGGAGGCGCGGGGGCTGATTTCATATCCTACATTCTCGCGATTCACGAAATCTCAAAAGTCAGCGCTGCTGCGGGAGTCATTCTCTCCGTGCATACTTCGGTGGGCACGTTGCCGATTCTTCATTACGGTACTGATGAGCAGAGGGAGAACTATGTACAGAAGCTGGCATCGGGTGAAGCACTTGGTGCGTTCGCACTGACGGAACCTCATGCGGGCTCGGATGCGTCATCCATTCGAACGTTGGCAACGCTTGAAGGGGATTATTATCGATTGACGGGTTCGAAGATTTTTATCACGAACGCGGGCGTTGCGGATACTTATATTATTTTTGCAGTGACCAATGCAGTACAAGGGGCTCGTGGAATTTCTGCTTTTATTATTGAGCGGGATAGCCCTGGGTTAATCATTGGCAAAGCGGAGAAAAAAATGGGTCTTCATGGCTCGAGTACATGTGAAATTAGACTGGATCAGGTGAAAATTCCAGTGACTCAGCGCCTAGGAAGAGAAGGCGAGGGTTTCGTGATTGCGATGGGAACGCTGGATGGTGGGCGCATCGGTATCGCAGCACAAGCATTGGGAATCGCGCAGGCAGCGCTTGAACTCGTGGATGGAACAGTTAGGCATAGGAGCGATGATCGTGGACGAAGACGGAGGAGGTCACCATCTGACCTCGATCTCATTGCGGAGCTCATGACGCAAGTTGAAGCCGCAAGGCTGCTTGTCTACCGTGCCGCTTCGTTACGACAAATGGGCTTGCCTTGTACGAAAGAATCATCGATGGCTAAGATGTTCGCTTCGGATACAGCGATACGGGTTACTGGCGCGGTGATACGAATCCTTGGCCGCGAAGGCTGCACAGATCATTTTCCGGCAGAACGGCTGTTTCGCGATGCGAAAGTGACCCAAATCTATGAAGGGACGAATGAGATTCACAGGGTCGTGATCAGTGGTTCAATGCTTCGATAAGGTATGAGATGTTCTCTATAGGAGGTGACCATCTATGGTAGACTCACCTGGTCTACGATTACGTCAAGCAATAGAAACGGAGCGTCCTCTTCAAGTCGTGGGTGCAATCAATGCTTACTCCGCTATGATGGCGGAACATATTGGATTTCAAGCGCTTTATCTATCGGGAGCTGGGATTGCCAACGCTTCCTATGGGCTTCCTGATCTCGGAATTACTACATTGCAAGATTGTCTAGAGGATGTCAGGCGAATCTCAAGTGTGACCAAGCTGCCGCTACTTGTCGATGCCGATACGGGTTTTGGCAGCGCATTTCAAATCGCACGGATGATGCAAGAGATGCATCGCGCAGGTGCGGCTGGTATTCATATCGAGGATCAAGTCGCTGCCAAACGATGCGGTCATCGACCGAATAAAGCCATTGTCCCGCAAGAGGAGATGGTGGATCGCATTCGAGCGGCTGTCGATGCTCGTGTCGATCCGCAATTTGTCATTATGGCACGTACGGACGCCATCGCCGTCGAGGGGATGGAGGCTGCCATTGAGCGCGCATGTGCATGCGTTGAAGCAGGGGCTGATATGATTTTTCCCGAAGCGGTGACAAGTCTGGAGGATTATCGCCGCTTCGCAGAGCAAGTCAATGTTCCTGTGCTCGCGAATCTTACAGAGTTCGGGCGGACTCCATTCTTCACGCTTGAGGAACTGCGGACTTCGGGTGTACGCCTTGCGCTTTATCCGTTGTCAGCCTTTCGGGCGATGTCTGCGGCAGCCATGCAGGTCTATCAGGCTATTCGTCAGGATGGTACACAGCAGAACGTGCTGGATCGGATGCAGACGCGTGTCGAATTGTATGACGTACTTGGTTATGAGGGCTACGAGCAGAAGCTGGATCGATTATTCGCTACGGAGAGGAGTGATCCAACTTGACGGATCGGCACAATAATGGATTAGCGGATGTCATCGCAGGACAGACGGCTATTTCAACAGTAGGGAAGGAAGGCAAAGGACTTACGTACCGAGGCTATAGGATTCATGATCTTGCTCGCGCAGGGACATTTGAAGAAACGGCGTATCTGTTGATCTATGGAGCACTTCCGAATAGCGAAGAACTGCAGCAATATCGAACGAAGCTAACGATGTTAAGAGATTTGCCTACAGGATTGCAGACAATTCTAGAACAGCTCCCTGCCACGACGCACCCTATGGATGTACTGCGAACTGGCATTTCTGCGCTTGGTGCATTTGAGCCGGAATCCGATGTGGGAACTGGACAGAATATTGCAAATCGGCTTATCGCGAGTAGTGCTTCAATTCTCTTCTATTGGTTTCATTTTCAGACGAAGGGCGTACGTATTGAGACTGCAACCGGGAGCCGGTCTGTCGCTAGTCATTTTCTCGAGTTACTGCATGGCAGCGAGGCTAGTGAGCTTGATCAGCGGGCGCTAGATGCCTCCCTCATTCTGTATGCTGAACATGAGTTCAACGCATCGACATTTGCCGCTCGGATTACAGCTTCTACACGATCAGACTTCTATTCGGCGGTAACAACCGGCATCGGAACACTGCGCGGACCTCTTCACGGTGGTGCGAACGAAGCGGCAATGGATTTGATTGAACGATTTGAGAGCCCAGATGCTGCGGAGATCGGGATTAAGGAAATGTTGGAGCGTAAGGAACTGATTATGGGCTTCGGTCATCGCGTCTATTCTATCTCCGACCCCCGGTCAGATATTATAAAGGCTTGGTCGAGAACGCTGTCGGAGGAGGCGGGGAATATGCGACTCTATGAGATCTCTGAGCGGATCGAGAAGGTGATGTGGGACGAGAAAAGGTTGTTTCCGAATCTTGATTTCTACAGCGCATCCGCCTACCGGATGTTGGGCATTCCTACAGCTCTGTTCACACCGCTCTTCGTCATCTCCCGAATTAGTGGGTGGTCGGCGCATATTCGTGAGCAGCGGGAGGTCAAGCGAATTATTCGCCCTCAAGCGGATTATACGGGGCCTGAACCGATATCATGGGTCCCAATCAACCAGCGTTCATGAATAGGGGAGGGGGCTTCATATATGTCTCTATCTCATCATGCTGCTAGGCCGCAACCTGATCAGCTTCTCGTCGAGATTGCAAAATATGTGTTGGAACAATCGATTGATAGTGAAGAAGCCTATCAGACGGCAAGGTTATGTTTATTGGATACATTGGGCTGTGGGCTGCTAGCGCTGCGCTATCCGGAATGTACGAAGCTGCTAGGTCCGATCGTACCCGGTACATTCGTACCGAACGGTGCTCGCGTTCCTGGCACATCGTATCAGAGCGATCCAGTGAATGCTGCCTTTAATATCGGGACAATGATTCGTTGGCTGGATTATAACGATACATGGCTTGCCACGGAATGGGGACATCCATCAGATAATTTGGGCGGAATTCTCGCAACGGCGGATTATATTAGCCAGTGCCGCACAGCCGTAGACGGAACTCCACTGCATATGCGAGATGTGCTTACGGCGATGATCAAAGCCCATGAAATTCAGGGCGTCCTTGCACTCCAGAATAGCTTCAATCGAGTGGGGCTGGATCATGTGATCCTGGTGAAAGTCGCTTCTACTGCTGTGATAACAGCGATGCTAGGCGGTACGCAAGAGGAAGTCATTCAGGCGGTGTCCAACGCATGGATCGATGGTCATCCGCTGCGAACGTATCGGCATGCGCCGAATACGGGGACCCGGAAATCTTGGGCGGCCGGGGATGCAACTAGCCGAGCCGTGCAATTAGCGCTTATGACTTTGAAGGGAGAAATGGGCTACCCTTCGGCCTTAACAGCCAAGACGTGGGGATTTCAGGACGTGTTATTCCGTGGGCAACCGCTGCGCCTTGAGCGGCCGTTCCAGTCCTACGTCATGGAGAATATTTTGTTCAAAATCGCATTTCCTGCGGAATTCCATGGCCAGACGGCAGTTGAATGTGCAATACTGCTGCACCCGAAAGTAAAGCATCGTCTAGCAGAGATTGATACCATTCAGATTACAACGCATGAATCTGCGCTGAGGATTATCGATAAGATTGGGCCGCTTCATAATCCTGCGGATCGTGATCATTGCCTGCAATACATGGTTGCCGTTGGGCTTCTCCATGGCACGCTCCATGCGGATCATTATGAAGATAACGCTGCAGTAGATCCTCGGATTGATGCATTGCGGCAGAAGATGATTCTCGTGGAAGATGAGCGGTATTCCCGTGATTATCTGGATGAGCATCGACGCTCTATCCCGAATGCGATACAGATCACCTTCGTAGACGGTACAGCAACGGATAAAGTAGAGATTGAATACCCGATCGGTCACCGCAGGAGAAGACAAGAGGGCACCCCTCTCTTGATGGAAAAGTTCGAATCCAATGTTCGAAGTCGATTTGCTGTGAAGCAGGCGAATCGAATCTTCTCAAGTTGTGCGGATCAGGCGGAGCTTGAACAGATGACCGTGCATCAGTTCATGGATTTATTTGTCGCGAAATGAACGCATAGAAGGGCTGCCGACGTATCGGCAGCCTTCTTCGTGTCTAGGTCATTCGGTACATTGGAACGACTTGAATCCGATTACAACAACTTCTTCTTCATATCCCCAAGATACTTCAGAGCAACCCCGAATGCGCCGACGTAATATGCGCCGAGGAGCAAATAGCCAGTATAATCCAGGGAGACGATGTTCGCAAGTACGAAGAGTGGAAGCACGTAATACAATACGTCTTTCAAATAGTCAAGAACGAGAGAGCTGGAGAACTTCTTGTCTACGAGTGCACGGTACAATCCAAGCAAAAAGCTAAGTCCCATTAATCCAAACAGAACCCACATCGTGTAGAGCATCCAACCTGTTAGCACAAATGTCATTTCAACTCACCTCCTCCGCAGGAGGAATGACTGCGTACTATACTATATGTGAGACGGATCAAGGTTGTACTAGGACAACGCATAGAGTACCAAAAACAATTTTAACGAAATATTATCATTTCCTGAACCTAGTAATTATGGTAATATCATTGTGTTTCGTTAAACGCATGATACAAACATAACGTTGAGTTAATGATGGAAGGGGTGCCTATGAACCAAAAGTTGAAAGCCGAAGTGCTGTCTGTACTGCAACAGGTGAAGGCGAGCGATGTTGTCTACTGGATGCATTGTGATCGAAGTAAAGACGGCAAGGGCTTCGCCAGTACGTATTTGATTCTTACGAGCGTTGCACTTCATATCGTATCGAGTACAGAGGGTCAGATTATACAGAAAATATTCAAAGGGATTCAACGAACTCCGAAAGAAACGCCGCGCACAACTACATATCAGTTCGTAGAATCCATTCCACTCCAGAGTATTGAGAAGATTTCCATCGTTAATTTAGTTGCATCAGGACTCGTCGTCATTCATGAACAAGAAGAGCGTGCCATCGGTGCGTTCACGAACGGGGAAATGGCGCGAGCCGCCAAATTAGCCTCCTTCGTTACAAAGCTGAAGAATCAGGAAGAGATTCGTCAGGATGAAATTGAAGATCATTCGGAGCAAGCTTCATGTCCGAAGTGTGGGATGATCTATCCGGAAGAAGGCAGGCAGATCTGTCCGAAATGTATGAAGAAACACGCGATTTTCGGGAGATTGCTCTCGATTGCAGGCGGGTATAAGAGGCTTATAGTCCTCATCGTACTATTCATGTTGCTTAACTCAGCATCGGGTCTTGTCATTCCGTACTTGCAAGGAACGGTACTCTTCGATCAAGCGCTTAACAATACGGGAGCTTTTGCTGGGCAGATTGGTCTCGTCATCGTACTGATTCTGGCGTTTCGAACCATTTCACTTGGATTTGGCGTTGTGTTCAGCATGTTGAATGCAAAACTCGCCGCCAATGTCGCATTTGATCTCAAAGCAAGTGTGTTCGAATCCATGCAGCGGCTATCCCTGAACTTCTTCCAGAAGAAGCAGACCGGCCAGCTCATGACCCGTGTCAATAATGATGCGACGGAATTGCAGTATTTTTTCGTAGACGGTATTTCGTTCTTTATTGTGAATGCTATGAACATTATCGGGATTACAACCGTGATGCTCATCATGGATTGGAAGCTCACATTAATTTGTTTCATTCCAATTCCAATCGTCATTCTGCTGATGCGCTGGGTATTCCCGAAGCTCTGGCGATTGTCTTGGCGCAGACACCGACGCGTGAGCATCATGAATGCATTGATCAGTGATTCCATCCGTGGAACCCGTGTCGTGAAGGCGTTCGGTAAGGAGCGGCAAGAGTCGGAACGGTTCCAGCGAGCTAATCACAACTTCTCGGACGCGGAACAATCGTTCAACTTGATGGGCAGCACGATCTTCCCAATTCTGAACATGCTCACGCAAATCGGCGGGATTCTGATCTGGGCATTTGGCGGTTGGAAGGTAATGGGCGGCGAGATTTCATTTGGTCAGATCATGACGTTCGTTAGTTACATCTACATGCTCTATGGCCCGATCCAATTCATGAACAATATCGTGAACTGGTGGTCGTATTGCATGACAGCTGCACAGCGGATATTCGAAATTCAAGATGCTGTACCGGAAGTTGCTGAACAACCCGATGCGATCCATTTGGAGCGGATGAAAGGTGAAATTCATGTATCGAATATGACATTCGGTTATGAGCCGAACAAACCGGTTCTACAGAATGTAACGTTTCGTGCGAAACCTGGCCAGATGATTGGGGTTGTCGGACACTCAGGAGCGGGTAAATCCACGCTCGTGAATCTCATCTCTCGTCTCTATGATGTGACAGATGGTGAGATTCGAATTGATGGCCATAATGTTCGCAGCTTGAGTATCTCATCGATGCGTTCGCAAATCGGCATTGTATCGCAAGAAGTCTATGTCTTCATGGGTACGATCGCAGAAAATATTGCCTATGCGGATCCGGATTGTACAATGGAAGATATCATTCATGCAGCGAAAATTGCGAATGCGCATGACTTCATAACGAAGCTCCCTGATGGCTACGATACGATCGTCGGTACAGGCGGGCATAATCTATCGGGTGGTGAGAAGCAACGGATTTCGATCGCGAGAGCGGTACTGCATAACCCTCGTATTCTGATTCTCGATGAAGCAACGGCCTCGCTAGATACGGAGACGGAGCTTCAAATCCAGGAAGCGCTTGAATCACTTGTCGAAGGTCGAACGACAATTGCCATTGCACATCGATTATCAACTTTACGGAATGCAGATTATCTCCTTGTCATGGATAGCGGTAAAGTCGTTGAAGAAGGAACCCATGAACAATTACTTGCTAGAGACGGCATGTATGCCGGTATGGTGAAGAAACATGACGAAGCGTTGAAAATGAGAGAGGTGGTCTAATGCAATCCATAGCTGATGAACGCACGGATTTATCCGTAGCCGCGCAGTTGAATTATTTAACGGCTCAGAATGCGGTTTTTCGTAAAACAGATGGGAATATGCTTGCTGTTCAAGTAGGAGATGAAGATTTTCAGGGGGTGTATCTTCATTGCTCCTTCCCTCATACGAATCGAAAAATCTATATCTCCGTACGTACGGGCGAACATAAAGAAGTGGGTATCATCAAAGCATTAGATGAAGATTTTCCACCAGAAACAGCTGTGCTTCTCGAAGAACAAATAGACATTCGATATTTCGCACCCGTCATTAGGAAGGTGATCTCGATCAAAGAAGAATTCGGATACTCCTATTGGAATACAGAGACGAGTGCTGGCCATTGTCAATTCACGGTCCGAAGCGGCAGTGGCAATGTGAAGTCGGTTACCGAGAACAAGCTGCTGGTCATCGATGTGGATGGCAATCGCTTCGTGATCGAGAATGTGAAGCAGCTAAGCGAGAAGGAATACCGGATGGTGGAAATGTGTATATAGGAGGTCGACTGCGATGAATCTGCAATTCGAACTGTCCGAGCAAGATCATCATGCGGTAATGGAAGTGTTGGATGAGCCCATTACGTACTGCGTTCCGGCAGATTTAGCGCTTGATGGAAGAAGAACGAACGGTTTCTTTGTCATCGGGGAGACGAAGTGGGTGGTTGTCATGGATGGAGAGGTTATTGAGACCTGCGCCATTCATGAGACGAGTGATTACAAGGTGATTCCCTTAGTAGGCAATGTCATTATGGAAGCTACCCATCGCGATGTCCGAAGAATTATCATTCGAAGTACGATGCAGCATGCGGCGCGTGTAACCTACATGGCGCAAATTCTCAACTATATGTCTTCGAATAGCAAGATACGTATTTACAATAATGAGGCAGAACAGATCTGTACGAATTGCGGAGGCGCGCTTGTTCCAGGTACGCGATTATGTCCGAAATGTATGAATAAGGCTGCAGCGTTCAAGAAGCTCTGGCAAGTCTCGAAAGCTCATTGGCGCATGCTTGTTTTTGGACTCATCATTTTATGTGTCATGTCGGTGGTCACTTTAACAGGACCCTATTTCCAGAAAATTCTCGTCAACTCAGCGTTAGCGCCGCCTGCCGGTCAAAGTGCTAACCTGACGATGTTCTGGTTTGCAATTGGTGGGATTGTGTTCGGATTGGTCGCGGGGGAACTGCTAGGCGTACTTCGAGGCAGGGTTATGGCTCGTGTCAGCTCGAGAATTGCTGCGGATTTGCGTAATCTCGTCTTCGAGAAGGTGCAGAGTTTATCCCTAGGATTCCTTACCTCCCAGCGTGCCGGAGATATGATGAACCGGATTACATCCGACACGGACCGGATCCGGAACTTGATCCAAGAAGTATTCACGATGGCCTTGTTCCAGATGATTATGCTGGTAGCTGTCGGAGGATTGTTATTCAGTACCGATTGGCGCCTTGCACTAATTATTATTTTGCCTGCGCCACTCGTTGCTTATATTCAATATTTTGTCTGGCGCGCCATACTTCGCAAATTATTTCACCAGCAATGGCGGGTTTTCGATAAAGCGAACTCCTTTCTACACGATGTCCTTAGTGGGATTCGTGTCGTGAAGTCCTTCGGGAAAGAAGAGCGAGAGATTAAGCGATTCAGACAATATAATCGAGAATTTGCCATGGCAGCAATTAAGAGTGAGAACGTTTACAGCTATCTATCGCCGATTTCATTCTATCTCATTCAGATCGGACAATATTTTGTATTGCTCGTCGGCTGTAACATGATTTTAGGCAATGAGCTATCTCTCGGGGAACTAATCCAGTTCACAGGGTATGCAGCAATGATCTACGGTCCGCTCGCATGGCTGATGAATATTCCAAGGTGGATTGCGAATGCGTTGATCTCAATTGAGCGCGTATTCTCAGTTATCGATGAACAGCCAGAGATCAACGATACAGAGAAATCGGTCAAACATCAATTGCACGGGGCCATATCGTTTCAGGATGTTACGTTTGGATACAAATCCTATGAACCGGTATTGAAATCCATTCATTTCGAGATCAAGCAAGGGGAGATGATTGGACTTGTAGGACATTCCGGTGCAGGCAAGTCGACGTTCATCAATCTGATCTCCCGATTCTATGATGTGAATGAAGGCGCGATTATGATCGACGGCGTGGACATTCGTGATATTAAGCAAGAGGATCTCCGCTCACAAGTGGGTGTTGTGCTTCAAGAAACGTTATTATTCAGCGGTACGATAATGGAGAATATCCGATATTCGAAGCCGAATGCAACGATGGAAGAGGTCATTCAGGCGGCGAAGATTGCGAACGCGCATGATTTTATTATCAAATCGCCTGATGGCTATGATACCAAGCTCGAAGAGAATGGTAATAATATCTCGGGCGGCGAAAGACAGCGGATCGCCATTGCTCGTGCTGTGTTGAACAATCCACGCATCCTCATCCTAGATGAAGCTACGGCTTCTCTGGATATTGAGACAGAGTCTGAAATTCAAGAAGCGCTGAAGCGGGTGACGAAGAACCGTACGACAATCGCGATCGCGCATCGTCTGGCTACCCTGAAGAATGCAGATCGACTACTGGTTCTGGAGAAAGGGGCTGTCGCCGAAGTGGGTACCCATGATGAATTAATGCAGCAGGAAGGCATTTATTATAAACTCGTCATGGCGCAGCGGAATATGTCGAAGGCGAAGACGGATGCAGAGCCAAAATTAGAGGAAGTCGTGAATAGCTAGAATATCAGTTTAAGAATCAGCAGGACCACGTGAAGGGGTAGCACCTAAGAGCGTGGTTCTTGTTTTTTCTCTCCCAATCGCATCAAATCGTGAACGTTCTTGGAAATTAACGTGGTATAACGTGTTATAATATGAAATAAGTTAAAGACTTCATTTTGTAACATAGGGAGACGTTAAAATGGATTACCAGGATTGGATTGCACCAGAATATTATAATTTGACCTCGGAGATGGATCGTCACGATCCGAACAAGCTCGCGCTCAAATGGCTGAATGCGGCTGGAGATTACGAGGAGATTACATATGGAAACTTGCTGCAGCAAGCGAATCAATTGGCTCAAGGGATGAAGGATCTCGGATTGCGTCAAGGAGACCGAGTTCTCGTGATGGTTCCACGTCGGATTACGGCATATGTCATTTATTTAGCGTGTTTGAAGCAAGGACTTGCCATTATTCCATCTTCAGAGATGCTGCGTGCGAAGGATCTGTCTTATCGGCTTCAGCACTCCGAAGCTCGCGCCGTGATCGCGTGTGCCAGTGGAATCACAGAAGTGGATCAGATTGACAGTGAACTACCTGCCTTAGATTTCCGGATTGCTGCCTTCGAGACGCGCGATACAGCACCATCTAATTGGTTGATTCTGGATGAATTGATGGAGGACAAGCCAGATTCCTTCGAGACAGTATTAACACACCGTGATGATATGGCTATTCTAGCTTACACTTCGGGAACGACAGGCAATCCGAAAGGAGTCGTGCATCGTCATGGTTGGAGTTATGCACATCTGCGGATCACGACGCCATGGCTTGATATTCAAGAAAATGATATGGTGTGGGCGACGGCTGCACCTGGGTGGCAGAAGTGGATTTGGAGTCCTTTCTTATCGGTACTTGGCCGAGGAGCGACTGGGTTTGTCTATGACGGTGGATTCCAACCGAACCGATATTTGGAGCTTATCCAGAGTTACCGGATTCAGGTCTTGTGCTGCACGCCGACGGAATATCGACTGATGGCGAAATCGATGAATTTAGGCCAATTTGACTTAACATCACTCCGAAGTGCTGTATCAGCTGGAGAACCGCTGAATCAAGAAGTTATCCATTCGTTCCAACAGCAGCACCAGATTACGATCCGAGACGGTTATGGTCAGACCGAGAGCACGTTGTTAATCGGAGCTCTGAAAGATGCGCCTTTCCGATTGGGATCCATGGGAAGATCCATTTCTCCAGGGTTGGTCGAAGTTATTGATGCGGAGGGGAGTGTCCTTCCTGCTGGAGAAGTAGGGGATATTGCCGTTCATCGCGACATGCCTGCATTATTCGAAACCTATTTCAAAGACCCGGACAAGAAAGAAGCGAATATTCACGGCGATTATTTCATCACAGGGGACCGTGCTTCCAAAGATGCGGACGGATACTTCTGGTTCGAAGGACGCGGGGACGACATCATCATTAGTTCAGGGTATACGATTGGACCGTTTGAAGTGGAAGACGCTTTGATGAAGCACCAAGCTGTGAAAGAATGTGCGGCGGTTGCTAGTCCTGACGAAATTCGCGGCCATGTGGTGAAGGCCTTTATTGTTCTCAAGGAGAATGTAGAAGGTTCTGAGGATCTAATAAGAGAGCTTCAGAATCATGTGAAGCAGCTGACGGCACCTTATAAGTACCCTCGCAAAATTGAATTTGTTGAAGATTTACCGAAGACGAACTCGGGCAAAATTCGTCGTATTGCATTGCGTGAGCAGGAGAAACGGACAGCGGGCAACTAAGGAAATCAATGGTAGGGAACGCTATTTTTCGAGCAAATGAATCAAAGGCACAAAATGCATGAAGGGATTCCTGGATTGCATTTGTGCCTTTTTTTTACCATGATTAGGAATAGCATTGTCTGGAACGGGGATATTATCTATGGGTTGATTGACATCACGATTGGATAGAAAGGGGAATAAACATCAAACATGCACGATATCTGACCGTTATGATCCTGCTGTTCGTCATGACGGCGGTGCCATATACGAATCAAGCAGCTTATGCATCGAGCACCAATCCGTACCATTTTGGATTTAAGAAGAGCAAAAATCATCAGTCGGCCTCCATTCAAGAAGAAGGATTTAAAGATATCTTGATGCGCCAAAATTCTATTTTCCTCGGCGATGTGTCGAAGAAGGAATTATATTTAACCTTTGACAATGGATACGAGAACGGCTTTACACCGAAGATCCTCGATATTCTCAAGGAGCATCAAGTGCCTGCAATCTTCTTCGTTACAGGGCATTATGTCAAAGAAGAGCCGGATTTAATTAAGCGGATGGTCGCTGAAGGTCATCTGATTGGTAATCATTCATGGAGTCATCCAGATATGAGCCAAATATCGAATGCAAAGCTGCGTGAGGAATTGGACAAGGTAAGGATCGAAGTGCAGCGAATCACGAATCAACAATCGATGACATATTTACGGCCGCCGCGGGGGATTTTTAATGAGCGAATCCTTCAGGCTAGCAAGGAACTCGGTTATACGAGCGTATTCTGGTCGATTGCTTACAAAGATTGGGATACGAACGCGCAGCGCGGTTGGCGGTATGCATATGATTCGGTGATGAACCAACTTCATCCGGGCGCAGTGATATTGCTTCACTCGGTGTCTCGAGACAATACGATGGCATTAGGTGCGATTCTCGCCGAAGCGAAACGACAGGGTTATGTGTTTAAGAGTTTGGATCAGTTGCAAATGAAAAATTATTAGTAAAGACCTGGCCGATGGCCAGGTCTTTTTGTTGGGTGAAGTGGTTAGATGGAACGATTCATCATCGAGTGGCAATTATTGTACAGTTGTTCTAATTCCGTATCATTCATCTGTGGATGCACTTCCTTCATGAAAGGAAGCATGTCCTTGAAAGAAGCGGGTAGATTATTCGACGCATAGGCTACGGTTCCAATACCTATTGTGATTACAGCGGTCATAAGAACAGCAAATACTTTCATTTTCATTGATGTCACCTCCAGTTGGTTATACGAATGAAGCATATAAGATAATGGTGTAGAAAGGATATGATCTACATCATGTAAATCTTGGATTAGGCGACTTGGAAATGGTGACTCATCTACCCAAGAAAAATTGCGTCTTTTGGGATTTTCTGTTATAATTTTTGCGTGATATTCATTGGGGGTGGTGCAGATGGCAATTCAGAATTGCTCATTAGCTAGGAAGTCCTCATGCAAAGCCTAATCTAGGGCGATACTTTGCGTGAGGTGCGATAGAATAGATTCGATCGCCCAAACTTAACTTTATCGTTTCTAATAGTGGGCTTTGCACCTTATGATCTTTCATAACAAATAAGGGGCTGAAGAGCTATGAGTACACCATTTATTAGAAACCATCAATTCAACGTGATTAAGAAACAATCGGAATTCCTTCAGAATACACTGCGAACCGTCGCAGATCGGAGAGTCTTGGAGACCGTAAGATATCGTGCTGCATCGATCATTATGGAAGCAATACCCGATCTTACAGAGAATCAGCAGAAGATGCTGGAACAAATTACGACCTTCGAGACGGCATATGATTTCCAGAGATATCTTAGCGGATTAGAACCATACCTAGAGTCATATCCGCCGATTACGCTGAAGCAGATTCAGAAGCTATTCCCTAAGAATAAGAAACTGAAAGCTCCTGATCTCTCATCCACCGATTTTCGTCGTGTGACGTATCTGAGCTGGGTAGATGTTGCCACGAACAAATTATTCATTGTATATCCGTTCGAAGGACAGTTCATCGGCATCGAGGGAAGAATTACGCCGACACATAAGAAAGGGTATTGCCTGTTCTGCAATCGGCATCAAGAGCTTGCATTCTTCACAGTCAAGACCAAGCCTGCGAACGCTTCGCCGGATGATTATTCTGCTATTGGTCAATACGTATGTATTGAGAACCATGGATGTAATCAGAGCATTACCGATACAGAAGCACTGGAGAAGTTCATTCTCTCCGTTCGCAAATAACGCAACAATTCAGATGGATATGTTCTTGAACTCTGTTAACCAACAGAATAACGTGTACAAAGTTCTTGAGCGATATCATCCGATCTGTTTGTTTTAACAATCCCTCAATAGCAGTGTAGTTGCTTGTAATTGTTGACAAAGCCGTGGTGAACGCTGTTCATTACGGCTTTTTTGCGTGCGTAGTCGAGCTTGCTCTCGCTGATCTAAGCATTCACCTGAATCGTGGCAGTCATCCCAGATTCTCGATGTCCGGGCAGCGTACATCGTACCTCATAGGTGCCGGCTACTTCGAAGAAGACGACTTGGCTGCTCTTCTCACCGGCGGCAGCATGAACATGGATGTCAGTGCCAACGATCTCAAAATCATGCTCCAACTGACCGGCATTGTCGAGTGTAATACGAACACGCTGGTTTGCGTGAATCTGAAAGTCGTTAGGTGAAAAGCTGAATTCATTAGCAGCAACATATAGTTCTTGAGCGGCTACTATGCTCTGATCTCCAGGTAAAGCAGCGTGGTGATGACCCGTATTGGCATGATCAGGAGTAGGATTTGCGAGTGGTGGATTCGTTGCGGATGAACTAAACGGCAGCTGCAGCCCACCTCCAAGTACGGCGATAATTACAATGAACATATGAAGTGGTTTTGCGAATAAGGATGATTTCTGACGGAGCTGTTCAGCTTTCAATTCGCCTTGGAGCATGATGAACAGCAAGAATAGAATGCCGCTGCATAGAATCGCCATGATTTTCACAGTGAAGGTTATATAAGCCGCAGGCATCATGAACATCAACATCGCGCCCATCATCCCGCCCATCATCCCGCCCATGATGCCGGACAGGAGTCCATCCATGATCGCCATAAGACTGATAGGCCACCCGATGATAACGCCAGCGAGGCCGCCAATCAACATACTGATCATGGTCGATTGGAAGAATTGACCGGGCAGCCATACAGCCACAAAGGTTCCCATAACAAGGCCAACAGTCATACCAAGCGTCATGGCTGACATCATACCTACCATGCAAGATATTTGCCGGCGGAATGTAATTACGAAACCTGTGAGCCATACAGAGAGTATTACGATTAAACCTGTTAACACAGCTATTAACATATACGATGCCCCCTATCCCTATATGCATATGCTTGGCCTGATTAATTATGCGAGAGGGTAGAAGTTTAAGGATGACGAATGATGAAACGTAACGGAGCTGATAATTATATGTTTAACGTATTTGATGTTTCAAGTGCGATAGTGGAAAATATCCAGCAGCAATACCCGGATGATGTTGCGATTGTTGCCTGCTATGGATCCTATGTACAAGGTTCAGCCAATCCGAGATCGGATTTGGATTTCTTTTTCATTCCTGCAAATTCAGATGGTTATCGCGCGAGTATCCAGTTCATTATTGATGGCATTAGCTTTGATTTCTGGCCGATTAGCTGGGAACGAGCTGAACGGATGGCGAATTATGAAGAATCGAACACTTCGATTATTGCGGATTGTAGGCTATTATATGTCCGCTCGGATGCGGATCGTGACCGGTTTGACCAGTTGCAAGAGAAAATTACGAATCCTCCTGGTCTGAAATTACTTGAACGAGCAGAGTCTGAACTTCAAGGTTCCTATGTACATTTGTACAAAATGAGATCGACACCCGATCAGGATAACCTAGCTTTTTATCGAACAGAATCTCGAGGGATATTGACGAAGGTGCTCTATAGTCTGGCATTGATCAATCGTACGTATTTGCGAAAAGGGTGGGGAAAGAACACAGAGCAAATCATGAATTTCATGATTAGACCGGCTCGACTTGAAGATTACATACATACCTTGATTCATTCTAATTCATGCCGAGAAATGCAAACGAACTGTGAGCTGCTCACACAGGAGACCATAGAACTCCTCACAAGACAGCAGGAATCTTATACAGATGGGCCTTCCTACACCGATCGAATGAATGGGTTCTATGAAGAGTTCAAAGGGATATTCAATAAATTAGCTGAAGCGTGTGAAAAGAATGATATTGACACCGCCTATTATTGGTCAACCGGCTTACAAGATGTCATAGCCAAGTTCCTGTATTATTCAGAACGAGGTTATTGGCCTGTGGAACTGGAAGCAAGTCTAACCTATCAAGTCTATTACGAAAATGCCGGATTTCCGAACTTAGTCGCACTTTTTGATCCTCAGAATTTATTGCCTTTAGAACAAGCTGTTCAACGGCTTGAATCGATGTTCGTAGAAGTTCTAACAGCGAAGGGGCTTAAGATTCTTCAGTTCAACTCGGTGAATCAATTTCGTGATTTTCTTCGTACTCGCGAGTGAAGATGCGGTTGCGTAGGCAGAAATAAAACATATGTTACAGAGATTAAAACCTGGTGCGCGACTGCTAGGTTTTTTTTCTATGTCTGAAAGGCAGAACTGACTATAAATTTGACAAAACAGGAACAAGTGTTCTAATATAACAAAAGTTTATGGTAGTTGCAACGAAAACGATGAAAATAGACGTAAATCTGATAATTTGCGTGATATAAAAATACGTGTATGCACGCAATGACTTCGCTCGCTTGCATCAACCATACGTTAGCGATACCTATCTATGTTTCAGCAAACCATACGCAAGACGTATCTATTTACTACGAAATCGGTACGCATCATTAAATCATGTACAAAAGAAGAGAAACACGAAAAGAAAAATCGACATTTTTCGTATTGAATGCGTAGACATTGAACACAGAAGGTACCACGTATTTTTAATGCATACGAAATGGAATATACTAGATTTATAGAATTTTGAGTATTGAAGGAGGACAACGAAAATGCGTAATTCGGAAGATAAAATGGTCAAAACAAATTCTCTCGGACATATCGTGAAGGTCCAGCAAGTTATGGATTTTATGGTGCTTACCGAACTGAGACATGGTCGTCGATATGGTAAACAGTTAGATTTGATGATTACAAAATCTCTAGGCGGCGTAGGAGTGAACGATTCTTATTTGGCTCAACGCCTAAAGGTTCTCGCAGAGAAAGGCCATGTTAAGAGCCAGTGGGAATCAGATAACCGATTCAACCGATTCTATGAAATCACAGATAGCGGCAATGAGTATTTAGAACAACTAAAGCGCGATTTGCCAGAGCGAGTTGAGATTGCACTGAAAGTCTATAAGCGATTTGAAGCGTTCATGAACCAATCGTAGAAAATAAGTCGGGAGGAGGTGTCCCTTTTTAGCGAGTTCAATTGTTATATCAGTATAAGCATTGGGAGGTGAGGATGACGACGAACAAATCGATTGAAGAGCATATTGTAGCAGTACAGCAAGGCGAAGTAGAAGCTTATCGTTTCATCGTGGAGAGCTTCCAACGTCCAATCTATGTCTATTGCTACCGTTTGCTTAGGAATGCGGAAGAAGCGGAGGATGCTGCACAGGAGATTCTAATGAAAGCTTATACTTCGATACAACAATACAAGGCTCGTGTTAGTTTCTCGGCTTGGTTATATCGGATCGCCCATAATTATTGTCTGAATCTCTTAAAAAGAAGGCAGCGGCAAGCTAGACTGCAATGGTTTTTGCGTAAGGAAGATGTAGCGGAGAGCCCGGAACGTATTTTGGAGATGACTGCTTTCAGCGCACCTTTGGATCAAGCGTTGACTTCGCTCCAGGCCGATGAGCGAAGCTTGCTGATTCTGCATGTATTTGACGAAATGACTTATGCAGAAATTGCCGAGATCGTCGGTAAGAGTCCGGATGCAGTGAAGAAAAAAGTTGGACGTTTGAAACAGAAAGTGAGAAAACGAATGGCGAAATGGGAGGAGGAAGAAACGTGGACAGACCACAACCAAATGATCGACACGCAGATTTAAAATACTATGCATCGCATCCCGATAATCTCCCGCCGATTGATTTGACAGATCGCGTGATGGCGAAAGTGAGAAATTTACAGTCTTCCCCTAAAAGATTTCGCTCGATGAAGCGCTCTAGTGTATTGCTTACTGCGATTATTCTCACCCTTGTCGCTTCTGCTACAGCTTATGCGGCAGCAGAGTATATTCAAATTCGGAATGCGAAGGGTAAGGTTGTGATGCGAACCGCCCAATATTGGCCTCCACTACCCCCTGATCACAATCGTACGGTCCTATCAAATTACTATGAACAAGTAAGTGGAACGCTGAAGCAAGGACAATTGGTTGCATACTATATTGATAACCCAACGCTCAATGCTTACGATAGTAATCTCGTCAAGTTTGTCTATAAAAATGAGTTCAAGCAATACGATGATTACGTCCAGGAGATGGAGCGAACTTCGGCGCCAAGGTTATTGCAGCCGGAACGAATGCCTAAAGGATATGAATTTAGCCTTGGACAGGTCGTTCCAAGTTTTCTTTTTGGAGATGATCCAGAATACAAGGAATTATTAAATCGATTCATTGCCAGAGCTGAATCCTCTAAAGGGAAAGAAAAGTTATTTACAGAAGAACTGGATTGGAAGACTTCAGGTACAGCTATGTTGATCTACCAGAAAGATGAGAATAACTACCTTTATTTAATTGCTTCGAAGGCGATTGGTAGTACAATGACTCAACCCAAAGGGGCTAAAGCTGAACAGCTAACGATAGACGGACAAGATCTCATATATATTGATAATCGCAATCTAGATACGAAAGTAAGCGAAGGCAAGAATAAGATGGGCTGGTTCAACGAGAAGACGAACGTTGCTTACAACTTGTATGACTCCGCATCCAGCGATCTGACGAAACAAGATTTTATAGCCATGGCAAAAAGTATTATTGAGTATTCTTAATAGATTGAACGTGAACGCCAAGCGGGTTGGGAGCGTGTTTCCTGGTAGGAAGTATCTCAACATTAACAATCGTGAAGAATAAAAAAGACGTCATCATCCGAATTCCCGGATGGCGAAGTCTTCTTTTTGCCGACGAAACTATCGCTGTACACTACTTTTTGCTTCAGCCCTGGACCAATGCGATGGACGAATAAGAGATGAAGGCAGCTTCGTTGCTGCATCTCCTCTAGCTGCGTTGATCTGAGACTGTGTTAGGAATAAACTCTCGCTTAAATTGGCACCACAAAGGTCAGTATCGCGGAAATCGGCACCAATGAGATCCGCCTTACGAAGATCAGCGTCTCGCAGGTCCGCTGCAATCAAATAAGCACCTCTTAAGTTCGCACCGATCAGATTCGCACCTCGGAGATTTGCACCCATGAGATCTGCTCCCCGACCGACTTTCTTCGGATACCGCGGTGGATTCTTAAGTACACGTAGTGCTTCGGTTCTGACGAGTTCGCTAGTCTGAAGCAGCAATACATTTACATCCATGCGATGTAAGGCAACATCCACTTTCATCAGATCGCTCCGGGTTAGCATCGTAAGTCGCTCCGTCTCTTCCAACATCGAACGAAGATCTGGATGAATCGACCTAGAAGCAGGCAGCATTAACGCTTCACTCAAATACCATAACAACTCGTGCAAATGCCACATTTTCGGGAATAGCTCGAACATTTCTTTTGCAGCTTGCTTGTCCTGTCGCCAATCATTTCCTTCATAAGTCAGCTGTGAAATCTTCTGGCCGGCTCCAAAGCAATCGAATACCGTACATCCTCGAAATCCTAAATGAACTAGATTCGTATGAACCCCACACCGGAAATCTTCTTGCAGATTGTGGCAGGGCTGACCTGCACTTTTGTCGATCGCGAAGTCAACTGATGCAGCAAAAGCCAGTGACACGCAGCACAATCCGAAGCAGTTCTCACAATCCGCTCGCAGCTGGGCGTTTCGCTCTTCGAGATTCGTAAGGGGATGATTTTGATTTTCTTTCAAGGCCGATATCCTTCTTTCCGTCATCTAATTTCTATAGGATACAATAGTTATTTTCATGTCGTCAATTGTTCGATTTGTGCATTCTCTTTAACAGTGACCTAGTCATTTTTGTTGACATGTTTGTTAGGTATGTTATATTGTTCCTGTCAAAAATGCGTCAGCAATAAAGAAAAATCGATTAGCCCGTGCAGCGTGCACTTAGAATGGTAACCAATGTCACGGTAGGGAGAAGAGGTCAGCGATGATGAAACATAAGAATGAAGCATTAAGCAAGCATTATTCAATTTCCCCCGTTCCACAAGAAATGAATGAGCTTGGGGGTGAAACCCGACTCACAGATCGCATTCATATCATTGCCCAAGAGGGATTGAAAGAGGCAACGCTGCCTACACTGCAAGAATTGTTAATTCAACTTGGCTACAAATATACGGTATCCGATACACTCGAAGACAATGTAACGAATATATACCTTACGACACAAGGGATGCTGAACGACACGCTATTGAAGACACACTTGTATGCAGGTACTTTGGAAGCGTTATCTCATAAAGAAGGATACAGCCTCATCATTCAAGGCGTTTCATCTACTAGTCAAATTGCCATTATCGGGCATGATGCCGATGGAGTTCATTATGGTGTTGTGACCTTAAATCAGATCTTAAGCCAGGTGCCTGACCGCACCGTCCATCATATGAGCATTACAGACTATCCTGAAATTTTATATCGTGGCTATATCGAAGGCTTCTACGGGTATCCTTGGAGTCATGAAGATCGTATCGATCTGATGAAATTCGGCGGTGCTCAGAAGCTGAACACCTATATTTATGCCCCGAAGGATGATCCGTATCACCGCAAGAGCTGGAGAGACTTATACCCAGTAGTGAAAGGACAGGAAATCGAGGAACTAGCAGCTGCTGGACATCGGAATAATTTGAATTTCGTATGGACCATTCATCCAGGGGATTCGATCGACCTTGCTCTTGAAGAAGATTTCCAATCATGTATCATCAAATTAGAGCAGCTCTACAGCCTTGGCGTCCGTCAGTTCGGCGTGTTGTTCGATGATCTTGTTGGCATTCCGAATGGACCTCAGCAAGCGGAATTCCTCAACCGAATCGATACGGAATTTATCAAGGCAAAAGGCGATATTCGACCACTTCTCACGGTTGGTACGCGATATTGCGAAGCTTGGGGACCGTCTATGACAGAATATCTGAAGCCTTTCGTTGAGATCCTTCATGATGATGTAGAGGTTATGTGGACCGGGGCTGCGACGATGTCCAATATATCGAGAGAACAATATGATTCACCCAAACGAACAATCGGGTCAGACAAGAATCTTTCCGTATGGTGGAATTACCCGGTCAATGATTACTGCGACAACAAAATCCTGATGGGAAAAATAGAAAATGTAAGCTCGAATTTAGATAATGTAAACGGTTTTTTCTCAAACCCGATGAATCAGGCTCAAGCTTCCAAGCAAGCACTGTTCTGCATCGCGGATCATAACTGGAACACCGATGCATTTAACTGTGATTTAAGCTTCTCCGCTTCCTTCAAGGCGCTTGCTCCTGAAGTCGCAGAAGATCTTGAAATTTTCGCGTCGAACAGCTGTTATTTGCTCGATGATGGCGGCGTAAGCGGCGATTTTCTGTTCGATGAGAGCTGGATGCTTAAGGATGATGTTCGTGCGGTCAAAGAAGGCATGTTGCAAGGAGCGGACGTAAGTATTGCAGCGAACAGACTTCTGGCGCAGTTCAATCGTATGGAGGGTGCCGTTGATAACATCCGGGCAAAATGTCATAATGCAAATTTGCTAGAGGAATTGGCTCCATTCTTAGAAGCTTTCCACCGGATGGCACGTGCCGCGCAGCAAGTGGTTCATGCGATCATCTCCATGCGTTCAGGTAACCTTCTAGCCATGGAAACGCAGCATGAATCAGCGTTAGCACTACTAAGTTCAATGGAAGAATGCAAGGTCAACCGCCTGAAGGAAGGGGTTCCGACTGATTTTACCGTTGATGTTGGAACACATGTGATCAAGCCATTTATTACGGATATGGTCGTCTTGACAGCCGTTGCTGCTGGAACAGAACAGATGAAGGTACAACCGACCTATGATATGAAAAATATTGCGTTGAGTTCGCTTGGCGTTACAGCGACAGCTACGAGCAGTGCAAACGAGAGCGAAAATGCGGATAAGGTGATTACGGGGGCGATTGCGGGCGGTAAATGGTGTTCGACAGAGCTTCGACCGCATTTGACGATTGATTTGCAGCATCCTCAGACGATCAAGCAATATCGGATTATTAATTGTGGTCATCCAGAGGCCAGAGAGACACCATTCTGGAATACAAGGCAGGCACAAATTCTGGCTAGCAATGACGGTGAGAACTTCACAATGATAGATGAAATTCTGGATAACAAGGAACATACGATTAATCGCATTCTCTTGCAAGAAGTGACAGCCAGATACATTCGATTACAGATTATAGAGCCGGCGCAAATCAGCATAGATGGCAGCGGACATACACGGATTTATGCGTTTGAATTATTCGATGAGCGCTATCCAGAGTTGTCGGATAAAGTGTTAAGTTCTGATGTGCAGATTGAACCATCAGGTATAATCACGATACAGCATGTGAAAGAAGGGGACGTTGTTTCCCTATATCCTTCTCTTACGGCAGATACGCCGCTCGCCACATCCGAGGAAGTGACGATGGGTTCTACTTCTGTTAAGTTTGAAGGCGTATCACTAACCACCTTGGATCATCGAGTGTTCGTACAGAGAACAACCAGAAACCATCTTCCAAGTGTTCGAACATCGAAAGGCTATACAATGAACTAAGTTCGATTTAGATCCCAGTCCCATTCGATCATGCGTGGGCTGGGATTTTCATATTTTCCAAAGGATGTACTTTATTGTATAATTTGTGGTATTCACGAGTCTACTTCATTTAAGGAGAATGGTTATGTGCCGGAACATAAAAACGTTATTTAACTTCGATCCACCTGCGACAGAGGATGAAATTCAAGCGGCTGCATTACAATTTGTACGTAAGCTTTCGGGATATAACAGCCCGTCCAAGGCCAATGAAGAAGCCTTTAACCGTGCAATAGTTGAAGTATCTGAATCAGCCAAGAAGCTATTAGAGTCGCTCGTTACACAAGCTGAACCACGCAACCGTGAGACGGAACTTGAACGAGCGCGTGAACGTAACGCGAGACGATTTGGTACAACAGGCAACTAATTCTTTAATTTCTAAAGTCTATTTCGTCGGATTTCACACGAAAATACAGCGCCATTCGATTTTTTTCATCGAATGGCGTTTCTTTTTTTTTATAAAAAGAAGGAAATTGGCATCGAAAGTCGAATCTTACAGCCTGACGTCGTAATTTTTTTGGTAAATAACGGCGAATTCATCTACGAAAGGAGTAACTAATACATTGAAGAAGCTGCTAATCACAATGCTCTCGGCTGCTATCCTGTTTGGTGCAAGTGCTGGAACCATGTATGCGTCGGAAAAGCCTGATCTCAAGGTTGCAGTCAACGAAGTGATAGGAACCCCTTACAAATGGGGTGGTACGACAACAGAGGGGTTCGATTGCTCCGGGTTCATCTTGCATATTTTTAACCAATTCAAGATTGAACTGCCTCGTACATCCAAAGAACAATCCTTGTTTGGCACATTGGTGGAACAAGTGGACTTGATGCCGGGCGATCTTGTTTTCTTCAACACGGACGGTAAAGGGGTATCCCATGCTGGTATCTATTTAGGTGACGATCAATTTGCTCATTCCTCAAGTTCGAAAGGGGTTATCATCAGTAAATTATCCGATACCTATTATAAACAGCGTTATACGGGTGCTCGTCGCGTGACTGCGGAACCTATTAACCTTACGTTGGTGGAACCGACACAAGTACAAGCTGAAGTGCCGATTAAGTAATCTTACTTATGAAGTACAGGAAGTGGATTGTAGCATTGATCAATATCTTGGTTCTATCCCTGATCTGGTTGTATCGAGACCAGTTGTTCAGCTGGATCGCATCCGATCAAGATCGAAACCCTATGATCATGATATTGATTCTGACCATTATTGCAGCGGTCCCAGGAATACCGTATGGGATTGTTGGGGGTATTGTTGGAGCGAAGTACGGGATTATTGAGGGCAGTATATACAACTTGATCATTTCTTCTCTCGCAGCTGCCGCGATTTACGGGGTAACGAGATATTTATTACAATCCTGGGGAAGGGCTCTTCTGGCAAAATCGAATATGATCGAACGATGCAATCGAATGATTCATAACCATCTGTTCTGGTCACTAATCATTGCGCGAATGATACCGGTTCTCCCTGCGGTTGCAATTAATATCTATGCCGGTGTGTTTCGTATTCCATTTGGTACATTTATTATGACAACGTTCATTGGTAAAATTCCGATCATGGTCGTATACGCCTATGTGGGGGATAATCTGTGGTCAGGTGCTTATCAATGGGTCATGGTCATTGCGATTTACCTTGGTTTCCTAACCATTGTATATTCGATATACAAGTTGTTTCTCATGCGTAGATCATCATGAAATCACCCTTCGGGGTGATTTTTTGTTTCCGAAGAATCGTAGTTTACAACACTAGGAGTCATTTGCTATTATAATAAACAATATTCAAACGCGATGACGAGAAGAGTAAGGGAAGACGTTCTTGTACAGAGAGCTCCGGCAGCTGAGAAGGAGCAAAGAACCATTCCCCGAACCAAGCCTCTGAGCAGCATACCGGAACCTGTAGGGGATGGTGTGACGGGAGCTCCCGTTACAGAGCTAGAGTATAAGCATCGCTTGCAATGCCGTACTTGAAGAGGTTAATATGGCGACATATTAATGAACCTGGGGTGGTACCACGAAAATTTCGTCCCCAAGACAGAGGTCTTGGAGGTGAAGTTTTTTTATTTTTATAGCCACAATTCCAGTTCATTAGGAGGCGTCCACCATGGATCATGAGAATAGTCATTTAACCGAAAATTATTTATATAAACTGATCAGCGAGGAGTTAGAGAAAGACACCTTCGGCAGGGAGATGTGTACGCGGTTTCCGCCAGAGCCTAATGGCTATCTTCATATCGGAAGCGCCTACGCGATCCATACGAATCATACGATGGCTAAGAAGTTTAACGGGACATTTCATTTGCGCTTTGACGATACGAATCCACTGAAAGAAGATCTTAAGTATGTGAACGCTATTATCGAGGATATCAAGTGGCTCGGCTACGATCCCGGAGAACACATCTATTATGGATCAGATTATTCGGATGAAATCTATAACGCTGCAGTTACATTGATCAAGCAAGGGAAGGCTTATGTCTGTGATTTGTCACCGGATGAGATGAGAGAATACCGTGGGACTTTGACGGAATCTGGTAAGAACAGCCCTTACCGAGACCGCTCCATCGAAGAGAATTTGGAGCTATTCCTGCATATGAAACAAGGAGTTTATCCAGCGTCTGCCAAGGTTCTCCGCGCTAAAATCGATATGAAGTCCCCGAATCTGACGATGCGGGATCCCGTCATTTATCGAATTATCCATGCAGCGCATTATCGAACAGGGAATGACTGGTGCATTTATCCGATGTACGATTTTGCGCATCCGATTCAAGACGCGATTGAAGGAATTACGTATTCGTTATGCTCCCTGGAATTCAGAGATCATCGACCGTTATACGAATGGGTCTTGCATGAGCTCAAGCTTCCAGAGCCTCCAAGGCAAAGGGAATTCGGCCGATTGAATTTAACGGGTGTCGTGACGAGCAAACGGTTCTTAAGACAGCTCGTTGAAGGAGGCCATGTCGATGGATGGGATGATCCCAGGCTCCCTACGATTCGAGGGTTCAGAAGGAGAGGCTTCACGCCGGATAGTATTCGAAGCTTCATTGAGGAAATTGGCAGCATCCGTGCGTATAGTACCGTGGATATTTCACTGTTGGATCACTGTCTCAGACAGGATCTGAAGGACAAAACGGATAACGTTATGGCCGTTCTGCAACCTCTGAAGGTCGTGATTGCCAATTACCCGGAGGATGGGCTCGAATGGTTATCGATTGAGAATAACAGTGAAAATGAATCGCTCGGAAGAAGGGAAGTACCATTCTCTCGAACGATTTATATTGAACGGAGTGATTTCATGGAAAACCCTCCGAAAGGCTTCCATCGACTAACCCTGAATGGCGAGGTAAGACTGAAAGGTGCATACTTCATCACATGCGAGGAAGTCGTTAGGGACGTCAATACCGGCGAAATCACGGAGCTCCGCTGCACGTATGACCCGCTTACGAAGAGTGGCACAGGGTTCACGGGCCGTAAGGTAAAAGGGACCATTCATTGGGTCTCTGCAGATCATGCGGTGACGGCAGATGTTCACTTATATGAGAATCTTCTGATGGATCAAGTTGCGGCTCAGGATGATGAGGGGGATTGGACCGATCGAGTGAATCCCGAATCACTCATGATCGTGCAAGATGCTAAGATAGAATCATCTATCGCGGAAGCCCTTCCGGAACAAAAATTTCAATTCTTCCGCCATGGATATTTCAGCGTCGATCCAAGATATACAACGGCCGATCGAATTGTATTTAACCGAATTGTACCGTTGAAGGACTCGTGGAACAAGCGATAAGGCTGATCTCAATGGACGCAAGATTATTTTAACGCTATCTGTTGACCTTGTCGTTACGTCATGCTTTATCCTGTCACTAATGGAGGGATAGGAAATGAAATTATACATTGAGAATACAATTGAAGCGTATGAATCGTTGTTTGACTTGCCTGATGATGAACGTGAGCTTTTTTTTCGTAACAAGATGATGAGACCTTTCGAACGAATGTGGAACATCATCAACGTTCCGATGAAATCGAGCCAAATGGGTGGATATGATGTGATGATGGCTACGAAAATGTTGGGTTACCTTGATATCCAAGAAACAGATCTAGGACGGATTGGCTTAAAGAAAATGAAGCAAATCGATATTCTGTCAACGGCGAACAAGACCATTCTCCATTGCATAGATTGCATGGCACAAGCTGGATTGCAGGTCAAGTCGGATTCGTTACGCTTCGGGGCATATCTAGCCGATCCCGATAAGCTAGCATATTCCAAAGGCTATACCGGGTTTGGGGGGATTCCTGGGTTTATTCAATTGATCCTATATCCGAACGATTACAATATCCTTAGAATTCCAGCCATTATTGCTCATGAATTTCATCACAATATTCGTTTCTCGTATTTCGGTTGGGATCACGGCCATGTAAGTGTAGGAGATTATATGATCATCGAAGGATTAGCGGATTCATTCGCTAGTTCTGTCTATGGCGAGGATAGCTTGGGGCCATGGGTGACTTCTATGGATCAAGAGGATCTCGAATATTCCATTGAAGTGATGCGGCAAGCAATCGATGTTAAAGGCTTCGCCGAAGTAAGCAGCTATATGTTCGGTGACGACATTGCAAGAGAACAAGGGTACCAACCTGTTGGACTGTCCTATGCAGCTGGATACGCGGTAGGCTATCATATCGTTCAGTCATTTCTGAAGAATACCAACGCCACCATCTATGATGCTACGAGATTATCCGCTAAGGAAATTATTGAAGGAAGCCACGTTTACCAATAGTTATGAAAGTTCTTGTTATCCCGATTCGATGGATATTTCCATGAGTCGGTTTTTTTTATTTAATCCCATAATGAGGGAAAGAATAGGGGTATGGTGTATGCTATTAATTTTATTTGAAACTATTTTACACGCCCGACAGTCTAACTATCGCTAACGTCATTAAAGAGGTGAACAATGTGAATACGAAGATAACTGAGCAAGAGTTCGGTGAACGTATAGAAGCCTGTAAAGAAAAAATGTATCGGTTCGCTTATTGCTATGTGAAGAATGAACAGGAAGCGCTGGATATTGTATCGGAAGCAACATATAAAGCTTTTTTAGCCTATAAAAGAATGAAGAATCCAGAATACTTTGAGAGCTGGATGGGGCGAATCGTCATCAACTGCGCGTTGGACCATATCCGTCGGAACAAGAAAGTCACCTATCTTGAGGACAATCAGGTTGAATTTGCAGCCAAAGAAAACGCAGTATCACTTGAAGATAAAATGGATTTGTATGATGCGCTGGATCAACTGGATCCAGAAGATCGAGCCATTATTATTCTCAAAATTTTTGAAGATCAGCGATTTAAGGATATGGCGGGCGTATTATCGATGCCGGAGAACACGGTCAAAACGAAGTTTTACCGAATCATTGAGAAGCTCAAGAAAAATCTCATAAGAAAAGAGGTAGACGCCCTATGACAGGAAAAGAACGATATGACAACATTGAAATACCTGCCCGACTATCCGAAGTCATTCAGCAAGCGCAGCAACGGGGACAAATGGAGAAGCGAAGAAGAAACGTTCTGCGAAGATCTACCTTAACAGCTGCTTGTGCTGCTGCCATCATGATCACGGTCAATGTCCCGAATGTGGCCATGGCATTGTCTGATGTGCCTGTCATCGGTTCGATTGTAAAGGTGCTGCAGATTGGCAGTGGGGGGCAACGTACAGACGGTGTCTCCGTCACGACAACAGCCGAAGAGAACACCTTAAATATCAACTTCAGCTTGAATGGGGAACAAACGTCGAGTGCGCCCGCTTACACGGTGGATTACAAAGCAGCACCGGATCGCCTCATATTCTCATTCTATGGGGTACGTAATCTCGACTATATGAAGCTGCAAGAGGATATCAAGGGGTTGTCGAATGTCAAAGATGTCTACAACAATGTGATTCTGGATGACTCAGCGTTCCGATTTGTCGTGGAGCTGAAGGAGAATATCGATTATTCCGTATCGGAGTACCAGCAGCCTGGATACATTCAGTTGAAATTGTTCGGTGCGAAGAAGCCGGAGCAAGCTCACGATGTCTATTATGTGCGAAGCCAAGCGATGGAGCAAGGTGAATCGATCGCCGTTCTCGACGAACAATATGCAGCAGATGATAGCAGTGTTATCAAGACCAAGCAAGGCAAATTCATCGTTGCAATGGGTGGATTCAAAACACGTGAGGAAGCTGAACAGCTTCTGCAGAAATTATCTGCAAGGGAAGATTACTTCGAACCTCTGCACGTCGATCATTGGATGAGCAACGCAAGTCCTGAATAAGTGATACAGACTGTCGTTGAATAAGCCGCAGCCTACCGGAAGACGGGGGTTGCGGTTTCTTTTTGAAATATAAGAATTTATAAGTTTCACTGATAAATTGTTCTTATATTTCTCGCTTAAACGCTTCCCGTCCTTGAAAGGACGCCGCAGGCGTTTATGCTTGTGTCAGAACGTAATATTTTCAATCTTTATGAGGAGATTATTCTATTTTTATTACTATTTTCAAGACTTATAATGATAACAAACTGTAGGTTGAAGGAGGTGGGAAATCGTTATACATAGGTAAGAATCACCAAGTCACGGTATAAGGAATCGACACGATGTGTAGGGCATAGAGACGAACAAAAAAAGGAGAATCGATGAGATGAGTATAGAGATTCATGCAACGAAGCGTTTCGCAAGAATTGCGACCGTATTATCTTTGATCATGATATATTCGGTACTAACAAGTTGGATCCATCCCGAATCCCAGGGATTAGGTTCGAAGGCTTACGCATCTGCCGCAGCGACCGTCAATGATAATGTATCGCTCTGGTATAACAAACCCGCCACACAATGGGAAACACAAGCCCTCCCAATCGGTAATGGACATATGGGTGGGATGGTGTTCGGCGGGGTGGAGCAGGAGCACATCCAATTTAATGAGAAGACGTTATGGAGCGGGGGACCGGGGTCGGACCCGAATTATCAATATGGGATTAAAGACGGCGCTCAAGTTCACGTCGATTCGATTAGACAATTGTTGAAGGACGGAAAAATCAATGAAGCGAAGGCGCTGCTCGGCAAAATCACAGGTGTTATGGGTGCGAACGACTCCGCTTTTGGCGCCTATCAAGCATTTGGTGACGTATTTCTGGACTTTGACAAGCAGTCCACCTACAAATTAACAGCAAGCTCCGACCAGAAGCCTTACGGTGAAGGCGTTGAAAATGTAATGGACGGTTCCGTGGATACGAAATGGTATTCTGGCGATGGCTCTCCGCCGTTTTGGCTGCAATGGGAGTATAGTGAGCCTAAAGTGATTACCGGATATTCATTTACCTCCGCGAACGATGTGCCGAATCGAGATCCGAAGGATTGGACACTCAAAGGATCAATGGATGGGCAGCAATGGACGATACTGGATACCCGCGCAAATGAAGAATTCGCATCACGTAAAATGAAAAAGTCATACACGTTCACCAACCAGACGGCGTATAAATTTTTCAAATTTGATCTCGTCAGCAAGGGTGGAACGCAAATTCAAATGTCCGAGGTTAGCTTTGTTGGGGCAGCAGGGGAAAATAAACCGGTAACGGACTATCGCAGGGAGTTGAATCTAGTTGATGGAACAGCGAAGGTAGCCTATACACGCGAAGGTGTACGCTATAAGCGAGAATTCTTCGTCAGCTATCCGGATAAAGTCATGGTCATGCGTATTACGACAGAAAATAATACCCCAATGAGCTTCGATGTCCGCGTTACTGGTGCACAGCCTTCCAATTCGGTCATTACGGAAGGGAATAATTCACTTGTATTAAGCGGGCTTGTTCCTAGTAATAAAATGGCTTATGAAGCGCAGCTAAAGGTGTTGAATGATGGAGGGTCTGTAGCGGCGAATTCGGGTAAAGTTACGATCAGTAATGCGAACGCTGTCACAATTTTGTTATCAGCCGCAACGAATTACGCGAATAAATATCCGACCTATCGCGGGGATAAGACGCCGAAGGAAATCGTTCAGTCCTATATGAACAAAGCCACATCGAAGTCATTCCAGCAGCTTCGTGATACACATGTAGCAGATTATTCTGAATTATTCAACCGTGTGTCACTTGATTTGGGTGGGGAAACCTCGTCATTGCCTACCAATGAATTGTTAAACAAATATAAAACGAACGGTACCGATGCGGAAAAACGCAGTCTTGAGACGCTATTCTTCCAGTATGGCCGTTACTTATTAATTACTTCTTCACGTGAAGGCTCCCTTCCAGCCAATCTGCAGGGCATATGGAATCAGGTCAATAATCCGCCTTGGAATAGTGATTATCATACCAATATCAATGTACAGATGAACTATTGGCCATCAGAGGTTGTCAATCTAGCAGAGACGGATATTCCGTACATCGATTATATCGACGCACTTCGTGATCCAGGACGGGAGACTGCGAAGAGACATCATGGTATTCAAGGGGAAGGATGGGTCATCCATACGGTCAATAATCCGTTCGGGTATACAGCGCCAGGTTCTGATTTCTATTGGGGATGGTCGCCTGCGGCAAATGCATTCATGGTCCAACAAGCATGGGATCATTACGCTTTTAGTGGGGACAAAGATCTGCTCCGTGATAAGGTCTACGACATCATTAAAGAAGCGACGCAGTTCTGGGTTCAATATTTGGTAGAAGATACAGATGGAACACTCGTATCCTCACCGTCTTATTCCCCGGAGCAAGGGGATGTTGGGATTGGTGTAGCCTATGACCAAGAGTTGGTCTGGGAATTGTTCACGCAATTTATGAAGGCCAGCGAGACCCTTGGTGTTGACCCAGATCTTCGAGCTCAAGTAAGTACGATGCGCAGCAAACTATCGATGCCGAAAATCGGTCGATGGGGCCAAGTGCAAGAGTGGAAAAATGATATCGACGACCCGAACAATCAGCATCGTCATATCTCGAACTTGGTGGGGCTATATCCAGGCACACTCATTAATAACGTCGACACACCTGATCTGTTCGCCGCAGCGAGAGTTACATTAAACGCTCGTGGAGATGGAGGAACGGGATGGAGTAAAGCGAATAAGATCAATTTATGGGCGCGTCTGCTGGATGGCAATCGAGCGCACAAGCTGCTCGGGGAACAATTGAAGGGCAGCACACTCGAAAATCTATTCGATACGCATCCGCCATTCCAAATCGATGGCAACTTCGGTGCAACGTCAGGCATCGCCGAGATGCTGCTGCAGAGTCACACGGATAGCATTGATCTCCTGCCTGCATTGCCAGATGCATGGGCGAAGGGAAGCGTAGAAGGGCTGGTAGCTCGAGGAGCTTTCGATGTAGCTATGAACTGGCAAGCATCTACATTAATAGGTGCAGTGATTACGTCCAAGAAAGGCAACACAGCAAAGGTTCGCAACAAAGTGTTTACCCAACAAGATGCCATCAAGGTAACCCGAGTGAGCGATGGCAAAACGATCAACCATACGGCTGATAAAGATGCCATTCAATTTGCAACATCCACAGGAGAGCAGTATCGCATCGTAATTAACGCGAAAACACCTGAGGAACCGGTGAAGCCGATTAAGGTCGACGATCGCGATCCACTCGTTGTATACGACGGAACATGGAACCATTATGAAGATGGTGGCGATTATCAAGGAACAGAAACATACAGTAATGCTGTGAATGCATCAGCATCGTTGTCATTCGAAGGTTCTGAGATTAAATTCATTAGCGCCTTGCAGCGTAATCACGGCAAATTCGATGTGTATCTAGATGGAGAACGCGTGGCCGAGAATATCGACGGTTATGCGCCTTCAACGAATAAACAGCAAGTACTGTTTCAGAAAACAGGATTAGCGCGAGGAACACATACGATCAAAATCGTCGTCAAAGGATCGAAGAATAGCTCTTCTCTGGATACGATCGCGATGGTCGATGCATTTGAATATGTACCTTTCAAGAAATTAGCTGATCCAGCAACGACATTAACAAGTCCAACAGAAATCCAGTCGGGAAAGACGTTCAAAGTACAATTAGGACTCGATAGCGTAAGTCAATCCGTCTATGCCCAAGATATTCAGATTCAGTATGACGCTGACCGGTTCGAATTCGTGAACCATACTTCGCTCATGGATGGCGTTAGTGTAGTTGAAGCGAAGCAAGAACCTGCTGGAACGCTTCGTTTGATCATAGCCAGCCAAGGAGCAAATCATGGGATAACGGACAGTGGGAAGGTAATTGAATTGTCCTTCAAGGCGAAGGAAGTATCCAAGACCGAAAAGGGAACGATTGCGGTAAAAAACGCCGTATTAGCCGATGATCAGGGAAGTGAAGTAGATGCTAGCGTATCCAAGACGGAGATTGAGATCGTTGCCACGGTTGAGCCTGGCCATCCACCGGATGTCAATGGCGACGGCAAAGTGACCATCGGTGACCTAGCTATCGTAGCATCCCATTACGGTAAAAATACGAGCAGTCCAGATTGGCAGCAAGCGAAACGCGCAGACATAAACGGAGACGGCAAGATTGATATTACGGATCTAGCGACAGTAGCGGGTAAAATTTTGACGTAAACTTAACTTACGTGATCACCCGAATATGAAATTAGGAACAGAAATACATCACCTTCGATTCATGTGGGGTGGTGTATTTCTGTTTTATAGCAAGAATCTCAGAAGAATGTCATATTCAGAGTGCCTTCTAAAATGGGAAAGATTACAAATAATTTGTTGAGACTTTTTCATAACATCTCCCGTCTAACGCATGTAAACTTCATGAAGCTACAACAAATGCATAGTATTAAAACACAAAAATTTACTCACAAGGGAGATTATATAGTCATGAAAAAACAAACGATCGCATTATTCACAGCAGCAACACTTATAGCAGGTACGGCAGTTGTCGGTTCCATGAACACCATTTGGGCGCAGCAGCCTACAGCACTGATGCAGCAGCAGGTCAAAGATCAGAATTTCCGGAATGTTAAAATTGTGGAATCTACAGTCACTTACACAATCAAAGGGGATGCACAAGTCCACGAAGGAACATACCATTATACATTGAAGCAGCACGGGAAGGTTCTGGCCAAGGGGTTCGGTACAGCTTCGATGGGGGCACCTGAGTGGGGTGCGATTAACCAACAGATTTCGGTTTCGAGCAGTAAATTAGCAGGTAACAAGGGATTATCCTTGGAAATGTACGAGGTCGATTCAGCTACAGGCAATCAGGTTAACAATGTCACTGTTCCACTCAATAAGTCGAATAATACGGCAAAAAATAAAGTGTTTCGCAATTTGAAGTTGTCGGAATCCACCGTAACCTATACGGCAAAAGGGGAAGCTAAAGTGAACGAGGGAACGTATCACTATGCGGTTAAGCAAGATGGTAAAACGCTAGTGAAAGGTTTCGGAACAGCGTCCATTGGCGCTCCGGACTGGGGAACCTTTACGCAACAAATTACAATTCCAAGCAGCAAAATCGCTGCGAATAAATCACTGCTCTTAGAATTGTATGAAGTCGATCAAGCGACGGGTAAAATCGTGAACAAAAAGACGATTCAAATGAAAAAAGCAGAACAAACGCTAACGTTTGGGAATAAAGCATTCCGTAATGTCCAGTCATCCTCGCCTGTCGTAACTTTCACGGTGAAAGGTGAAGCGAGTGCATTTGAAGGTACGTATCAATATGCCGTGAAGCAGGATGGCAAGACACTCGCAAAAGGGTATGGTACAGCATCGATCGGCGGCCCGGATTGGGGAACTTTCTCGCAGCAAGTAAGCATTCCGATGAACAAATTGCAGGGCAATAAACCATTAACATTTGAACTCTATGAAATCGATCAAGAAACAGGTAAAGTGGTCAACAAATTGGTTATGCCTATTAAATAACTTCAGCTAACCGCAGTGCGCATCGTGCTGCGGTTTTACTTTTTTTACTTCGAATCGCACAAGATGTATAACGACGTAGGTAAGCTGAGACAATATCCCATATAAGATAGGTAAAGGGGATACATATGCGAAAAAAAATAATGCCATGTCTGATGATCATCGTATTGGTATCAGCTATCATTGGATGTCGACCTCAACAACAAGCCGCAAAGTCTAACGAGCAAGATCTATTACATATTCAATCAACCAAGCACCAAGCTTCTAAGAAGGTTATTTTTTTACTGGTTGATGCACTGATGGCTCAAGCTATTGACCAGGGGATTCAGAGACAAGAACTGCCGACATTCCAATATCTCATTCAACATGGTCAATATTATAAGGACATGGTCAGTTCATATCCAACCATGTCGGTTACGATCGACAGCTCACTCCTTACGGGAAGCTATCCGAATGAACATCATGTGCCCGGACTCACGTGGTATTCTACAGAAGCAAGGAAGGTCATTAACTATGGTACAGGTCCCATGGAAATCTTCAAGCATGGTATCGAATCCGTTATGTTGGATGGCTTAATTCATTTGAACGCAACCCACCTGAATCCTCAATTGCCCACCATTTATGAAGACTTGGCACGTCACGGATTAAAGTCGGCTTCCATCAATGGATTGATCTTTCGAGGGAGGACGCCTCATACGCTTACGATCCCTTCTTGGGTTCAAGGGCTAACCTCCATTCCAAAAGAAATCAAGGTCCATGGTCCGGATTTTATGGCCCTAGGCGCATTATCTAATCCGTTGCAGGGAAAGACAAGTCTGCCTAAGAGCGTCTTCCGTAAAATGGGAGTGAATAATGCTTATTCGATTGAAACGCTGAATTATTTAATTCGAGCCAATACTTTGCCAGATTTTTCGTTAGTGTATTTGCCAGATATCGACCAGCAGCTTCATCGAAAAGGTCCTGCGAACATGAAGGATGTCAAAGGGATCAGAGACGTAGATCAACAACTTCATACCATGCTGCAGGCATTCGGTTCATCAGAGAAAGCGCTTAGCGAAGCTGTAATAATCATTGCTGGGGATAGCGGGATGACACAAATTTTGCCGTCCAATGAAAATCCGCTCATCGATTTACCTGCTTTGTTACAGAATGATCATGTATTACGACCAGGAAAAGCTGTCACAGCAGACACGGAAATCGTTCTTGCCGTGAATGAAACAATGGCGTATGTATATAACATTGGGCAGCGGCATTCACTCAGAGGCTTGGCTACGAAGTTAAGTCTTGATCCACGGATGGATTATATTGCTTGGAAAGAAGACGGATGGATCTATGTGAAGCAAGGCAATTCAGATCGGGAACTTAGGTACAAGGTGAAAGGTGATTTTAGCGATCCATATCAACAAAAATGGTCGATAGAAGGAGATATTGGCGTGTTGGACTTACAAGTCGATCACGCGAACCATACCTTGCATTTTGGTCAATATCCTGATGCATTGCAGCGATTGCAAAGCGCGCTTCATTCACATCCTGGTGAATTTATTGTGGTAGGAGCTAAGCCTGGGTATGAATTGGTTGATCGCAGCTCGCCCACGCATAAAGGCGGAGGGGGTCATGGATCTCTACGGAATGAAGAATCATTGGTTCCGCTCATCTTATGCGGGACGGATCAGAAGCCGAAGCATCTTCGGATCATTGACCTCAAACCATTTATACTGCAATTATTAATCAAAAACGAGGGAGAATAGATGGAACATTCGACTATACTACTAGATCAGAACAAGTTATGATCTAGTAGTAAGGGGGAATCGAATTGACGTTGCAGCAACTGAAATATGTCATTGAGGTCGCTAATCGCGGTTCCATCAATGAAGCAGCCAAGCGGCTGTTTATCTCGCAACCAAGTCTATCCAATGCGATTAAGGATTTGGAAGAAGAACTGCAAATAGCGATCTTTGATCGATCGAATAAAGGGATTTCACTCTCGAAGGAGGGCGTGGAATTTCTAAGCTATGCAAGACAGGTTGTTGAACAGGCGGAGCTGCTCGAGAGCCGATACTTGAATGCGAAGCCGTCTCCGCAGCATTTTTCGGTATCGACGCAGCATTATGCTTTTGCCGTGAATGCCTTCGTTAGTCTCGTTCAACAATATGGTCATGATGAATATGAACTATCCTTGCGAGAGACCAAAACCTATGAAATCATCGAAGACGTAAAAAGCATGCGTAGTGAAATTGGGATATTGTATCTGAATGAATTCAATGGAAAAGTCATCAACAAGCTGCTAAAAAGCGCAAATCTTGAGTTTCATAGCCTCTTTACAGCCAAACCGCATATCTTCATCAGCATCAAGAACCCGCTCGCCAAGCAATCGATCGTAACGATCGACCAGCTCCAGCATTATCCGTATTTATCTTTTGACCAAGGGGAATATAATTCATTCCATTTCTCGGAAGAGATTCTGAGTACGATGTCACATAAGAAGAGTATTCGCGTCAATGATCGTGCGACCTTATTCAATCTATTGATCGGGTTGAACGGCTATACGATCTCGACGGGGGTACTCAGCAAGGACCTTAACGGTAATGAGATTATACCTGTTCCGCTGGATTGCGAGGAGACGATTAACGTCGGCTGGATTGCGCATCGCAATACATCGATGTCTAAGCTGGGGCTGGCCTATGTGGATGCACTCATCGAGGCGATTCGCCAATAACGTTAATCTATATGTTCTATGATCAGCTTCTTGATATAGCTAATGGCTATAGCTAGATATAGTATTAATCAGTTACGCTATACCTGAGAAAACATGGTATCTTTCTTGTAACAACATTTGGCAAGGAGTGTTACGAGATGGCGATAAGCAGTGTACTAGGATATCCACGGATTGGTCAGAATCGGGAATGGAAGAAGGTGCTCGAAGCGTTCTGGGCGGGCAAGCTCGACGAATCCACGTTTCAGAGTCAATTGCAGGAGTTAAGACTGAATCATTTGCAGAAGCAGCAAGAAAAAGGGATTGACTTCATCGCGGTCAATGATTTCAGCTACTACGATCATGTATTGGATACAGCTACCATGTTCGGGGTGATCCCGAGTCGTTTTCCATATGAAGGCGGTGTTGTACCGTTGTCCCTGTATTATGGGATTGCCCGCGGGACGAAGGATGCAACGGCAAGTGAAATGACGAAATGGTTCAATACGAACTATCACTATATTGTACCTGAGTTGGGCGGAACGGAACCGGTGGTAACGGAGAATAAACCGCTGATCGCATACCGCGAGGCGAAGGAGAAGTTAGGGATTGAAGGGAAGCCTGTTATTCTTGGACCCTTAACCTTCTTGAAATTGTCCAAAGGCTACAAGCTCGAAGAGACAGATGCATGGCTGGCGCGTTTCGTCCCCCTCTATGTTCAGATTCTTCAAGAGCTTGCAGAGGAAGGCGTTCAGTGGGTTCAAATCGATGAACCGATTTTGGTAACGAAATTAGGCGGAGATGACATTGCGCGGTTGAAGAAGATTTATGAGACATTCGCTTCCGCTGTGCCTCATCTGAACATTTTGCTGCAAACATATTTTGAATCGGTAGAGCACTATAATGATATCGTGCAACTGCCGGTCCAAGGGATTGGTCTCGATTTCGTACATGGATTGGCTGGCAACTTGAAGTCGATTCAAGAATCAGGATTTCCAGCGGACAAGTTCCTAGGTGCAGGGATCATTGACGGTCGTGGCATTTGGAAAGCGGATCTGCGTGAGAAATTAGGCCTCCTTGAGGTATTGTCGAAGATTGTAACGGAGGATCGTCTCCTAGTACAGACATCCTGCAGTCTGCTGCATGTTCCCGTGACGGTGAAGAATGAGACGAAGCTCCTGCCTGAATTGAAGGATGCGCTCGCATTTGCCGATGAGAAGCTGGATGAGATTGCTCTATTGACCAAAGCGGTTGTTGCTGGTGCGGATAGCATCTCAGATGCATTAGCACGATGTGATAAGGAGCTTCTCGGGCTTAAGCAATCGAGTGAACGTAACCGCAAAGACGTTCAGCAGACGGTTGCGACGATTAGTGCACAGCATCCAGAGCGCAGTCGCCCATTCGCTGATCGTCATTCAGCGCAGCAGGAAAAATGGCAATTGCCGATATTCCCGACAACGACGATCGGCAGCTTCCCCCAATCCGCAGAGGTACGCAAGGCGCGTCAACTATGGCGCAAAGGGGATTGGACACCAGAGCAATACGCGAGCTTTATTCGGGATCAGATTGATATTTGGATCAAGCTGCAAGAAGAGATTGGATTGGATGTCCTCGTCCATGGCGAATTTGAACGTACAGATATGGTGGAATTTTTCGGTGAGAAGCTTGCTGGCTTCGCATTTACACAATTCGGTTGGGTACAGTCTTATGGATCCCGCTGTGTGAAGCCGCCTATTATTTTTGGGGATGTTGCCTTCGAGGAAGCGATGACCGTCGAGGAGACCAAATATGCGCAATCGAAGACGGAACGTCCGGTTAAAGGCATGCTGACAGGTCCGATTACGATTATGAACTGGTCATTTGTCCGTGATGATATCACACGTGAGCAAATTGCCTATCAACTGGCCTATGCATTAAGACAAGAGGTTGAGGCGCTTGAACAAGCAGGCATAGGCATGATTCAGGTGGATGAGCCGGCCGTTCGTGAAGGGCTTCCTTTGAAAGCAGAAGATCAAGCGGCGTACCTGGCTTGGGCTGTCAAAGCATTCCGCATGACTACATGCACAGTTCAAGAGACGACACAAATTCACACGCATATGTGCTATTGCGAGTTCCATGACATGATCGATTCGATCGAAGCGATGGATGCGGACGTAATCTCGATCGAGACATCCCGTAGTCATGGTGAGCTGATTCATAGCTTCGAGCAGAACACGTATGAACTAGGCATTGGACTTGGTGTATACGATATTCATAGTCCACGTGTACCGCAAGTGGAGGAAATGACGGGGATGATCGATCGCGCTCTGCGAGTCCTCGATCCGAACCTATTCTGGATTAACCCAGACTGCGGATTGAAGACGCGCGGTCTTGAAGAGACGGTTGAATCCTTGCGTAACATGGTTGAAGCGACGCAGATCGCAAGAGGGAAGTATTCTGCATAATCGCATATAAAGCAGGCTGCCTTGGCAGCCTGTTTTTTTATTGTGTCGAAACGCTTATGGAACTTCTGGTTGAAATCGGCTGATATTATTGTTTATCGAAGAGTTATTTATAACGATTCTTGACATAGAATGAGTCCCAGTGCGTTTGATACAATATGTACTTAGATGGATAGGAAAGGGGATAGAAGGGATGCCACCTTGCAAATGATCGTATTGAAAAATGAAGATGAATTCAAGGAGGGTATCTGTGAGTCATTCACCTAACCATAGTCATGACGTTTTCACGATTGAATGTGAAGATGTTATTTTACGCGAATATCGGATCGAGGATTTAGACGCGCTTCACAACCTAACCTGGCAGCCACATTTCCATGCGTTTTTGCTGGATTGGAATGTTTCCAGGGAGCAACGGGAAGAGTGGATCGTCCATTATGAAATACCCCAGAACGAACAGTTTCTCAACGCTGTGTCTAAAGACAGAGATATCGGGGAACTTCGGTTGCGACTCGGTATTATCTCTAAAGCAACAGGTGAGTTTATCGGTGTATGTGGCACAGGGATATTAGATCGCGTATCACCGCCGAACCGAGAGATTTATTATGGCATTTCCGCCGATTATCAGAATAAAGGCTACACCACTCAAGCGGCGAGAGGACTCATCACCTATTTGTTTGAGAACACTAACACCTCTGAGCTTATTGCAATTGCACAAACCCGAAACGTGCCTTCCAATAAAGTAATACAAAAATGTGGGTTTGCATTTCAACACGATCTAACGATTGAAGATCGGGAATATCATTATTACAAGCTGAGAAAGAACTTGTAGAAGACGAAAATGAACCTAACGGAGCTTGCCAGTTTAAGTTTGGCGGCTCTTTTTTGCTGTCATCGACGGTATACATGGTTCATGCAACTTTTCCCAATCACATGCGTCAGAATATGATGTGGGAATATAGCGATTCCTAGGAGATGTGGACGCGTTTATTAGTGGAGGGAATGGAGAAATGACAGAAGAAGTGAACACACCAGGCTGGGACGCCATAGACCAGGAAGTGACGAAGATATTCGGAGAACAGGAGCCGAAACATTATGGGACACTCATTCCATACGCATTGGGAGGCAATGACCCTCTAGATGGAATCAGTGCTTACAAATCAGACTCGCCTGTTCCGCATTGGCATTTTGTAACGTATGGATTTTCTGAGCTCTACGATAAAGAATTCGAGGATTCCGATGTGAGCGGTTATGGATTTGAATTGACGTTTCGGTTAGCACGTGCAATGGATGAAGAAGAACCTCCGGCTTGGGCACTCAACTTGCTTCAGAATATGGGGAGATATGTGTTTAGCAGCGGCAATGTTTTTCGGGCAGGTGATTATTTGGATGCGAATGGTCCAATTTGTCTCAATTCCGATACCAAGCTTAAGGCATTGTCCTTTATTGAAGATCCGGAGCTATCAGCAATCGATACGCCCAATGGTAGGGTTGATTTTTTGCAGATGGTAGGTATTACAGTGGACGAGCTCGAAGCGATGCAGATATGGAATACGCTTGGTGTGCTATCTGCTTGCCAAGCCTATATGCCTCAATACATAACAGACTTATCGCGAGATTCGCTACTCCAAGTTGAATCAATTGCCGAAACCGTTCAACAAGGGATGGAAGAAGAGGGATCTAACACCGGTTATCTATTCGTCGGTCAGCTGGGCTGGGAGGCAGGGAAGAAAGGCTGGTTGAAAAAAACGCCGGACATTCTTAAATTAGGTGCCAAGCAAGCTGGAATCATTGGAACGTTACTTCACGGGCGTATTCTGAAGGGGAAAAATCTCACGCTTGTCGGTTCAGATGTTCGAGTAATATTTGAACCGGGTGACCATCCATCTTGCGTAGTTGAAGACGGTGAAGTTCGAATCATCCTTGATGGCAAGACCGTGACAGAGCTTCGTAAGCGACTGCAGCCGCAGGAGAGTAAGTTCGATTTTCCTTCTTTGGAAGGAACGGTCGTTCAAATCGACAAAACCGAGATCAAGGACAACGATGGCAATGTCGTTGAAATCATCGGTTAACGGAAAATATCTTGAGAATAAATCGATAGATAATCAAGAGAGGTATCAAATCACCATACAAGGTGAGAGTGATACCTCTTTCCTTTATACAAAATGATTGTTTCTTTTGCTATACTGTATAGAACCTTAACAAATCCAAGGGGGATCAGAATGGAAGAATTACAACTCGTGACAGCAAAGTTCAGAGAAATTAAGAACGAATTGTCTAATTATTTTACGCAGGTACTGCCTCAATATGAAGTCACGCCCATTATGATGTATACGATACAATTTTTACGTAAAAATCCGGATTCGATTGCTGTCGATATCGCTAACGAATTTGGTCTGACACGCGGGGCCGTAACACAATTGCTCGATAAGCTAGAGCAGGATGATCTCGTACAACGCAAACCTCATCCCGTAAGCCGCAGAAGCCTTCTCATCCAAGTGACTGACAAAGGTACACGTCTTAGTGACTCGATTTTGAATGAATATAACAATAAGATTGAGCGTTTACTTGTGAACTACACGGCAGAAGAGTTGAGATCACTTCGCCTGCTGTTAGACAAGTTACCGATCTAAGCAAAGAAAACGACCTTGACATTTTTGTTCAATTCATATACTGTTTAGTTACTATACAATATACATTTTGAACAAAGAGGTGTTTTTATGAATAAAATTATTTGTATTACGGGTGCTTCATCAGGTGTAGGCTTAGCAACAGCTCTTACTTTCGCAAGGAACGGATGGTCTGTATATGCAGGAACTCGGAACTTAGAGCGTGATCTAGCCCAGTTCGCCACGGAAGAAAACCTTCATTTTCTGGAAATCGATGTGGTCAATCCTGATTTGATAGAACGTGCCATGCATGTTATAGCAGAAGAGCAGGGTCGAATTGATCTGTTGTTCTGTAACGCGGGTTATGGGTTTATTCGTACGCTCGGTCAAGCTTCGTTCGAGCAAATTCAAAGCGTCTTCGATACGAATGTATATGGCGTTATGCACACGATTCGCGCTGCGCTTCCATTGCTAATCAAAGCCGAATCAGGACATATCATCGCGACTTCAAGCGTTGGTGGCTTAGTGGGTCAACCGCTGAACGAGATATATTGTGCAAGCAAATTTGCCGTTGAAGGCTTATTGGAAAGTCTAGCGACGTACTATAAACCTCTGTTCAACATTGATGTTACGCTGATTGAACCTGGCGCGATTGAGACCCAATTTGTGAAAACTGCGCTGGACCAAGTTGCTGCGACGGGCGGTGTGCTCGATGATGAATATAAGCCGATTGTCGAGACGTATATCGATATGTTCACAAAACGCAATGCCGTATCACAGTCGCCGGAGTCGATAGCCGATCTCATGCTGGAACTTACTCAAATGGAAACAAAACCGCTCCGAATCCGGACATCGGAAGCAGCGGAACGGTTTGTTAATCATAAAGTTCTAGAGGATCCGACAGGGCTTAAGGGGATTGCTCAAACGCGTAGAATTCAGCTTGGGATGGAGTAGACCCGTATATTGAGACTATCTCTCTGTCATGCGGATTATTCAGTTATTTTCGCTATTTAACAATCCCCAAACAATCAATCGTTATAATGGTATCTTCTCAGCTAATGTTACAAAAGTAAGGGAGGTATCATCGCAAGTGGAAAAAGAAAAGAATCCAAAGAAGCACGAACCAGGACTCAAATTACAGAGATTGGTCGAAGTGTTGCTGGTATCCATGAAGCTCGGACTCACTTCATTCGGTGGCCCAATTGCGCATCTAGGTTATTTTCATGATGAATACATTCGTCGTCGTAAATGGATGGATGAACGCAGCTATGCGGATCTGGTCGCGCTTTGCCAGTTGTTACCTGGACCAGCCAGCAGTCAGGTTGGTATGGGCATCGGGTTGATTCGGGCAGGCCTGCTCGGGGGGATCATAGCCTGGATTGGTTTTACACTACCATCGGTCCTTGTGTTGATTCTGTTTGCCTTCTTCGTGCAAGGCTATGATATAGGTGACGCCGGATGGATTCACGGTCTTAAGCTCGTCGCCGTCGCTATTGTCGCGCAGGCCCTCCTGAGTATGGGTCAGAAGCTAACGCCAGACCGCAGCCGCGCGACATTGGCAATTATCGCAATGACGATTACACTCATATGGCCAACAGCATGGAGTCAGGTTCTTATCATTCTCGTGGCGGGCCTTATCGGGATGTTGTTCTATCGGAAATCAGAACTACCGTCTGGCACAAGCCTTTTCATTCCGATTCGTGGTAAAACAGCTGTCGTTTGCTTGACGGTGTTTGTAGTTCTATTAGTGATATTGCCTATCCTTCGGCCAATCGTAAATGGAACCGGGTTGTCCTTATTCGATAGCTTCTATCGCTCAGGATCGCTTGTATTTGGAGGCGGGCATGTCGTACTTCCTATGCTCGAACGCGAAGTCGTGCCGACAGGCTGGGTGACCAAAGCTGATTTCTTAGCCGGATATGGGGCTGCACAAGCTGTGCCAGGTCCGTTGTTTACCTTCGCTAGTTATTTGGGCGTGATGACGAGTGGGGTGAAGGGAGCGATCATCGCGACGGTGGCCATTTTTCTCCCTGCATTCCTATTAATCGTTGGGACATTACCATTCTGGAGTTCCATTCGGAGAAGCCCCAAGCTTCAAGGCGCATTAATTGGCATTAACGCAGCCGTTGTCGGCATTTTACTGGCAGCGTTATATAATCCGCTCTGGATATCGGCAATTCTTACGCCTGTTGATTTTGCTATTACTTCCATCTTGTTCTTGATGCTCGTCTTCTGGAAGCTACCTCCTTGGAGCGTCGTGATGACTGGAGCGATCGGTGGTACAGTAATTTCACTTCTGCTCATGTGACATGCTGATCGTACCGGCGGCCTGGCTCCAGGTGTTAGGAACAATCCTTGACTAATCTTTGCATCAAGGTTATTGTAGATAAATAAAGTCTATAATTGATTGAGGTGAGAAGATGAAGTTCTCTAAAGCGACAAACTATGCCCTTCATACGATGCTTATCTTGGTTGCATTCGCACCGAATAAACCCGTCGGCGTACAACAGCTTGCTGAAAGGCAGGGCGTATCTTCTACCTATCTGTCGAAAATCTTGACGAAGCTGGTAAAGGCCGGGTTAATTGAATCGGCTTCAGGGGCTAGCGGAGGCTATCGACTGAAAGCAAAGAAAGAAGAAATCTCGTTCTTGGACGTCATTCATGCGATTGAAGGTACGGCATCTTTGTTCCATTGCGGCCTTCATGATGATACGGAATGTGCGATTCAAAGCGTGATGATATCTGCCGAAGAAGCGATGGAGCAGCAGCTTCGCAGCAAAAAAATCTTCGATCTTGCCCAAGAAATAACGTTGTCTAAGTAAGGCATCGTTATTTTTTGGCTTCAATTGTAGATATAATATGTCTTTGATATCTTTTAAATTTCGGAGGGATGATTCTTATGATGTACGATTGTGCTATTGTTGGCGGAGGTCCAGCAGGGTTAAATGCAGCGTTAGTACTGGGAAGAGCTAGGCGGAGTGTAGCGGTAATAGATAATAATCAGCCAAGGAATCGCGTTACACATGCATCTCATGGGTTTATTACGAGAGATAACGTCACACCTGCCGAGTTCAGGCGTATTGCCTACGAAGAGGTACTCCGTTATCCATCCGTACGGCATTGGCAAGTTGACGTAACCCATATATCCAAGACAGAGCAGGGGTTCGAAATCAGTACCCAGTCGGATGAAATCATCCAAGCAAGAAAGGTTATTTTGGCTACAGGGTTGAGGGAAGTCTTCCCTGACATTGAAGGTCTGCACGACTTTTATGGAACAAGTTTATTTAATTGCCCTTATTGTGACGGATGGGAGCTTCGGGATCAGCCACTGGTCATTGTGTCAGAAGAAGCTGGAATATTTCATACGGCTAAAATTCTGTATAACTGGAGTCAGGATTTAGTTGTCTGTACGAATGGACTTGAAATCTTAACGAAGGAGCAACAAGATATCCTCTCATCCAAAGGAATTCGCATCATGAATAAACCAATCAAAGCTTTTACAGGTAAGAATCGAATGTTGGAAGAAGTTCATTTTACTGATGGCACTTGGATCAAGCGGAGCGGAGGATTTATTACCCCTACCTTCGTACCTAAAGCTGTGTTTGGTGAACAGCTTGGCTATGAGACGACAGCATACGGGGGTATTGTGACCGATCCAGCAGGTAGGAGCTCTGTTGCAGGTCTATACGCAGCAGGAGACGCGGCTTATGTAAGACCTTCTCAAGTTATCTATGCTGCAGCTGCAGGGAGCAAAGTTGCCATGACTGTCAAGGCTGACCTGACAGATGAGGATTTTTTATAAAAAATAAAGAATTACGGCGTGTGAAATAGATAATGAAAGAGCAAGATACAAGTAAACGTTTTCTTGGTATTAAAATCGCCCATTTTTTTATTTGCAGCCATCTTTTTCGCGTTTTACAAGGATATCAATATGGCGTAATATTCAATGTTGGAAATGAACATTACAAGATAAATCATTACAATAAATTCTTATATTCGCTGAGTTTTCCGTTAGGGAAAACGGGGGAACCAACGTGATGGATATAAATGTATCATCACATGGGGTGAATCTGCAGTTATGCAGTAGGGTGACTCTCGCCATCCGAATCCGACAGCTAACCTCGTAAGCGTTGATCGAGAGAGAGGATATGAATACTGTGATCGTGTCAATATGACCACAGAGGTTCACACCTCTGTGGTTTTTTATTGTCAAAATGCGTAAATGACGGCTTGGAGGTTGGTCTTTGACATGGATAAAACATTGCGATACAAGGCATTATAGCCACATATTCAGATTACAAGTTGTATTAACCAAAAGGGGAGCAATACTTACGATGTTATCCATTTTAAAACGAGTATTAATTGGAAGACCACTCAAATCAACGGAATTGGGCGAACAAAAAATCAATAAAACGAAAGCATTAGCTATTCTGTCTTCAGATGCTTTATCCTCTGTCGCATACGGTCCAGAGCAGATTTTAATTGTTCTGATCACCATTAGCTCAGCTGCATTTTGGTATTCGATCCCCATTGGAATAGATGTCTTAATTCTATTAACCGCTCTAATTTTATCCTATCGTCAAATTATTTTTGCATATCCGCACGGTGGTGGGGCTTATGTCGTATCCAAGGAAAACCTTGGCATGTACCCTGGGTTGGTCGCGGGCGGTTCTCTATTAGTTGACTATATTCTTACGGTTGCCGTAAGTGTATCTGCTGGTACAGATGCCATTACGTCCGCATTTCCAAGTCTGCATGAACATAACGTAGGGATTGCCATTCTATTTGTTGTGTTTATTACGATCTTAAATTTAAGGGGCGTAACGGAGTCAGCTTCTATCTTGGCTTATCCAGTGTATTTGTTCGTACTTGCTTTATTCATTTTATCGGGCGTGGGCATTTATAATATCCTGACAGGTCAAGTATCCCCTGATCTGCATGCCCCAATCGGGACACCGGTCGCAGGAATCAGTTTGTTCCTGCTCTTAAAAGCATTTGCATCAGGAAGTTCAGCTTTAACAGGCGTGGAGGCGATCTCGAACGCGATACCGAACTTCAAGGATCCTGCACCGAATAACGCAGCGAAGACGTTAATTGCAATGGGATCATTACTCGCGCTCTTATTTTCAGGGATCATCTTCTTAGCGTACTATTATGGAATTTCTCCTAAAGCAGAGGTTACGGTTGTATCACAGATCGCTGAGCAGACCTTCGGAAGGAACTTTATGTATTTCTTCATCCAAGGAACGACGGCATTAATCTTGATCCTTGCGGCGAATACAGGGTATTCTGCCTTCCCATTGCTAGCGGTTAATCTAGCCAAAGATAAATTCATCCCAAGAATGTTCACCATGCGTGGAGACCGATTGGGATATTCGAACGGTATTATTTTCTTAGCGGTCATGTCCATTATCTTAATTGTTGCATTCAAAGGGAAGACGGAACATCTCATTCCACTCTATGCCGTCGGAGTATTTATTCCATTTACACTGTCTCAGACCGGGATGTTGCTGAAGTGGATCCGTGAGAAGCCGAAAGGCTGGGTTACCAAGTTTATTATTAACACGACCGGCGCTACGATTAGCTTGATCGTCACACTCGTGTTCTTCGTCACCAAATTTACACAGGTGTGGTCCGTATTAATCTTCTTGCCGATAATTATTGCTATATTTCATCAAATTCGGAAGCACTACGATGCGGTGGGCGAGCAGCTTCGCATTACAGATTGTGAGCCTGCCCCACCGATTGAGGGAAATGTCATTATTCTTCCAGTCGCAGGGATTACACATGCGGTTGAGAACTCGCTGAATTACGCGAAGTCATTGTCACCTCACCAGATCATTGCGGTACACGTTCCTTTCGAACGAGAAGATGAATTGATTTTCGAGGAAAAGTGGAACAAATGGCAGCCTGACGTGAGACTTGTGACCTTGCATTCACCGTATCGAAATATCATTAATCCATTAACGAAATTTATTGATACCGTTCAGCGTAAAGCCGGCGAATCCAACTATCAGGTGACGGTCATTATCCCACAGTTTATTCCGAAGAAAGGCTGGCATAATATCTTGCATAACCAGTCGAGCTTGATGATTCGTGCACACTTGCTGTTCCGTCGAAATGTGATAATCACGACTGTACCGTATCATTTGAAGAAATAATTCGTCGGTTGTCAACTGTCTCAATTCGTTGAGGCAGTTTTTTTGATTTAAAGATGAATGACGATCCCATTATATTCCTTTACAGGAATATTCCGATCGTGATATATTATTAGTACATCAAATCATGAGTTTTATTTAGGAAGGAAGCGGGTTCATCGATGAAAGCAAGCATATTCAGTGCCCTTGCCGAGCCGAACCGGTTTCAAATAGTCGAATTGCTGCAATCCAGTCCTCTTACTGTTGGAGAGATCAGTGAACGGTTAGGTATCCGGCAGCCTCAAGCCTCCAAGCATTTACGCGTACTTCTAGATGCCGGGATCGTTGATGTGATTGCAGACGCCAACCGTAGGATATATAAACTGCGCCAAGAACCTTTTCAAGAAATGGATGATTGGCTCATATCTTATAGACGTTTGTGGGAGGACCGATATGACCGGCTAGATGCGTATTTGCAAGTGCTGCAGAACAACAAGAAGCCTCAATCCGATGATACATCATCAACGTAAAGAGGATTATGCGAATGAGTGAGATCACAACGATTCATAGCACAAACCATGTTCAGGAGCGATGTATTTCGCTAGATTGCGAAGCCAGAACGTTATATGATGGAAATAATTTCGGAAGTTTTGCAAAAGGTATTGCCGAAAGGCGTATTTTCCCCTATTTTTATATAGTAGTGTTCAAGGCATGAACTTACAGAGGTTACTCTTAGGTTCATGTTTTTTTTCGAATTCAGGAAGAGGAGCCGCAACATGTACAATTTGATACTCGTGGATGATGAAGAAGACGTTAGAGAAGGATTGCTGCAAGAGATCGACTGGGAATCGTACGGCTTCCAAGTGGTAGAGCGGGCGGAGAACGGAAAAGAAGCGATGGAGCAAATTGAGAAGGTCATGCCTGATATTGTGGTGACGGATATCCATATGCCATTTATGAATGGTCTCCAGCTGGCAGAATGGGTTCGTAAGACGTATCCATCGATCAAAATCATTATTCTGACCGGGTATGATGAATTCGAATATGCGCAAAAAGCTATTAAGCTTCATATTGATGAATATGTGCTTAAGCCGTTCTCCGCTTCCGACTTGATGGAAGCGCTTACGAAAGTAAAGCAGCAGATGGATAAAGAATTATTCGACATGCAGAATCTAAATGCATTGCGAGAGAAGTATCAGAAGAGTTTGCCTGTGCTGCAGAGTGTGTTCCTATCCTCCTTGATCACGCGCCCATGTTCTGAGCACGAAATTAGTGAGAAGTGCACTCAGTACGATCTTCAGCTTATGGGAAGCTGTTATATGATATCAGTCATTCAAATCGATAACCATCGCTTGGAGCAGAGGGATGCTTATCTCTTGCAATTCGCGATGCTAAATATTGCAGACGAGATTGTACGGAATCATCATCTCGGATATGTGTTCATCCATCACAATCATGTCATTGTCTTGACCATGCTGAACAATGTTCAAGATGATTTCCTCAGTCAAGTCACGATGGAGATGCTAGAAGAAATTCGATTGAACGTATATAAATACTTGAAATTAACGGTGACGATTGGCGTAGGTTCGATTCAGGGCAGATTGACAGCATTACACGCATCATATCCTGATGCCTTACAAGCGCTCAATTATCGATTGCTTCTTGGAAATGATCGTGTAATCTGGATCCAAGACGTTGAGACGAAGCGTCGTAACCCGCTTTTATTCGATGAGATGAAAGAACAGGCGCTCGTACGGTGCATCAAAGTAGGGATGGCAGAGGAAGCGCAGGAAATGATTCAGCTTTTATTTGATATTGTAGAAGAGGCAACATTTTCGATTCAAGATTTTCAAATCTATTGTATTGAAATCTTGATGGCCATCATCCGGGTTGCTAAGGATATGGAGGTTGAACTCGTGACTCTGTTCGGCAGCGCACAATTGCCAATTGCTGAAATCTACAAGTGCAATAATGTACTGGAAGCGAGGCAATGGATCACGGATATATGCCTGCAATTAATGGATCATATCGCTGTTGACCGCCAGACCAGCTACAAAAAACTCGTTGATGAAGCAAAGGCGTATATCAAGCTTCATTTTGCTGAGAGCGACATGTCAATTCAGCGAATTTGCCAGCATCTCCATATTAGCGCGGGGTATTTCAGTAGTATCTTCAAGAAAGAAGTCAAAACCACGTTCGTGAATTATTTGCTGGATCTGCGTATGGAAGCCGCGAAGGAGATGCTCCGCACGACAGATATGAAAGCGTTTGAAATTGCGGAGTATGTTGGATATAGTGACCCGAATTATTTCAGCTTCTGCTTCCGCAAGAAGTTCGGCATGTCGCCGAAAGATTATCGGAATGGTGCCCGAGCATGAAGTATTTCAATCGTATACAATTCATAATTGCATTTTTCTTCATACTCATTACGGTCGTTACCGTCTTGATTGTCAGCTTCATGTTATATAACAAATTTTCGAATACGGCAGAAGACACTGCAGAATTAAATATGGGACAGGTCGTCGAACAGGTGAAATACAATCTGGAGATGTACGTCAAGAACTTGACGAGCATTTTTGAAGTTGTAGAAGAGACGATCGATCGCAGTTCTTCCTTTTCGAACCCTATACTCGAAGAACAATTGAACTCAATCATGAAGACGCGTGAAGATTTGATATCCATCGCCGTATTCACCAGGGATGGTAAGCGTGTGGTGAATATTCCGAAGCTTGCGATGAGGCCTAATACGTTGCTTCAGCGGCAGAGCTGGTTCAATTCAGCATTAGAAGATCCGGATAAATTATCCGTATCCTCACCCCATATTCAGAACCTGTTCAAGACACAGTACAAATGGGCTGTCTCTCTCAGTAAACAAATAGCCTATCAGCAGAATGGTATGGACAGCAAAGGGGTATTGGTCGTAGACATGAATTTCAAGACGATTGATGAGCTTAGCAGACAAGTGGTATTCGGGAAGCGAGGATATGTCTATATCATTGATTCCTACGGGAATATTGTCTATCACCCGCAGCAGCAGCTCATTTATGCCGGTCTGAAATACGAGGATTTGGAGCGTGTACTTACCTATTCGTACGGGAGTTACCAAGATGAATTGAATGGGGAGCAGCGTATGATCACGATCAAGACCGTGAATCCCATTGGCTGGAAGGTGATTGGCGTCGCTTATAAAGATGAGCTTCTCACGACGAAATCGGAGCTGAGCACGTTTCTGCTCTGGTTCTTGATCGTTGTGATAATTTTTGTTCTACTCCTCGCCATCTTCGTCTCCGCGCGAATATCATCACCGATTCAGCGATTAGCCAAATCCGTCAAGATGTTGGGTGAAGGCCATCTGAATACACCGATCCCTGTATCCGGGATCTATGAAGTTGAAGAGCTCTCAAGGCGGTATCATGTCATGCTGCAGCAGATTCGGCATCTGATGGATCAGATCATCGTCGAGCAGGAAGCGAAGCGGAAGAGCGAACTTGATGTGCTGCAAGCGCAGATCAATCCCCATTTTCTCTATAATACGCTCAATTCTGTCATCCGGCTGGTCGAGAAAGGGCATAGCGGCGAGGCGGTTTCGGCAATTACTTCTTTATCCCGTTTTTTTCGCATTAGTCTTAGCAAAGGTAAGAACTTCATTACCGTACAAGAAGAGCTGGAACATGTCCGGCATTATCTGATTATTCAGACCATCCGGTATAAGAATAAATTCCATTATACGATTGAAGCAGAGGAGCAGGTCTTGCCTTGCCTCACGATGAAGCTGATTCTCCAGCCGATTGTTGAGAATGCGATTGTGCATGGTATTGAACAAATGGCCGATATGGGAATGATCCGAATTATAGCGAGAGTAGAAGCAGGTCATCTCCTATTTGAAATTACGGATAATGGACTTGGCATGTCGCAGGGCGTCTTGGATCGACTATTGTTGCATGGGGTACCAAATTCGCAGGGGTCCGGTGTTGGAGTGCGCAATGTCAATCAACGGATTCAGCTGCATTATGGTTCGGAATACGGAATCCAATTCGAGAGTGAGCTGGAAGAAGGCACGACCGTACGGATCACTCTTCCATTAGAACGATCGCAGGAAGAAGGTGAGGCATAATGCTTAGGAAAGGCATGTTCGTCACATGGATGATCGGCTGCCTTCTGCTAACCTCATGTTCTGTTGATGGGGGGCTGCTCAGGGATAATCATGATCGGCATATTGATCTGATCGTGAAGATGAATCACGGTGATTATTGGAGTACGCTGCGGATGGGAGCAGAGGTCGCTGCGAAGGAATTTAACGTAAATCTCCGTTTCCTTGCACCTCCGAATGAAGATGATATTCAAGGTCAGATAAACCTCGTGAATGAATCAATTCAGAAACATCCCGATGCCTTGCTGCTCGCGGCAAGTGATTATATGAGGCTCGCACAGGTTACAGACCGAGCGGCTAATAATAACATACCCATCATCTCAATAGACTCCGAGGTCGGTTCGGCACGAGTGAAGAGCTATATTGGCACGGATAACTATGAAGCCGGACAGCGTGCTGCTGAACGAATGATTCATTTGTTAGGCGGTCGCGGGAAAATTGCTGTGATGAACTTCGTGCAAGAAGCGCGTAACGCGAATCAACGTGAGGAAGGTCTGCTTGATTATGTCGCTCGCTATCCGAATGTTCAAATCCTGGATATAGCCTATTGCCAATCTAGTAGGGAGATGGCCTCTGCAATGACGAGGGATTGGCTCAGGGACTATCCGGATCTCGATGGGATCATTACCTTGAACGCGGAAGCCTCCATTGGAGTAGGCCGAGCCGTAAAAGAGGCGGGATTAGGTGGGATGGTGAAGGTGATTGCATTCGATAGTCCGCAAGAGACACTGGAGATGCTTCAGGATGGTACCCTGCAGGCCTTGGTCGTTCAGAATCCCTTTAATAATGGATACTTAGCTGTACAATATGCGGTTGAATTGATCGAGGGTCGCAAAATTGCAGACCGCATCGACACCGGGATTAAAGTTATTGATCTGGAGAACATGCTATGGCCGGAGAATCAGAAGCTATTATTTCCTTTTGTGCGATAACTATTTTAATGAGGATTTTTATAGAAATGATGAGGATTTTGGATTCATTACGATGGGCTGGCGCGAGATAATGTAAGCGTAGGTCAAATGGATTTAATTATGGAGGAGGTCAACAGAGATGAAGAAATTAACGTCGATGTTATTAGCTAGTGCGCTATTCGTTACGGTGATTAGTGGTTGTTCGACGGGAAGCAAAGATGCCGGGGACAGTGGAAGCGAACCAAAGGTCGGGGTTGCGATCTACAAATTCGATGATACGTTCATGTCAGGCGTTCGGAACGCGATCGAAGCAAATGCCAAAGGGATTGCCCAGGTTGAAATTGTAGACAGCCAGAATTCACAGCCAACACAGAATGATAAAGTGGATCTCTTCATTACGAAGAATACCAAGGCGCTCATCATCAATCCCGTAGATCGTACAGCGGCGGGTGTCATTATTGACAAATCGCAACCAAAGGATATCCCTGTGGTCTTCTTAAATCGTGAACCGCTGCCAGAAGATATGAAGAAATGGGATAAAGTCTACTATGTTGGCGCGAAGGCGGAAGAGTCCGGTACGATGTCAGGCCAGCTGATCGCGGATTACTGGAAAGCACATCCTGAAGCGGATAAGAACAAGGATGGCGTCCTTCAATATGTCATGTTAAAAGGGGAACCTGGGCACCAAGACGCGGAGCTGCGGACGAAGTTCTCTGTGCAAGCGATTGAGGATGCAGGCATCAAAGTCGAGAAACTAGCTGAAGATACGGCGATGTGGGATCTGGTGAAAGGACAAGAGAAGATGGCTGCGTTCCTCGCTTCCAAAGGCGATAAGATCGAAGCCGTGCTTGCGAATAACGATGATATGGCACTAGGCGCGATTGAAGCTCTAAAGGCGAACGGCTATTTCAAAGACAATAAATACATGCCGGTCGTAGGCGTTGATGCAACGGCACCGGCTCTACTAGCGCTCGAACAAGGAACGTTGCTCGGTACCGTCTTGAATGACGCGAAGAACCAAGGGAAAGCATCGATTACGCTGGCTAGCGTCCTTGCCAAAGGGGAGAAGCCGTCCAAAGAGAATGTCGGATTCGATATTACAGACAACCAATACATCTGGATTTCCTATAAGAAAATTACGAAAGACAATATGGCAGACGCGAAGTAAGCGGTTATTCCGCCTTAAAGTGTAAATGAATGCTGAGGAGGATGAAAGCCTCGAATGTCGAGATTTCTCCTCTTCATTTCGGATTATGGGAGGCAATAGGGATGCCACAGAATGAATATGTGCTCGAAATGAACAACATTGTCAAAGAGTTCCCTGGCGTCAAAGCATTGAATCAGGTCACGCTTCAAGTGCGTCCGGGCACCGTCCATGCCTTAATGGGTGAGAATGGTGCGGGGAAATCAACGTTAATGAAATGCCTATTCGGAATTTATACACCGGATGGCGGAGAGATCAAACTGGGTGGAGAACCCGTCATAATACCGAATTCCAAGGTTGCCTTGGGCCTAGGCATCTCGATGATCCATCAAGAATTACATCCCGTTCCATATCGGAACGTGATGGAGAATTTGTGGCTAGGCAGATTCCCGACACGCGGCATCGGCCCGATTCAATTCATTGACCATCGGAAAATGGCTCAAGATACACGAGAGCTATTCCGCGGCTTGGATATCGATCTGTCACCCGAGACGATGGTGCATATGTTATCGGTATCAAAGGTGCAGTCCTTGGAAATAGCGAAAGCGGTCTCACTCCAGTCTCGAATCATCGTGATGGATGAGCCGACCTCTTCCTTGACCGATGTGGAAGTGGAGCAATTGTTCCGGATTATACGAGGACTCCGGGAACAAGGGGTCTCGATTATCTATATCTCGCACAAGATGGAAGAGATTCTGAGAATCTCCGATGAAGTGACGATCATGCGGGATGGGAACAAAATCGGCACTTGGCCAGCGGCTGAGTTAACGACCGACTTAATCATCTCGCGTATGGTTGGACGAGATCTGACGAATCGTTTTCCAGAACGTGAGCATACTCCCGGCGAGGTGCTGCTTCAGGTGGAGGGACTCACTTCACCGCTTGCGAACTCTTTCAAAGATATAAGCTTCAACCTACGGCGCGGAGAGATACTTGGCGTCGGTGGATTAGTCGGAGCGCAGCGGACAGAATTGGTCGAGGCGCTATTCGGACTTCGCGAGATTGAATCTGGAGCAGTTCATATCAATGGACAGCAGGTGCAGATCAAGTCTCCCGAAGTCGCGAAGAAGCATTGCATGGCCTTGTTAACGGAAGAACGAAGAGTAACGGGGATCTTTCCGGTCTTATCGGTCCATGAGAATGCCGCGATTGCTAATATCGACAATTACCGTGGACGATTCCTTCTATTGAATGAAAAGAAGAAGAGACGTTCCGTGGATGCTATGGTAGAAAAATTGCGTACGAAGACGCCTTCTACGAAGGAACTCATCATGAATCTATCGGGCGGCAATCAACAAAAGGTGCTGCTTGCACGATGGCTGTTAACAGAGCCGGAAATTCTACTATTAGACGAACCGACGCGCGGCATTGACGTCGGAGCAAAATATGAGATTTATTCCATTATTGTAGAGCTTGCGAAGCAAGGGAAGAGCATTATTATGATCTCTTCAGAGATGCCAGAATTGATCGGGATGTCAGATCGCATCATCGTGATGAGTGAAGGGAAGTTAACAGGCACAGTCGATCGGGAGCAAGCGACAGAGGAAGAAATTATGCGGTTAGCTGCACAGCACTAGTGTGTGTAAGGGAGAGAGCGAAATATGGAAACCAAACGAATTCAAAGCTTAATATCACAAAACGCCATTTATATTGTACTTGTCCTACTGATTGTGGCTATCGCAATCTATGATCCATCATTCCTCGGACTTGGTCCACTGCGAGATGTCCTGAATCAATCGTCAACACGGATTATTATCGCGCTCGGCGTTGCATTTATATTAATTACAGGCGGAACAGACCTCTCCGCAGGTCGCATTGTTGGGCTTACTGCCGTCATATCGGCTTCTATGCTGCAGATGACGGATTATACACACAAATTTTTTCCGGATTTGGGGAAGATCAATTTTCTCCTACCTATTGCATTAGCTATTCTGGTCGGTCTGATCTTCGGACTGATCAACGGGGTCATTGTCGCGAAGTTCAAGGTTCCGCCGTTCATTGCGACATTAGGTACGATGGTCGCTGTCTATGGGGTGAACTCGCTCTATTTCGATATGGATCCGAATAATTCGCAGCCAATTGGCGGTCTGCGCAAAGATTTTAAAGAAATTTTCGGTACGGGTAGTGTCGGATTCGGAGGTGTCTCGATCCCGAATATTGTGATCATTGCGATCATCGTTTCGGTCTTCGTCTGGATTGTCTTTAACAAAACAAAGCTGGGTAAAAATATGTACGCCATCGGTGGCAATCAGCAAGCAGCTAAGGTATCCGGTATTAACGTCGGTAAAAATCTCATCTATATTTACTCGATTGCAGGGGCTTTATACGGCTTGGCGGGTGTGCTCGAAGCTGCGCGTACAGGCGGGGCAACGAATAACTACGGCAACATGTACGAACTCGATGCCATTGCAGCTTGTGTTGTCGGCGGCGTATCGACGACAGGCGGGATTGGAACGGTGCCCGGCGTTGTCACAGGCGTACTCATCTTCACTGTTATTAACTATGGTCTAACCTTTATCGGCGTAAGTCCATATTGGCAGCTCATCATTAAAGGCTCCATTATTGTGGCAGCGGTTGCCTTCGACATGCGGAAATATGCAGCGAAGCGGTAGATAGAAGCGTTACAGCGAAAAGATCGCCAACTCCCTGTTTTGATAGGAGGATGGTGATCTTTTGGCGTTCTGGCAATTACATTCCTTCCGAAGAGTTACGAAGAAGCGCTACGAAAATGTCGGCTGCTACGGATAACTTCATATCATGTCTCACTGCAAAGCCTATGCTACGAGGAGGGAGGGGGTCAATGGGCCTCAGTTCAAACAGCTTTCCACGTAGAAGTTCTTCATGTACGAATGAACGACTAATGAAAGCGGCCCCGTAACCTAATCTTGCAAATTCAACGAGTAAGTCAACGCTCCCGAGCTCAATATCTGGCTTGACCAAACGCCCTCTATCCGCAAACCATTGTTCGATGAATATCCTCGTACTGCTCCCCGGAGATAGCAGAATTAACGGCAGCGCTGCAAGTTCCTCCGTTGTAAGCGATCGACCTGCGAGCTCCTGATACGCCTCCCCAACGACAAAACAATCCTCCAGCACAGCCAGCGGTTGAATATGCAGCTTTGGCTCTTGAATCGGCATGTGCAAGACGCCACAGTCGATCTCGCCTTCTATTAGGCGCTGCGTGATTTCTGGTGTCTTCCCATGAGAAAGACGAATGCGAATGCCCGGATATGCCTGATGAAAAGCATTCAACTGCGGCAACAGCAGATGTTTGATAAGTGAATCACTCGCCCCGATACGGATTTCTCCTTCGTGCAGCTGCTTTAGATTATGAAGATGTTTCTGACCTGAATCCAGCATCGCAAGCGACTGTTCCACATATTGGAGCAATGCACGTCCTTCTTCCGTGAGTTCCACGCCTTTGGATTGTCGATGGAACAATTTCAGTCCGAGCGCCTCTTCCATTTGTTTTATCGCATAGCTCACAGAGGGCTGCGTAATATGGAGCTGCTGCGCGGCTTTCGTTAAATTTCTACATTGGGCTGTATGCAGAAAGATGCGATACCATTCAAGATTTATCATGATATAGATCACCTCTATGACAATATGTTAAAATTCCGATTTCACTTATTACATCTTCCTTATTATAATTGGTATTAACCGATAAAACAAAAGAGGTGGACGGAAATGATATTGAATCAGCCGGACTGGGAAGCGCGTTCCCCGTGGTCGACCCACAACGATAAACAGGAAGTGAAGATCAATCCTCCTAAATCACCCGTGAATGGGAGCATTCGTGTACCTGGGAGTAAAAGTCTTACGAATCGAGCTTTGATCATTGCATCACTAGCTGACGGAAAATCACAACTTCATGGAATCTTAAAAAGCGATGATTCGTATTGGTGCATCGAATCGTTAACGAAGCTTGGTGTAAAGGTCGTCATAGATGGTGAGACCGCTTATGTCGAGGGCACAGGAGGGGTCTGGCCGAACAATGCTGGTGAACTCTATGTCGGTGCTGCAGGAACGGTGGCACGATTTTTGCCGGGAGCGCTAGCCGTAGGTCATGGAGCCTGGACCTTGAAAGGGAGTAAACGAATGAGCGAAAGGCCGCTCTCTCCATTGTTAAGTGCTTTGACGACCTTAGGTGCGCAATTTGATTATCAGCAGTCCGAACGCTGTCTACCCTTTACGCTCCAAGCAAAAGGTCTACAAGGTAGTGAAGTCCATCTGCCAGGCTCTACATCCAGCCAATTTATAAGCGGGCTGCTATTAGCCGCTCCATATGCCTCTGAACAGATCACCCTACACATTGATGGTGAAGTCGTTCAACGGGACTATGTCCAAATGACACTCGATATGATGGCTTCCTTTGGGATAACACCGGAAATATCCAATGACGGGCAATCCATCGTGATTCCTACAGGACATTATCAAGGGCAGGCTTATTTGCTTGAGCCAGACATTTCTACATGCTGTTACTTCTGGGCCTCCGCAGCACTGACATCAGGGTGCGTTCGGATTGAAGGGGTGAACGCAGCGAACGCGAGTCAACCAGACATTGAAATCTTAGATGCATTAGAGCTTATGGGATGCAGCGTTCTCCGTGGCGACAGCTTTGTCGAAGTGCAAGGGCCGAGCCAGCTCAAAGGCGGCTTTACCCTGAGCATGAAGAAGTGGTCGGATCAGACGCTAACGATCGCAGCGATGGCTCCTTTTGCCGATGGACCGATTACACTGAAAGATGCTGCGCATATTAGGCATCATGAATGTGATCGTATTGCCGCGATCTGTAAGGAGCTAAGCAAACTCGGTATTCGGGTAGAGGAGCATCACGATGGATTAACCATATATCCAGGCCAGCCGAATCCGGCTTTGCTAGATTCGCATGACGACCATCGGATGGCGATGTCGCTTTCCTTGATTGGTCTGAGGGTACCAAATATACGGATTACGGATCCAGGGTGCGTGTCGAAGACCTGTCCAGATTATTTTGAACGATTGTCTGCACTCGGCGTAGACATCGCGTATTGAACAAGGAGGCGTATTGCAAATGGCAGGGAACACTTACGGTGAAATATTCAAAATAACAACCTTTGGCGAGTCTCATGGTGCGGCGGTCGGTGTCATCGTGGATGGTGTGACGCCTGGCGTCGAGATCGACGAGTTGTATATTCAGCGACAGATGGACAGACGAAAGCCTGGTCAATCTTCCGTGACAACACCTCGCAAAGAATATGATATTGTCCAGATCCTATCTGGTGTATTCGAAGGCAGAACAACGGGAACACCGCTCGCGGTCATGCTTCATAACCACGACATGAATCCTAGTGCATACGATGATATCCAGCACGCCTTTCGACCAGGTCATGCGGATTTTACGTATTTGCAGAAATACGGTATTCGGGATTATCGGGGGAGTGGACGCGCTTCGGGCCGAGAGACAGCTGCGAGAGTTGCTGGTGGTGCAGTGGCCCGTAAGTTGCTAGAGAACAGAGGAGTACAGGTGGTGGCATATACTCGAGAGATCGGGGGCATTGCTTGCCAAACATTCGACGAAGAAGCTATTGAACAGAATGCTGTGCGCGCCTGTGATCCCATAGCAAGTGCTGAAATGGTTCGCAAGATTGAGCAGTTGGCTCTGATTGGCGACAGCTGCGGAGGCATCGTAGAATGCCGGATTCGTGGGGTGAATCCCGGTCTTGGGGAACCAGTATTCGATAAGTTAGATGCCGAGCTCGCCAAGGCCATGCTCTCGATTGGCGCGGTCAAAGGCATCGAATTCGGAGCGGGATTCGCCGCAGCTTCCATGCTGGGAAGTGAGCATAATGACGCGATGAGCAGCGGCGGCTTTCTAAGTAATCATTCCGGCGGAATTATTGGTGGGATTAGCACCGGGCAGGAGATCGTATTTCGGATCAGCGTTAAACCGACTTCGTCGATTTCTGTACCTCAGAGAACGATCAACGTCAAGGGAGAGGAACAAGAGATTAAGACGGAAGGTAGACATGATCCATGCATTTGTCCGCGGATTGTGCCCGTCGTCGAAGCGATGGCATGTTTGGTGTTGGAAGATCATTACAAGCGGCAAGCTGCTATGCTAGGATAAGATCAGTTAACGAGAGCCCCGGATTGATTCGGGGCTCATTCATGTACGTGTTACAGGAATCCTTTGCTGTCGACGTGCAACATGGGCTCTATCGAAGTCTTGTGGGAGTCAATGGATACCTGTGTATCGTTATTCCGAGAATACGCGTACAAGAGGAGCCTCAACGTTGGAAGGGGCTCTTTTATATGGAAAAAGTGTAATGTCTACAAATTTTTGGGTAGATGAAAGTGCTTACATCGATTAATATGTAGCTAAGGCCGATAGAAGGGAGGAACAATCTGCTCGTACATATTGATTCGATGTGTTGGAAGCATATTATACAATTCTAGGAGGAATACATGAAAAATAAAAATGCTAGATATAAGCGTATTTTATCTTTTGTATTACTACTCCCCCTTGTCGTTAGTATGATAACACCCGAGGCTTATGCCGCAGTGAATGGAGACGGAACGGATGTCATTAATGAGAATTATGCCGATCGGCTGAGCCTTCAGCCATTAGCACCGGCTTTCCGAGTTGAAACCCTACTTCGATGGTCTCCTAACACCGATCCAGACGCAGATTTGAACCGCGCAAGCATCCCCTTGAACACGAAACGATTCAAAGGCTCTCAGATAAACCCACTTGCACATCCACAGGCAGGCATTACCTCGGCTGCAATCACCACATGGAATCATGATGAAGCAAGCTCCGTCGGCAGCAATGAGTTCAATGTCTATGCATTTGATAACTGGCAGCTGTTAGATTCCTATATTTATTGGGCAGGAACCAATGAAGGCATTTTCGCCATCCCATCCCCGGACATCGTCGATGCTGCGCATCGTAATGGCGTACCTGTCTACGCAACAGTGGGCTTCCCTTGGGGGTCCGGAACCCTAGGCGCACTGGCTGAGGTGACGGCGTTCACACAGCAAAATCCGGATGGAACGTTCCCCGTGGCCGACAAAATGATCGAAGTCGCTCAATACTACGGGTTCGACGGTTATTTCGTGAACCAAGAGACCTATGGTGTGAGCAAGGCGACGGCAGAGCGTATGAATGAAATGATGCGGTACGTCAAGCGGAAATCGAACCTTCGGTTTAGCTGGTATGATGCTCAGTCCAATAATGGTAACGTATCCTACCAGAATGCAGTCAACAGCAATAACGATATGTATGTGAAGCCAGCTGCCGATGGGGCGTATGCGGTTGACGAGTTCTTCTTGAACTACAACTGGGGGACGAGTCAGATCAATACAACCGTTAGCACCATGAAAAGTCATAACCGTGATCCTTATGACGCTTATGCAGGCTTTGAAATCCAACAGAATTCGTATAATACCAATATTAATACAACGCCACTCCTCAATGAGCAGAAACAGCCCAAAGTTTCGATCGCCCTCTATACACCGAACTCCACGATGGGATTAGCCGCAAATCCAGCAGACTTTCATGAGAAAGAGAAATATTTATGGACAGGTCCGCAAGGGGATCCAACGCTTGCCGACGATTCATCCAATTGGAAAGGGATGGCCCGATTTGTGACCGATTCATCGGTCATTCAAGAGATACCTTTTACAACCAATTTTAATAGCGGACACGGAAAACAATATTTTGCCGATGGAAAAATAGCCAGTTCACAAGAGTGGAACAACCGCTCCGTGCAAGATATTATGCCAACCTGGCGCTGGTGGATTCGTAGTGTTGGCAGCAGAATCAATGTATCCTATGACTTTGATATGGCTTATAACGGCGGGAATTCGCTCAAATTCAGCGGTCCATTAAATGCGGCTTCCGTGAATGACGTCATGCTGTACAGCACCAAGCTTCCGGTCAGAGACAAGACAAGGGTTCGACTGGTGTATCAGAACAAGGCGGGAGCCGATGTTTCGCTTGGCGTGGCTTACAGTGCGGATTATGCACAGGACCAGATGAAGTATTATGCGCTGCCGAAGACCGGTGAAGGATGGCAATCGACAGTTATCGACCTGGGCGGAGAATCGGGGAAAACTGCGTATGCCCTAAGTCTTCGTGTTAGTAATACCGATAACCTGGAGAATACTGCGATTCATTTAGGCCAAATTTCTGTCTATGATGCAACCGCACCAATAATATCCGCACCGGAGAACGTCAAGATTGATGAGCAACTGATACGGACCGCCTATGATGCAGAAGCTCGAATGAGCTGGTCGCCGAAGCCGAACGTGCTCCATTACGAAATTTATCAAAAGAATGCGGATGGGGCTGCAACACTCCTAGGTGTCACGCCGAATACCCACTTCTATGCATCGAATATGACGAGAACGGCTGCGAATGCTTCGCCAGATAATATTACAACGCTACAAATTGTTCCAGTGAATCAGGACTATAAACGTGGTACAGCAACTGGAGTGGCATTCCAGTGGGGCATAGACACTTCAGCGACGGAAATCAGTGACCATTCGTCCTCGCCGAATGTCGCGCTGCACGCCAAAGTAACAGGGGTATCGGCTGAGAATGAAGCTGAGCCAGCTGCGAAGGCACTGGATGGAACAGAGACAGGGAACAGTAAGTGGTGCGCTACGAATAAACAGAGCGGTTACATGTCGATTGATCTTGGCGAGACGAAGACCATTCGCCGTTGGCGTGTGGAGCATGCCGAATATGGCGGTGAAGCCAAGGACATGAACACGATTGATTTCGAGCTGCTGTACAAGGATGAATCAGGAAATTGGATCAGCGCCAAGCGGATCCGTGATAATCACAGCGCAGTGACAGATATTATCCTGGATCAGCCTGTGACAGCCCGTGAATTCAAACTTCAAGTATACAATAGCGGTTCATCCCCATGGGGAGCGATCCGTATCTATGAATGGCAGATGTTCGAGCGGGGAGCTTTGCCGAAAACCGAGAACATCATGATGCATTTCGTAACCGCTAAGAATCTGGAAGGGGCTCAGGATCAAGTTGTACTGGAACGCGTTCGTCAGGGTCAGACGGTTCGATTATACAAATCATTGGATGCGAAGGAAGCATTAACGGAGAAAGTTGCTCCCAAAGACGGTACCTTAACGATTGAAGGGTTGGATTTCGGCCTGGCAGCAGGAAGAATCTATTACACGGTGCAAAGCGATGGATCTGATGAAAGTCTCAAGTACAGTACGGCATACGCCAAAGAACCCGGATCCAACCAACCCGAAACAACACTTACGGCTGATAGCAGCGTTGAATCCGGCAAGGAGTTCGGTATGAAGTTCGGACTTCGCGACGTAACCCAGAGCGTATACGCGCTGGACATGACGATGGAGTACGATTCGAAGTTGTTCAAATTTATCTCTGCCGAACCAGCTAAGGATGGAATCAGTCTCGTGTCGACCGTCAAAGACCAGCCTGGCAAACTGCGCTTCATTATAGCAAGTAACGGAACCGAAATTGGCATGAAGGGTGATGTACAGCTATTGAAGCTGAAGTTCAAGGCAGCCAGGGTTGAAGAAGCCGCTGCAGCATCCATCTCAGTCAAAGATGCCATACTGGGCGATGATACCGGAAAGGAAACCAAGGCATCTCCTATTGCGATTTCTGTTCAGATCAAGCCGGAGATCGTCCATCCAGGCATTCCGGGTGATGTGAACCAGGACGGCAAGGTAAGTATCGGAGATTTAGCGATGATCGCAGCGAATTACGGTACAACTTCCACAAGCCCGGATTGGGAACGCGTCAAACATATGGATGTGAACAAAGACTTGAAGATTGATATTGAGGACCTTGTGTTTGTGGCGAGCAAGATTATACAGTAAGAACTCGAAAGATATGGAACGTACAACGAATTCATTGATCCCGTTAAGTCACTGACTTAACGGGATATTTTATTTGAAATGTCCCATGAAAACATCACCACGCTCTAAGAATTGATCATCGACAAATAAGTCTTCAGAGAAACCAAGCTTTTGAGAAATTAATGGATGAACAGTGGATTATTGAAGTTAAAGTGGAGGGACTCCAATATCCATTTTTTATACGATCCATAGACATCAACATTCTACATAAGGCCATAGAACATAACACAACCGATAAGAGACCTAGTATACTCGCTCCGCTCGATAATTTATTATGGGATCGGACGTTAATCAAAGATTTATTTGATTTTGAATATCGATGGGAAGTGTATAAGCCAGTCGCTGAAAGAATATATGGTTATTATGTATTGCCTTAGATCAAGATTTTAAATTTGATTCATTTTAAAAGACCTATCACACGGACGCAAATTTTGTTTACATTTTGACATCATCCGACATCCTGCATATTCACAAATTTGCAAATAAGGTTATACTGGTATATGCGTTTTAAATAACATACATGAATTGCACATCAGGAGGATATGGATGGGACAAACAGAGGGATCATTACAAAAAAAATTAAAACCTAGACATATCAGTTTTATGGCTATGGGCGGCGTGATCGGAACAGGAATTTTTAAAGGCAGCGCCGAAACGATCGGACTGGCAGGTCCGGGGGTTATCGTATCCTATGTAGTTGCAGGATTGCTGCTGCTAGTCGTTATGGCTGCAATGACAGAAATGGCGACTGTATATCCAAATCGGAATATGAAGGACTTTATCCGAGAAGCGTTCGGAGAAAAGGTCTCATTCACTATGGGTTGGATGTACTGCTTTATGTGGTTGTCTGTATGTGTTATAGAGGTTATTGCTGCGGGCAGCTTTCTGCAATACTGGTTCTCAGATGCGCCGTTATGGTTGCTAAGTCTGGTCTGTGCCGCCTTTATTATTATTATTAATTTGATGAGCGTAGGTACCTTTGGAGAATTTGAATTTTGGCTGGCGGGCATTAAAATTGCCATGATTATCATTTTTATCGTGTTGGGTGGATGTCTGATATTCGGTATTATTCCAAGTGATAATACGCCTTATTTGCAAAATTTCACGAATTCCGGAGGGTTTTTTCCGAATGGCTGGACTTCAGTATTATCTGCAATGCTTGTCGTAATGTTCTCCTACGGTGGGTCTGAGCTGATCGGATTGACTCTTAATGAAACGGAGAACGCTGAACGTTTATTACCCAAGGTGGTTCGTAGTTTTATTTTACGAATCATTCTGTTTTTCACCCTGCCGATTCTGGTTATCTGCGGTTTAATTCCATGGAATCAGTTGGGATCGGAGAGCAGTCCATTCGTACAAGTGCTTTCAGCGACCGGGCTGTCGGGCGCAGCTCATATTATGAATTTCATCCTGGTCACGGCTGTTCTATCGGCGGCCAATTCTGGGATTTACGGTGCATCACGAATGCTATATTCCATGGCTGCAGCAGGAGAAGCTCCTATATCACTAGCCAAGACGAACCGGAAGGGTAGTCCGGTAAATACGCTTTTGCTGTGTGCGGTCATTTTGCTTGCCGGCTCCTTGTTGGGGCTAATCGCACAAGATCAGCTTTTCCGTATTTTGATGGCTGTTCCGGGATTCGTTGTGATTTTGGTTTGGATTTGTATCGCTTTATCCCAGTTGAAGCTGCGTAAGCAATATCCTGTTAAGCCTACCTTCAAGGTTTGGGGATATCCTTTTGTAACAGGATTTGTAGTTTTGTGTCTCGCTGTTATTGCAACCATGTTCCTGTTAGACAGTCAGAACCGAATTAGCATAGGGACTTGCCTTGCAGTCCTGCTTATTCTGATCGTAACGTCTTTTATCAAATTCCGTTCCAAACCATGTAGGAAATAACGATGAGAACACACGTTCCGAAAATTAGTTGACATTCCATCTCATCGAATATATACTATTAACAAATCGAAAGAGTGCGGGAGAAGCACCTCGCAGGATTGGCTATCGAGCCTTTCTTGTGGGGTGCTTTTTTGCGCTTCTTTTGAAGATAAGATCATATGAGATTAGGGAGATGATTGATTTGTTGCAAAGAAGAGGTGCATTTAACCGATATAAGGTCGGTCTAGTAGTTCTAATTTTATGTTTCTTGCTGTTCCTGGTTAGACCCCCATTTGTAGAAGCTTCAGATACTGGGTGGGATAGTGCGTTAACAAGCATTGATCAATTGCATGATAGCTTTTCCGCTTTAGAATTAACCAACAAACAGGATAAGCAGCAAATTCAGGTACTGCGCAAGCAAAACAATGAGAAGCTAAAAGAAATCAATATTCAAGTACAGCATATAGACAAGGAGAAGCTCGACAGGTTGAAAACGGAAGCAGACAAGAGTCAGAAGAAATTCGCACCTTTGCTTGCGGAATATACTGATATTGGCAAGAAAGCAACAGAAGCCAGGAAACGCAAAGATCATAAATCTGTTCTTCTGTTTGAACTCAAGCGGAACCGTATGAAGGCTTCTGTTCTTGCAGCACGACAGGAGATCATGTTGAAAAAAGATGCTTTAACAACTGCGAAGAAGCAGGCTTCCGAAAAAATCAAAATTGTAAAAGATATTTTAGTACCGGTGCAAACGCTAAAAAAACAAATTACAGCTGAGAACAAAAAAATAACAGATTTCAATAAACAAAGAATTGCGGCTGACAAACGTTATAAAGCAGCTGTCAAGCAGGGGGATGCCGTGAAGGTAGCTGCAGAATTGAGATTAATCGTTGGAGATCTAAGTCAAATTCATGCATCACAGAAAAAAATAAACGAATGGGAGACGATGATTCGGAGTGCCATTTATGCAGCGGAGGCCAAGCTTCCGAAATAAACGAATGGAAGAAATGCGAGATTACATGCTGCAATGAGTCTGAGGAAACCTAGTTGTTTTGATGTGTTGTCATTTCTTTCCGTATGGTTTGCCCTTGAGATGGGTACAATTTAACTGATTTTCCCAAGTTGGTTAGAAAGGTGCGGATTGAAATGACAGACTTCGTTGACACATTACGAGACCAATTCGCATTGCGATTTCAGGATCATACGAAAATTGTTATTCGTGCCGTTTCATCCAATACGGCTGTATGTTATTTACCTGAACTTGTGGATACAGACATGTTAAACAAGTTCATTCTTGCGCCGCTGCTGCAAGTGAAATGGATTCCGAATACCGAAGACCTTATGCGAATATTGACGGTTGGAGAAGTTAAGCCATTAGAATCGCTGAACGAGGCCATTCCTCTCATGATGAAGGGGTGGGCTTATGTAGCAACACCGGATATAGGTGTCGTCGCGAATGTGGCTAATCTGCCGAAACGGCAGATCGGCGCTCCCGAGAATGAGACGACGATCCTTGGCCCGATGCTCGCTTTTTCCGAGTCGATTGAGACCAGCACAGCGTTACTGCGTTCATCGATTCCAGATCCATCTTTACAGAATGAGGAGCTACACTTTGGAAATAAGCGACATACCCTCATTCGGCTGATGTTCATGTCGGACCGTGTTGAAGAGAACTGCGTCAATGTGGTACGACAACGGATCGAACGACTTCAGAACAATGATGTCACGGGAAGCGCCGAACTGCTGCACATGATCCAGGACAATGACGGCAGCATTTTTCCGCAGATGTTGTTAACAGAGCGCGTTGACTTGGCTAGCCACTCGCTGCTTGAAGGAAAAATCATCATACTCGTTGACGGAAGTCAGTTAGCGATTATCGGTCCGACTGAATTTACGGATTTTTTCTTATCCACGGAAGACCGCTATATGGGCTGGGGAATTGGGACATTTCTTCGCTGCCTGCGGGTGCTCGCGCTATTTATTTCGGTCTATTTAACACCGGCCTATGTGGCTGCATTAACGTTTCACTATGAGATCATTCCATCTTCTTTGCTCGTGTCTCTCATTGAATCGAGATCAAAGGTGCCGTTTCCGCCCTTATTCGAGACGCTAATTCTTGAGATTACGATGGAATTGCTTCGGGAAGCTGGCGCAAGGCTGCCTACCAAGGTCGGACAGACGATGGGTATCGTGGGGGGGATCGTGATCGGACAAGCGGCAGTGCAAGCAGGCTTTACGAGCAACATTCTAATCATGCTCGTTGCGCTTGCAGCGCTGGGCTCCTTTGCTACACCGAATTATTTTATGAGCAGTACACTCAGGCTCGTACGTTACCCAATGGTCATTCTTGCAGGGTTCTGGGGTAGCATTGGGATCGTCTTTATGTCCCTCTTGGTGGTGATCCATTTAATTCGTCAGACGAGCTTAGGGCAACCTTATTTTTACGCCATTCACCCGAAAGACCAATCGAACACGTTAAGCCAAGATATGCTAATGCCTGAGCCGATGGGGCTGACCTCGACAGGACACAGTATCCGTAAATTTATCAAGTCCTTCCGGTTATCCTCGTTATGGACAGGGGATATCGACAACTAACTTATTTAAGGTGGCAAAATGACCAATCCTGAGCATACACCAGCCAAATACCAGTTCAAGGCATATATGCTGTTGTTCCTGATTCCCAGTGTTCAGATTGGCGTTGGGATCTTTGGATTCCAGCGGTACATCTACAAGGAATCAGGGCATGATGCATGGATGTCCGTTATCCTCGCCGGCCTTGTAACCCATATTGTGATGTGGATGATGATCACGACCATGAAGAAGAACAATGATGATGATCTGTACGATATCCATCGTACGTTGTTCGGCAAATGGGTCGGTAATGCATTAAGCGTTGTTATCATGCTATATTTCATCACGAATATGACAGCCATTGTTCGAACCTACATCGAAGCCGTACAATCGTGGATTTTCCCTGATTTCCCAACTTGGTTGTTAGGCTTAATCTTAGTCGTCTTGATGGTATATGGCAGCCTTGGCGGGATCCGTGTCGTACTGCAACTTAGCTTTATTAGTTTTATTATGATCGCGGCGACGACGATCTTGTTCTATTACCCGCTGCAATACGCAGATTGGCGGCGTCTGTTGCCGGTCTATGATACCACGGTACAGCATTTGGTCGCGGGAGCGATGAAGATGGGCTTTACGATCGCTGGATTTGAAGTGATTTTCTTCTTATATACCCTTGTGAAAGATAAAGACAATGCATTACGGTATGCCCAAGGCAGCATTTTATTTAGTAACTTGCTATACCTCATGATTATGGTTCTCTCCATTATATATTTCAGTGAGAATCAGATGCCTAAGACGATCTGGGGCTCCATCAATTTATTGAAAATCATTAAGTACCCGTTCTTGGAGCGGATCGAGTTCATCGCAATCCCATTCTGGATGTTCGTCGTCGTACCGGGAATGATGATGCTAGCATGGATTCTCGTCCGGGGAACGACCAGGATTTTCAAATGGAACCAGAAGCTCACGATTTATGGTATCGCAACCGTCGTACTCATTGCTTCTACATGCTTCCAGAATCGTCGGCAAATTGATCTGCTGAATGATTATATCGGACAATATTCGGTTGTTGTATCGTATTACTATCCATGCTTGTTGTTCATCATGACGTATGTTCGTCAATGGTGGAAGGATCACAAAGGGAGTAAAGAATCATGAAATCGATGTGGAAGATTGCCGTGCTTATCATCATAAGTTTATGCCTGTTTGTAGGTTGTGTGGGGACCAGTGTACTAGAAAAGCTCGGTCTTAGTGTAGCAGTCGGGTTTGATGGGTTACCGAATAACAAGCTCAACGTCACGTCCGTCATTCTTAACCCCACAACAGAATCCGCCAAAAAATCCAAAGTGATATCGACGATTGCGAACAGTTCTAAGGGTGCACGGATTAAAATCAATAGCATGATATCGCACAGCTCTGTCAGTGGGCAAATTCGTGTTGTCATATTTGATGATCAATTGGGTAAGGCAGGCGTTTCCGATGTGGTCGAAAATTTGACTCGGGATCCTTTTCTGGGCGACAGTATTTATCTTGCTATGAGCAATGGATCGGCGCACGAATTATTATCGCATAACTATCCACAAATTCCGGATATTGGAACACATTTGTATGAGATGATTCAACAGCACATCGAAGATGATTGGGTTCCCTCGTGTACCGTTCAGGATTATCGTAGTGCGATGTACAGCATCGGCTCGGACGCTGTCCTTCCCATTCTGATGAAGAAAGATGATCGCGTTGAAATATCGGGACTCGTCCTCTTCCGAGATGATAGGGCTGTGGGCACCATCGTGCCAAGCGAGGGGTATTTGCTCAAGCTGCTTCGAGGCAAACAAAAGGAAGCTTTACAAGAAATCGGGATTGACCGTATTGAATTAGAGCCGCATTTGGAGAGTCAAAAGGGCGGAAAAGTACGTGTCGTTATTTCCAATATTGGGAGCAAGGTTCGTATCCGTCTTACCTCCATGAAGCCGCTCCAGTTCCATGTACGAGTACATATGGATGTAGAATTGCAGGAGATTACAGACCGTTATGATTTCAGCAAAGATGAAGCAAAGAAGCTTCTTGAGAAGAAGATCGGCGAAGAGCTGCAAAAAGAAACCGATCAACTGATCCAGAAGCTGCAGCGAATGAATTCGGATGCGATCGGTTTCGGAAATGTATATAGGAGCAGTGTAAGGAATGCCCATCTCACACGAGATAAATGGGGAGAAAAATATCAAAAAGCGAAAATTCAATCCCAATTCCATGTGAATCTCATTCGTACGGGGACAATTGAATGAAGCTGGAGATCGTCTAGGCAGAGAATGAACTTGATGTGCAGCTGGAGCTCGTCCTAAACAAAGCGTGACGACGCAACCAAAGACGACATCCTTCCTTAACGAGAGGGATGTCGTCTTTGGTTATCTTTGCCGTATCTTCTTCATCGTCGAGGTGATACCTGTGTACAGCAGAGCAATCATGCCGCTGAATAAGAATAGGTAACCGATTGGGATTAGAAAGAATGGTTCATGCAATGTCCCGTCAGAATCGACACTGGACCCTATCACTGCAAAGAGGGCTAAACATAGAACGCCAAGAAGCAGGGGAATAGACGCGATCACAAATTTTCTTTTCATGTGTATATCTCCTTTTATACCGATCTCGTAGTTTAATTCTTGCTGCTTTATTGTAACCTCCTGTCTTTCGATAACATTGATAATAATTCAATAATAATTGTTAGTCAATTAAAATTTATCGTAAAACAATAAATAATGATCGTGATTCAAAAAAACAAATCGGATCAGCATCTCGATGTGATTCAACGTTTGGAAGTAAAGGAATGAATTTGATATAATGGTGCAATTGTTAACTATACGCAGAGGATGGATATCATGAAACAGATTACGGTACTAATCGCAGATGATGAAGCAGAGATTGTTGATCTGATTTGCCTGCATTTAGAGAAAGAAGGGTATGCGATTATTAAGGCGTCCGACGGTCAAGAAGCAATTCATGCGGTGCAAACTCATCATATTGATCTTGCGATATTGGATATCATGATGCCCAAACTAGATGGATACGAAGTCACCCGCCAAATTCGAGAGCATAATCCGATGCCGATCATTTTCGTAAGCGCCAAGGCAACCGATTTAGATAAAATCACGGGTCTTGTACGAGGGGCGGATGATTATGTAACCAAGCCGTTCAACCCGATGGAGCTGATCGCTCGCGTGAATGCACAGCTTAGACGTTTCAAGCATTTGAATCAACCAGCGCCCGTCGCCGGTTCAACCGTGCTGGAAGTTGGAGGTGTGATGATAAATCTGGATCAGCGTTCGGTCACGTTGTATGGCGAACCGATCGATTTAACTCCCAAAGAATTCGATATTTTATATCTGCTCGCTAGTTATCCGAAGAAGGTGTTTAGTGCGGAGAATATTTTCCAGCAAGTATGGGGTGAAGCTTACTATGAGAGCGGCAACACGGTCATGGTGCATATCCGGGGCTTGCGCAAAAAGCTGAAGGAAGATATGAACAAAAACAAATTGATCAAAACCGTGTGGGGGGTAGGGTACACGTTCAATGGGTAGCATGTTAAGAAGCTTTCGCTCCAAAATGATCTTGATATTCGGTCTAAGTATGCTCTTAGCGGGAAGTATCATTTACGGCTTGTACAAAATACTTCAGCTCTATTATCATGCCCAAGTGAAATTTGAAGATTTTGAGACTAGAATTCGTTATTTTATCCGAGAAGTTGGCGATATCAATTTCTTCTTGATCTTTTTTATTCCCTTAGCAATTCTCTTTTTCTTCTTGCTGACGAAGCGTTATGCAACTTATTTCCGTGAAATATCCAATGGGATTCGAAATTTAGCCAACGGCGAATTCGAGAAACGTGTAACGGTATCGTCTCGTGATGAATTCGGGGATATTGCAGCAGACATTAACATCGCTGGTGAAAAATTGTTGGAAGCTGTCTCAAGAGGAGATTTTGCAGAGACCAGCAAAGATCAACTGGTGTTAAACTTGGCCCATGATCTGCGTACGCCGTTAACTTCGGTCATTGGGTATTTGGACTATATTCTGAAGGACGAGCAATTGTCGCAAGAGCAAGCGCGGCACTATACGAGCATTGCTTACGCCAAGTCTCAGCGTCTTGAGAGATTGATCGATGAATTGTTCGAGATTACGAGAATGAATCACGGCATGGTGCAAATTGAGAAGAAACCAATCGATCTCGCCGCTCTACTGGAGCAGTTGTCCGAAGAATTATATCCGCTATTTGAGAAGAATAACTTGGTATCCCGCTTACAGGCATCATCGCAGTTAACGATTATGGGGGACGGAGACCTACTCGCCCGCGTGTTTGAGAATTTATTAACGAATGCGGTTCGTTATGGCAATGACGGTAGATTCGTTGATATTCATGCATTCCCTGTTGCAGGTGACATTGTGGTTCAAGTAATCAATTACGGGAACGCGATCTCACCGGAAGAACTACCGCATCTATTCGAGATGTTCTACACCGGCGACAAATCACGGACGCATCATGAGGGCAGCACCGGTCTTGGTCTATTTATCTCAAAAAATATCGTATCACAGCATAATGGCACGATCACGGCCGACAGCAGCATCATACGTACCATCTTTGAAGTGCGATTACCGCAAGCTGAAGTGAATTAAGGAAAATTTAATGATTACTCCATTTCTTTTTAAAATGTTTCACCTATCCTTGTCGTAGTAGGGAGGGGAACACGGTTGAAGAAGAAATGGGGTTTTTGGCTTGCATACATAAGAAAGTTCAACCTGGATAAATGGATTCGCAGTGATTCGGCAGCTGCCTGGATGTTCCTTGCGCCTAGCTTGATTGGCTTTGCCTTGTTTTATGTGATTCCGTTCGCTGCGGGTGTCGGGTACTCTATGATGGATAGCACGATCAATGGCCAATTCGTTGGCTTGGATAATTATCAAGTACTGCTGGCAAGCGACTCCTTTCGCAAAGCCGCGTCCAATACATTCTGGTTCACCGTAGTAACGGTTCCGGTGATCATCGCGATTTCACTTGGATTAGCCATGCTATTAAATCAGAACATCTACATTCGCAATGCCCTAAGAACGGCATATGTATTGCCGCTTGTGGTTCCCGTCGCATCCATTGTTGTGATCTGGCAGATCCTGTTTGATTGGAATGGCTCGCTCAATGCATTGCTTTACGATTTTGGCTTCGGACGTATCGATTGGATGAAGATAAGCGCTGCGAGATATGTTGTGATCGCCGTGTATTTATGGAAGAACGTCGGGTATAACATTATTTTATTCTTGGCAGGACTCCAGCAAATCCCTAAAGATTACTACGAAACCGCTGACTTGGAAGGGGCGGGACGTCTTCGGCAGTTCAGGAGCATCACGTTGGTCTATTTAACATCGACGATGTTCTTCGTCATCATCATGTCCATCATCAATTCGTTCAAGGTATTCCGGGAAACGTACCTGATTGCAGGTGATTATCCCCATGACAGCATTTATATGCTTCAGCATTATATGAACAATACGTTCATGTCACTCGACATTCAGAAGTTAACGGCAGCGGCAACCATGATGGTAGGGTGCATATTGATCATCGTCATCCTATTGTTTGCGCTTGAACGAAGGTTCAGACAGTTTATGGAATAGCAGGAGGTGAGCCAAGTGCAAAAAACGAATGTAGGGTCAAAAATAGCATTAACAGGTTTGATGTCGATCATCGCGCTATCCTTGCTGTTTCCAATCGTGATTACTTTCACAAATTCCTTGACTTCAGCGAGTGAAATCAGCATGAATTACGAGGCAATCGGGAAGATGAACACATCGGAATTCGTCAATCTGAAGCTGCTGCCAGATGTTGTGACTTTCGAGCAATATCATAAAATTTTAGTAGATAGTCCTAGATTTCTCTTGATGTTCTGGAACTCCGTATATATGGTTGTACCGATCATTGCAGGGCAGACACTGGTGGCAGCGTTCGCTGCATATGCGTTCTCCAAGCTGCAATTCCGCGGACGGGATCAGTTGTTTCTTGTGTATGTGTTGACGATGCTCATGCCGTTCCAAGTTACGCTCGTACCTAATTATATTATTGCGGATCGTTTGGGACTGATGAATACATCAAGCGCAATTATATTACCTGGTATTTTCGCAGCATTCGGCGTGTTTATGCTTAGACAGTTCACGATGAATATTCCGTATGCCTATATCGAAGCAGCCAAAATCGATGGTGCTGGTCACATTCGAATTTTCTGCAGGATTATTATCCCGATGATTCAGCCAGGAGTCGCAGCCCTTATCGTTCTATTATTCGTCGATTACTGGAACATGGTGGAACAACCGCTGATTTTCTTGGATGAACCGTTTAAGCAGCCGCTGTCTGTCTTTCTATCGAGAATTAATCAGGAAGAGAAGGGCGTTGCTTTCGCAGCATCCATGCTCTACATGACACCCATGGTGCTGTTATTTCTTTATGCGGAATCTTACTTTATCGAAGGCATTCAACTGTCCGGTATTAAAGGGTAGTTGGTACGGTTAGGAGGCAAACGGAATGGGGTCAATAGAGGAATTAAATCAACGCAAACGCAATCGGAAGATTCGAATGATCTTCATTATTTTTATGGCAGCGCTCTTGCTTTTTACCATATACAGCAACACGCTTCAATCTCTGACGCTGCCGAAAGTTAGAGCGGAGAAAGCGATCCTAGGCAGTATTGAGCATTCGCTCGAGGGGAGCAGTGTGTTGCAACCGCTGGCGGAAGCGAAGCTCTTAAATCCTGCTGGCTGGAAAGTAACAGCTATTGCGGTCAAAGAAGGAGATCGAGTGAAGAAAGGACAGTCCCTAATCACTTATGACAGTAAATCAGCGGAACAAGAACTGAAATACGAGGAAGCACAATTGGCCAAGCTTAAGTTCGACCTACAGAACAGCCAAGACCAATTTATTGCATACGCAACGGATGGCGACGAAGCGAAGGTTCGCAGCACTAGACGTGATATCGAAATGCGCAGAATCGATCTTGGTGTACAGGAGAGGAAGATTCATTCGCTGCAAGACAAGCTCGAGAATAACAATAAGCTGACCGCGCCTTTCGACGGTGTCGTCACGAAATTGAACGCCGTTGAAGGGATGGCATCGATGGGAGAACCAGATGTTCAAGTTGCGAATAACCTTCGCGGATTTCGAATGGAGTTCATGATCGATTCCTCGCTCATGACCAGCCTAGGGATCACGTTGAAGGAGAAAGTACCGATTGAGATCCGACCCGACGCTAGTCAGCAAGTCAGAACTATCGAGGGAACGGTCTACGACATCGCTGATGCAGCGCCTCGAATAGACACGTCATCGAATCAAGAGACGAAGACGCCAGCAGTGGTCGCACAGATTCGTGTGCAAATAATCGATTCTCAGCTGAAGGGGGGTGAACAGGCTGTCATCAAACTGACGAAACGCTCAGCACAAGAGGGTTTAATCCTCTCGAATGAGGCGATTCACCAGGATCGAGAGGGTCAATATATATACCGGATTGAACAGAAGAAGGGCGCACTTGGCAATGAATTTATTGTGCGTAAGACCAAGGTCCAAGCGAGTGAATCCAATGACAAGGAAACCCTGCTTGTGTCATTTGATTTTAACATGAATGATCTGATCATTCTGGAGAGTACGGAGCCGTTACAGAACGGCAATCACGTTCGACTGCAATAACATTGATCTAGGAGAAGAGAGGAATCATACGATGAAAAAACAAATGCTGATAGGCATGATGTGTATCTTAATCGCGGCGACGACCGCTTGCGGTAGTGGAGATGGCTCCAGCAAGATTACGGCTAGTAAAGAGAAACGAAAGAGCAATGACGGCAAGACGATTGTTACCCTGAGTTCACTCACGGACAATCCTTACTTCGAGGCGTTAGAGAAGAAATTCGAACAGAAGTATCCGGATATCGACTTACAAATTCAAGCTTATCTTGGCATCGATGAGGAGATGACGGAATCAGCAACTGAAAAGTATCTAAAACAGACGAATTCAGCGATGTTATCGGGGGAAGGCGCAGACATCATCGAAATGAGTTATTTGCCAGTCGAGAAATATGTGGCTAAAAATATGCTTGTCAATATGAACGATCGGTTAGAAGCCGATCAAACGTTGAATAAAAGCAATCTGAACATGAATGTGTTAAATGGGATGAAAATGAATGGAGGCTTGTATTCCGTTCCAACTTCATTCTTCGTCGGTACGTTTGTCGGGGATGGAGATGCTCTTGCGAAGACAGTCAAGGTGGACGAGAAGAACTGGACGTGGACACAGTTCGAGGATGTGGCGCGCAAGTTCAAGGCGAGCAGCCAAGGGGATCGATTCGCCCTGGCGAGTTACGCACCGGAACGATTCTTGCAAATCTTGGTTAAGAATAATAACGCTGATTTCATAGATGCCGAGAATCATCAGGCGAAATTCGATACACCGTTATTCGTGCAAAGTCTGGAACAAATTAAAAGCATGTATGACGAAAAAATCATGTCGGCAAACCAAAGCAAGCCAAGCAACCAATTGTTCTACCACACCTATTTATACTCACCTTTGGATGTGGTTGAAGGGGCATTCCGATTCTATACGAATCCGAAATTATTGCCTACCCCGCATACGAAGGAAGATGTACCTGGTACGACCTTCTTAGTACCGAACCAACTCGGGATTTCAGCCAATTCACCGGTTAAAGATGAAGCGTGGAAGTTCATTGCATTCCTTATGTCGGAAGAAGCGCAATCCTTGAATGAAAGAGAAGGCTTCTCTCTTCTCACATCCGTCAATGAACAGACGCTTCAAGACATCGAGAAGCGCGTTAAAAACGGTAAGATCACAACGAAAATGACGGATCGCCACTTCGATGAACTGAAGCAGCTCATTCAATCTGCGAGCAGCTTAGCTAAGGCGGACGATAAGATGTTATCCATTATTGAAGAAGAATCTAAATCGTATTTCAGCGGTCAGAAGTCGGCGGAAGAAGTGGCAAAGCTGATTCAGAATCGTGTAACGACGTATATAAATGAATAGTTGGGCAACAGTTGAAAATGGATGTTGAGTATGATGGATCTACTGCGATGCGGTGGGTCCATTTTGTTTGCTTATAAATACTTATTGAAATTCATAAAATACTTATATATACTTATGATATTGATTGAATTGCCGAAAGAGGAGGGAATGGAGATGTTCCAAGAGGAGAGATTATTGAAAATCTTAGCCTATTTAAAAGCGCATCAATCCATGAGCGTTGGCGAAATTTGCTCGCATTTCCAAGTATCGCGAGATACGGCGCGTCGAGATATTGTCAGGTTAGTTCAAGAAGGTGTTGTTGTACGAACACATGGCGGGGTGGCCCTGCCAGAGCTTCAGAAGGAGCTTTCATCCTATCAAGAACGTCTCATAGAGGAATCCTCCAGTAAAGATGAGATTGGCCGACTCAGCGCCAAGCTGATTCGCGATCATGAGACGGTCTACTTGGACGTCTCGACGACGGTTCAATTTGTCGCGGAGCATGTTGAGGCCAAACAGATTACCGCGGTTACCCATTCCATAGATAACGTTAGCATTCTATCCAAACGAGAGGATCTGAGTATTTATGTGCTCGGCGGTTATCTGCACATCCAGAACCGCCTCTTATCCGGTCCTTCCGTAGTCGATAAAATTCGCGAAATTCGTGCCGACAAAGCATTTATCGGAGCAACGGCCATTCGCCCAGACGGACTCTATTATCCGTATGAAGAAGATGTTCGGGTGAAGAAAGAAATGGCTAAGCAGTCCGATCAAGTGATTCTTGTCGTGGATCATACGAAATTTGGGGCGAAATCGAGATTCAAGCTCGATTTTGAGTACGTCGATATTATCGTGACCGATCAACCGGTTTCAAGCGAAATGAGAGAACTATTGGATGCTAGAAATATTACGCTGATCGAATGTACGACAGAAAATCCATAGGATGGAGCTGAATCGCGATGAATCATAAGATAATCACAAATGTGAACGTAGTGCTGCCGCATCAATTATTACCTTCAGCTACGGTCTGTGTTGCAGATGGAAAGATTGAGCGAATTGTGACGCAAGAGAGCTTGCAAATCGACGACAAATACGAACGTATCGATGGTCAAGGCATGTGGCTAATCCCTGGCATGATCGATGTTCATATTCATGGCGCAAATGGATACGACATGATGGATGGAACCGAAGCCAGTATTCAAGAGGTATCTCGTGCATGTGCAGCAACAGGTTGCACATCGTTCTTAGCAACTTCCGTGAGTTCCACGATAGAAGATTTGCTGAACATGATTCGCAGCGTGAAATCGGTGATTGGTCATGAGCATGGGGCGAAGATTGTGGGTATTCACTTGGAAGGGCCGTACCTGAACCCGAAGCGCAAAGGGATGCAGAATGAGAAGTATCTTCGTCATCCTGATCTTGATGAAATGAAGCTTATTTTCCAGGAAGCGGGTTCACTCATTAAGATGGTGACGATCGCGCCGGAATTGCCGGGTGGATTAGAGCTCATAGCTTATTTGAAGGAACAAGGGGTGGTCATCGCCGTTGCCCATTCCGATGCGACGTACGAGGAGGCAAAAGAAGCATTTGGCGCGGGCGCAAGTCATGTGACGCATTGCTTTAACGGGATGCGACCGATTCATCATCGAGATCCCGGTCTCATCGTCGCCGCATTCGAGGAACCACATGTGAGCCTGCAAGCAATTGTCGATCAAGTTCACTTGCATCCTGCAATCGTCCGGTTGATGCATCGTATCAAAGGGCCTGAAGGGATGGTGCTCATAACGGACGCGCTTCAAGCGATGGGACTTGGTGATGGGGATTACCTATTCGGCGGCCATCATGTTCATGTAACGGAGGGGATTGCTAGGCTAGCTGATGGTACTTTGGCATCGAGTACGGTGACGATGAATGAAGCGCTGCGTCTGACAGTTGAGAACGGAATACCCTTAATCGATGCGGTGCAGATGGCATCAACATCACCCGCACGGATCTTAGGATTGTCGAGTAAAGGGAATATTGAAGTCGGATTCGATGCGGATTTCGTCTTGCTTAACGAGAAATATGAAGTGCAATGGACCATGGTCGAAGGCGTCATTTCATGTAAAGCCTGATATGTTCAGGCTTTTTTTTATATTCTCGACCTCTTTTCGATTTAGCAAAATTGGAACAGCAGCTTCTCTTCCTGACAGCTATAATAAGTTCAAATGACATCACCGCGCGGAGAAAGGAAAGATGATGCATTGAATTACGCAGAGGATATGAGGCGAAGTATCGCTTATATCGAAATGAACTTGAAAAAGGATCTAAATGCCAATGAGATAGCAGATCATATTGGATATTCGGTTTATCACTTTTGCAGAGTGTTCAGCATGGTTCAAGGGGTACCTCTAATGGACTTTGTCCGCAAGAAGAGATTGAATCAAGCCAGGAGGGAGCTGCTCTTGGGCCGTAAAGTCATTGATATTGCATTGGAATATGGTTTTGAGACGGCAAGCGGCTTCTCCAAAGCCTTTCGTAAGGAATTTGGCTACAGCCCCACGGTATACATTGCCAAGATTAACAACTTCAGTACAAATCAATCTGCATCGAGTACAGGAGGGTTTCAAATGAATCCGATGATCACGAGTAAACCTGCATTCAAGGTGGCAGGGTATGGCATTCGAACTAACATTGCAAGCGGTTATACCAAAGATATCGCAGCTTACTGGGACACGTATATCGGTGAGAATCTAGAGAACAAAATGTATACCCAGTTGAATCCGCCAGAACATGGGGAGGTGGGGATCTGTATTCCTTCCTCGGATGATGGCAATATCATCTATTTATTTGGTGTCATTGTTGAAGATTACGCCAAAGTTACACCAGATATGATGACATGGGAAGTTCCAGAAGCGAAATATGCCGTTTTCACTACGCCCCCCGTTGATAACATGGATTCAGCGTCTTCCTATGATGCGGATCCACTATCAACAGCGGTGAAGGCAACCTGGAAATACATTTTCGAGGAATGGTTCCCAAGCAGCGATTATGCCTATGATGAATCCAAACTTGACTTTGAATTCTATGATGAACGCTGTCACGGATTGAAAGATGCTGTCATGGATATTTATGTTCCGATTAAGTAGCAGGCGGCAGGGAGAGGAATGGAGCTCATGGACAAACACTATTATGGTGATTTATGTTCATTGTATTACGATATTGACAAGCCGACAGCACCGAGCGAAGAATTGAACTATTTGTTATCTTTTGCATCGAAAGAAATGAGAATCTTAGAACCGATGTGTGGTTCGGGACGATTTATCATTTCGTTTGTGGAACGAGGATACCCCATCGATGGATTTGATGTATCGAAAGATATGATTGCAAGGTGCCGGGATAAACTATGCTCGATGGATTCATCATCTCGAATTGATTTATGCGATTTTGCAGCGTTTGATTCGAATAGAGAGCCTTATGACCTTATTTTTATCGCAGCAGCATCATTTTCATTGCTTACGGACAGAGCTGTGATCGACCAAGCTCTACAAATGATGAAACATGCTCTGAAATCAACCGGACGAATAGTTCTCAGTGTGATAACCGATTCGGAATATCGCAACAATACTTCCTTTGATATAGATGAGGCTAAACTCGAATCTGATGCGGAACATCAAGGTAAGAAAGTAAAAAAAGGCTCTATCGAAGTGGTGCTCAAAGGGGATTCGACCTATGATGCCGAAGAGCAAATTCAATCCTCTACATTGTCCTACGATCTTTATGTGGATGGTCAGTATGTTCGTACAGAAGTTGAGGATTTTAATCTGAGGCTGTATCAACCGAACGAGTTGGAAAATATTGTTGAGCAGTGCGGGTTGCACATTGATCACAAATATACGAATTTTGATAAGAATCAATCTGATTTTCTTAACGCTGATGTCATCATGTATGAGTTGCGAAAATAAGGAGAAAGACTTCTGGCGGGATACTTAAAAGAAGAGATCCCACCGAAGTCTTTTTTTGTTTCGTGATTCTTTATCTTCTCAGTTTTATCATGCCGGCGTTCTTGAGCTTCACTCTAACATCAACTTGATCGATCATATCCGGACGAAGTCGAATTGTCTGACCTTTCTGATGACGATTCCAATAATTCACATGCTGACGGTAAATTTCTTCGCGAATGGAGAATAAATCGACGCCCTTCTGAACCCCATCGCGGAATGTTTTTAGTAATTCATTGCGGATATCTTGCTCTGCAAGCTTTTCCATTTTGTGCGGTTGCATATCTGTAAGTGCCTCTTCAATCGAACCGTCAATGAGTAACTGAATTGTGACCTTTGGGATTTTCTGAGGGCCTTCTAGCTTTACAGTAATTTTACTCTCAGGCACATTGAGTGCTAGCATCGCTACAGTCTTCTTATGGGGTTCGATTTGGAGTGCGGTATGTACAACATTTTTTGAAGCCCACCGTAACCCCATAATGTCTTTTTTATCCCACCAACCTTGAAACTGATCCTTCTCCATCGTAAAGAGTCCATCAATTGTATAAGCATCCTTTGGTTTCAAATCTTCAAACCATTGATTTTTATTGAGCGAAATGCTAGGAAGGAGCAGCGTAGAGCCTGGACGCAACCAGTTGATGAACATTTCTCTCAGTGAAATGGGCTGAATGTAGGACTGCTGCAAATAGACCTCCTTTGGTTGATGAAGGATGGAATTTATGGGTGACAAGTTGAACGTGGTTGGTGCAGCGAACAGCTCTTTTATGGAGCTCCGAGTCCCATATACCCAAGGAGAGAATCGAATTTCATGATACCGCAGCATCGAATCGGTCATTCTACGGAGATTCTGCTTCATCGCACGTTCATGAAAGACGACCGCACTGATATGCTCCCAAATGATAGGCAGCTGTGACGCTGTGAAAATATCATTCACCGCCGCGTCGAGCGTGTCACCTTCACCTCGTCCTGTCCAGACCGGAATGTGTTCTTTGGATTTTGCGCCTTCTTGCTTCGCAAGGTTGGTAAAGTCCAAGGATTGTGAATAGACGACATACTTGTTATTCTCATAATCAACCCCCATTGCCGTGACGTAGTTCATATCTTGAATGTTCTTCTTATCCCAGCAACCGGTTAAGGTTATTGTAAGAAACAAGAATATACATATCATGAACAAGCTCCTGATTCGTCTCGAATAAGTCATGGCTCATCTCCTTGCCTCGTCTCATCCATCGGGTGAATATAATGGGGACGTTTTCCATTTTGAGAAGGAGGAAAAGCCACAATGGACTTAAACATATCGCGGAAAGAAGGCGGTGAAATGGGGGACAAATAGGAGATTCCGAAGGATTCTAATGTGGACAAATACAGCAATATCCCCAACATGGAAATAAAAAATCCAAACATGCCAAAATAATTCGATATGAGCAGCACTCCAAATTTAAGGATACTAACGGTTCCACTTAAGGATTGATTCACGAGTGTGAATGTGGCAACCGCATTGACCGCTGCAACAACTAACATGGTTGGGGAACCCAATCCTGCGCGAATCGCTGCATCTCCTACAATTAATCCACCTACAACAGCTACGGTTTGTCCAACGGCTTTAGGCAAGCGGGCCCCAGCCTCACGGAAGATCTCGAATAATCCGAGCATAAGAATCAATTCCATAGCAGCAGTGAAGGGGAGTCCCATTCGTGCAGTTGTCACTGTGGCTAGCAGCGGAAGCGGAAGCTGCTCGACGTTAAATGCACATAATGCTAACCAGAATCCAGGTATGAAAATGGATATGATTAGCCCTATTACGCGTAATAGACGTTGAAATGTTACGAAGAAATACGGAAAATGGACATCTTCAGGTGATTTCAGCTCCAATAAGAGATCAGCTGGACCGATCAATGCCATGGGAACGGTATCCACAATAATGGAAAATCGGCCCCGAACCAATGCCTGTACGACATAATCTGGCCTTCCGATATAATCCAACAACGGGAACAAGGAATATTTCGAATCTCCCAGAGCTTCGCCAAGCTGGTTACTGCTAACAACCGAATCCAGGTCAATCTTGGATAAGCGCTGTTTCACGGTTTCGATCATTTCTTTATTGGCAACATCGTCCAAATATAACAAGGCGATATTCGTCTGAGATCGTCTTCCGATGATACGGGTTTCTATTTTTAACGATTCGGTCTTAAGACGTTTGCGAATTAATCCAAGATTGGTCGTTATGTTCTCTGTAAACCCATCTTTCGGTCCTTTGATCGAAATTTCAGTGCTTGATTCTTCAGGTGTGCGATTCGGGGCATCTGAGATATCCAGCATATAGAATACATTCTGTAACGGCACGCATATGAGCAAATATCCGCTGAATACCTTGGTAATTGCCTCATGAACACCTTTGGAAGCATCAATCTTATCAATAGCTAGGAGTGGGTTGTGTTCTAATTCCTCTGTCCAATGATGGTTATGCAGCATTTGATGAATTTTAGGAATGATGAATTGATTGATCTGCTTGTGGTCGGTTACACCATCACACCACACAAGATTGATCTCCATCACAGATATATCTGTACCGAATACGAGGGAATGATATTCGATATCTGCGCAATTGGACAAGCGTTGTCTCAGATTCGCATAGGTTAACGGTATACCGGGCGTAGGATTTAAGGTACCAGAATGGTCTAAAGGATTATCGGGTTGATGGGTCATGGGGTTTAATCCTCCTGTTAGCATGATGTAACCGGGTCAGCAGACATAGGATGAAGGATAAGACAATAATGCCTATTGTCGTGATTGGATAGTAGTACGAATACAACCAATTCATAAACACCATATCACTCATACTGAACTGAACAGTAAGGATCAGAGCGATAGATACGGATATGCAAAAAATGAATTTAGGGAGCTTGCTCCGGATGGGCGTAAGATCGTAAATGAAAAATATCGCCAGGGAAATACGAATAAACGCTCCAGATAACCATTGGTAAATGGACAGAAAATCCAAATGATTGATATACTTGCCGATCGTAACTAGTCGCCATTGTTCAAAGACAGGAAACCGTAGCTCCATGGCAATTTCACGACCAAAGTTCGCGATGGAGCCCAAATAAGGACCGATCGTTAATCCAGCAAGACATATCGCAAGAATAGCTAAGCCTCGATAGCTAGCCTTCGTCGAGAGATGATGCTGTAGTAAGAGGAACATGAATAGTTCCACCATGCCGGCTCCAGGGTATAACATGCCTCTTAGGATCGGGTAGAAGCCATTCTCGAACACTGGCGTGATCAAGCTGTAATCTTTATATTGAAAGTTCAATCCCATGACAAAATAACCAAGGATAAGGACAACTGGCAGCAAAGCGCCTGCACAGATGGCAATAGAACGAATCCCGGCAAGTGCCGCTAATGAGCATAAGATGGTCAAAATCGTTGCAAGCATGAAGACAGGAGTTTTCGTAAGGTAGGATGTGTTTGTCAAGTTGGTCGTATCTTTTAAGGACACGAAGGCAACGGAGAATAAATACACAAGGAGAACCCCAACGATGATCCAGGCTATGAAGGCGCCAGATTGTTCTTTCAACCACGAATAGATGGGGCGTGTCCCTTTACGGTTCATAACATAGAGCAAGGCAGGAATCCATAGGAAAGCGATGCACATGACAAGTAAAATACTGATCCAGCCATCGTTTCCCGTACTTTGGAGTAGAAGCGGGATAATATGAACATGGTTAAGTAATCCGGTCGATAAGATCATGATCATGCAGGCTTGAAAAAAAGTAACGGATTTTGTGCCAGCTTTCATAGTGAACTCCTAACATTGCAAGATGGTGTTAATGTGCTCCAACACCTGTGAAATCATTCCATTGCGATGGGGAATTTGTCGCCAAAATCCATTGTTAATGGTTACGAATGGATGGTAAGATCGGGAAGACGTTGTGTAAAATGAAATCTAAGGGGAGAAGGAAATGATTGAATATTTGAACATCCATCATGTGAGTCTCGCAGTACGCGATTTAACGAAAGCCAAACAATTTTATACGGAGATTCTTCAGTTGCCAGAATTGACGCGTCCACTGTTTCAATCCAATGGGGCATGGTATGCCATCGGAGATCAGCAGCTTCATCTCATCGAATGTCCGGAAGGCGAGGCGCTTCGCAAAGGTCCGATTAATACACAAGATAGTCACTTTGCAGTGTGGGTGAAGAGCTATCGAGATACGATAGACTGGTTGGAGCAATCGGGGATACCCTATGAAGCCAGACCAGAGAGCGTTGCGGGATTTACACAGATTTACATTCTAGATGTCGATCATCATATCATTGAGTTCGATGCACCCTATGGTTCCTAAAGTGACTTTCGAACAGCAACATCATACAAGAAACTCGAACATCTTTAATCTATAATGAGAGCATATTGACGGAGAGAAGGTGTAGAGATTTTGTCTCACGAGTTACGCGAGATCCGCTTCGATGCAGACCTGCGGGTGGAAGCGTACCGTTTTGAAGGCATTATGCAGAATTTCCCCAATCACTTTCATGACTACTATGTTATTGGCTTTATCGAGCAAGGGAAAAGACATGTCATATGCAACAATGAGGAGTTTATTGTAAATAGCGGCGATGTCGTGATCTTCAACCCGCATGACCCACATGCTTGCGCACAGATCGACGGGAGATCTCTGGATTATCGTTCGTTGAATATACAGCCCGAAGTGATGCGTCAATACGTCATGGAGATTACAGGTACGGCCCGTTTCCCGCGCTTCACCAAGGTGGTTCTTTATCATAGTGAGCTCGCAGATTCGCTTCGCGATTTACATCGTATGATATGCGACGAACAGCCTGATTTCAAAAAAGAAGAGTTGATGCTGCTGCTGATCGAGCAATTATTAATCGAAGATTCAGATGTAGAGCACATGGGTCCTGATCGGGAACTGAGAGCTGAAATCATCGCGGTGTCTGCGTACATCGAAGCGAACTACATGAGGAATATCAAGTTGGACCAATTCAGTCAATTAACGGGGTTAAGTAAATATCATCTGGTTCGTTCTTTCACGAGAGAGAAAGGGATCTCACCGTACAGCTATCTGGAGACGACGCGGATCAACAACGCCAAGAGGCTTCTAGAATCAGGCGTGTCACCAAGTGAAGTGGCTTTTCTATGTGGCTTTAGTGATCAGAGTCATTTTACGAAATTTTTCAAAAAGCTGATCGGGTTAACACCTAAGCAATATATGCGGGTATTTGTTAGTGAACAGGGATCAAGGCGGTTTACACTTTATGGGGGATAAACGCAACATCACAGCCGGGCATTTATTAGCCTTCATGACCATCATCATCTGGGGAACGACCTTTATCTCGACGAAAATCTTATTAGTCGATTTCACTCCGATGGAGATATTATTCTTTCGGTTTCTTTTAGGATATCTAGTCTTGTTCCTTATTTATTCACGGAAGATTCGAACCCATTCCTTTCAAGAGGAGCTCCTGTTTATGGGGGCAGGGCTTTGCGGAGTGACCTTATACTTTTTATTGGAGAACACGGCGCTAATCTACACGCTAGCTTCCAACGTAGGCGTTATCGTAACGATTGCCCCGTTCTTCACCGCGTTATTCGCACACTTCTTCTTAGAAGGAGAGAAGTTGAACGTTCGCTTTATGATTGGATTTGTTATCGCGCTCGCAGGAATCATAGCCATCGGATTTAACGGCAGTGTCCTGCTGCAGCTGAATCCCGTTGGCGACATCCTTGCTTTTCTTGCACCTATCGTCTGGGCGATCTATTCCGTATTGATGCGCAAAATTAGCGGTCTCGGTTATCATACCGTCGGAAGCACCCGTAAAGTGTTTTTCTATGGACTAATCTTTATGGTGCCCGCACTGTTCCTATTTGATTTCCGACTTGGTCTGGACCGATTCTATGATCTCACGAATGCAGCGAATCTTCTATTCTTGGGTTTGGGTGCTTCAGCCTTATGTTTCGTCACATGGAACCTTGCGGTAGGTATCCTCGGAGCCGTCAAGACAAGTATATACATATATGTTGTACCTGTAATTACTGTTGCAGCTTCTGCGCTCATTCTGCATGAGACACTCACCTGGGCCACCTATGTGGGAACTTTCTTAACACTGGTTGGCTCGTACATCTCAGAGCGGAGCAGGAAGCAATGATTATTTCGTCGTCCTTAAATTGCTTGCAAAAAAGTGGGTATCGTCCTCGGACTGTACCCACTTTTTTTCTTTGTAGAGCGTCTTAGAAAGGTTGTTGGTATATAGGAGAGAACAAGGAATTTGAATATAGTTAATAACATTAATAATAATATTTAACGTAATTAAATAAATGAAATGATGGGGTTGTTCATTCGACTTGTTTTATTCCAAATCAAATAATTCGCTTCCGTAGTTTGCCGGAGATGATATCAGTCAGCGTGATAAGTATTACGACCCCAAGGAGAATAACACCGACTCGATTCCAATTCCGTACTTGCAGCGCAAAGATGAGTGGTGTCCCGATCCCTCCAGCACCAACGAGCCCAAGCGTAGTCGCTGAACGGATGTTGATCTCGAAACGGTAAAGTGAGTAAGACAGGAATTGGGGTATGACTTGTGGGATGACAGCATATCTCAGCACTTGTAGTCGATTGGCTCCACAAGCAAGTAAGGCCTCTTGAGGTCCGCGATCAATGCTCTCGATCGTCTCGGAATACAATTTTGCGAGCATGCCTATAGAGTGAATGCCTAGTGCGAGCACGCCTGCGAATGCACCGGGCCCTACGGCTTTGATGAACAAGATGGCGACGATAATCTCTGGAAATACGCGGATTACGCTGAGTAGGATTTTACCGCTTCCGGATACCGCGAGGCGTCTGCTCATATTCGTGGATGCCCAGAAGGCAAAAGGGATGCATAATATCGCAGATACAAATGTGCCAAGGATCGAAATAATTAACGTGTCTAATAATCCACGAAGCAGATCTTCACCATCTGGAATATACACATAAGACCAATCCGGATGCAGGAATCCTTTGATAATGGAGAGCATCACTGTTTTCGTTGTGGATTGAACGCCTTCAAAGTGCATGCCTTGAAACGCCCAGTAATAGACGGCAAGAATAACTATGATAATAAGCCAAAAGCGAATTCGACGGCTCATCGGTTTATAAGCTCTTGTATCTCTCATAGCAGACTCCTCCGAATTCTCGTACTGCCGTAATCAATGATAAGCACAATGACGAGTGTAATCAGGATGATCATGGATGCACGATCGTAACGGAAGAGTCCCAGGGAACGATCGAGTAATATGCCGATTCCCCCAGCACCAACTAATCCAAGGACGGATGCCGCACGGATATTCACCTCGAATGTATAAAGGAAATAAGAGACGAAATATGGAAACGCTTGAGGCACCACGCCGAACATAATCACTTGCATTCGGTTCGCGCCAACGGCAGTCATCGCTTCCAGCGGACCAGGATCAATCGCTTCAATGGATTCGAACGTTAGCTTCGCAATGATCCCGAACGAGAAGAAGAGAAGTGCGAGCATGCCTGCGAAAGGTCCAATGCCGAACATCGCGACAAATATCGATGCAAAGAGTAGATCGGGTATCGTACGTACTAAGTTCAAAATGACACGCATTGGTATCGAAACCCATTTGTTCGGCATCATGTTATAGGCACATAAGAGAGCAACGGGAATGGCAAGAATACCGCCTAACGTTGTCCCTACAATCGCGATCTGAATGGTCTCCATTATCGGTTGCCATATGGTCGGTATGTAACTCCAATCGGGAGGAATCATTTCCTGTAGGAGGCTGCCCATTTGAGGCAACCCGGTCATTAACTTGTAGGGCGTGGCATGAATGTGAATCGAGCAAAGAATAAACACGACGATGATCAACAACCATGTAGCTATTCGCTTGTACCGTCCTCTGATCAGCTGGATATCAGGAGGTGATTTCCGTCCTGATCCAGTCGCAGCGGGCTTCACACTTCGCCTCCCAGCATTTCGTCATGTCGAATCGACCGACCGTATATATCTGCAAAGGCTTCGTCGGTTGCCTGTTCCGGCGACCCGTCGAATACGACTTCTCCCGCGCGTAGACCAATAATTCGCGTTGCATATTCACGGGCTAAATCAATGAAATGCAAATTAATAATCGTCGTTATTCTCATCTCTTGATTGATTCGCTTTAGATCATCCATGACTTGACGGGTCGTCAAAGGATCCAGGGAAGCAACTGGCTCATCCGCTAGAATAATCTTGGCTTCCTGCGCTAAAGCCCTCGCAATCGACACCCGTTGCTGTTGACCGCCGGACAGTTGATCGGCGCGGATATATGCTTTCTCTCGGATATTAACCCGTTCCAGCGCATGAAGAGAGAGTTCAATATCTTCTCGCGGGAACATGCCGAGCATCGTTCGAAATGTCGAATGATATGCAACCCTCCCAGATAAAACATTATTAAGCACGGTTGCGCGCTTAATTAAGTTGAAGCTCTGGAAGATCATGCCGATATCGCGTCGAATCCGGCGCAGCTCCTTATCTTTGGCATGCGTAATAGATTTGCCTCCTACTTGGATGTCGCCTTCCGTAATTTCATGCAACCGGTTAATCGACCGAAGCAGTGTGGATTTCCCTGCTCCGGATGAACCGACGATGACGACAAGCTCGCCTTCTTCAATGGTTAGATTAATATGGCGAAGTCCAATGGATCCATTCGGATATGTTTTCGATACATTATGGAATTGAATCATACAAGTCCAACTCTCTCTCGTTACTTGATTTCTTGACCTACAGCCTTCGCATACTCGCGAACCGAATCAAAGTTCTTGTCGTCACCTTTGACATAGCCAACATGTGTATAGATCTCCTTGATAATCTTTGCTCCTTCGTTATCATTCGTGATATCCATAAATGCTTGGCTAATCTTATCTCTCCAACTTTGGTCCATATCATTGCGAACGCTGACGGTATCATTAGGAATCTTAGTCGTGTAGTGAAGGACACGCGTTTTCTCGAAAATATCCGGAACATCTTTGATCACGGTATTCCGAGCGTCTTGGAAGTTCGCGACGGCATCGACTTGACCGTTCAATAACGCCATTAATGCCGCATCATGACCTTTGATGGTGATGCCTGTCACGTCTTTATCTGGGTCGATGCCGGCCTTTTTCAATTCAGCAGCTGGATAGACATAGCCTGCGGATGAAGTGACATTTTGCCAGCCGATTTTCTTGCCCTTCAAGTCTTCCAGGGTTTTAATCGGTGAGTCTTTGGGTACAACGATCATCGCTTTGTAGAAGTCTACCTTCTCGGTCGTTGGTTGGCCTGTTGCATCATCCACACCAAATCGTTGGGCTTGGAGTAGAAGATCTGCGGCTTTTTTATTATCGTGGGCGAGTACATACGCATTCGGCGGCAGGAATCCGACATCCACTTGTTTGGATGCCATGGCTTCAACGATGGTGTTGTAATCTGGGGATACCGTGACGTGGACAGGAATGCCAAGTCTGTCCCCTAGCAGTTTCTCTAGAGGTTTGGTTTTGGCTTCAAGGGTATCTGCATTCTGAGATGGAACGAATTGTACATTAAGCTCTTTCGGTACGTAGGAAGAGCTCGTTTCTTTGGATCCGCAAGCAGCTAGACTCGCAGTGATGAGGATGGTCATGATCATTGCCATTGTCTTTTTCATCATTTTAGTACCCTCCATTGGTCAATTTTATCTATTGAAAAATCGCCTATATCAGATCTATATATCTGACATCACAGGTCGTAGAACAAAGAAAAAAATGAAAGGTAAAAGAGAATAAACGAGGGTGTTTCCATATAATCATAAACACGTCCCATGCGTCATATAATCAACGAATTGCCAAGCAGAGGTTGCTTTTTTTTCGTCAAAGACCTCTGCTTTTGTGTCTTATAATGGCAATATTTAACATAACATTAACACTAAAATACACCGAGACATGCTACAGTTATGACGTTGTAACCACTAAATTGGGATGAAGGAAGGGACAAGGGACGATGAGGAACAGAATGAACATGAGAAGGCTTGGCGCTGTATTTTTAGCACTCTCGTTGTTAATCGGCAATGTGTTTTACTTTCTGCCAGGGACAGCTTCAGCTGCATCGGCGATCACCGTTGCACAAGCCATTGCGAAGAACAACAGCGGCGAGACGGCCACGGTGGAAGGTTTTATCGTAGGTGAAGTGTATAATTCAAAGCCCATTTTTTCTAATTTTCAAGATGATCTCAACTTTTTGATTGCGGATACAGCAAGTGAGACAGACAAAACGAAGCTCATCGATGTTCAGATTACGGCTAGTTACCGGAGCCAATACGGTCTGAAGAGCAACCCGACACATGTCGGAAAAAAAGTTCAGGTCACTGGCACACTAGCAGCATACAGCGGCATGAACGGCGTGAAAAATCCAACGAGCTTCGTCTTGGATGGTACGCCTGGCGGAGGCGAAAATCCGAATCCGACTGATCCAGGAAGCGAGAACATTGGCATTCCCACAACCCTTCCTGATGGAACTGGCAAAAAAGTTCTGTTCGATCAGTCCCACGCTCAGACTGCCGGAGCATCGGATTGGGTCATTGATGGTGCATTCTCGGATTTCGCAGACGGGCTTAAGGCCGCAGGTTTCCAAGTTGATGCGTTAGAAAGAACGATCCCCTATAGCTCTCAAGCGTACGATACCCCTACGATTACACTGAGTAAGTTGAAAGCATACAACGTGTTTGTCATTGGGGAGGCGAATATTCCTTTCAAATCATCCGAGCAAGAGGCGATGCTACAGTATGTGAAGGAAGGCGGTAGTATCTTCTTTATTTCGGATCACTATAATGCCGATCGTAACCTGAACCGTTGGGATTCATCGGAAGTGATGAACGGATACCGTCGTGGTGCTTATAATAATCCTTCGGAAGGGATGGCAGTAGCGGAAGTTGCCTCCGGAGCGATGCAAGGTGTGACCAGCACCGATTGGCTGGGGCAGAATTTCGGTGTTCGATTCCGCTATAATGCGTTAGGCGATTTTACGAAGACGGATACGGTGAAATACGACCAATCCTTCGGCATTACAGCTGGCGTGAATGATGTCGAAATGCATGCGGGTTCGACGATGGTGGTGCTTGATCCGACACGTGTCAAAGGGCTTGTCTATATTCCGAAGACAACTTCAGGGTGGAACAACGCCGTTGAGAAAAGCGATCCAGCGAATTTCCCGAATGGAGGCGTGTATAAAGGCGGCGGAGTAGACGAAGGTCCATTCGCAGCCATTTCCAAGTTACAGAAGGGTAAAGCAGCCTTCATCGGGGATTCTTCTCCCGTTGAAGATGTGACGCCGAGATATGTTCGCGAAGATAACGGTTTGAAGAAGACGACGTATGATGGATTCAAGAGTGAAGGACAGAATAATGTTTTCCTTGTACAGACGGTCAAGTGGTTAGCGGTTCAAGAAGATTACACAACCTTCGAAAATAAAGGCATCACGCTTGATTCCACGACGCCATTGCTGGCAAGCGGGTTGGAGAATCCAGCGAATTCGGTGGAAATTGCGGGTACTGAACCTTGGGGGAATCCTGCAGCCGGATACAAATGGTACGATCCAGCTACATACAAACCGGGTTCTTATGGTACCGGTAAAGGAACGCCCGAAGTACCGATCCCGGATCTGACAACCATCGCTGAAGCTAGAAAAGTCAGCGACAACACGTATGTGACAGTTCAGGGCATTGTCACATCCGAGCCAGGAATCTTCGGTGGATCGGGGTTCTACATGCAGGATGGGACTGCCGGAATTTATATTTATCCGAGTCAACCAACAGGTTTTCATGTGGGGGACAAAGTAAAAATCACAGCACAGAAGACCGTATTTAATACAGAAATCGAGCTAATAAACGATGCGAAAGTAGAGAAGTTGGATGCGAGTGCGAATATCCCGGTTGCTGTTCCGGTCGTCCAGACAACATTAAATGACGACAACCAAGGTATATTCGTTACGCTAAAAGATGTCACGATACAAAATTATGCAACGGTGACTAATTCTCTTGAATTCGATTTGGTGAAAGATGGGGTAACAAACCGTGTTCGGGTGGACAGCAGAACGAATATCAATGTTGACACGTTCAAGCAGTCATTCCCAGTTGGTACGAAGGTGAACATTACAGGGATTTCATCCATTTTTAAAGGCACTTATCAATTGAAATTATTAAAGAGCGGGGATGTTCAGCTTGCTTCCCAAGCCAATCAACCGCCGGTATTTAAGGCGATTGTGGCCCAAAGTGTGGTAGAAGGGCAACCGTTATCCTTCCAAGTCGAGGCAACTGATGCGGATGGCGATAATCTAACCTATACAGCACCTACACTCCCAGGGAATGCCACCTTTGATGCGATTAGCCGACAATTCTCCTGGACGCCGCAAACGCCTGGGGATTATACAGCGTCTTTCCACGTAACGGACGGGAAAGGCGGGGAAGCAACAATTAACGTATCGATTACCGTCACGCCAGCAGCGCAAGGCGCGAGCAACGCGGCCACGTTGACAGGACCCGCTTCATCGTATGTGGGCAGTGCTGCGAACTTGACAGTTGGCATGAAGAACGTTACGGATGGCTTCACTATAGGAAGCATTGTCGTTCAATATGATCCGAATGTATGGGAATTTGCGACAAAATCGAATACAGATGGCACCTTAGCGTTAGCTGACACAGCATTAAGTTCAGACTTGAATAATTCAGGAGTGCTGGCTACAGGTGTCAAACCGGATCAAGGCCAAATTCTTGTCATCGTAGGAAGTACGGGAGCGGATCATATCATAAAAGGTTCAGGCCCACTCGTCACATTACATGGCAGAGTGAAATCGAATGCACCGACAGGTACGACAGCACTTTCACTATCAAGCTTTGATGTGTCAAGGGACGGTATAGCCAGTGTGCTGGAAACAACCCAAGCTACTTGGAATGTCGAAGTGAAGTCATCTGACAGAGTTGCATTGATTACAGCGATACAAGATGCGCAGCAACTCCATGACAACGCTATCGTCGGATCGGCTCCAGGCCAATATCCAGCAGCAGCCAAAGCAGCCTTGAAGGATGCAATTGCAGCGGCAAGTACGGTTCGAGATAATACATCTGCGACGCAGGAACAGATCAATACAGCACTTGCAGCCCTGAATACAGCAGTAACCACGTTTAGAAATGCAGTAAATCCATCGACACCAGTGGATAAAGCGTCCTTAACAGCAGCCATTGCAAATGCGCAGAATCTATTGAGTAAAGCTGTCACAGGCAATAAAGTCGGCAAGTATCCGGCAGACGCTAAGGCAGCACTACAAGCAGCAATCGCAGCAGCGAAGGATGTGTTGAACAATACTTCTGCATCACAGGTCCAAGTGGATACGGCGGTATCGGTATTAAACGCAGCAGCCGTAACATTCCAATCCAAACTCATCACATTGGTTCCTGGCGCGACGAAGATTACGATCAATGATCTCTCACTTGTTGCGAAATACTTCGGCGTGAAATCGACGGATCCGAATTGGAACAGCATTGCTATCGCAGATGTGTTAGATGAAGGTGAGATTACGATTCGAACGCTGGCAGCCATTGCGCAGCTCGTCGTTGGTGATTGGTACACGAAGAACTAATACGTAAACATACAACCTAGGTTTTCTTTTTCTCAAACCGCCATGCTTCCTTTACGGGACGCCGATGGCGGTTTGTTTTTTTAATTAACATATCATGATGGTTACGCCTATTGTCTTAAAATGCGTTGGTGATATGATGGGAATTGTCGTTATTCGTTAGTAAGTGTTAAATCGATTCTGTAACCAAAATGAGACTTCCTCGTATTAAGTGAACAACACCGACGAATTAGCATTAACATAATATACTTTAAATTAAAGATGAGGGAATCCATCATATGAATGTGGCATTTAAAGATCATGCAGATCTAGGGTATCGGCTCGCTGAGGAGAAGGCAGCTCAATATTTTGCAGCACTTAAACTGCAGGTTAAGGAAAAGACTTATGTGCCTACCCTCACAGAAGATTTTCACTTGTGGAAGAAGAATCATATTCATCCTGCTTGGCTATCTTTTTTTTCCAAGGGAAAGAAAAAGCCGGATACACGGGATTATTACAAATATATTCAATGGCTGAGCGCAACTGGCAAACTAGAAGATTATTTGGATCGAAGTGTTTCTTACATGTATATGCGGGATTTAGGCAAGTCTTTGAATTCACCCGCGACACAGACTCGTATTCAGCACGTCGTTAACGACATTAAGAATCATTTAATTCATTCTACTTCATCGAATAAGAACAAGGAAGCAGGACTAGAAACGATGAGTCTCGCTGGGTTGTATCGGTGGGGGCAGAAGAAAGGGATCGAAACGGACATCATCTGGTTGATTAACAAGCTTCGTATGGTCTCTATTCATGTACCTGAGGAAATCAGTGCTGAGCACGCTCAGCGCAAATTGATTAAGATCATAATCGGGGTGGTACTGCATGTTGTGGAAGATATGGACGATACGCTATCCGCTGCGGAACGTGCCAAGCGGCTGGGTGAAGCCATTCGACTAGGTTATTCTTACGGTCTAACTTATCCTTTCATCGACGATCTACTCGATTCTACGGTCTTAACTCCAACGGAGAAGGAACAGTATTCGCGAATGATCCGCACCTCACTGCTCACGGGGACCGTACCGAAGCTCAGCGAGTGGTCTGGCAGTAATCAGGAATTGATTCAATTTATCCATGCGGAGCTCCGGGAAGCGTTCGAATATATTCGAGACTATCAACGTCCGGACACACAGCGTATATTCTTCGAGCAATCCTGTGTATTCTTCCATTCGCAGGAAATCGACCGTGCGAAGGGTTTATCGGAATCGACCTATACGAACGAAGAACTCTATATTCCTGTCATTCTCAAATCATCTTCTTCACGATCGATCGTCCGTTCCGTCATTAGTGCGCCAGTAGATGAAGGCTTTGATGATCGAACCTTCTATAACGGCATTTACAATCAGCTGGCTGACGATTTTGCAGATATGTTCGACGATATGGAAGATGGAGCGGTCACACCTTATACTTACTATTTGAAATATCGTGATCAGCGGCCCGATCTCATTAACCCTTTTGAATTGTATTGGTCCGTTATCTCTCATTTGATCCATCACGTGCATCACTCTGATCCCAAGACGCGTGAAGTCATCTTAGATCGGGCAATCAATGGGCTGAAGCGCTGTAAAGTGCGTGTAGGAACGGAGAAGTACAACGAAATTATGGATATCTTTGCTTCCGGTCATCCTGAATTCAATCGTCTCGTCCAGCATATGGTTCATAAAGCGGATAACGTAGATTTCTTCGATAAGCTGCTTCGGGATCAGATGGTAACGATGCTCAAGAATGATCGACAGGAAAAAGACGACTTTCATCAGACAATCGACTCGATCCGTCATCAGATTAATGACATATTATCTATTACCAAGCCATATGATATTTCTCCAATGCAAGAGCCGCTCATTGATGCAGCGAACTATAGTCTTGAAGGGGATGGGAAGCGAATCCGCCCTATATTGACTTGGATGATGGGTGTGAACGAATACGGGCTAGAATCATCAACAATTGTACCGTTACTCAGATCATTGGAATATATGCACACCGCTTCCTTGATCTTCGATGATCTGCCGTCGCAGGATAATGCTTCGACGCGAAGAGGACGTCCGACCCTGCATCAGGTGCATAACGTTGCCACAGCAGAATTAACCGGCCTGTTCCTGATCCTTCGGGCCATCAATGAACAATCCTCATTGGGGCAATTCAATGCCAAAACGGTGTTAGACTTGATCCATTACTCTGCTCAGAAAACAGAAGAAATGTGTATGGGGCAGGCGATGGACCTTGAGTCGAAAGGAAAAGTGCTAACCCTCGAGCAGTTGAACATGATATGTTTCTATAAAACCGGTATTGCCTTCGAAGCTTCTCTTGTAATGCCGGCGATACTCGCCGAAGCGAAAGGATCCGAAATTGCGGCGCTCAAGAAATTCGCTTATCATGCGGGTATTGCTTTTCAGATCAAAGATGATCTTTTGGATTTAGAAGGAGATCTGGTCCTCCTCGGCAAACCGACGGGCAAGGATGTAGAGAATAACACTTCGACATTTGCGTCTATCCTAGGTCAGGATAACGCGAAGAAAGAAATGTGGGAACACTATTGCCTAGCCATGGAAGCACTAAAAGAAATGCCTCGCGATATCGCTTTTCTGAAGCATTTATTGAATTATTTCGTAAGTCGAGATCATTAATAGAACGACAGGAGTCTTCCATTAGGAAGACTTCTTCTATTTCCAGGGCTTTATAACGGATATGGCGATTTGTCCTCATGCTTGATCATCTAGCAACTGGAATAAATTGTTGTTATCTAGATCAAGCTAGTATAAAAAAACACGGGGGAATCCTGCACATGTTTACATTGGAATCAAGACTTGAAAATGTACAAGGTACCTATTGCGACTTAAGCGAATCCTTTTGTAAAATGAATTTTTGTTTAGGCGGTAATTGGGAGTACAAGCAGGGGATATTCGACAAGCATTTGGACGCGGAACATAAGGTGTGGCTGCGGATTCCGTTTTATGTAATAAGTGGGCATTTGGATGGAGAATGTGATGGTTGCGACGCTATTGTGAAGTTAGGAAAGCCTTTTGTATTAAATCATCTATACAATGAGGGATTGGATGAAGAGGCAAATATCTCACTCACCGGAGGGCTGTTCAATCAATTTCAAGCGCCCGTGGATCCGGATGCTAGTGTGAAATCGAGATGGGTAGATCAAGCCCAGGAAGTGCTTCATCAGTTAGAACAATCGATGGTACATGGATAGGAAGAATACCCCTTAGAACATTGGAAAACCTTTTGGTTCATCCGATGAAATCTAAGGGGTCTTTTATTGAAGTTAAGTTATGTGAAGTATTCAATCTTTGCTTCTGGAAAATACGTGTGTATTAGACTTCCCAGCGTATCTTTGATCTCCTCTTGCTCGCTATCGGTATAGACATATTTGCCAATCCCATAACGTCCCCACTTCCATTTTCGCTTGGATTCTTCGAGTTCCAATTTGGTCATTGGGTAATTCTGTTGGATCACGCGTTTAGCCGGTTTGGTAAATCGATGCTGGATCATTTCGAAAGTTAGATCCTTCCTCGCGGAATCGGGCAGCAATCCTGCGAGATTCTGGAACATTTCTGTATAACCGACTTGCCAGCCCTCGTGGAGGTAGATCGGAGCGATAATGAAGCCTAGCGGATATCCTGCATTTGCGACCTTAACCGCTGCTTCGATTCTTTCCCCCAGACTAGACGTTCCTGGCTCAAAATTCTTAATTATAAAATCCGCATTAACACTAAACCGAAATCGAGTTCGACCTTGATGCTTGGCGTCGAGTAAATGGTCCACATGAGCGAATTTCGTCACGAATCGCAGCTTACCGAACTCAGATTTGCCAAAATGCTCGATTGTTTTCTTGAGTGTATGGGTTAAATGATCAACACCGACAATATCTGAGGTACATGATGCTTCAAACCGCGTAAGCTCTGGTGCCCGTTCTTGCATATATTTATCAGCCGCATCGAAGATATCCTCAAGATTGACATAGGTCCGAATATAAGGTTTGCTTCCCATTGTCGTCTGCAAATAGCAATAATGACAATGCCCCATGCACCCTGTTACGAGTGGAATGGCATATTCCGCAGATGGCTTGGAGGTATCGAACTTAAGCGTTTTACGAACACCTAATACGAATGTGGATTTCGCTATACGATATCGCTGAAAATCATTGTCTCCCGGCAAATTTCGAATCTGATTGTGTGAAGTGGTCTGCCGAATTTCAATGCCCATCTGCTCGAATTTATGTACTAACGCTTGACCGAGTGGATATTCCAGTGCACCAGGTTCAACATATACGAGTTGAGGAATGAACGGTTTAACCATACACGTCCTCAATTTCAGCAAGACCAAAAGCATCTTGATAAGCCGCTTCGGCTTCATCCATGGATGCATATACCGCGAACTCTTCGGTTAGAGGGTAATACGTTTCATACAAGAAAAGCGCCAGCTGATTTGGATTCTTAGGATGATGGACGACGGCGGCTTGCTGTACGTTCGCGACACTCTGTGAATGTGGGTTGCGAATGATGACGTAGACAATTTGTCCCGGTAAAAAAAGTTCATTATACCCCATGGTTCATCTACCCTTTCCTATTAAGGATAAGCTTCTAGTAAGGAGGGGAAGGGAAATGATCCCTTCCCTGTCTTCCAACCATCTACCGATGTTCGACTAAGTCTATAGCACCCAAAACCATATGAGCTAATCCAAACCCTAGGACACCCGTAGCAGCAAGTTTATACTTGCCCCCAAGTAGTGACGCAGCAGAAGCAGTTACCAAAGTTCCAAGAACCACGGGAATCAAACCTTCACGCATCGTTATCACTCCTGTAGAATTGTTGTGGAAGACACGGGTTATTGTGATCAAGTCAATTTGTATTTATTCACGAGCATCGGACATCATACGTTTCTACCATGTCAGCAGCACGTTACCTCATCTTCGATATTCCACCACTGACCAGATTCACCTTAACATCGATTTTGTCGATACTTTCAGGATCAAGTGGGAATTTTCCCTTAGCAGTCAACAACTTGTTCCATTGTTTTGGCATGATGCGATAAAATATGCTTGAAAGTCCGAAAACATCCGCATTCATTTCTAAACCTTTCCGGTAGGTTGTCATGATTTGATTTTTAATTTCTTTTATCGCCTCCTGTTCCAGCCTTTTCTTATGAAAACTCGTGTTTAGCTGAGGGATGGTGGCCTGCATAGACACTTTAATGTCGAAGACAGGTTGACCATGGCTCATCTTTGGACGGATGGAGGATTTGATTTTATTCATAACCATTAAAGCCTTTACGGTCTTGTTATCTCGGATAACTAGTGGGGTTCTTTTCGTCTTTTTTTCTAGCCATCGAAGTCCTAATAAATCCGGGGTTTGCAGGCAGCCTCTGAACTTCTGATTGTCCAACAAACAAACGCCTTCCATGCTGAGGTTGGGAGAAGGCTTGTTATTATCGGTCCAACCATGCACAATATTCAGCGAAGGTAACAGAACCGTCTGCCCCTTTTCTTTATATTTCCATATAAATTTGTAGAGGTACAACGGTGCAATGATTGAACTCTGTTCATACGCTCTTAACGGGCTGTTAAGCTGCGAATAAAGTACTGATAAGTCGGCGATCGAAGGAGTATTGAGCACTTCTTCCATTGGTTCATGCGTAGCCATGGCCCAAACCGTATATCGGAATTCATAGTAACGGTCCCATACATCCAAAACTTGTTCGATTATATTATTTTTGAGAGCCTTGTCGCTAAATACGATGGTTTTCACATTACTCCAGACAACCCTCTGCGGGCTTGATGTGTACAGATTGAATATCGCCGTATCGAATGAATCTCCTTTGGCCTTACCGATGAATGTTTTCTGCTCCTGTGCCTGTCCTGATTCCCTCTTTGCAATGCCGCTAAAATTAACCATCTGGACATAAATTTCGACCTGATTATCCACATAATCGATCCCCATGGTATTGACGTAAATCATATGTTCAATTTCCCTGGCTCCCCAACACCCCGTTAGCATTGTCGAAAACAGCATGACGACAAGGATGCATCGTATGCATTTCATTGTGGTTTCACCCCTTTATACCGTGTTCAGTCAAATGACAGGTCATTGTTTTTTCTTTCCCCATGGCATTCTAAAGATAACTTTATACATTTCTTTGAAATGCTGTGGGGCTAAGGGCGTTAGGTAGTAGGTCCCGAATGAACGCAAATTCACCATATAAAGAATCATGGCTAGCAGACATATTAAAGTACCAAACAATCCAAGAAGTCCGCTAATCATGAGCACTGCAATCCGAATCAAGCTGACGACGCTGACCAAGGACTGATTCACTAAAGTAAAGGTGGAAAGTACTGAAATCGCAATAACGACAATCGTACCTGGACTTGCAATGCCGGCGCTAATGGCTGCCTGTCCGATGATTAACCCGCCCACTACGGATAATGTCTGACCGAATGCGGAAGGCATTCTCATGCCCGCTTCCCGGAAAATCTCAAACAAAAACAGCAACACGATTGCTTCCAGGGGAGCGGGAAGAGGCACCCCCTGTCTCGAATTCACTAAGGTTGCAAGCAATGTAAAGGGGATTTGATCCGAATGATAAGTAGTAAGCGCGATCCAGAACCCCGGCAAAAACAAGGTAAGCATCACGCCGCACACCCTTAACAGCCTCGTAAAAGCAACGAAGATATTCACCAGATGCGCATCCTCTGAAGTGTTTAGCAAATAATTAAAGCTCACGGGTGCAATGATCACGGTAGGAGAACCTCCTATATTAATGACAAATTTACCATGAAGCAGTGAATTCACGGCGAAATCCGGTCTGCCGGTGTAAGACATCAACGGAAAAAATGAGAAGTCGGTTAGAATTTCTTCCAGCTGCGAGCTGCTTACAAGCCCCTCGACCTGAATATTCGCCAGTTTCGCCTTAATTTCGTTTAGAACATCAGGGTCAATCATGTCCTTGTGGTATATGAGATGTACTTTTGTAGCCGTTTGAGATCCAATCGTGAATTCTTCGACCGCCAACAAATCGGTCTTGAGCCTCTTTCGAATAAGAGCGATATTGGTAAAGGGTTCTTCCGTAAAGCCATCTTTTGGGCCTCTCGTTGATACTTCCGTATTGGGCTCCTCCGGTTGTCTTTTGGGGGGATCTGCCAGAGCTACAGCGTAAAAATGATTCGAAGGCGTAAATAGAAGAAATAGATCCCCATTCAGAACGGTTTCTCGCATCGCATTTTCCATTTGATCTGATTGAATAGGAGTCATGTGAAATGGGACTTTCTGCGATAGATCTAGTTCATATGATCGTAGAATATGTTCCGGGATATTTTTTAGCTCGGGTATAATGTTTTGCTCCACTTTGTTCACATCGCACAACCCTTGGCAATAAACCAGATGGACTGCACGGTCCGATTTAGACAAAGTAACCGTCATCTTAATGACGTCTGAGCTCGAACCGAATAGCTTTGATAGCGCATCCTCAAACGGGTGAGATTCCTTCTGACCATACCCATTCATGATGTTACTTTCCCCTTTCGATAGGCCAAGCTAATCAGCCCCGCTATTACGACAGAAAAAATCACAATTCCCCAAATAGAAAAGGGGAGAACATAATAAGAAATCATTTTCAGAAAGAACTGGTCGCTAAAAGGAATGGCTGTGAACAGTACAGCACCTAAAAAAATACATCCGAGCACCCAAGCCTTTACCTTTGGGCTTTGAATTTGGAAAACATCGAGAAACAGGAACATGGTCAGAGATATTCTTAGAAAGGCCCCACTGAACCACTGGTATACGCTTAAAAAGTCCAAATGCTCTATGTATCGACCAATCGTCAATAATCTCCATTCTTCAAATGCAGGATATCGAAGCTTACCAGCCTCGTCTGCACCAAACTCAGCAATTGCGCCAATGATCGGACCCATGGTGAGACCCAAGATAATCAGGATCATAATCAAAAAAGAAAGATATGACATTTGCGACTTGATGTGGTGTTGCAAAAAGAAGAGCATAATGACCTCTACAAAGCCGACTCCTGCATACATGGCCCCTCCCCAAACTGGCTGCATTCCATGCTCAAGTATTGGTTTTAATAAGGAATAATCCTTATGAGGCGTGTTGGATATCATGATAAAAAAGCCCAAAACAACGACAAAGGGCAGCAATATGCTGGCGGTATTAGCGAGAGAATAAATACCCATGTAAGCATTTAGTGCAGAAATCAATAAAAATATGCTGGAAAGTACCAATATGGGCGTCTCCGGAGCGAAGGTGAGATGGATCCAATAGACGGTGTCTCTGGTCGTAAACAGACATATAACAAGCAGATATACCCCGGCTGCTGCCGCAAGCATGCGGCCCACGAAGGGATGATAAGCTGTGGCCAGCCATTCGAAAAGATGCTGTTTATTAATTTTAGTGATGCCGATGTGCAGAATAAAAATCCAAATCAACGCACATGCGCCTGCCAGCAGCACCGAAATCCAGGCGTCACGTTTAGCTGCGTCCAATATGATAGGAATAATAATGACATGATTTAGAAGGCCTGTACTCAGCATAATGATCATAATGGCCTGTATAAATGAAATTTTTGTTTTTATTTTCCTCAACCTCCTAAATAAACCGTGTCGCTTCTCCACATTTATCATGGCATTTTATAGAAGATTTATTCTCCAGCTCTTGTCATATTATCTATGCCATACCGAATGAGAGAGCAACATTTCGAAAATCGCCTTGTGATATAACTGAAATGAAATTCACATAAGGAGATGAGAGAATGAGTAGGTTGAAAGGTAAAGTTGCTTTAGTAACAGGTGCGAGCAGGGGGATAGGAAGAGGTATCGCGCTGCGATTAGCAGAAGAAGGTGCAGTCGTGGCGGTACACTACGGAAGAAGACATCATGCGGCAGAGGAAGTTGTCCAACAAATCGAGCAAAACGGAGGGTCGGCATTCACACTTGGTGCTGATTTGAGTTTAATTAATGGTGTTAATAATTTATATGATAAATTAGATGATGTCCTACGGGAACGCACAGGTGATCATCGGTTTGATATTCTAGTGAATAACGCTGGCATAGGGCAAATTTTAACCATGGAAGAGGCGACGGAAGATTCTTTTGACGAGGTGATGAATATGAATGTCAAAGGTCCGTTTTTTATTACGCAGCAAGCTTTGGCACGTCTGAAGGATGGTGGGCATATTATCAATATTTCATCGTTCGTTACACGTGTGGCATCACCGGGTGTTTTCACCTATAGCATGTCAAAAGGTGCAATTGACACATTAACACTTGCCTTGGCTAAGCAGCTTGGGAGCCGCAAGATTACGGTGAATGCCATTCAGCCAGGCATTATCAATACAGAGATGAACGCCGGTACCTTGCAGGATCTAGGCGGTCAGAAATATGCCGCTGGCTTGTCAACCTTCAACAGATGGGGAGAGCCAGAAGATATCGCAGATATCGCAGCCTTTCTTGCATCTGAAGACAGTCGTTGGGTAACCGGTCAATGCATTGATGCAAGTGGTGGATCTCATCTATAATACGGAGGGCTCTAGAACCTAGCGTAATCGCTAGGCTTTAGAGCCCTTTGTTTATTATTTCCGATGATCAATTTAGCCTGCTGCCCAGACATCCAATTCAATCTTCAATGCTGGTAATCCTAATCCTTGAACGTAAGCAATGGTCATAGATGGGGGAGTGGGGCCAAATACACGGTTCCAAATGTCATAGAAATGATCCCAATCGATTTCTTCTGTAGCCCAGATGTTAACCTTAACGACGTGATCGGGCGTCAGTTGTTGCGAGGCAAGAATATCAACAATATTGTTCATTGTATTGGTGACTTGTAGATTGAACGTCTCGGGGATCTGACCGTCTTTATCGATCCCAATTTGACCTGAAAATACATACATCTCCGCATTTCGGCTTATTTTCGTTACATGGCTGTAGCTGCCTACAGGTTTGGCAATATTGTCTGGGTTCGAACGTTGTATGATAGGTTGACGATTGTTCATCATGTGTATGTTCTCCTTTTCGTTAGGAAGTAAGCAATGAAGTGACAATCAATCAACCATTCTAGAAAAAGACAGCTGTAGAATACCCAATACCCGAAGACAAGCTTTTAATGGATCTCTTTTTCATTGGGTAACCCTCCTATATTGATAAGAAATTTATAGTAGAACAGGATCATTATACCATAGAACGCTGGTTTTTTAACGCCGTTGTAGTACAATGGTAGCCATGAAAAGAAGCGGAGGTTATGTTGCCATGATTAATTCCTACATACCAGCATCCATTGATAAGCTTACCATCATGAATGAGCCGGCTCATTGGCGTGTTACAAATGATTCCCTACTCATCCAATCGAAACCCGAAACGGATTTCTGGTTGAAAACCCATTACGGCTTTGAAGTGATGAACGGTCATGTCTTGTACGAGTCCGTTACGACGGATTTCATCGCCGAAGTTTCGCTTAGCATGGAGCCTGTGTCAACCTACGATCAGGCGGGACTGTTCGTGATGGTATCGGATTCCTGCTGGTTGAAGACGTCACTTGAGTACATCCCAGATGGTCCGTCACATCTAGGGGCTGTCGTTACCAATCACGGTTATTCGGACTGGTCTACGAGGAACTATGACAATGCACATGTGATGCAGCCTTTGGCATTTCGTGTTGAACGGAAAGGTAGCGATTATACCCTATTAACTAAAACCCCAGGTAACCCTGAGACGTGGGAGCAGATCCGAATCGCTCATTTACACGAAGATCCACATCGTAATCCTGTAAAAGTGGGTATCTACTGCTGCAGCCCAACCGCACAAGGCGGTGGTTTCGAGACGCGCTTCCACTCCTTTACCATTGAAGAGAAATAAGGCGAGAAGCTAGCAAGCCGCAACGGGATCAGTAAGCTCCGATATGTTTTTATATGGTATTGAAGCTGCTTAAAGGAGATCATGACGATGTTACAAGAAGATCAAAAGTTTCACACATTGGTTCATCGAATGAATGCAGCGTGGCAGTTGCTACGTACATGGGTGTTAAAAGGCGGGATTTCCGCGCAGGTAACGGGGCTTGAAATCATGCAATCTGATGGACACATCATCAAGTTGATCGTTCGTGTGCATGGCGATCTCGATTTACAACGCAATCCACATATCGCTGCAGATGAATTCAAGCTCTTGAACCTATTGCATTCCGAGAGCGTAGCTGTACCGAAGCCTTATTACATGATTCCAGATGGAGAGCTATTCCTCAAACCCGCTATAGTTATAGAATACATTGAAGGTAAGACGAACTTCGCACCTTCCAATATGTACGAATATACATATCAACTCGCAGTCGCGTTATCACAACTTCATCGTATCGATTGCTCCCGCGTGGACGTGTCTTTTCTGCCGCTGCAAATTGAGAATTATAATAAATTGTTAGTAAAAGACTTATTACGCTTGGATAGCTTGCTGAATAATTCGGATACGCTCGAAAAGATCCATTCCTTTTTACGATCGCCATCATGCAATAAAGCTGCCATCCTCCATGGAGATTTTTGGCCAGGCAATTTATTGTGGAACAATGGCCAGCTAATCTCGTTAATTGACTGGGAAGATGCAGCAGTAGGTGATCCGTTAGCGGATCTAGCCAATGGTCGTCTAGAAATTCTTTTCCATTTCGGAGAGGATGCTATGAATTGCTTCACGAATCATTATCAAGCCATGATGCCGACAGTTGATTACTCGCATTTAGCCTATTGGGATGTATTCGCTGCATTACGCCTATGTAGATTTTCCGAATGGGGCTTAGATGAAGAGACCGTTAAAATGATGCAGGATAAACACAGATTTTTTGTTACCCAGGCTATTGATAGGTTAATATGCTAAGAAGAGCTGCCTCCATGGCTGACATGGACCTTAGACAATTCAGACTATTCGGGTATACAATATAAGGAATGAAAGAAGCAGGGAGAGAATGCCATATGTACTCGATTCAATCGGATCCATTTGTTAGGAACGAACGTGAACATGCGATAGCTTTAAGATCTGAGAAGCTTGCCGAGATATTGGAACAACACGCTTCCTTGCATGATCGTGAAGGGTCATTTCCTTTTGAAAATTTTGAACATTTGAAGGAAGCAGGTTATTTAGCACTAACCGTGCCGCAGGAATTCGGTGGTGAAGAAGCGTCCTTGTATGAGATGATCCTTGCCCAAGAACGGCTTGCCAAGGGGGACGGCTCAACGGCGCTCGCTGTAGGCTGGCATGTTAGTCAGGTCCTTCAGTTACGTATTAAACAGTCGTGGCCGCGGGAATTGTACGCTGATTTTTGCAGAAGAGCTGTTGAAGACGGGGCGATGATCAACCAGTTTGCGAGTGAACCTGCTACAGGAAGCCCAAGCCGTGGGGGGCGACCGCTGACCACCGCTGTACGGACGGAAAACGGCTATCTATTGTCCGGACGTAAAACATTCAGTTCACTGATTCCGATTTTGGATCAATTTACTGTCACTGCATTTGTAGTAGATGAAGAGCGGACTGGCACGTTTTATGTACGAAAAGGCCCGGGGGTAAGCATTGATGAGACCTGGGATACGCTAGGTATGCGTGGGACTGGAAGTCATGATCTGGTGCTTGATGCAGTATTTGTGCCAATAGAGCATAGAATCGATATCTGTGAGAACGAAGGAGCGGTAAGTCCGGGTATGTCTGATCACGGCGGAGGGCTCCTGCATGTCCCGGCTTGTTATCTTGGGATCGCCTGGTCTGCACGGAATTTTGCGGTGAAGTTTGCAACGGAATATCGTCCCAACAGCTTACCCGGCCCGATTGCGGAGTTGCCCCATATCCAGCAGAAAATCGGAGAAATGGAATCTGAACGCATTACAGCACGCACATTGCTCTACAGCGTTACCGATCGCTGGGATCGATTACCATCGGAGCGTGCAGCGATGAAGCCGGAGCTTGGGCTAGCCAAGACAATAGCGACGAACTCCGCTATGCGGATTGTTGATCTAGCGATGCGTATTGTGGGCGGATCAAGTCTATCGCGCAGTTTGCCACTGGAACGTATGTACCGCGATGTCCGCGCTGGACTTCATAATCCACCGATGGATGATACTGTCATAGCGATGTTAGCGCAGCGAGCGATTCGCGAAGCGTCGTCTTAATAAAATCGTATCGAAATTGAAACAAGAGTAAAGACCCGTCGGTTCAATCCGAAGGGTCTTCTTACATATTAAGTACTATTCAGCTTTTTCATCAAGATCTTCCGTGTTAGCCAAAATCCCTCGTTTAAAATAATGAAACTTTTCATCCGTGGTGGTCTCCAATAAATTCGTGATCAGCAGCTCAACACTTTCCTTGTAGCTCTGACTGTTATAGAGTGCCATGGCGAGAAATACTTGAATGGCTCGGTTCTCTGGGAATTCCTTAGAACCTCCTTGTCTAATGAATATAATGCAACAAATCCTTGTGCGACGAGTGGGAAGAGCCATAAATGAGGGTAGAAAGAGCTGGCAGATTGTGTAGAAAATAATCATAAACGATATTAAACCTAGTTATATCATTTGCGCTGTTTTAGAATTGAATTAATGCGTGACGGACAATAATTTCAACGATCTGATCGAAGGGGGGACCAGAAAATGCAAGAATATCAACAGATAACAGAACAACTGGACTTATTGCTGAGTGACTATATGAAACGTGACAACGCCACTGCTGGCATGGCCGTAGGCATCGTATATCATGGGCAGCCGATCTATGTGAAAGGCTTCGGGGTGAAGAGCAAAGAAACAGGGGAGCCTGTTGACGGGAACACCTTGTTCCATATGGCTTCAATATCCAAAACATACGTGGCTACTGCTATCATGCAGTTGGTAGAGCAAGGAAAAGTAGCTCTTGATGAGAAGGTTCTAACGTACTTGCCTTATTTCTCATTGCAGGACGAGCGCTATCGCGATATTACAGTGAGGGATCTGCTCAGCCACACATCAGGAATGCCGGATGAGGATGATTATGAATGGGATCGCCCGCAGTTCGATGATGGAGCGCTCGAACGTTATGTCCGCGGCATCTCGAATCATCAATTGCTGTGGGAACCAGGCATTGGCCAATATGCTTATAGCAATATCGCATTTGAAATCCTTGGCGATCTGATTGCTAAAGTATCCGGCGTCTCCTTTGAGCAATACATGAAAGAGAACATTCTAAATCCACTAGGGATGAACAGCAGCAGCTTTTTCAAGCCAAGTGTCGACGAGCAGTTATTGGCAACACCGCATATTATGGGGATGAGTTCACAGTTCGGGGCTAAGGTCAGTAGTGTATTCCCATATAATCGTGCCCATGGTCCAAGCTCAACGCTGTTGACTAGTGCTGCAGAATCCTGCAAATATGCGATGGCTTACTTGAACGGAGGCTGTGCGGACGAAGCGAGGATTTTGCAAGAGTCCAGCGTGAAGAAGGTATGGAAAGAAATTGCACCGGCTGGTGACTTTGGTTACTTCCGTCATATCGGTCTGGGTTGGTTCATGGGGCAGTATAGAGGGTTTAATGCCAAATCTCATTCAGGGATGGATACTGGTTTTTGCTCCAATTTGGTTATTTTACCTGAGAAGGGGATAGCGGTTACCATCATGTTCAATACGGACTACCTCGGACTCGATTCGGTCAACAATGCGATCCTGGATATATTGTTAGGAGAGCAAGTTCGGGTCATTCCGCGTTCACTCACCATGCATGTGACTGGTATTTTGGCTGCAGAAGGCATTACGGCTGCTGTGAACGAGCACAAGTCTAATATGGATCAACGGACAACTCTGGGGTTTGTCCCAGCGGAGAATGATTATAGCTACCGTTACATCGCTCAGAGCCTTCTTGGTCATGGTGACTCAATTCATGCAGTGAAGGTCTTGGAATTAGCTATCCAAATAGATCCGGATGCAGAAGACCTTCGGTTGATGTTGAATCAAGTGGTTAACCCATCTACGAATTCCGTGACATAATTATCAGAAATCCACGAGGAGAGGTCTTCGTGGATTTTTACTTATTTCGAGCAACCATAATGGAGGAATGGCATTCATAGACGGAGCCAACGAACTCGTGGCAAACATTGACAAAATTACGTGTTATCTTATCTAATGAATATATATATCATGATGATAATGACTTGACAACGGTACCTATGTATACCAGTTGAATTGCTGAGCTATCATGATAAACAGCATGCTGAACGCATCTAGTAGAGACCGCCATGTCCCCTCGGAGGGAAGTGGCAGTTATTTTTTTCATCATAGAACAGGAGAGAAATTATGCAAGAGTCAATCGCTATTATTTCAGATATTCATAGTAACAGCCTAGCATTAGAAGCAGTATTAAAAGACATTTCAGCGCGCGAGATTCACCAAGTCGTGAATTTAGGCGATAGTTTGTTCGGACCGATCGACCCTTTGGGTACAGCAAGGCTATTAATGGAGAATCAGACCATCATCCATATCATGGGGAATTGCGATCAAATTCTTCTGGAAGCGTACAGTCCATCTGCTACGTTTCAATTTGTAAAACCATTATTGAATACAGACATCGAGAATTGGATCAGATCTTCTTATCAAGCGACTTGGAGATGCGATGATCTTCTGTTCTGTCACGGGACACCATTTGTAAATGATAAGTACTTGTTGGAGGATGTCGACGAACATGGCGTTAGAATTAAGGATCCGAATGAACTGATGATAGAACTCGGAAATATAACACAAAGTTTTATTTTCTGCGGTCATAGTCATGTGTTCAAATCGATTTACTTACCGAACGGCAAGTTGATCGTAAATGCGGGTAGTGTCGGGCTGCCTGCCTACGATGATGAGCTTCCTTTTCCGCATGTCATGGAATCTGGCACCCCTTATGCTGAATATGTAATTGCACATCGAACAAATCATTGCATAAGCATTGAGCATGTGATGATAGATTATGATTGGGAGAGAGCCAGTCGGATTGCTAGTGAAAACGGGCGAGAAGATTATGCATATGCCATTAAAACAGGCAGATCGTTACTCAAATGACTCTATTTCCAACGAATGTGGAGGCCGAATGAGTGGAGAAAGGGAAGATTGTATTTCTGAATGGGGTCACAAGCTCAGGGAAAACCTCGATCGTAGATGCCATCCAATCGAGATCTGAAGCATTTTACTATGTCGTAGCTAATGATCTTTTCGAACAAATGATTGGTGATAAATATTTGCAGGAAGATTATTGGAAATATCTTAGTGATGCCATTATGATGATGTATCGGACGGCAAAACTATTTTCTGATTGCGGAAAGAATGTGTTAATCGATGGGATATTAGTGGAGAAACCCGAACTTAAACCACACTATGAACAAGTCAAAGAAATATTTAAGGGTTCCCCCCTACATATCGTTGAGGTGTATTGTCCATTGGAAATATGTCGGCAACGAAATATCCAGCGTGGCGACCGATCCGTAGACCAATCGGATTGGCAACACGACATCATGGCAGAGCATATCACATACCTCTGCACAGTCGATACCAGTGTAAATACACCTGATGAATGTGCGGAATGGATACTTGAAAGGCTATATAACTTATAGATTTAATGTAATTACAGGCACTTACGCCCATGAGGGAAAGTGCCTGTTTTTTTGTTCCATTGGTTAACAAATTTTATATTGACCTAACCTTCATTCAACAGTAAATCTCCAATTGCACAATTCCTAATGAAATCAGAAGGACATCCTTTTTCGTAAACGGGGAGGTCCTTCTTTTTGCTATTGTTATATCCCTCGAACTAAAGCATCTAACATATTGTATAGGGCCAGATCTAACATTTTCGATATCTTCTAATCTTTTATCCATTGATTCATGGAAGCGTTATCATATATCTTGTGAGTGTCCTAATCCAATTCAACAACATAAAAGGAGGTGAGTTTCATGAGAAATCAAACCGCTGCTGTGACAAGTGAGCTTCAAGTAGATCCGCATCGATCTAAGAATCAAAGTCCATTCCTCCAATCCTTTTGGAGACAAAAGTACTTATATCTCATGGTACTGCCAGGGTTCCTCATCGTGCTCATATTCGCATATTTCCCGATGTACGGCGTGTTAATCGCCTTCAAGGATTATAATGTGGCAAAAGGCATATGGGGAAGCGAATGGGTGGGGTTCAAATATTTTCATGAATTTATTAACAATCCCATTGCAGTGCGAACCGTCAAAAATACGTTAATCCTTGGCGTATACAGTCTAATGTTCGGTTTTCCCGCTCCAATCGTACTCGCACTGCTGCTGAATGAAATTCGAGTGCTTGCATTCAAGAAATTCGTACAAACGGTATCGTACTTTCCACATTTCATCTCGACCGTAATTATTGTAGGCATGCTCAAGGAATTCACCTCGTTGGACGGCATGTTCAACACGATCGCAGGATGGTTCGGAAAGGAGCCCGTCAACTTCATTACGGAACCGCAATATTTCCGCACATTGTTCGTAGGGTCCGGGATTTGGCAGGGCATTGGCTGGGGCACCATTCTGTATCTGGCTGCACTTAGTAATGCCGATCCAACATTGTACGACGTTGCTTCGATCGATGGGGCGAATCGCTGGCAGAAAATGAAACACATCTCACTTCCCGCCATTATGCCCACCACGATTATCTTGTTCATCCTATCTATTGGCGGCATTCTGGGTACCGACTTCATGAAGGTCATGCTGATGTACAACCCAGGGACCTATGAGACGGCCGATGTCATTGGTACCTACGTGTACAGAGTTGGTCTAGAGGGAGGACGCTTCGAATACAGCGCTGCCGTCGGATTGATGCTGTCCGTTGTCTCCTTTCTGTTCGTCCTGGCTACGAACCGATTGTCACGCAAATTTTCCGAAACAAGTTTATGGTAGGTGAATGTAGATGGGGTATAAACATAGCTTAGGTTCCCGCTTGTTCGATGTGTTCAACTATGGATTCATGCTGCTGCTGATCGTCATCACGATATACCCGCTGCTGCATGTCATATCGATTTCGCTCAGCCATGCGGATTTTATTGCGCTCGGTCAAGTGAGTTTTTTCCCGAAAGGCTTCAATATCAAGGGCTACCAGATCATATTTGAGAAGCGGCTTCTGTATACGAGTTACGCCAATACCATCATGTATGCGACCGTAGGCACGCTGTTGACGCTGCTGCTGACTTCGCTCATGGCTTATCCGCTTACGGTATCGAAGTTCCGAATCAAAAAGCCGATTACGATCTTCCTCGCGGTGACGATGTTCTTCAGCGGCGGCATGATTCCGACGTATTTGTTAATGAAAGAGCTGCACCTCCTTAATACGTTTTGGGTGATGGTATTGCCGGGCTGCATCAGTGCTTATAATGTCATTATTTTTCGTACCTTCTTCCAGAACATCCCGAGCGAACTGCGTGAATCGGCGTATATGGATGGCGCGAATGACCTGACGGTACTATTTCGAATCTATCTGCCGCTGTCTAAGGCGCTGCTCGCTACATTCGCCTTGTTCACGATTGTTGGGCATTGGAATGAATGGTTCAGCGCACTCATCTATTTGCGGGACGAGAATCGTTATCCGCTCCAAATGTTCTTGCGCAGCATTATTTTCACACAGCAGGGATATGGCAGCAGCGAACAGGCAACAGAGATGATCCAAAATCGACAAATCAACCCGAAGAACATTCAAATGGCTGCCGTCGTCATCACAATGGCTCCGATTCTGTGCATTTATCCGTTCGTGCAGAAGTATTTCGTTAAAGGCGTTATGGTAGGTTCAATCAAAGGATAGGGGAGAGTTGACATGAAAAAAACGTTAATGGGCATGTTGATGGCGCTGCTGCTAATTACAACGTATCTTAGCGGCTGCAGCGGAGGATCAGGCACAAGTGAATCGAAATCAGTAGACAAGGGGAGTTCCGATAAGGCCAATGCGTTGCATTTGAAGGTTGTGATTCCGCATTTCGGAGGCGATCCGACGGGAACGATTGTGCAGCAGGAATATGAGAAGGACATCCAGAATTATCTAGGGACTGAAGTCAAAATTGATTGGACGCGCATTCCATGGGCCGAATATACGGAGAAGACGAAGGTCATGCTGACGAGCGGCGATATTCCAGACGTCATGCTGGTGCGGGGTCAAGATAATATAATCAAATTCGGAGAACAAGGGTTGTTCGTAGACTTGTCACAGCATATAGATAAGATGCCGAATTATAAAACATATATCGATGCGACAGGCAACAACGAGCAATATTTGATGAACGAAAATAAAAAGTTGTTCGCATTCTATGACGGCTATACGAATCCGACAGACATTGAGCCAAGCCAATATGCCGCAGCCTATCGCCTCGACGTCTTCCAGAAGCATAATATCAAGGTGCCGACGACACTCGATGAATTGTATGATGCAGCCAAACAGTTGAAAGCATTGTATCCGGATGCCTATCCCGTAGGACAGAGCGAGCAATATTTAGAGTATGACGGCATCCTGAGCGCGAATCATACCGCAGGGAACATTTATTGGAACGGCGAGAAATATGTATACGGTCCAACGGAAGAGGCTTATAAGGAGGCTCTGATATTCCTGAATAAGCTGTATAAGGAGAAGCTGCTGGATCCGGCCTATTGGTCCGACAATATGGATGAGGCCAAGACTAAAGCCACCTCGGGCAAATCATTTATCTATCCTCCGCTATGGTCAGGGTATGTAGCTGATTTCAATGCGAACAAGCAGGCTGGCGTAACATGGACGTTAGCCATGGGTGCTGACAATCCGAAATACGGTAAAGCCTGGAAATATGGCAGTGAGCCAAAAGGCAAGGGATTAAGCAACGGCTCGGGTCTAGTGATCTCTGCGAAATCCGAGAATGTGGAGCAGATTGTGAAGCTGCTTGATTATCAGTACAGCGACAAGATGGTCGATTTGCTCATGTGGGGGATAGAGGGCAAATCTTATGAGGTGAAGGACGGGAAGAAGCAGTTCCTGCCCGCTCTGATTCAATCAGATGATTTTGTTGGTGAACTCGCAAAATTAGGCGTATCCGCATCGATGCGCACGAGACCAGGTATCGTATTTACACCACAGGAGCGCATTGCCAAATACACGTCGATCCCGGATGTGATGTTCTACCATGATGGGAAAGCACAGATGGAGAACTACTGGTTCGCCTCAGACAAGTACGGGGGCAAAGAATCGATTGCTCCTATGGATCATGCGCCAAAAATGATGTTCACGAAGGATGAAAGTGACCTGAAAGCCAATACGATGACACCGATCGAGACGTATGTCAAAGAAAGCGCCGTGAAATTCATTAAAGGTGAAATGGACTTCTCCGAATGGGGCAAGTTCCAAGATACGATTAAAAAGATGGGCGATTATGAGTCGATTCTAAAATTGTATAACGATAAAGTACAGCAGTAACAGGCTGGCAGATAGAACGATGACAAGCTTCGTGGGCGCCGTCTGATCTGATACAGACGGTTTGCCCTATCTGCTAGTAAGACGGATGGGGAGGAGCTCTATCAAGTGAACAAGTATGATCTTCTATTCGAACAACCGATCGCAAGGTGGGATGAGGCGCTGCCGCTTGGCAATGGACTAACGGGATGTCTCCTATGGGGGAACGGTGCACCGCTCAAATTCAGTCTGGATCGAGGGGATCTATGGGATCTCCGGCTGGCTCCAGAAGTGAATGACGCGGGGTTCACGTATGCTGAAATGATCGATTGCGTGAAGCGGGGCGATCAAGAGGGGCTATTGAACCAATTCGATCGCATTTATGAAAAGTATCCGTATCCGACGAAGCTTCCGGCCGGGCGCTTGGAGCTGAATTTCAGACAACCTGCTGATCAGATCAAAAGTAACCTAGCTCTACAGGAAGCATGCGCGAACATCGAGATGACCTTCGGGGATCGCACCGTTACGGTGTCCAGTTACTTGCATGCCGTGAATGGCCTTGGCTATATTCGAATTGTTGGTGATCCGGAAGCAGCAGGAAGATTGGACATCGTTCCACCGGATTATGTTGGCGCCCAGCAGGATGACAACGCGAACCTCGTATTTCATTCAAGCCTGACTCGGCTTGGTTACTCAGCTGCTTCACAGCATGCGGAAGGTCATGTGCGTTGGTTCCATCAACATACCGCGCATGAACTCGAATACGCTATTGTCGTAGCAGAAGGCCATTCAGCTGCAGGGGAGCGGATAGCCGTATATACGGTTGCCACGAACCACGATGGCATGGATTGGTTGGAGAAGGCGAAACGGAAGACCGCATCCGCTCTGGAGACCGGGTATGATGCCGCGTTCGTCGAGCATGTCGAATGGTGGGCTCGATACTGGGCTCAGAGCTCCATCGCCTTGCCGGATGAGGAAGCGGAGAAGATGTGGGTGCTGAACAATTATCTGTTCGGTTCCTGTTCCCGAAAAGGAGCTCCACCGATGCCTCTGCAAGGGGTATGGACTGCCGATGAAGGGAAGCTGCCCCCTTGGAAAGGTGATTACCATCATGATCTCAATACGCAGCTTAGCTATTGGCATTATCCGAAGGCTAACCATCTCGAAGAAGGGGAGAGCTTCATCGATTTTCTGTGGAACTTGCGACCGGAAGCCAGAATATTCGCCGAGCGCTTCTATGATGCGCCTGGTATCAATCTCCCTTCGGTGATGACCCTGACTGGCGGGGCGATGGGCGGATGGCCGATGTACAGCTTGAGCATTACGAACCAGATCTGGTTATGCCAGGCCTTCGATCATTACTGGCTGAGCACGGGGAATCAAGAATTTCTGCGCGATAAAGCTTATGTATACTTCCAAGAAACGGCGGAATGCGTCCAGCGCTGGCTCGTGCCAGGCGAAGATGGCAAGCTAAGGCTGCCGTTATCAAGCTCGCCGGAGTTCCATGATAACCGGTTAGAGGCATGGCTCGATCCCGTAAGTAACTATGACTTATCCCTGTTAATCTATCTGTTCCGCCGTCTGAGAGATATGGCCGGACAGTTAGATTACAACGATGACGCCGAACAATGGGCAGATGTTCTCGAAAATCTACCAGAGCTGGCTGTTAACAAGGACGGCGTACTGATGATCAACCCGAAGGAATCACTAACGGAGAGCCATCGTCACTTTTCACATATGATGTCCATATTCCCATTGAAACTGCTCAATCGAAACGCGTCTACGCGCGATCGTGACATTATCGATAAGACGATCTCTCATTTGGAAGTGCTAGGCAAAGGCCAATGGGTCGGTTATTCATTTGCATGGGCGGCAGCGATGTACGCATGGCAAGGGAATGGAGAAGCCGCACTCTATCATTTGCAGCAAATGTGGCGTTATACATGCTCACCGAATGGATTCCATTTGAACGGCGATTACAAGCATTCGGGGGTATGCATGTTCCATTACCGCCCTTTTACGTTGGAAGGCAACTTCGCGGCAGTAAGTGCCCTGCAGGATATGCTGCTGCAGGTGGATGAAGGAACGATCCGCGTATTCCCAGCAATTCCAGCAGCATGGGCTGATCGCACAGCCGAGTTCCGCGATTTCAGGGGCGAAATGGGTGTACTCCTATCGGCAAGGTTAAGTGGAGGTAAGCTAGATTATATCAAGCTGCGTGCAGAACGAGGTGGCTCCTTCCGAGTCCAGAACGATTTTGGCTGTGAAGGTCTGTTGATTATCATCGGGGATCAATCTAATGAGATCAATTGTACGGCTGGTGAATCATTCCGTGTTGATCTGCAAGCGGGAGATGAATGTAGGATTACAGGCATCGAATCTCCAATTTCTGTACGGTAATCCTTCATCAATACCAACCATTGAATAAGGCAGTGAAGCTTCAAGCGGAGTCTTTGCTGCCTTTTTGTATATCCATTTTTTGTAGTACATGTTCCAATACCTGTGTTATATTATTACAACTAGATGTATGCGCATTCATTTCCGGTGGGAGGGTCCCTATGAAGCATTGGGTCACAGCGTTTCCCCGTAAGGCCACAGCCCAAATGAAGAAAAAAACGCTAATTGCCATCTTTTTGCGTTTCTTCGTGCTGATTGTGTTGCTCCTCATCTCGTCCAGTACCATTGCCGTTTATTCGAATTATCGAATGATCGATGATGCTCGTGAAGCAAACAGTAACTATTTGCGCGCGGGCCTCGTCTTCACTCGACGGCTTACTCGACAAAATGAAGGACCAGGGGTACAGCATTTCGTCTGATCCGAGCTATTTGAATTTATTATCCATGAGAGACAAGTCACAAATCCAATACGCTTCAACGGCGTATTTGCTAAGCAGCAAACTGTATGACCTTTTCGTAAGCGATAGCGCCGTGGACGATTCCTATATTTATTTTTCCAACCTGAACACGATCCTAGCAGGATCCGGCTCCTATGAACCCGCGTTCTACTTAAGCAAGCACTACCGATTCAAGGATTATCCATTGGCTTTCTGGGACGAGCAGTTCAAGCGTGGCATTGTATCGACCATTTTGCCGGCGACGGATGTGTACAGTGAGAGAGGTTCGGGAAGTGAGAAAAAATACAAGACCATTATCCCGCTAGTGCTTAACATAGAGAGCGTGGTCGGATCACGCAGCTATATGGTTGTTAATATTGATGAACAGAAGATCTATCAAATGATCAACAATATGAACATCACCAAAAAAGGCGATATTTATCTAATCGATACGCTCCACAATCGCATCATTAGTGCAACCGATCGCGATAAGCTCGGCGATACGTTCGACATCGGGAAGCTTCAACTCAATGCTACAAGTGGATTGTCCGAATCAGAAATATCGATTCATGGCGACGATTATATATTAACCTATCACCCTTCTTCTTGGGACAACCTCGGTTTTCTCGTCGTAACGCCCGAGAAGGTGTTGACGGCTCCGGTCTATCAGTTCCTGTATATGACGATAGGTGTCATCGCTTTATCAATGTTGGTTGGGATCGTTGCTTCCGTTGTATTCTCACGAGGCATATATTCGCCGCTCGCTGAGATGGTTCATGTTGTCAAACGCTTTGCCATAGCTCCCTTCGAGAGCAACAAATCCGAATACGATTATATCAAAGAGAGCATTACGACATTGCATCAATCCCATCAGGAGTCGATGCCATCACTGCTGCAGATTTTTTTGTATCGAGCACTTCATCAGCAATTGAACAAGGATGACATTGAACGGCTGTCGCAGAAATATGAGTTTTTTCGCGGAGGCGGCAGCTTTGCGATTGCTGTCGTTAGGTCTGATTTCGCTAGAGATAATCAACTGCAAGCGGCTGAGCTTCATACGCGTATGACTCTACTTCACAAACCCGTCCTGGATGTAACCAGCAATGAGATGGTGTTGTTCTTGCAGGAGCAGGATGATGAATCTATCGATCTTTTCGTGTCACAACAGATGCATCCACTCTTATCCATTTATGAAGAAGAATTGGCAGGTGAGATCAGTCTTACGGTTGGCATAAGTAGAGTCTTCGATAAGCTAGAGAATATTCAGCAAGCATATAAGGAAGCGACTGATATACTCGATATGCGCAGCGTAGGGGAGAACCTTATGATTTACCACGCATCAACCAGTACGCCCGGCGCGATTGGCGCTATTTTCTCCTCGGATGTGAAGGAGACAGCGCGCAAATATTTAGAGAACGGCTATGTGGATGGCGCTTCAGTGCTGCTCGATCAGCTGTTCGAAGGTGCGAGAAGCCAGCAGATGCGATTTGCGGTATTCCGGCAATTCGTAAGTGATCTGCTCTATTTCGCCGCTGAAACGGTGTATAACCGTCGAATCGACGAGGAAGCAATGTTCGGAATGCCTGCTGGTGAGATGATTGCATACGTCAATGCGCTCAATCATCCACGTCGAATTGAAGAAGCCTGTCGTAGCATATATGAGCATGTAACCGCTCAGGTCCATTCCCAGCAGCAATCGTCTCAGGCCATAACCGGCATGCTGGAGTACATATCCTCTAATCTGGCTGAAGCGAATTTAACGTCAATCTCCGAACGGTTTCATATGAATACGAACTATGTATCGCAATACTTCAAGAAGCATCAGGGCGTCACGTTTACCGATTATATCAACCGCCTACGTATTGACAAAGCGAAGGAACTGCTCCTTAGCACCGAACATACAGCGTCTGATATCGGCAAACTCATCGGATTCAATAATGCGAATGCGTTCATACGTATGTTCAAGAAGCTGGAAGGCACCACACCGAATGAATACCGCAAGATCGCCTTCACCATATATAACAATTCGTCGTTAGAGGGGGAGTAGAGGATGTGGATACGCCGTAGAAAACTGGTCATATGGATCTGTGCCGGAATTCTAGTAGTCCTGTCAGCCGTATGTTTGCCCTATGATGAACTCGTGTCTGGCACACCCCCGATAAGCCCCGTCGTTATACATGCTGCGGTTCCTGCGTTTGATCGCGACCGGAATACGCCAATCGATAAAGAATTCGAACGGAGGACGAATCTAACATTTGATTGGCTGCAGTTTCCTGTCAATGAATATATGAAGCGAATCAATCAAGTACTAACCTCGGCTGGTCAGAAACCGGATATATTTATCGTTAATAAAGATATGGTACAGCGGTTCGGTCCGATGGGATTGCTGCTAGATTTACGGCCTTACCTTGACGAAATGCCCCATTTAAAGCGTTGGATTGAACGGTACCCCCAGATTGTTGAGGATATGATGACCGAAGATGGTAAGCTATATGGCATAGATGGTCTGAACACGTACGGTCAAATGCCGATCGGTTATATCCTGCGTGAGGATATCTTCTACCGCAATGGCATGCTGCTTCCTACGACATTCGATGAATTGTACGAGTCGTTGAACCGGCTCAAGCAGATTTATCCCGATTCCAAGCCGATCTCAAGCCGTTCGGGCCCGGCTAATTTGTTCCAGCAATTCTATATGGCTTACCATACCCAGAGCGGTGTTTATTTCGATAATGACGAGATGACGTATACATTCGGTCCCGCCGAGCCTAACTTTAAGAAGGCTGTCATGATGGCCCGTAAATTTTATCAGGCGGGTCTAATTGATCCTGATTTCGCGACGGTCTCAGAACCGCAATTTTTCGAAAATGTGATCGGAGGCAAGACGTTTGCCTTATTCGGAGAATATTTTATCGAGATGGATGGCTGGATTGAGAAAGGGGTAAAGAGAGATTCATTCTATAGCTTGAAAGCAGTGCTGCCACCCATGACGGATCAAGGCTTGCAGGCGCTGCAGCCCGTTCAGTATCCGAATTCTCGCGGGAATTGGGTCATTGCCATCCATGCGAAATCCCCGTATATCCGAGAACTGATTGCACTGCTGGATGCGCAATATTCCGATGAAATCGTGGAATTGACGAACTGGGGAATCGAAGGCGATACATTCAATCGAGTCAACGGGGAGAATCGATACACGGCTCGATTGCAGACCAAGCTAAATCCATACGGCGAGGTTACGCCGCAGGAAGCGGGCGTGGACGGACGATCTGGGATATGGGTGCCTTATGATCAGGATGCGGAGTACGCGAGAAGATGGGGCGCCGTTGGACTTGAATCCCAGCAGTTATATACCGCAAATGCAGACGAAATCGGTTTCTTCGCTGGCCCCGCCATTCCCTTTACGTCCGATGAATTCATTGAGATTACGAAAATCATGTCGCCAATCAAGAACTTCGTTACGTTGAAAGTGATCCAATTCGTAACGGGAGAACTCGGGATGAATCAAGACTGGGATGACTTTCAGGATGAGCTTACTAAGATGGGGGTAGGGCGCGTGCTTAAGCTCTACCAAGATAAATATGCAAAGCTGCCGGATGAGAGGAAGGTTCTGCATAAGTCGCTTCGGTAGATTTGATTTCACCGATGGCGCCAATGCCACTTGAGCGCCTCTTTTTCGATTTTTTCGACAAAATCATCTTTCCCAATACTATAACCATCAATATCTGTTGGATATTGTTCGGCTAATTTACTTTTCAATTCGCCATACGCTTTGCAGATGTCAGGGTTCTGACGAAGATAATCTCGGAACGCGAGATGTCGCTCGATTTCTTGAATTTGATCATATTGGAACGCATGGATTTGATGCGTGCGATCATCTCCGCCTTTGCGATAATATCTTCTCCCTGCAATACCAAACTCGCCCATGACTTCATAGCCAAGCTCTTCAAAGTGTGTCGAGTAATCATCTAGCTTATTGATATCGTTCACGACAAGCAAAATGTCAATGATCGGCTTTGCTTGTAAGTTCGGTACGGAAGTACTTCCGATATGAAAGCTGCTCACAAGCTCATCTTGAAGAATACTCTGAATGGCATGCTCTTCCTGCAAATAAACCTCTGGCCAATTTGGGTCGTATGCGACGACGGTGATATTCATTTTCTGATTCCTCCTTCATGTATTGAAAAATATGAACAGGCACGAGGGCGTTGATACAGTGTATATAATATTGAATATTGCGTCAACTCAGAAGGGGGTAGCACCTCACATAATAAAGGGACGATCCTATGTGCTGAATGCTGGCATGGGGGTGGTTCCTTTTTGATTTGGTTCCTATCTTGAGACTACTCGGGCATAGCCAAAAGCTCCTTATCGGTATAAAGTGGAAGATGAGTATAATTCAACCATTCATACTTATAAGAGATCCGACGTACGTTGATAAAGTAGTAAGGAAGTAAGAGAGATAGGAGCGATAATTTTGATTGAAATGACATCATCATTCGTGGATTCACTAGCTTCGAATACCGCGGCGATAAAGAATGCCCAAGGTCTGGTGAAAAAACGCAGTTTCGTGCAGCTGCATCAATCCGAAGACGGTACATTGTTATTCGCGGAATGCAAAGGAAGCGGAAGCTCGAATTACCAATGCTCAGCAGATTTCATTCAACCGGATAAACCGATACTACGTTGTTCTTGCCCAAGCAGGCAATTGCCATGTAAGCATGCGTTGGGACTATTATATGCCTACATCGGGGGAGAAGCATTCACTGCCGCCGCAGTGCCGGAAGACATTGCTGCCAAACGGGAAAAAGCAGAGAAGCGGGAAGAGAAGAAGTCGCAACAGACGAGTGAAGGGGCGGAACTTAAGCCGAAGAAAGTGAACAAGACGGCGCTCAAGAAAAAAATCCAATCACAGCTCGAAGGATTGGATGTCCTCGAGAAGTTGCTTCGATCATTGGTTCGTAATGGTCTGGGCACGATTGATAAGAAGGTCATCAAGACGATGCAAGAGCATGTGAAGCAAATGGGAAATTATTATCTCGCGGGTGCGCAAACGGAGTTGCGACGGCTTACCTTACTGCTCTCAGAAGTAGACGATCGTGAGCAAGTATATACGGACGTCGTGGAGCAATTGGCCGTGATGCATGCTTTTATAAAAAAGGGACGTGCGTATTTGACAAGCAAATTAGCAGATCCAACATTGGCGCTTGATCATGAATCGACGATCGAGGAATGGCTGGGACATGCATGGCAGCTTACAGATCTGAAGGAATACGGGTTGATGAAGGAACAGGTAGAGTTGGTTCAGCTCGCATTTGTGAGCTATGACGATTCGGCAAGACAAGAATATGTTGACGAAGGATATTGGCTCGAACGAGACAGTGGGGAGATTCATCGTACCCTTCAATATCGGCCTTACAAAGCGGCGAAGCTGATGCGTGAAGAGGACAGCTTCTTTGATGCTGTGCGAACTCCCTCCTTATATCAATATCCAGGGGATATGAACCGAAGAGTACGCTTTGAAGAGATAGCTGCTAGACCGATGGATTCGCATGAGGTCGTACATATATCGAAATATGCCGAGCGATCGTATACAGATGTCATCAAAAAAGTGAAAAACCAGCTGAAGAATCCGTTAAGTCACGCCAATCCGCTCGTATTGCTACATGTGGCCGAGGTGATGCATTCCAATCAAGATGAAGTTGTCATTGCAGATGAATCCGGTCAACATCTCGTATTACGGGATCAAACATCTAATGGGCATCGGACCCTTCCTCTGTTAACGCACTTGTCATCATCGCAATTGGAGGATGTAAGCATGCTGGTGAGGTTCGAGCACGATATGGACACGGGGCGGTTAACGGCAATGCCCTTAACGATATTGAAAGATGCGGAAATGCTCCGTCTCTTGTATTAGGAGGAATGAACATGAGTACAGCATTATTACAGGAGCTCCATCAAGAGCTGCGTCGAATCTACATCGCTGGAAGCGATCTGGCACTCGGTGATTACCGACTAAAACGGATGCTGCCGCAATTCCAGCAGCTTGGCGAGCGAGCTCCGATTTTTAGAAGACTAGCCGAAGGGATTGCGGCTCTGATTGAGCCTGCGGATATAGAAAACTATCCATCTGCAGAACTACTGCAGGATTTGAATCTACTCCTTACCTCCGTGCTTCGAACACAAGGCATGACAGCACCACAGGGTGACCTTGGACCGCTAGAACATCGCCCCGTTTCCTTATCTACATTTCTACCGTATCGCAAGCTGGCTGCTGTGGAGGAGGCGCTCACGACGACAGGGAGCAATCGGTATGAGGTGGTTGTTCACGCATTCGAAGAGGGCATGTTCCGGGATCTTCGTCTGCTGGCCCTTGCCGTTCGAGCGCTTGGGGATCCCTATTCGGAAATCGCTGAATTTGCAATGCAGAAGATCCTGCCTTCCTACGGAGCTGAGGTCGTGCCTTATTTGATCGACAGCTTCGATCCGATGGGAGGCAGGGTAGAGAGCCGCAAGATTCAAGTGATCGGGCAGGCGGGCGGAGAAGATGTATTGGATTTGATCTTTCAGGCAGCTGAATCCGGGTCAGAGGAAGTTCGCGTGACGGCGATTCGTTTACTAGCGGATCAGACTTCCTATGCGTCAGCATTGCTTTCTTGGACGAAAGATAAGAAGAAAGCGATACGTGAAGCTGCCTATCAAGCCTTAGCAGTCATAAATTCCGAGACAGCGGTTGAACGGATCTATGAGGCTTTTGCGGGCAAAGACATCGAAATCGCAGCTGAAGCCGCGGCCAAATGCAGCTCGGAACAATTAACGGCATGGCTGGTTCGTGATCTCAGTGAAGAGCTGAAGCATGCACTTGCGTACAAAGAAGATAAGAAGAAGGCCGAAGCATCGCAGATAAAAATAAATCACTATCTCACCGCTTTGGAAGGGAAACGAAGTGATCCGTTATATGAACTATTTACTGAGGTAACACAACAATATTCTTTGTATATCTCTTCTGCTGGACTGGATCTTATGGATGCCGCAGCACAGTACTTGGAACACGAAAATTTGTTGGAAGCCTTGGAAGCTCTATATGGTTTGGAACAACATAATACGCGCTATTTATCTTATGCCTTCCGTGCGTCGTTCCGGCAGCTCTCGCCAGCCCAGTTATTTGAGCACTATGTGCAATCCGTTCGAAATAAATGGAAGATGAAGACCAATAAGGAGACCCAGAAAAAGCTGAAGCAGTTCCTATCGATCCTTGAGCAGCAATTGATTGCCTATCCCTATCAGCTTTACCCTAGTTTGTGGAATTCCCCTGAAGAGACTACTTACCTGCGCAAAGTGGAAATGATGCCTGTAGAACAGGTCGCACAGCTGTGGGATTCACGATGGTTAGATTGGCTGATTGAGGTTCAAGCCACCCAGCTCGTCTGCGTCTTCGCGCGGCCGGACCATTCGGAATCACAGTCATTTCTGATGGAGCGAATGCAAGACATGACAGATCTGCGTCATCAATCCTTTGAAATTCTGCTTCTTGGCCTTGAACGTGCGGGTGTGGATGCTTCGATCCGGTCGGAATTACTCATGAATGTGCTTGAACAAAAGCGGAGCAGCAACCTTTATACGTTCGAAGGCCATGTGCTGGAATATCTGTATCAGCTGCCTTTCACCTATCAAGATCGGTTGTCTGAAATGATCCAGAAATATCGGTATACCGCTCGGGAACAGCTGCAATATGTATGGAATGATATGGAGATAAAGAAGCAAGAAGCTTTCGTGGCGAATTCCGTGTGATTACGATCGTTGGTATATAAACAGAATGAAGATCTTGAGGAGATGAGAAGATGGTTACGAGTCAAGAGCAATTGCAAGATATGATGCGGCTGCCCGCTGAGCAATTATATCAAGAAGAAATAGCTGCGTTGAAGAAAGCAGATAAAGGGAAGATTCCCGTAGGCTGGCAAATGTCGCCGCAATCCGTACTCACGTTCATTACTGGAGGGAAAGTCGGTAAAACGGTGATCACACCAAAATATATCGGCAACAAAAGGTTGATCGAAATGGCCATCGCGACACTGATCACCGATCGTGCGCTCCTGTTAATAGGAGAGCCAGGTACGGCAAAATCTTGGTTATCCGAAAATCTAACTGCCGCCATTTACGGACATTCCGGCCTTGTTGTTCAGGGGACGGCGGGTACCAGTGAGGAGCATGTTCGATATTCGTGGAACTATGCGATGCTATTGGCGAGTGGGCCAACACCTGAGGCACTTGTGCAGAGCCCTGTGATGCGGGCGATGGAAACTGGCGGCATTGCCCGATTCGAGGAAATATCACGATGTGCTTCCGAGGTGCAGGATGCGCTGATCTCCATTTTATCGGAGAAGACGATTTCGATTCCGGAACTGGGCCGGGAAGTTAGTGCTCGGAAAGGATTCTCGATTATCGCAACGGCGAACACACGGGATCGGGGCGTCAACGAGATGTCGGCGGCCCTGAAGCGTCGCTTCAATATTCTGATCCTGCCGACACCAAGCGATATGGACACCGAAGTCGAGATTGTGAAGAAAAGGGTACGAGAAATTGCTTCCTCCTATGATCTGCAAGCTGCTGTTCCTGCGGATGAGGCATTGATCAAAGTGGTAACCATCTTCCGGGAATTGCGCAGCGGGATGACACTCGATAAGAAAGAGAAGCTGAAATCTCCTGCGGGCGTGATCTCCACGGCAGAGGCGATATCTCTGCTGACGAACTCCATGGCATTAGCAGCAAGTTTCGGCAACGGCGAAATTACCGATGAAGATCTTGCCGCGGGATTACAAGGAGCCATCGTCAAGGATGACGTGAAAGATAAACTGGTCTGGAAAGAGTATCTCGACAATGTGATGAAGAAGCGCGGCGCAGAATGGCGAGGTTTGTACACAGCCTGTAAGGAGATGAACGAGTGAATAGCGTAGCGACGGCCGCTGTACATATATTTGGTGTGCGGCATCTGTCACCCGGCGCCTCCTTGCATCTTCTGGAGCTGCTGCAGGAAGTGCAGCCAACCGCCGTACTCATTGAAGGACCATCGGATGCGAACTCGGAGATCCATCATCTAACGAATCGAAACACGACTCCGCCTGTCGCTATTCTCGCCTTTACGGAGGATATCCCTGTTCGAACGGTATTATGGCCTTTTGCTGCCTACTCCCCAGAGTTTCAAGCGATGAAATGGGCAGCTGAGAATGGAGCCCACGCCGTATTTATCGACCTACCGTCCTCGGTTACGGTTGCGATGCAGCAGCTGCGATTGGAAGCAAAAGAGGACGTGGAAGAGGAAGAAACGGAAGATGGAAAGCCTTCTGGTTCCGATTCCTTCGATGATTCTTCCATCTACAGTCGAATCGCCGCGATTGCGGGCGAACATGACTACGATATGTACTGGGAGCGTAATTATGAGCTCAATCCGAGTAAGGGAGCCTATCAGGAGGCGATTATTGCCTTCTCTACACAGATGCGCGAACTGACGGAGGAGGACGAGAGACAGCATCAACGGGTGGAATACGCCTATAACGCGGTTCGAGAGGCTTATATGTGGAGACAGATTCAAGACACGATTGCCGCAGGCCATGAACCGAACCGCATTGTTGTCGTCTGCGGAGCTTATCATGCGGCTGCGCTTGCGCAAGATTCCCATGTGATGACGGATCAAGAATGGACGCAGCTGCCATCGCGTAAGACGAAGCTGACACTTATGCCTTACTCGTATTATAAGCTGTCTTCGATGTCCGGCTATGGGGCAGGCAATCATGCACCGCATTATTATGAGATGATGTGGGAGCGCATGCGGACGAATACGCTCGAGGAGCTGCCGCATTATTACTTGTCATCGATTGCAAGGTGGATGCGGGAGACGGGGAACCATCGTTCAACCGCTGAAGTGATCGAAGCCGTTCGTCTTGCCGAAGCACTAGCAGCCCTGCATGGAGGGAGCGCGCCAACCCTACGGGATTTGAGAGATGCTGCCCAGACATTACTGGGGCGCGGCGATCTCTCTGTCATCGCAGAAGCGCTCGCACGCGTTGATGTCGGAACAGCCATCGGCTCATTGGCTGAAGGTGTCAGCCAGACTCCGATTCAGGATGATCTGAACCGCATGTTGAAGCAATTGAAGCTCGAGAAGTACAAGACAACCGTGGCTACCGATTTATCACTCGATTTACGTGAGAATCGTCGGGTTACATCGGAAGAATCTGCCTTCCTTGATTTGAATCGGTCCACGTTATTGCATCGACTAGCATGGCTTGGCATCTCTTTTGCGAAGCTTCGTCCTAGCGGACAGGAACATGCAACTTGGGCTGAGCATTGGGTCATTCAATGGTCTCCTGAGGTCGAAATTCAGGTGGTGGAATCGACGCTTCTTGGGGAGACGATTGAAGTAGCCTCTGCGTATGTGCTGCAGCAGAAGTTGGATAGTTGCAGTACCATCGCGGAAGCATCTTGGCTGATCCGTACGGCATGCGATTGCCGTATGCTTGAGCAGATGGAAACCGCGCGGCAGACACTGCAGCGACTTGCTGCAGATAGCCGTGATGTGATCCAGATCGCTGCAGCGGCGAAGGAGCTGTCCATGATTATCGGTTACGGTGGCTTACGTCGCATGGATACCGCACGGCTGCTGCCGCTTCTGGAACAGTTATTTATGCGGGCGTGCCTGTTCCTCCTGGATGCAGCGAAATGTAATGACGAGGCGGCAACCGACATGATGTCGGCGATGAATGAGCTGAACCGAATTTCCTTGGAGCATAGCGAACAGGTGGATGAATCCCTATGGCTTCAAGAATTGCTGCATTTATCAGAACGGGATGATCGGAATCCGCGTCTCTCCGGTTTTGCTTGCGCTATCTTGATGGAACGCCAAGCCATCACCGCTCAGCAATGTGCTGAAGAGGTATCTAGAAGGCTCTCTCCCGGCATTCCAGCAGATCTCGGTGCAGGATGGTTTGAAGGGTTGTCGCAGCGCAATCGGTATGCCCTTCTATCTCGGCAGAGCTTATGGGAGCAGTTGAATGCGTACATTGTCTCGCTGAGTGATGATGAATTTGCTCGTGCGCTGGTTTTCCTGCGGCGTGCTTTTAGTTCGTTCGCTCCGCGGGAGAAGACGATGATTGCCGAATTATTAGGCGAATTGTGGGGAGTTCATGCAGATCAAGCAGCTGAGATCTTGACGGGGGAATTGAAGGAGGACGAAGTAAAGATGATTGACGAGCTAAATGATTTTGATTTTGAGGATTTTTGACCATGGATAACTATGTAGATTCACAGACGGTATCGAGATGGAGAATGATATTAGGCGCTTCTGCAGAAAAGCAGCTTGCAGGCTGTTGTGCAGGCGGGAGTATTGCGTTATCGGAAGAAGAGAGTATTATGGATGAAGCCTTGGCGGCAATCTATGATGATACCGGTGAAGAAGAGGCAGGCCAACATAACGCTCGGTCTTCAACCGGGAGGAATGCAGGCCTCGGCAAGTCCGCACCACGTCTATCCAAATGGCTCGGTGATGTCAGACAATGTTTCCCTGAGGACGTGGTCTCGATCATTCAGAACGATGCTATGGAAAGAAAGGGATGGAAGCAACTCTTATTCGAGCCGGAAGTCCTTGCTCATGTGAAGCCAGATATCCAATTGGTTGGCACGCTGTTATCGCTGAAGGGTAAAATTCCGGAGAAGACGAAGGACACGGCACGAATGTTGGTATCCTCTGTTGTAGAAGAACTCGTCAAACGTCTCGAACAGGACATCCGACGTGCGGTAACGGGAGCTCTTAATCGTCGTCAGCATTCCCCGCTTCCTTCCGTGAGCGGCATCGACTGGAAACGTACGATTCAGCGAAATTTGAAGCACTATGATCGGGAGAGCCGTCAGATCATACCGGAGAAGTTCTACTTTTTCGATCGGGCCCAGCGCAGTCAGGAATGGACGGTTATTCTGGATATTGATCAGAGCGGATCGATGGCTGATTCGGTCATATGGGCTTCGGTGATCGGCTCGATATTCGCAAGCATTCCTGCGCTCAGAACGCGCGTTGTCGTATTCGATACAGAAGTGGTAGATTTAACAGAGCAATGCGCGAATGACCCAGTGGAGATGCTGTTCGGCATTCAATTGGGCGGTGGAACGGATATTAACAAATCTGTAGCCTATTGCGAGCAATTTGTGGAAGAGCCGAAGAAGACCTTGTTTATCATCATTTCGGATTTGTATGAAGGCGGCAATCAATCCGCACTAATTCGACGCATGCGTGAACTGCGTGAAGCGGGTGTACGGACGATGTGCTTACTCGCATTGTCGGATCAAGGTCAGCCTTTCTATGATGAACATGTTGCGAAGCAGCTCGCTCGGGATGGAACGCCTTGCTTTGCTTGTACACCTGCATTACTGCCTGAACTCGTCGAAGGTGCGTTGAAAGGCTTTGATTTAGTCGAACTTGCGAAGCGGGTGGGAACGAAGCAGGGGTGAGAATTTTTATATTGTTCTAAGGACGAAGTCGTGTTTGAGCAACTTCCTATTCGCTCAAGCACGTCTTTTCTCACCTGCCTACCACATATGAAATGAAAGTATAAGTTTTTGGCATGCAAAAACGACTTTCTGATTGGCGATAAAACCTACATCTAATCGCAGTCGCTCATCTTCGAAAGGCTTCGATAGAGGTTTTCTCATATGACATTTTGTCATGTCCCCCATTTGACGAGTTTAGTAGAACGCTAGCATTCGGGCTCGTGGATACAAGAATGTTATAAGAAATCGGCGGAAAACATAAAATATCAAAATTATTTACATAAGAACAAGTATTCGGTATTATATTAATGGGTGTAAATCCCAATTATGGGGGGCGAATAATATGGGTCGAGTTGTATTATTTGAATTAAGTAGTCAAGATCCGGAACGTGCTGCAAGTTTTTATTCGTCTGTTTTAGGGAAGTTGAGAGCATCGATGATGCAATAAATAAATCATTAGAACTGGGAGCGCAAGTTGTAAGAGGTAAGATGGAATTTGATAATTTTTATCTTGCTTATTTAGTTGACCCGGTAGGGAATGAAATTGGATTAATTTAAACTATTAATTGATTTTTTAGATTATAGGCAGAGAAGATAACAACATGACTTTGAGAGAAAATTCGATGAAGGCCTTGGCATCAGATAACACTGTGTTCCCGCTTCGGGGCTTAATTCAAGGAAGTGAATTCAGGCAGACAACCCTGTGAGGCTAGTAGAAGAGCCACCCGTCGCTGGTGCTACCTTAAGCCTCTGTGGATCGGGAAATCAGTGTAACAAACTATAATAAATATTTTAGAGGCGAGTTCAAGATGGCAAGAGTAAAAATATCTGGACCTACAATGGTCTTACTTGTAAGAGATATCGAAAAATCAATTGAGTTTTATAAGAGACTTGGATTTAGTTATGAACTAGTCGAGGTCCGGACGTACAACATGTACATATGAATAGAGATTCTGTTACATTTATACTCCATCCAGCAAAGAATCCTGATGATGTGAAACCATCTCATCGGTTGATGGAGTATTATATTTTGATGTATTCTGCTATACAGATGTTAGATCGCAACTAGAGGAATTTAGAACTAAAGGAATAGATAAGGCACTGGCATCATATAACACTGTTATCCTACTGCGTCGCTTTAACTCCTTAGTCTGCCCGAGGATTTTCGAAGAAGTGAAATCAGGCAGACAACCCTACGAGGCAAAGAGGCGGAGCCACCTAGTCGCTACGCTCCTTTAAACCTCTCGGGTTCAGGAACACAAAACGTTATGCGAAATGTGGCGAAACCAATACAAAAAAATTAGGAGGCTTATGAAAATTGGATTAGTAAGACATTTTAAAGTTACATATAGACCTGATTCTAAATGGATGACATCTGAACAATTCAATCAATGGGTAGACCAATATAATAAATCTGATATTACGCCAGCGAAACATATTAGTAATGACCTGAATTGGGATGTATGTCTTTCAAGTGATTTATCAAGAGCTATTAAAACAGCTGAATTTATGTACCAAGGCAATATAATTAGAACCAATCAACTAAGAGAAATAGGAATTCGGTCGGTTATTCAATCAAGAATCAAATTACATTATAGTATTTGGTTATTTATGGGGCGGGTGGCTTGGTACTTCTCACATAAGTCACAGGAGGAAAGTAGAGATGAAACATTATTAAGAGCAAGGTATGTCATTAATAGGCTAGAGACATATGAAGAAACCAATATATTAGTAGTAAGCCATGGGGCTTTTATGAAATCTCTAAGTAAAGAATTAATTCGAAGAGGTTATAAGGGGAAGGGCTTTATAAAACCCAGAAACGGAAGACTCTATACATATGAAAGACGATGATTTTGAAAGTTAACTTGAAGAAGCGCCACACTTCATATAACATCGTTTTCCCACTGCGGGGCTTACGCCCCTTGGTCTGCCTGAGGCATTTCGGGGAAGAGATTCAGGCAGACAACCCTACACCGCCCAAGTCCGTCGGACCCGGCGCTTAGGGCGGTGTAGGGTTCGGGAACATAACAACGTTATGTGAAAGGGATGCAGTATAAACTATAAGACCAATAAAAAGAAATGTAAGAACACTTGTACGTAGATGTAAATAAAGGTAAAATATAACTACAATTGAATCTTGGGTGGGCATGGTTTCCCTTCGAAAGGAGGTGAAGCCATGGAAGTGAAAGATGCATTAACGCTTATGTTCCTATTTGGATCATTTATTCTTGCTCTTTTAACTTACATCAATAATAACAACAAGAAAAAGTAAAACCCACCCTAAGATTGATAGCCGAAGGTGGGTTTTGATCCTTTGTGACCTAGAAGGGAATAAACCATCCAAGCCAATTGTACTGACCAAGTGTTCACAGCACTTGGTCTTTATTAACTATATAATAACACATGTAAAAACATGTATCAAAACAATATTGTAAAGAAATATAAATGACTTAAGAAAGTAAATCAAGAAATGCATCCGCATCAGCTAGCACCGTTTTCCCACTGCGGGGCTTACGCTCCTTGATCTGCTCGAGGCAATTCGGTGAAGTAGATGCAGGCAGACAACCCTGCAAAGCTAAGTAGCAGAGCCACACGGCAGCAAGCTGCCTCAAGCCCTTCGGTTTCGGGAACATAACAACGCTATACATACCGCAAGACTTTTTATGGAGGTTATACATGGAGCTATTCGTAGTTGGTGATGTACATGGTTGTTATCATACTTTTACTAAATTAATTAATGAGCATTGGAATAGTGGTAAACAGATCTTAGTGCAACTAGGTGATTTAATGGATAGAGGGAAGTTCTCTCCTGAGACAATTTTATATGCGATTGAATTACAAAAGAATCCCGATAAGGTATATTTTCTTAAAGGAAATCATGAGTTTGAAGTTATTGTTCATTTAGAAGAAGGAAATGAGAATTGGTTAAAACAATGTGGACAAGAGACATTAGATCAATTTAAAAGAAAATCATTAGATCTAGTTCACTATATTTCTTGGTTGAAATCGCTACCTCTGTACTTTGAAACGGATCATGCCTTTATTAGTCATGCAGGTATTTCTTTGGCAGCAGAAAACCCATTTGAAGAATCTCATCCAGAAAGCGTCTTGTGGAATAGGGGACAACTAAAGAATATTGGTAAACTGCAGATTATCGGGCATACGCCTTGTAAATCAGGTAAGGCAGAATTTGATAGTGTAAGCAAAACTTTGAATATAGATACAGGGGCATATCTGCCTAAAGCGCTTACAGCCGTAAAAATACATGATGAAGGTAAAATAGATGAAATAATATTGGTACCAACGCTATCTGTTGATGTAACCGATTGAAAAGATATTCTAAGTTCATAGTAGATTCATAGACTATTTCAAATTTTGATGAGTAAATTAAAAGATGAATTTTTGAGGATTCCGTATCTGAGAAAGGGCGTATAACGATGATGACACAAAAAGAAATGATACACATCGTACAATCACAGCTTGCAATTGACCTAAACTGTACAATTGACGACTTAAACAGAGAAAAAGACAGTATTATTTTTGTAGATGCAAAAGAAAATCCCGGACGCAGGCCGTATCCGCGAAAAGAGCGATATTTTGAAATTTTGTCTATGGGCAAATCAATTGTGGTATCGGCTACGCCGGAACGACTGTCTATTGCCAAAACGCATATGCAAGGAAAAGACAGGGATTCGATATTTTCCTTACCATTCATCAGAGGACTATACCTACATTTCCTTCCTGATTTAGAAAAAATAAAGCCGATATCACCACCAGCCGATTTTTCATATGAAGTAGTTGAGAAGGATGAGGTTCCCATGTTAATGGGGCTTAATGGATTTGATAATTCAATTATATCTGACATGAATCATCCCTATCATACTGTATTGGTCGTACTTGCCAAGAAAAATAGTAAAATTGTTGGTATGGCAGGGGCATGTAATGTATGTACAAAGATGTGGCAAATTGGTATAGATGTATTACCTGAATACCGTCAATTGGGATTGGCAACTTATCTTGTAAACAGATTAACTTCTGAAATATTAAAACGTGGTTGTGTACCAACTTATGATGTTATCTCAAGCAATATTGCCTCTCAAAGAGTAGCTTACCGGGTAGGGTATTATCCGGCGTTCGTGACTGATTGGCGAGTTGATTTTAAGGATTTTGAAACTTTATCTTAAAAATATGTGTGCACGTAAGTAAAATGTCTTTTCAGGATTTGTTTAAACTAAAACATTTCCTATAGAAACTGGCTTTTTTCCATTCGAAGAAGCAATAATGATGGTCACCTTTATAAACTTCAGAGAAAGAAATGAAAAGAGTATAAAGACAGAGGGAGCACCGGTCTATGTAGAGTTTTAAATAAAGATGAAAGTTGATGTAAGTAACATAGGCATGATACAAAAAAAAGGATTCAGCGGATAGCCCTAAAGGGGTTCGTCAATAGTGAATCTGCTAATAAATCCATTAAAACTCATAAAGGATGATAAGAATGCGGCAACGCGCTCAGGCAATTATTATTAGAGATAGAGCAATGTTATTTGCATATGGAATCGTGTCCAGCGACAATGAATTACGTCATTCCTTTATTGGTGGTGGAATAGAACAAGGTGAAACTCCAGAGGAAGCAGTGTTAAGAGAACTACGGGAAGAAGCACATATTGATGGTCGAATTATCTATAAGTTTAATCGTGAAATAGCTGAGAATCATCATACGTTCTTAATTCATATTGGGAATCAGAGTTGTAGGTTAGGAACAGATCCAGAGGAAGAGCACCTAGCATTAGAGGAGCGAAATCTTAAGGATCTGATTTGGATATTATTTGAGGATAGACATTTATTTACTAGTATTGACAAAGAGTACATCGAAAGGCTAATTGAAGAATGTAAAGAACGGGAATATTACCCCGAGTGGATAGATGATATACAAGAAATTAGCTTGCCATCCAGACCATAAATAAGAATTAATAAGTATCGTGAAAGAGGGACTTAGATAACTAGAAGAAGCAGCTGACTTCATCTAAACCGTATCTACGCGGTGGGCCGTGCGGCCTTTGGTGCGCGAAAGCATATTAGCTGAGTCAGCGAACAACCCTAGATGGCCTAGTGGTGTAGCCACCCAGTCGCTCAGCTCCTTTAAGCCACTCGGTTTCAGGCACACAAACGCTATATCACTTTGCTTGTAGTGCATCGGAGAACGTATAAGTTCAATTGATGCTAAATTTCTTTATATCTAAAGGAGTTGTTTTTATTGAGAATATATAATTTTCAAAAAGAAACAGGAAGAGAAATTACGAATTTCAATAGCAAAGAGTCTGTTTTCACAAGACTAATTCAACAGGAGAAACCAGTACATATTGGATGTGTTTTTATAGGGACTGACGGGATTATAGGATCGCATAAAGCTACAGTAGACCAACTCTTTTTAGTCCTAAATGGGCAAGGGTGGGTAATGGGTAAGGAAGGGATAAGATATGATATTCGATCTGGTAACGCGGCATATTGGGAGCCTGGAGAGATACATGAATCGGGATCAGAACTAGGAATGACAATAATCGTAATTGAAGGTGAGAATCTTAAACCACTAATGAATGAAGTAGAATGGATGGAGAGTTGATTCGAAATAGCGTTGCGGTCGGATCCTTCGAGTCGCTTCGCTTGGATTGAACGCGAGGACCTTAAGTCTTTCGGATTCGGGAATAGAAAATCGTTATATGAAATAACCGCAAAACCAAGAAGTCTTAAGAATTAAGGAGATGATTCACTTGACCATCACTACTGAGATTGTAAATCTCAAGAAATTGAATATTCTAGGCATTCCTTGCAAAGGCCTCACTAATATGGGTGATAAAGTCGGAAATGCAGTAAAAGAATTAATGGAACACGTAAAAGACGTAAAAACATGGAATGGAAAACCTTGGTTCGGGGTTTTTCAACCATGTCCTGTGGAAGTAGAGAATGAAGAACTAATCTATTTTGTATGTATAGAGACTGAAGGGACAATTGTGCAAGGAAACTACCGAGGGAGATTACAACAAATAACAATTCCTGAACAACGTTACATGGTGATTCATAAGGGAAAAGATGATTCTATCAAAGATGTATACAGTGGACTCAATAACTTCTTAATCGAGAGAAATGAATTACAGAACAGTGAAAGTCATTGCTATATTCTCGAATTCCCAGGTGATGAATTGTGGGAATCAATTCAAGTATATGTCCCTATTAAGTGATATTGCGAGTGATTCGAATAAGGTGGCTACATCATATAAACATTGCATTGACGGTGCGGGTCGGCAATGAGAACCTGAATTCATATATTTCCTTTTTATCTGGAGGATTTTAAATGAAAAGAATTATCTCTTTTACGTTTTTGATCGGATTGATCGCTGGATGTAGTCATTCAAAACCACCTGATTTTCAAGGGAGAATTATAGACATTAAGGAATCACGTGTCCTTGTGGTCTCGAATGTGTCAATAAATGAATTAGAAACAGAAACAAAAACACAATTATTAAAGGATAAAGCACCAAACGCAGTATGGCTTATTATTGGTGACATAAATAAATATAAAGTTGGTCAACTCTTGGAGGTCTGGTATCAAGGTGGTGTCGATAATTCATATCCAGCTCAGGGCGGAGCAAAGAAAGTGGAAATTATTGAGGAATCGAGGTGATTACTTTGAGTAATTATATTCGTGAACTGCGATATTAGTAGGAACCAGGCCCCTTATTTTAGTCGGTTCGGTAGTAAAAACCTAGAATAGGAGTAATAAATGAAGAAAATTGGTATTATCGCGGCTTGGGAGCCAGAACTTCAATATTTGTTAAAGCAATATAAACCAATTAAAACTGAAACAGTTGCTGCATGGACTTTTTATACTCATCAGTTAGCCAATTTACATATTATTTCAGTAGTAGCTGGAGTCGGAAAGGTCAAGACAGCTAGCTGTACACAATTACTGATTACTAAATATTTTCCAGAAGAATTATTTATGACTGGAATATGCGGAGGGTTATCAGAAGAAGTAAGCGGTGGAGATATTATTATTGCAGAAAAAACGATACAACATGACGTTACAGACGCTGGTATCTCTAGTGATCCATTGGATGCCTACTTGGGAAGAAGTAGTATCATTGATTCAACACAAGAGATCATTTCTATGTTTAAAGAATTTACAAAGAATACTGCAGAGTGTGTACATTTTGGAACGTTTGTTTCGGGCGATCAGCGAATACGTGATAATGAAATAAGCTACAAGCTGATGACAGAATTTCTAGCGATTGCAGTGGATCAAGAGCTGGCAGCATTTGCTCATGTTTGTTATCTAAACAATATTAATTTTATGGGTCTTAAATCAGTATCAGATAAAGCAAATACAAACACTATTAATGATCAAAAGTTATTCAAACAAAAAGCTTGTATAAACTCATGTAAATTATTAATTGATTTTTTAGATTATAGGCTGAGAAGATAACAATGACATTGAGAGAAAATTGGATAAGGGCGTTGGCATCAGATCACACCCTGTTCCCGCTAAGGGGGCTTACCATACAGACAATCATGCACCGATCAAGCTCATCGCTCCGGGCCTTTCGGCATTAAATCGGTGATGATTCGGGAAAACAAGAACATAAATAAATGGAGGTTCATCCAGTGTTGAAACTAGAACTAGCAATAAAAAATGATGCACAAAAACTCGCTGAAATACAAAAGGCCAGCTTTGATGAAGAATCAAAACATTTCAATAATAACGAAATCGGTGGACCATTTGGATACGATTCTAAAAGTTGGCAAGAAGAGATGATGCAAAATTGTGAATATTTCAAGGTACTCTTTGATGGAGAAATAATTGGGGGGGCTTTGATATTTATAGGAAACAATCAAGTACATAATCTAGGAAGAATTTTTATTGATCCAAACTTTCAGAATCAAGGTATCGGTATGAAAGTTATGAATGAAATTGAAAGGATTTTTCCGGATAGCAACAAATGGTGGCTTGATACTCCTAGCTGGTGTGTCAAGAATCATCACTTTTATACAAAGTGCGGATACACCAAAGTTAGAGAAGAAGATGACTTATACATTTTTGAGAAGACTTTATAGACTAATTGTTTGATGGAACTTTCAGGGAAGGCACAGTCATCGTCTAATAATGTATCACGATGCGTCCGTTGGATCTGGGATCGCCAGAGAGATTTCGAGGAAGCAGAATCAAGCTCATGCACTACCTAACCGTGTCGCGTTCAATCGCCTACGGCTTAAGAAACGATTGAAGGGTGATAAGAATTATGGGTTCAAGAATAATGCACGTGATTATTGCTAATAGAATTGCAGATTGTCTGTCGATGGAAGATAGAACAGCGTTTTTAATTGGAAGCATTGCTCCAGATGCTGTTTCAACAAAAGATATATCACATTTCTTTAAAGGTGAAGTACGAGATTATTCAAGATACGTTGATTATAAAGGATTTTTACATAAATATAGCTCGCTAGTAGAAAGCCATTATGTATTGGGGTATTTTACACATTTAATAGCTGATGATATATGGCTCAAAGGTTTTAATCTTCCTTGGTTAAGAAACAGAATGGAAGTTAATAAAGAATTATATCGTTCGTACCATAATGATTTCCGATTACTCAATGGGAAATTACTAGAATACTATGGATTTACAAATGAATTGAGGAAAAAGCTCAGTTATCTTCCTACAATCATTGATTTGCAAGAGGTTAAGTCCAAAGAGGTTGAAGAATTCATTCCTTATGTATTAGGAGATATGGAGTACGAAAACGAAATTTTACATGAAAAACTTAATGTTTTTACGTTTGATCAGATAATTGGTTACATAGAGACATCAGTTGAAATAGGGCTATTGAATATACAACCTATACTAACATAATATTCAAGAAACATTTTGAAAGGCGGATCGTCTATGAATATGAATAACGAAGTTGAAGTTGTACAATTACAAGAAAAGAAGTTTGTTGGAGTTGCAGTGACTTCCGCATTTGCAAACCATGATCCAAGACGAGTTGAAGAAGCGAAGCATGTTTTCTTAAATCGGAAAGATGAAATAACGGAAATTATTAACCCATCGGAATACGTTTGTTTGAGCTTTACATCAGAGACATTGTTTACATATCTAATTTGCATGGAAGTAACGGAACTGAAAGAAGTTCCAGCTGGCATGCTAGGATTCTCAATCCCTACTCATAAATACGGGAAAACAAGATCAGAAGATGATCCATATGCAGCAATACATCATTATTTACAAGAGAATGAAATCAGCAATAACAAGAGAGCAATGGCCATAGAAGTCTATAAATTTGAAGACCCATAGTGGCCTAACAATGTAGATGTTTATATTCCAATTGAAGAATGATTCTGATTTGGAGATAGCGCCGGCCTTGGATGAGGTGATATGGGGCGGGAATTCAACAACGTTATATGAGAGTTATGCAAAGCATTAAAAACAATATCAACGAAAGAGAGAGTGAGTCCTGTGAAAGTCGTTGAACTCAAAGAAATGAAGTTAGTTGGTTTCAGAGTGTTATGTCCTGGTGACCAGTATGTCAATGAAATCCCAAAAGCTTCTTTTACACTTAAAGATAGACTGAATGAGATTAATCATGTTGTGAACCCAGTTAGACTCATTGGTGCATTTATCGTTGAGGACTCCACGGAAGAGGAAGATGGTTACTGGGTATGTGTTGAGGTAAATGACATTACACAAGTTCCTGAAGGGATGGTTTCTATCGTAGTTCCGAGTCAAAAATATGCTGTCCAAAGTCATAAAGGGCCTAATTATGAAATTAGAAATACATATGATAAGTTACATCGTTGGATTGAAGAAAATAAACATGAACGATCGCTAAGATCATGGCATCTGGAAATTTCAGATGAATGGGGACAAAGGGAAGTAAATAACATTGAAGTAGACTTGTATGACACGATTAAATAGATTCTGAGAGTTGAATAACCTTAGTCCGGTTGAATCCCGAACTAAGGCTGCTTAGTTCAATAACTGTATTCTTGACGAAAATAATTTAGTCCAGTTGTGGCTCTTTAGTCAACATCGAGCACATACCGATCATCTTTGACCTCTTCCTGCAGCGCATGGAGTTCAGCCTTCAATGTGTTGACGATCTCAGCGTACTCTGGCTGCTCATACACGTTATTGAGCTCGGATGGATCTTGATGCAAATCGAACAATTCCCACTCGGGTTGGTTTGATTCATCCAAAGTACCAGGCACTCCCAATCCGTCAGCATAATAATAGATAAGCTTATAGCGGTAGGTTCGCAGCCCATAATGCGAGAACACGTTATGGTCTATGCGATGCATCCAGTAACGATAATACATCGATGTCCGCCAACCTTCTGGATGTTCGCTATTGAGAATTGGCCGAAGGCTATAGCCTTGCATGTCGTCTGGAATAGGCAAACCTGCATAATCGAGGAAGGTAGGCGCAAAGTCCACGTTTAGGGCCATTTTTTCCGTAATCTCGCCCGGTTTGATTTCTTTCGGATAACGTACAATAAACGGCATACGAAGCGATTCCTCATACATGAAACGTTTGTCATACCATCCATGGTCACCGAGGAAGAAACCTTGATCAGACGTGTAAATAACAATTGTATTGTCCGCAATCCCCATTTCGTCCAAATAATCGAGCAATCGTCCAACATTTTCATCAATGGAAGCCACGCAACGTAAATAGTCTTTCATATATCGCTGGTATTTCCAGCTTTTTGCTTGCTCTGGCGTCAGATGTTCGGGTGTTTCCTCCTTCACATCAACGAGCGTTAGATCACTTTCCACCCGCATCGTCGCTTCTTTGGCGGCTGTAGCACGATTTGAATAATCATCATTGAAAGTTTCCGGCTCGGGAATCGTAACATCCTCATACATAGTAGCGTATTTGTCGCTTGGTACCCATGGGCGGTGTGGCGCTTTATGGTGGCACATCAAGAAAAATGGCTTCTCCTGATCCCTGCGATTCAGCCAATCGATTGATAAATCAGTGATGACGTCCGTCACATAACCGTCGTAAACACGATCCTCACCCATTTCAGAGAAAGTAGGCTGGTGGTATTCGCCTTGGCCCCAGTTGCCAATCAGCACGTTCCAGTAATCAAATCCGGTCGGGTCATAATTGCCGCCTTGGCCGAGATGCCATTTACCAATCATGCCTGTTTCGTAGTCGCCGCCTTGAAGCATTTTGGCTACGTGATCCTGCCGACCGTCGAAGCCTTCATACAATGTACGAACGCCATTCAAGTGGTTGTATTTGCCTGTCAGAATCGTTGCCCGGCTAGGTGCACAGATCGAATTCGTACAGAAACAATTGTCAAAGCGAATGCCTTCCTTAGCAATCCGATCGATGTTTGGCGTCTGGTTAATGCGTCCGCTATAGCAGCTCATGGCGTGCGCAGCATGATCGTCGCTCATGATAAATAGGATATTCGGTTTGGTGTTATTATTCATATGTACGTCAGCCTCCCGTATAAATGTTTGTCTCCATTATATAGAAGTGCTGCTCTGAGCACGATGTACGTAATGTCTTTCAGATGTACAAAACAACTGTAATTTTGATCACTTAATTCTTGAAAGATTGTTTTATTGTTTGCATGCCGGACCTAGGATTGCTATGCTGGGACTAACATTCTAGATTGAGAGGGCCGTTGCTATGTTTACCTTACTAGCGGTACATTATGATGATTGCATACCGGGCTGGAATACAGTAAGCGAGGCAATTCCATACCATGTTATTGTCCTCATGGTGGAAGGAACGGCGACCTATACCATTAACGGCGTAACGCATCGGGTTGAGGCAGGAGATTTATTGGTGATACCGAAAGGTACGGTACGAGCGGGAAGCAATACAGAAGAGCCGCATAGGAAATATACCGTATTGTTTAATTTGATAGACGATGCTAATGCTGGTGCTAAGCATTTACTGCATATTCATTTTATTCGGATGAAAATAAGTAACTACGAATATGTGCTCAAACGATTCTCACGCCTTTTTCAAGAAAAATGGGAGGGAAATCCATTTCATGAGTCCATCTGCCTCGGTATTTTGATTGAGCTGCTTGGAATTGTGAAACGTGAGCCCGTAAGCCCCGCCGTTGAACCGATTAAATTTTATTTGGCCCGAAAAATTCAACTAGAGCTTCAGACACACTATCGAGAATCCATTCAAATTAGTGAACTAGCGAAGCTTATCGGCCGTTCACCGAATTACACGATCGCCATGTTCAAGAAAGCGATAGGCATGACGCCAATCGAATACGTACATCAACTGCGTGTCCAGGAAGCAAGTAGTCTGCTGCTCGAATCAACCATGTCAGTCACCGAAATATCCGAATATTTGGGGTTTTACGATACGTCGCATTTCTATCGTGTGTTCAAAAAAATGATGAAGGAATCCCCTTCGGCTTATATTATGAATAGAAAAGGTTGTTGAGGGAAGGTGACAAGGACGTATTTGAACTTGGATTTATTGAGACCAGTAAGTCATGATCAAGCTCAACTGAAAATTACTGATAGTCAGACGATTTTTTAATAAAGACGAAAGAAAAAACGACTTTTTACTCTCTAGATAAATTATCTTGAAGATCTATATAAGAAACTGGTTAGTGAGAATGAGCAAGTTGATAGTATAGCGGATAATGGAGGTTGCGGCCTTTCTTTCCATGTACTGGATCCTGACGGAAATAAACTTCATCTTTGGGGAGGCTGGCCCCAGAAATAAAGTGAAATAAGATATAACCCCCAAATTTTAAGAGTTGCTCAGAGGTCCTTATTGAGAATTTTGAGAATCAAATAGCCATACTTTAAATATATTGATTGAGTAAAGAATAACTTCGTTGAAAGGTGATGGATATGAAATTAAAACACTTCTTCATGTTGGCAACAGTATTGCTACTTATGACTCTTCTAACGGGTTGCGTGCCTGGAGATGGGACGAATAACGCTGAAAATCATGCGGGATTTTTCTGGGGAATATGGCATGGATGGATCGCTCCTATTTCATTAATCATTGGCGCATTCAAAGAGAATATCAGGTTATATGAAATGCATAACACGGGTTGGTGGTATGATGCTGGTTTTTATATTGCTGTTATCAGTGGTTTCGGTGGGATTTCACTGTTTCGGCGCAATAAAGGTGAAAGTAATTAATCCCGAGATATAGAATAGAAAGTGAAGAATGCATAGAGTTAATGCGTATCATTTCAAGCGCAAACTCTCTTTTTTTGCCATCAAATAATTGCGTGAAATACATATTTCATGCAATTTCATTTTAAATAAACTTTTTTCATATTATAATAGGTATTGATAGGTTTATATTTTCGAGAAAATGGTAGATATCTGGAATTTTTTCTTGGAAGATGCCAGAATTCAATCACGCTGATGCAATGAATAAATACATAAAAAGAAGAGGGGGGAAATTCGTGACACTTACGCAATATGACTTGATTGAGGCATACAGTCTCGAGTTAGAATTATTTTCGATATGGATGAAAAACCAAGGGATGTCGAAATCGACGCAGTCGGCGTATATGAGTGATGCTCGTAGTTTTCTCAAAGGAGTCTATCCGGCAGAACTGTCGAAACTGGGTAAGATGGAGATTATGCGATTCTTGTCAGTTACACGAGAGCGAGGAGCGGGAGATGAAGCGCGAAATCGTAAACTTTCATCTCTCCGTGCTTTCTATAAATCGTTGAATGAGATGGAGCATTTACAAGTTAATCCTGCCGCCTCGGTCGCGAAATCGAAACAGGTAAAGAATCGGATCCCGACTTATCTAGAAGAGAACCAGCTATATCAATTTTTTGATCGGGTGGAAGGCAAATATCACAACCGCAATATAGCGATGTTGCTTCTTATGGCTTTTGCTGGTTTGCGTGTTGGTGAGATCCATCGTATGAACATCCAAGATCTACATCAAGACGGATCCATTCACATTCTTGGAAAAGGACGCAAATGGCGCGTCATCCCGCTTCCCACCGAATTGCATCTGATTCTGATACGTGCGCAAGAGGAGCGGCGAGCCCCAAACCAAGGGAAAGAGCAGGCATTTTTCATCTCACAATTCGGTCGTCGATTATCCATCCGCATGATCCAGACGATTGCAGATCAGACGTTCGAGAAGCTGAAAGCGCAGCTGCCTGAGCTCGTAAATATGCGATTATCAAGTCATAAGCTGCGTCATTCGTTCGCGACAATGCAAATTCGAAGCGGGACGGACATACGGACTCTGCAAGAATTGCTCGGTCATGCGAGCATTGAAACGACACAAATTTATACACATATTGATAATAAACAGATGAAGATGGCGATGGATAAATTTTCAGGGAAAATACCTACGGTGGGAGCTTTGGTAAAACAGTAACATAATTTATGTTATGTAAACTAAATTTCGTGAAATAAAACAAGGAGCCTAAGTTATGGAAGATATGCTGAAGAGACCATTACTTGGCTTCAGTCGAATTGATCCCATTTCGGATGGTTTGTGGAAAATCTGATAAATTCATATTCAAGCTTTGGATGACCGTGAATACTGCTCAGTCTCATTCGCTACAATTCAAAAGATGTAAGACCGAGATGTATGCTGAGAACGATTTGAAGAAAGCTGGCAGTACGATTGTAGATGAAAAAAAGAATAACGTGAGATGAATTTATTGCTCTGTACAACAGAACAACAATACTGTATATTTATACATTTATACACTGGACTTCATGCAAGAATCCCACAATATCATATTGCATCTTATCTAGGTAGTACCTCGGTTGCATGAAGCCGAATTCGTCACAGTATGAACCTAGGTTAATGAAACGCTTCGCCATATGTCTTAATGTAGTGGAAGGGCTTTTCAGATAAATCATGTTTTCTGGAAAGTAATACAATTTCGAACGGGCAGAGGGTTGGAAGGAACGAGAAAATCAGGTCAAACCGTACTTATAACCTGCGAGCAGCAGGCATTTGGTTAGTTAGCGCTTAGCAAAAAGTGGTATAGAAATGGCAATCGGTTGATTGTCGTGGAAAGGGATCCATTGAATCTAAATGATTGCAACAGGAGCTTCGCAAGTCGTAACAGTCACATGTGATCTTGCCGGATAGAGTTCAACGAAACGAACTATTTCGAAGCATTTATTTACATCATCGGGATAGTAGTGTCGTTGTTAAATATACATTAATTTAGTATGATTATACATAGATGGATGAGGTGAATCCGTGTGCCGATGAGGACATAGAATTGATTCCTTGGTCTTGCCAATCGGCTCCTTAAGAATGATCAGTAACAAAAGTTACATAATAAATGTTATGTAAACCAATTATGCATAAACTTGTCTCAACCACACTTCTCAAATAAAATAGTGCAAAAGGAGGTCGTTGAAAAATGGCAGATATAGAAGATTTTCTGAAATTAGATATGCGAGTAGGAACTATCCTCCAAGCGGAACCTTTCCCAGAAGCCCGTAAACCTGCAATAAAATTAACCATTGATATGGGTGATCTAGGGATCAAGCAATCATCGGCTCAAATTACAAAAAGATATGAACCTGAACAACTGATTGGCCGTCAAGTGATCGCAGTCGTAAATTTCCCACCAAGACGCATTGCAGGATTCAAATCGGAGGTATTGGTGATTGGCGGTGTGCCCGAGGAAGGTGATGTGGTACTCTTGCAACCTGATCAACAGGTACGGAATGGTACACCAATCGCGTAGCTTAGAGGACTTGGGATTCTTCTTGAAATTTTATCCTATTCAACAAAGTAAGATTGTGCTATATTGTTGGTAACTTGATAAGCAATACACACTAGGGGAGCCTTTTAAGGGCTGAGACGGATCTACCGGACCCTTCGAACCTGATCTGGTTAATACCAGCGTAGGGAAGTGTTGAGGCTCGCTTCATCCTTTTTAGGAGTTTATTTATGGAGCTTGACGACCACTTTTCTGCGGAAAAGTGGTCTTTTTGCGTTCCAAGAAAGGAGCTCAGACACCATGGAACTACATCTTATCTCACCTGGATCCATACCATTGCAGCGATTTGTAGTGATTGCTGCAGAAGTACATCCGCACGTTCAATTTATTCATCTACGAGAGAAAAATAGCACAGCCAAAGAATTGGTTGAGACATTGCAAAGGATGCTGCAGCTAGGGGTTCCAGCTCAAAAACTGGTGATCAACGACCGCGTGGATGTCGCATGTGCCGCTCAAATTGGTGGGGTACATCTTACACATCACAGCTTACCTATTCAACAGGTGAAGCAAATGTCACAAGGACTTCGCATTGGACGGTCCGTGCATTCGGTTGAAGAAGCCATCCGCTGTGAGGCAGAAGGAGTGGATTATCTGTTCTATGGCCATATCTACGCGAGCGGTTCGAAGCCGGGCTTATCTCCACGTGGGCTTGAGGCCTTAAGAGAAGTAGCCGCTTCAGTATCAATTCCGGTCATCGGTATTGGTGGGATCGAGCCTGATCAGGTACAAGATGTGATGCAGCAAGGTGCACAAGGGATCGCTGTAATTAGCGGAATTGTATCCGCTGTGGATCCTCTAACAGCAGCTAAGCAATATGCGTCAAAGCTTAACGAAAGAAGGTCATTCCATGCAGCAAACAGTTGACGTCATCATCGTGGGCGGAGGTGTCATCGGGTGTTCGATTGCGTATCATTTATCTGCTCGAGGCATCCGAGTTCGAGTCTTAGAGCGTAACCGGATCGCCTCCGAAGCCTCGGGTGCTGCGGCAGGCATGCTGGCAGCGCAAGCGGAATTCATCGAATCCGCACCATTATTTGAATTTGCACGACACAGTCGAGCGATGTTCCCCGCACTTGCGGCTGACCTGAAGGAACGTAGCGGGATTGAAATTGGACTTGTCCAGCATGGCCTGCTGCGTATTGCAACCTGTGAACAAGATGTTATTCGTTATCATACACAAGCTGCAATTCAGCAGCAGTGGGGTGAAGCCACACAATGGTTGTCCGCTGCAGAAGCGAAGGAGATGGAGAAAGCGTTAGGCTCCGATGTGTATGGAGCGCTCTACTTGGAGCAAGACCATCAGGTCATGGCCCCTTCATTAACCCAATCGTATGCCAAGGCAGCATCAGATCTCGGCGCAGATATTTGTGAGCATACGGAGGTGTATGAGTTGATTCGTGAAGGCGGCAAAATTGTCGGTGTTCGTACACAAGACGGTACCCACTATTGTCATCATGTCATTATCGCATCCAGCATCTGGTCACAGTTCTTGCTCCGATCCACTGGATACGATTTGCCGCTATATCCTGTCAAAGGGGAGTGTATTGCGGTAAAAACGAATACTCCGCTTATTCGTAAAACGATATACACAGACGATTGTTACATCGTACCGAAGGCCAATGGAGAACTATTGATTGGTGCCACGGTGACACCGCATACCTACAATCGACAAGTGACGGTCGGCGGCATCTTGGCATTGATGGACGTTGCAGAACGTTTAATTCCTTCCATTCGCGGTGCGGAGTGGAGTCGAACGTGGAGCGGGCTAAGGCCGCAGACACCGCATGGGCTGCCATATATAGGTCGACATCCGCAACTAGATGGCTTAATGATCGCTGCCGGGCATTATCGTAACGGGATTCTGCTCAGTCCGCTCACGGGAATCGTGATAGCAGATCTAATTGAAGAGAAGGAACCTGCAGCAGATTTATCTGCCTTCCAGATCCCTTCGATGCGATGGACGAAAGAACATCAAATGACTGGGGTGAGGTCATGAAATTAATCATGAATGGTCAGCCCGTGGAACTGCCTGAGCATGTGACTACCATACAACATGTATTAGCGCATTTCGGACTCGAGAACCGCATTGTCGTTGTGGAGGTTGATGCACAGATCGTTGATAAGCATCATTTTGTAGATCGTATTGTAGATGAAGGTGCACGTATTGAGATTGTACATTTTGTAGGCGGAGGGTGAGGAGAAGATGTCACAAGTTAATTTTCCTAACAGTCAAAAGGTATATATTCAAGGCTCGCGCGAGGATCTACGGGTTCCGATGCGTGAGATTACGCTCAGCCCAACAGAGAACAGCCGAGGTATTGAGATCAATGAACCTGTGCGCGTGTACGATACGAGCGGAACTTATACAGATACAACATTACATACAAATATTGAAGAAGGCTTGTGCCCGCATCGTCAAGCATGGATTCTAGATCGTGGCGATGTCGAGTTCTATGAAGGGCGCGAGGTGAAACCGGAGGATAACGGACTGCGCAGAGCGGAGGATGCAGATCAGACGATCGTGTTCCCAGGACTGAATCGTCGTCCATTGCGGGCGAAAAAAGGTGCAAATGTCACCCAAATGCATTATGCGCGCCAAGGCATCATAACCGCAGAAATGGAATATATCGCGATTCGTGAGCATGTCACGCCAGAGTTCGTCCGGGATGAGGTCGCGAGTGGGAGAGCCATTATCCCATCGAATATTAATCATCCAGAGAGTGAACCGATGATTATCGGGCGGAATTTCCTCGTGAAGATTAACGCGAATATTGGGAATTCAGCGGTATCTTCCTCCATTGAGGAAGAAGTTGAGAAGATGACATGGGCTACGCGTTGGGGTGCAGATACGGTGATGGATCTCTCCACAGGGAGAAATATTCATACGACGCGGGAATGGATCATTCGCAATTCTCCGGTTCCGATTGGTACGGTACCGCTTTATCAAGCGCTCGAGAAAGTGAACGGCAAGGCGGAAGATCTCTCGTGGGAAGTCTACCGCGATACGCTCATTGAGCAAGCGGAGCAAGGCGTTGATTATTTTACCATCCATGCGGGTGTTCTGCTCCGGTATATACCACTAACGGCGAATCGCCTGACGGGGATCGTATCACGTGGGGGTTCGATTATGGCAGCTTGGTGTTTAGCGCATCATGAAGAGAATTTCCTATATACGCATTTCGAGGAAATCTGCGAGATTATGAAGAAGTATGATGTGGCATTTTCACTCGGAGATGGTCTTCGTCCAGGAAGCATTCAGGATGCCAATGATGAATCTCAATTCGCTGAGCTCGATACGCTGGGGGAATTAACGCAAATCGCGTGGAAGCATGATGTTCAAGTGATGATCGAAGGGCCGGGACATGTCCCGATGCACATGATCAAGGAGAATGTCGATCGTCAGATGGAAGTCTGTCAAGAAGCTCCATTCTATACACTCGGTCCGCTAACGACAGATATTGCGCCAGGGTATGATCATATTACATCTGCCATCGGTGCCGCGATGATCGGTTGGTTCGGAACGGCAATGCTCTGCTATGTTACACCGAAGGAGCACCTCGGACTGCCGAACAAGAATGACGTGCGTGAAGGTGTTATTGCCTATAAAATCGCAGCACATGCTGCTGACCTGGCCAAAGGTCACCCTGGGGCCCAGCAGCGCGATGATGCGTTATCCAAAGCCCGCTTCGAATTCCGCTGGCGAGATCAATTCAATCTCTCGCTCGATCCGGAGCGTGCAATGGAATATCATGACGAGACATTGCCGGCGGAAGGCGCGAAGACAGCGCATTTCTGTTCCATGTGCGGGCCCAAATTCTGCAGCATGCGGATTACACAGGATATTCGAGCGTATGCAGCCCAAGGCTTAGAAGAGAAATCGAATGAATTCAAAGCGTCCGGCAGCCAAATTTATCAGAAAATCTAAAAGGAGGAATTGCATTGCTTACGATTGGCCCTCATTCATTTAAATCTCGTCTGTTACTTGGAACCGGAAAGTTCCCGAACTTTGAAGTTCAGAAAGAAGCGGTCGAGAAATCTGAGACTGAAATTTTAACGTTCGCGGTACGGCGTATGAATATTTTCGAGCCTAGTCAACCGAACTTTCTAGAAATGCTTGATCTGGCCAAATACACCCTGTTACCGAACACGGCAGGGGCTTCAACTGCAGAAGAAGCAGTACGGATTGCGCGACTTGCGAAGGCCTCCGGCCTATGCGATATGATCAAAGTAGAAGTGATAGGAGACCTGAAAACCTTGCTTCCGGATCCGATCGAAACGGTAAAAGCTTGTGAGATGCTGCTTGATGAAGGCTTTATCGTATTGCCCTATATTTCCGATGATGTGCAGCTCGCCAAACGACTTCAACTGATGGGTGTGCATGCCGTCATGCCAGGCGCTTCTCCGATTGGTTCAGGACAAGGAATTATTAACCCCATTAATTTAAGTTTTATCATTGAGCAAGCGGTCGTGCCCGTCATTGTCGATGCAGGAATCGGTGCCCCATCGCATGCTGCATTTGCAATGGAGCTTGGCGCAGATGGAGTGCTCCTGAATACAGCGGTGTCTGGGGCAGGCGATCCCGTCAAAATGGCTGTCGCGATGAAGCAAGGGATTGAGGCGGGGCGGTTAGCTTTTGAAGCCGGACGAATTCCTGTGAAGCGATATGCCTCGGCGAGCAGTCCGCTTGAGGGAATGGTTACGGTATGATGGCGGAGCAAGACCAGCCGTCTTTCGATCGCTATTCACGCCAGATGAGCTTTGCACCGATCGGTGCGGCTGGACAACAGCAACTGGCCGAGTGTCATGTCCTGATCGTCGGTGCGGGAGCGCTCGGGTCCGCTTGCGCGGAAACCCTTGTCAGGGCGGCCGTGGGGCATGTCACGATCATCGACCGCGATTATGTGGAATGGAGTAATCTGCAGCGTCAGCAATTGTATACGGAAGAGGACGTACGTCAGCGGATGCCAAAGGCGATCGCAGCCAAACAGCATTTGGAACGGATTAACGCCAATGTCCAGATCGATGCGTACGTTTTGGACGCGCGAGGGGAAGATTTAGAACGACTTATTACAGGTGTTGACCTCATTTTGGATGCGTGTGATAACTTCGAAACGCGATTCATCTTGAACGATATTGCTGTGAAATACCGAATTCCATGGATTTATGGTGCATGCATCGGGAGCTATGGGTTATCCTACACAATTCTCCCAGGGGTTACACCATGCCTCAGCTGTATGATGGACATCATTCCGAATGGTGGAGAGAGCTGTGACGTGGACGGCATTATTGCACCAGCGGTTCAAATGGTCGTGGCGCATCAGACGGCAGAGGCATTTAAGCTGTTAACGGGGAACCCTGATGCGCTACACCGAAAGCTTGTTTCATTCGATCTATGGAACAATCAGTACACCGCCATCAATATCCAAGCGATGAAGAAGCGGGGATGCGCTAGCTGCGGCGATCGAGCAACGTATCCATTTCTTAAAGCGCCTGCAACAGAGAAAGCAGCGATTCTCTGTGGGCGTGATACGGTCCATCTTCGTCCTTCTGAAGCGATGAAGCTGGATCTAAGGACATTATCGAAACAAATTCGGCAATATCATTCAGGACAGCTGCAAGTGGACATCATGAATGACTTTCTGCTTAGCGCACATAGGGATGAGCAGCGAATCGTATTATTCGTTGACGGCAGGGCACTCGTCCATGGGACGACAGATATTCAAGTCGCGAGACAGCTATACATTCAAATGATTAACATTAGCACAGTATCAACGAGATAAGGATAGAAGGCCCTTCAATTTCTTCTTGGAAGAAGTGGAAGGGTCTTCTTGTGTTGGTTGGAATATATGAATGGAAGTGACTGGGCGAAATCTGATATACTATGAAAATATTAAAATCTTGTAAACTTAATCGAAATAGGAGAGAAGAATGAGAGAAATGGAAAACACATTTGCGAAGAAGATTCCAATCTTCTTCTGGGCGATCCTATGCGCATTCGGGAAGCTCGTCCTGATGCGATATTTCTTTTTCGAGCAGATGTCTGTGGTTCAACTGCTTCGAGATGTATTCGCGATTTGCGCAATCTTCGGTATTCTAGAATTAATCTTACCCATGCGATCCAAACGATATGTCTACTGGGGATTCAATTTATTGCTATCGTTCATCTGTTTTGCCGCGACATTATATTATGATCATTTCGGGTCAGTTGCAACGTATACGGCCTTAACGGCACTTCATCAGGTGACCGAAATCGGGGATAGTGTGAAAGCGACGATTCGTCCAATCTACTATATCTATTTCCTCGATACGCTCGTGATGGCTGTCATTTGGTTATTTACGCGTCGTCGACTGCCAGCCGATTCAAGTCCGATTCAACGTCGATATTGGAAAATCGGGATGGTTGCAGTCACAGTCATCTGCCTTGTGTTATCGGGTAGAACGGTGATGCAGAACAAAGCGATGGATAATGAACTTGCGCTTGCACAGGATATTGGGTTCATCGATTATCAATTTGCAATCGCGCTCAAGGCTAGAGAGACGAACAAGATGGTTGAAGAAGGTAACATTAAGGAAGTTACACAGCAGGTTCAAACTTCTGAAGACACCTTTACTTATCGGGACAAGCCGCTTGAAGCAGGACAGAAACCCGCTCATTTTGGAGCTGCCAAAGGGAAGAATCTGATTGTTGTTCAAATGGAAGCATTTCAGAATTTCCTCATCAATCTGAAGGTCAATGATCAGGAGATTACACCTGTGCTCAATCAATTAGCCAAAGATAGCTTCTATTTCCCGCATATCTACCAGCAAATTGGCCCGGGCAATACGTCGGATGCGGAGTTCATGTCAAACACCTCGATCTACCCGACAGGTGCCATCGCCATGTCTACGGGATATGCGGATCGTGAGCTTCCTAGCTTACCGAGACTTCTCGGTGCGGATCATTACTCAACGAATACGTTTCATGTCAATGATGTGAAGTTCTGGGATCGGATACGTCTTTATCCTGCGTTGGCTTTCAATCAATACTTCGATAAACCCTCATTCAAAAATGATCAATTTAATGAATTTGGGGCGTCAGATGAGGAATTGTATCGTGTCGGCGTGGAGAAGCTATCAGAAATTAGTAAGAAAAAGCAGCCTTTCTACGCGCAATTTGTCACGGTATCCAGTCATTTTCCTTTTAAAGTACCAGATCGTGCGAAAACGATTGATTTGCCAGCAGATTTAGCATCGAAGCAAATCGGAAATTATATGTATGCGCAGCATTATACGGACTATGCCCTTGGACAATTGATTGATTCACTCAAGGAGAATGGCATGTGGGAGAATACGGTATTAGTCGTTTATGGTGATCATTTTGGACTTCAACCGCAAGATAATAATCCGGAGGAACTCAGTAAATCACTGGGTATTCCATATAATGAGTATGTGAGCCGATTTAATATTCCATTCATGATTCACGTTCCCGGGATGGAGAAAGGCCAAGTCGTCGATCGGGTTGGCGGTCAAGTGGATATGATGCCGACCATTGCGAATCTTATGGGAATATCGCTGGAAGATCAGCATTTCACGGCATTCGGTCATGATCTATTGAATATTGATCATAATATTATTGGGATGCGCTATTACTTGCCAACAGGCTCGTTCTTTAACGATGATATTCTGTTCATTCCTGGCAAAGGGTTCGACGATGGTAAGGCCATTAATCTAAGTACGCTGGAACCAGTATCGGATCTAACACCTTATAAGAAGGATTACGATTATATCCTGAAATTCATGAAACTATCGGATGCTTATGTGAAAATGTTACCGAAACGAGCGCCATAGTTGAGTTTGAATGACAATACAGAAGGCATGAAATTTGAGGTGAAGTCCTCGAAGTTCATGCCTTTTTGCTATGTAAGTAGATTAATCGATATTTTCAAGAAGATAATCTATGAAAAATTTAGAGGTCCGGCGTTATAATCTTCGTGTAATCAGGTAAGCGAATACAAAATCATGATAAATATGGAGGTTTGATCATGCAATGGAAAAGTAGGTGTTATCGGGTGATGTGTTTATCACTGATTTCGGCATTATTGTTCAGCGCAATTGCAACTGTGACTGTACCTAAAACCGCGCATGCGGCATCGACAGAAGTGTACGTGGCGACGGATGGTGACGACAACAATACAGGTACGATTACTTCTCCATTCCGCACTCTTGCCAAAGCCCAGTCCGCTGTAAGAGACCTTATATCGTCATCAATCGGGCCAATACATATCTGGGTGCGAGGTGGGACCTATTATTTGGATCAAACACTCGTATTTAATCCGCAAGATTCCGGTCAAACCAACAAACCAGTGATTTATTCCGCCTATGAAGGAGAAAAAGTTATTTTGAGCGGAGGTAAGAAATTAACACCGACTTGGCGTGACTACCAAGGGGGTATTAAAGTTGCTGATATTGGAGCAGGGCTTGATTTCGATGGTCTGTTCCTGAATTCACAGCGACAGATCTTGGCGAGGTATCCAAATTATGATCCGAACGTTGCTATTCTAGGTGGGTACGCTGCGGATGCGCTTGCCCCAAGTCGTGTTGCCAAATGGAGTGATCCGACGACGGGACTCGTCCGAGGCTTGCATGGGAATGAATGGGGTGGGAACTCGTTCAAGATCACAGGCGTAAACGCTTCGAACGGATCGCCAAATCTACAATGGGTCGGAGATAACAATCGTGGGAGCACATTGCATGCTACCTATCGCATGGTGGAGAATATATTCGAAGAGCTCGATGCACCAGGCGAATGGTTCTATGATAGCAAAGGTGGCAAGCTATACTTCAATCCTCCAACGGGAACGGATCTGAATAAGGCAAACATTGAAATTGCTGTCTTAGATGAGCTGCTGCGAATTACGGGCACGGCAACAGACAAAGTGAAGCATTTAACCTTCTCAAATTTTACATTTACTGAGACGCATCGCACCTTATTCAATAAGCCTTATGCAGGACTCATGAGAGGCGATTGGTCTGTCGCGCGTACCGGTACGGTCTTTGTCCAAGATGCAGAGAATATCTCCATTCAGAATTCAGTATTCGATCAGGTAGGCGGCAACGCCATATTCGTGAATGGCTATAATCGCAATCATCAAATATCGAACAATGAATTTTCTGGATCAGGTGCGACAGATGTGCAAATTGTTGGTCTGCAAAGCGCGGTTCGCTATCCCTCTACATGGTCGAATCAACACACCGATATTCAAGATACCACGCCCGGTCCGCTCACAAATGATTACCCTCAGAACATCACCGTAAATAACAATCACATGTTCAACATGGGGGTATTCGAGAAGCAATCCGCTGGGGTGAATGTATCGGTTAGCCGCAATATTACGATAAGCCATAATACAATCCATCATAGCCCTCGGTCAGGTGTGAACATTAACGATGGAACGTGGGGCGGCCATGTCATTGAATTCAATGATATTTTCGATTGTGTCCTAGAGACAAGTGATCACGGACCATTCAACGCGTGGGGACGGGATCGGTTCTGGTCCTTGAGCGGTGGCGATGCGGTGAAGAAACAATATGCTTTCTTGGATGCGATGGAGACGACGGTCATTCGTAACAATCGCATCTGGCATAACTCGGCATGGGATATTGATCTGGATGACGGATCTTCGAACTACGATATTTACAACAATCTCATGCTGAATGCCGGATTTAAACTTCGTGAAGGGTTCTCTCGAAAAGTCCATAACAATATCATCGTGAATGGTGGCGGGCATTTCCATGTCGCATACGAGGGAAGTAATGATGTGATCGAGAAGAATATTTTTGTTACGGATAATCCCTACGATTTCATTCAAGACGATCCGAAAGCGGCAGGCACCTTCTACGACAATAATACGTTCTGGAATAACGGTAAGGCGGTTGCGGATATCACGTCTGCTTGGATGAATTCAGGGTTTGATACACACTCCGTTATCGCAGATCCGCTGTTCGTTGGTGCATCACCTTTTACCGATGTGACGAAAAAAGATTTCACGGTGCAAGCAGGCTCGCCAGCAATCGCTCGAGGATTCGTGAATTTCCCGATGAATCAATTCGGCAAGCCAGGGGCTCCAACACCGCCAGGAATTAAATGGTCAACAGGAAATCCTACCACTGAGGCGGATATTGAACCGCTTATGGGCGCAGAAGTAAGCAGTATCTATTCCGATGCGGTCATGTCGTCGGTCGGACTAGGGGATACCAATGGCTTATATTTCTATCAAGTCCCCGCAGATTCGAATGCGAAATTACAGGGGTTGCAGCAAGGCGATGTACTGCGTCAATTGAACGGCGAGCAAATTACAACCAAGTCGAGCTTCTGGAATATCTACAATCGTGTCGCACCAGGCGGAATACTGTACGCACAAATATGGCGTAATCAGGCTTCCGTATCTGTTCAATGGAAGAAGATGTCGGGGAACGAACGTCTGAATGATACGGCTGGTGTTGAATACACGGGCACCGGATGGGATTACAAAAACGCTGCTCGCGGCGGCGCCAACTCGTACTACAATGATTTGTATGCGACACAAACGAACGGGGATTTCTTCGAATTTACTTTTCATGGCACAGGAATTGATTATATTGCGCAAGTGAACAGTGATGAAGGCGATGTCGATATCTACATCGATAACGTATTCCAGCAAACGATTAGTAACTATAATCCTTCTCGGATCTACCAGAAGGTCGTCTTTAGCAAGCAAGGCTTAACACCAGGGATTCATATCATTAAGGGGGTTAAGAAAAATAGTTCCTATTTGATCGTCGATGGATTCAATGTATATGGTGCAGCAACAAGTGATATTATAGCGCCCGTCACGACAGCGCAGACGAATCCAGCAGTACCCGATGGAGAGAATGGATCCTTTACGAAAGATGTGACGTTATCCCTCTCTGCGAGCGATTCGGAGACGGGGGTTGCACGGATCGAATATCGCATCAAAGATGGAGAATGGACAAAATATAAAGACCCCATTCTCTTGACACAGGAGGGTAAGAATACGGTTCGTTATCGGAGTATGGATTATGCTGGGAATCTAGAGAAGGAACAGATACTTGTCATTTCAATTAATCGAAATGTGAATCCATCGAAGGAACTACGAACCGAACTGGTTGCTCCGCAAGCTATCGCGTCAGGAGAGCGGATGACCGTCCAAGTTCATCTCAAATCCATTCAAGACGCTGTGTATGCGCAAGATATCGAGCTGAAGTACGATGAGAAGCTACTTGACTATATCTCTGCAGCTGCAAGTGACACAGGACTTCAGATCGTCAGCAGCAGTCTGAATGAACCGGGTAAGCTGCGATTCATCATCGCGAGTACAGGTGCCGATCATGCTGTGACGCAAGACTCGAAGGTATTGATGGTGACGTTCCAAGCGAAGACAGTATCGGTGGAGGCGATGGCTCAAGTCTCCGTTGACAAAGCCGTGGTCGCGGATCAACAAGGGAAGGAATTAACTGCAAAGGGATCTACGAAAACGATAGGTATTACCGTTCCTCAGGGCGTTCCAGGCGATCTCAATCATGATGGCAAAGTGACCATTGGTGACCTTGCAATTGCAGCAACTAGCTACGGCAAATCTGCCTCGGATCCAAATTGGCAGCAGATCAAAGCTGCAGACCTTAATCGTGACGGCGTGGTCGATATCGCAGACCTTGCTGCTATTGCAACGTTAATATTGAATCGATAGTGCACTGATGAAGGAACGACGTTCTTGATTGGACGTCGTTCCTTTTATAATTAATTTAATGACATAAAATAAAAAAAGATTGAAATAATCACGAATCGGTGGTTTGCGACATTATTAGCGATTGATAGTACGGCTGATGGTGGGTTTATCGCAACGAGCACTGCTTCCGATCTTCCGTTACTTGCCCAGCAAATCCTGAAATAGCGACTGCGATTGATAGAATATGTCGATTCAATCTGGCGACGAACGTCGAATTTCATAGATATGTAAGCGGTTCCAATCGAATCCTGCGCTCGCCTGGGAAATAATTAATATTTCCTATGGGGAATAAAACGATCGCTCATTACTTTAATTCAGCATATCTTCCGATAACCCGCATACGATTAGGCGAAGAAAGCGGGAAAGAGGAGGATTCTGGCATGTCCGAGAACATAGATCAGTTGATGCAGGTCGCCAAGGCGCATTTGCCACCGGGCTCGGAAATCATCTTGATCGATAAGCCTAACGCACATGCGGCTGTCTATGCAACGAATTTAACCGGAAGCTCTATGCCGGAAATCGTTGTTGTGTACCGTCTGAATGGTGAACTACATTTGATTGTGCTACAAAATTTCAATGGGAAGTGGGAGCGGGTTGCAACGGTAAAAGGTCCGGGCTACGGCGTAACGCTATTGACTGCAGCGCCGGTCGTTCAGCCTGGACAGAATAATCTGCTCGTCGGTTGGCAGATCGGTTCGATCTGGTCGAAGTTGTCCGTCTATACGTTGACGAAGGATGGTCTGCGAGATATTGCGCCTGACAATATGTATTACAGTTATATCGAAGTGGAAGATATGCCGGGTCCGACAGGAACAAATGGCGTAGCCGATATCGCGCTCTGGATCCATGATACGGGGGAAGCTTATCGAGTAATGGTTTTCCGATGGCATAATGGGACTTTCGAGCCAGCGCCTGATTTATATCCTTACTATTTCCCTCGCGTTGTTCGATATTACGAACGAATGACAGAGCAGCATCCCGACTATCCATTTTATTGGTATTATCTCGCTGATGCCCAGTACCGCGCAGGTATGCCGCAATCAGCACTCATTTCTGTCCGCAAGGCACTTAGCTTCAATCAACCGTATCCTTCGCGAGAAGACTTGCTGGAGCTTGAACGGCATATCAAGCACATGCTGGAGGAGCAAAAGGATATGCCTCGGCGGTCGGTTGGATTATTTCCCGCTTCACGTAAGACGACAGAAGGAACGAGATGGGGCTATATTGATGCCAAAGGTGAGATGGTGATCCAGCCTCGATTCGATGATGCGCGTGATTTCCAAGATAATGGCTTAGCTATTGTTAGTGAGAAAGGCAAATATGGCGTGATCGATGCGTCGGCACGTTACGTTGTTCAGCCTATTTATCATTCAATTAACTCCTTTAAGGAGCGCAGAGCGATCGTGATTGATCGTGATGGGTTTAAGATGATCGATGAGAAGGGGAATGTACTGACCCAACATGCGTATTCATTCATCTCAGATATGAGTGAACATCGCGCTGTATTCTATATCACCAATGACAGCAGCAGCAAATATGGGTATTTGGATGAAAAGGGCAATGAGATTATTCCAGCTCAGTTCGAAGAAGCCGGGGATTTCAATGATGGCAAGGCTATCGTAAAAATCAAAGATAAAGAGTATGCGCTCATCAATCCGAATGGCCGTCAACTAGCAACTTACAAGTATACTTTTGTCGGCCCCCTTGGCGATGGACTGCTAGCCTTCCAGCATGATTCTGCGGGCAAGTACGGTTATATCGATGAACGCGGTAAGATCGTGATCCAACCTACATTTACGATGGCATTTCCATTCCATGACGGAAGGGCCATCGTGAATACGGCTGAGGGTTACAAATCGAGTTACGGCGTGATTAATAAAAAGGGTGAATTCATCATCCAGCCGATCTATAACGACATTCGAGATCTGGGTGATGAACGGTTCGCACTGGGGAATGCGGTGGATCCAGAGCAACCCTTTATCGGTTCGATCTATGCCATCGCGGATTGGAATGGCAAGCGATTGTCGGACTTCATCTATACGAATGTTGAAAATTTCGATGACGGCTTAGCTTCTGCTACGGATGCCAGACAGACATATTTCATTGATCGGAGCGGGAAGCCTGCATCAGGTTACCCACGTGTTGACGGTAGTGGCACATTGACGCTTGAACGCAAGAATCTGATCAAAGCCTTCATCGATCGCCGCTTATCTTATATCGACCGAGAGGGACGGGTCATCTGGCAGCAAAATACGGTGATCCCTTTAACGGCGCCTTATGCTGTGAAAGAAGAGAAATTTAAGCCCAATCCCAACTATCTCGTCTATTATCCGCAAATTGAAGGGATGTCCGATGTCACTGCCCAACAGAACGTGAATACTAAGCTGAAAGAAATGTCGCAGGTGAAGCCGATTCCATCCGATAAGAAGCTCAATTACACGTATGATGGCGATTTTGATGTTACTTTCTATAAGGAGAATCTCCTAGTGCTGCAGCTTGACGGATACAATTATCCGATCGGAGCGGCCCATGGGATGCCGATGAAGACGCATGTGATGATCAACTTAACCAATGGACACATGTATACATTGAAAGACTTGTTTAAGCCAGATAGCAATTACGTGAAAGAATTGAGTCGGATCATCGGTACGCAAATTAAAGAGGATCCACAATATTCTTATGTGTTTCCTGGCAGCTACACGGGTATTAAGCCCGATCAACCGTTCTATGTTACGGAGGATGCGCTTCACATCTATTTTGCGCCTTATGAAATTGCTCCGTATGCCGCAGGATTCCCTACGTTTACGATTCCATTTGCTTCGATCATGAACATGATTGATACGGATGGGGAGTTCTGGAAGTCATTTCATTAACGATGTGAAATAATAGAGACTGCCGGTTAGGGAATCGGCAGTCATGCCCATATTTAGATTCGTACATCCGATTCGGAACGTAATATTTCACCAATCAATCCTTCGAGTTGATGAACGCCTGTATCCGTATTGGTCATGATGACCGTAGCAGTCTCTACATAGGGATTTGAGACGATCATGCATTGAAATCCGACCCCCCAGCCAAGAGATGAGAATATCATATCCTGACCGTTGCTCTCTAAAAACACGCCTAAACCTGTCCATTCTCTACACCCTTGTGAGGTGATCATCTCTCGTGCATATTTCTCCGATATCCCTAATTTACTCTGCCCTCGAAGGGAATCCATAAGTTCAATGACCAAGCGTGCTAAATCTGTTGACGTGGACCATAGTCCGGCAGCTGCTGGATAAGGGTAGATCGTATATTTGCCATCGACAACATCGCCACTTCGGTGATGACCGCTCGCAAGACCGTCTCTATTTCCTGAATGAATTGACGTTAGAATAGTGCTATTACTCATATGTAAAGGCTTAAATAGATGTTCGTCCAGGGTGACGCCATAAGGCTTCCCTGTAACGTCTTCGATAAGCTGCTGAATAATACAAAATCCTGCGTCAGAATAATGAAATTCGCTCCCAGGTTCGTATTTTACGATGGTCGATTCTTTACAATAGGGGGTGATTCCAGTTAATAGATTCGCCATTGTAGGAATAGAATTGTTGGGATCTAGTTCGGTGAAGCTGTTCTCGGGATCTATGATGCCGGCTTGATGACTAAGCAAGGTTCGAAGGGTGACTTTATAAGCTTGCGTATATGTATTATTAGGAACTCTCCACGACGTGAGTCTATCATTAACATCTTCATCTAGGTCTAGGATGCCTTGTGAAGCGAGCTTCATGACCAACATGGACGATACAAATTTGCTAATGGAACAAGCATGGAACAGAGTTTGCTGGTCAACTAGCGTAGAAGTACCCGCTTCAATAACGCCATACGTTTCTGTCTTATGAATTTGACCGTCTCGAATCATTGTCATACTCATCCCGGATACATGATAGTGTTCCATACGTTGATTTACATCAAAACTTCGTATCATATCTTCTGATTTCTCCTTTTATCTCCGAATATCGCATACATATGCTGTGTTTATATAGTATAGAACGTTTGTTCTGTATATTCAATATGACTGTCCGTAGTGATAAATTCATTTCCATAATAATAGTTATGTAAACATAAATTTTAATGTGTATTTTATAGATCTTGATCTTATATATAAATGTGAGAAACATCAAACTTCGATTGAGCAGCAACGGCAGGAAGAGTAGCATCAGATCGCCAAAATGATTACTCACTCGATCCTAACCGCACAAGAAAATGAACGTAAACGCAACTCGTGTGAACTGCATGATGGGATCGGTCAGTCACTTTATAGTATTTTGATTCAGACGGAAGTGTTGAAGGCGAATATAGAGACTGAGCCCCTTACAATAGATGCGCCATGCACCAATGGATACTTTGCAGTGATCAATTCGTCATACGATCGAGTACAAAATAGATGCGGGAGGTGCTTCCATGAACGGTAGAAAACAACAACAGACTTTTATGCGCAAAGCAATTAGTGTGCATGAGGCTACAAGTCTCGTGTTTGAAAGCGTACATGTGATGCCAACGGAAGAAGTACCGATCCTGCAAAGTATAGGCAGAACATTGGCTGTGGAGCTTGTTGCACCACAGCCAATGCCGCATTTTCGCCGTTCAAGTATGGATGGTTTTGCGGTGATGTCTGAAGATACAAAGCAGGCGTCGATCGGTACACCGATTTCACTTCAGATTATAGATCATGTGCCTGCGGGGATGGTATCGGAGAAGCGATTAAGCTCGGGTCAATGCATTCGTATCATGACAGGCGCATCGGTTCCTGATGGTGCAGACGCAGTAATCAAATATGAGATGACGGAAGAAGACATTTCTCCGGATGGCACAGAAATGTGCAAAGTGAAGGGTTCCGTTGTCGAGGGTGAGAATGTATCTCCGATTGGCGTAGAGATTGCAGTGAACGAGACGGTACTGCGTTCGGGTGTTCGGATCGGTGCGGGTGAAGTTGCGTTACTCGCCATGTTCGGCATCCATACGGTACAAGTCTATAAGCAGCCCAGGGTCGCCATTCTTGCAACGGGTGCCGAGCTGCTCCGTGTGGAAGACACGTTAGAGCCTGGACGAATTCGGAACAGTAATGCGTATATGCTAGCTGCAGCGATAACGGAGTTCGGTGGTATTCCAATCGTGTTGGAACGTGTCCCAGACGATGCAAGGATCGCGAAGCAAGTGATTCTTGAAGCGCTCTATGTTCATGATGTCGTCGTAACGACGGGCGGGGTGTCCGTCGGGGATCATGATATTCTTTACGATGTAACGCAAGATTGGGATGGCGACCTGTTATTCAACAAGGTGATGATGCGCCCGGGAAGTCCGACGACCTTTGGACTATGGCAAGGGAAGCCCCTATTCGCGCTCTCAGGGAATCCAGCTGCCTGTTATGTGGGATGTCGATTGTTTCTTCGTCCAGCGCTGCGAGGCATGTTGGGTGCAGACCTTGTGCCTGAACCTCGGGTCATGGCGACATTAACTGTGGACTATGTGAAATCAGATCGTTTTACACGTTTTGTCCGTGGTGTCATGACAGAACAAGAAGGAAAGCTAACGGCAGCACCCGTAGGGTATGATATGTCGAGTGTGACCGTGTCCTTACGGGATGCGAATTGCTTGATATGTCTGCCAGGATCGCCGAAAGGCTATGCGGCAGGCTCGTTCGTTGAGGTCATTCCGTTGAAGGGATTTTATTAGGAGGGGGTGAGGAGAATGATCTTACGATCTGATGATGATTCAGTCATACCTGCTGTACCGGTGCTGCAATTTAGGTCTAGCACTGTTTGCCGTATTTCCTTTTACAAGGCTCGTTCACATGCTAAGCTTTCCAATCAAATATCTAAAACGCAGCTATGTCGTGTATCGTAAACGTCAATAATCATTCATCGAGGGGGTGCGGTGCTCATATGTTAACAGGTATTATTCTGGCTGGAGGCCGCAATTCTCGGATGAATGGCCGGAATAAAGCGCTCTTGATCTATGAAGGGGAGCATTTTATCGAACGGCAAATCAACGTTATGCGTTCAATTTGTACGAGACGATCATCGTGACGAACGATGCTTCATACTATAAAAAATGGTCAAAGGACGGTTTGATTTATATTCCGGATATTTTATGAAGGGCATTGACGCGGTTCTCCCCGTTGTCGATGGCAAGCATCAAATGTTACATGGGGTGTATCGACCTCATCGGATGCTGCCATCTATCATTCAGAGACTCGAATCGCACCAGTACCGGCGATCTGGGTTATTGGATTCAATTCATTGGTTAGGTCTAGGGGAGAGCGATTGGATTGAAGCGGATATAGCTTATCAATTTATAGAAGATGTGGATACACCTGAGCAATACATCGCATTACTTCAAGAACGGGAAGGAGGAAGCGACCATGTCTCATGATCGATATAGCAGACAACAGAACTTTGGGCCTATCGGTACCGCAGGGCAACAGGAGTTAGCGGCTAAACACGTTCTGATCGTTGGAGCGGGTGCGCTCGGCTCCGGAAATGCGGAAATTCTAGCACGTTCGGGCGTTGGTACGATCACCATCATTGATCGAGATTACGTGGAATGGAGCAATCTGCAGCGGCAGTCGCTCTATTGCGAGCAGGATGCAATCGATCAATTGCCCAAAGCAGTGGCGGCGGCGAACCGTATTAAACAGATCAACGCAGATATAACGGTACATACACATGTGATGGATTGCACAGCATCGGATTTTACATCATTGCTGGATACATCGAACGTGGATTTGATGCTCGATGCAACGGACAATTTTGCCATTCGATATATCATCAATGATGCTGCATATCAATACCAAATTCCTTGGATCTATGGGGCGTGTTCAGGCAGCTATGGTGTGATGTGCAATTTCATTCCGGGGAGGACACCATGTCTGCATTGTGTGATGGAACGTATGCCAATCGGCTCCGCGTCTTGTGATCGAGAAGGGATCATTGCGCCAGCTGTGCAAATGGTCGTCTCATTGCAGTCAGCCGAGGCACTTAAATGGTTGACCGGGAATGCATCGCAGATGTCGGATCGATTTACCGTCTTCGATCTATGGTCGAACATGTTCCAATCCATTCGCATGAATAGGGCGGGGAAGCGCGAGGCTTGTCCGACATGCGGGACACAACCGAGCTATCCTTATCTGAAGTCGGAGTCGGTGATGCGGACAGAAGTATTATGCGGTCGAGATTCCGTTTGGATCCGTTATCCGCGTCAAGAGCCGCTAGATTTGGATCTGGTAGCCTCTCATGCTGTGCAATTGCACGCTGACGTGAAGTCGAATCCATATCTCCTTCAAATTCAAGAGGGCGGATACTGCCTCGTTATTTTCCAGGATGGTAGAGCACTGATCCATGGCACTTCGGATGCGCTCGAAGCCAAAAAGCTATATCAAAGATACTTAAGCTAGTTAATATTTTATGATATTAAAGTGAGGAAGGTGGACGTTATAAAATTACTATGTTTTGCGCATTTGAGTGAGCAGCTAGGTACATCTAGCTTGGACTTAGAGCTCGGCTCAATCACCGTGGCTGACTTCGTACAGACATTGCGAGAGCGTTATCCGACATTATTATTGGACCATGTCATGATCGCGGTCAATGAACAATTTGTCGAGCAGACGCACGTCATCGAGCCGCATGATACGGTCGCATTGTTGCCTCCCGTAAGCGGTGGTTAAGAAAGGGGTTAAGCAGATGAGCAGTGAGCAATTAACGCATTTTAATGAACAAGGTCGAGCCCATTTGGTTGATGTCACGGATAAAGCAGAGACGAAGCGGATGGCCGTAGTCAAGAGTCAAATTCATATGCGTGCGGAGACATTGCGTCGAATCCAAGAAGGATCGATTGGCAAAGGCGATGTACTGGCGGTGGCTCAAGTCGCAGGCATTATGGCAGCGAAGAAGACAGCAGATCTCATTCCTATGTGTCACCCGCTACCTCTTACGGGCATTGATATTTCATTCGAGGTGGAGAATGAGCAGACATTATCATTTCGCGTGAAAGTGAAGACAACCGGCGTGACTGGCGTTGAGATGGAAGCGTTAACTACTGCGCAGGTCGTCGGACTGACGATTTATGATATGTGCAAAGCGATAGATAAAGATATGGTGTTAGGCCCTACCTATCTAGAACAGAAGCAAGGCGGAAAAAGCGGCGATTATCGACGTGAGAGCGAGTAGCATAAGAGAGGAGCATCCGTATGAGCAGCTCATTATTTGTGATTACAGATCAACCGTTAGAGCCGGAAGAAGTCTCGAATAAAGTCAGACGGCGGGAAGCAGGCGCAATCACGTTATTCTTAGGTACGGTACGTGAATTAACCTACGGTAAACGGACGTTATATCTCGAGTATGAAGCATACCCGACCATGGCGGTCGCGCAATTGGAGCGGATCGGGCATGAGGTTCGTGAACGCTGGGCAGATACCGTCGTTGCGGTGACGCATCGCGTGGGTCGGTTAGAGATATCGGATATCGCCGTGGTGATCGCCGTATCCTCGCCGCATCGCAAAGCAGCCTATGAAGCGAATGAATACGTCATTGAACGGATTAAACAAATTGTCCCGATCTGGAAAAAAGAGCATGGCGAAGACGGCTCCGAATGGATTGGCGATCAACTGAACCAGCAGGCCTATCCTGAGGGTCGTCCTATGGCCCTGGATATACCGAAGGAAGATGAGAGATAACTTCTGAAAGGAGTGTTTGAGGATGACAGGGTCAATTCCGCGTTTAGTCGATAAATTCGGACGGCAGCATGACTACTTACGAATTTCCGTGACGGATCGTTGCAATCTACGCTGTATCTACTGCATGCCCGAGGAAGGGATGGAGTTCGAGCCGTCAGACAAGATTCTAACCTATGAAGAAATTGCAGAAGTCGTACGCGTCGTCACTGGGATGGGGATTAGCAAGATACGTCTTACTGGCGGGGAGCCGCTTGTTCGGAAAGAACTTGAGAAGCTCGTAGCGATTATCGCGAATATACCTGGGATCGAAGATATATCGCTAACGACGAATGGGATATTCCTTGCTCCGCGTGCAGAGCGATTAAAGGAAGCTGGCCTTACACGCGTCAATATTAGCATGGACTCCCTTCAAGCTGATCGATTCAAAATGGTTACGCGCGGAGGGGATTTAAGGAAAGTGCTTGATAGCATGGATGCCTGTGTGAAGGCAGGTTTAAGTCCCGTCAAATTGAATGTTGTGCTGATGAAAGGGCTGAACGATGATGAGATCGCTGATTTTATCGCGCTAACGCAAGAACGGGATATCCATGTACGATTCATCGAATACATGCCCATCGGTCACAGTGATACGCAATGGAAGAACCTCTATTTGTCACTCACTCGCGTGATGGAAGTATGTGCCGAGCAGCAATGGGAGTACGCTTCGGTTACGACGATTCAAGGGAACGGTCCTTCGGAGAATTATCGTCTGAACGGCGCTATTGGCAGCTTTGGACTGATACATCCAGTTAGCGAGCATTTCTGCCAAACCTGTAATCGCCTACGTCTGACGGCAGACGGTTATATTAAACCATGCTTGGCTTGGACAGAACAATTCCAAGTACGCAGCGTCGTCGGTAATGATGAGGCCATGCGCCAACTTTTCCTGGATGCACTGAGTACGAAACCGGAAAATCATGAAATGTCGAAATTTTTACAAGGCGATGAAGAAATATCACATACGCCTACAGCTCGTAGAATGTCACAAATTGGTGGATAGGAGAGGGATATAGATGATTAATCTTTTGACTAAAAGAGGTACGCAATTGCTCGTTCTATTATTCACAATGGCACTCATTATCTCAGCATGTGGGACGAAACAGACGGATGAAAAGACGGATTCTGGCACGAAATCGGTTGAATTAACCATCTCCGCTGCAGCAAGTCTTACAGATGCTTTGCAAGAAATTCAGAAGAATTATGAAGCGAAGACAAGTGGTGTGAAGCTGCATTTTAACTTCGGGGCATCAGGCGCACTGCAGCAGCAGATCGAGCAAGGGGCACCTGTTGATCTATTCCTATCTGCCGCTACTAAAAATATGAAGACGCTTGTAGACAAGCAGCTTGTGTCGCAGGATCAACAGAAGAAATTGCTTGCGAACGAATTAACTGTGATCACGGCTGCGAAACCGTCCATCTCCATACAAGAAGCGAAAGACCTTCTGAAAGCAGATATTCAGAAGATCGCCATTGGCATTCCCGAAACTGTCCCTGCCGGGAAGTACGCGCAGGAGGCACTTACGAACGCGGGTGTATGGGATGACATACAGTCCAAATTGGTCCAAGCGAAGGATGTCCGACAGGTACTCCAATATGTCCAGACCGGGAATACGGAGGCTGGATTCGTGTATAAAACGGATGCAGTCACATCGGATCAAGTAAAGATTGCTTATACCGTAGATCCATCATCTTATTCACCTATTACCTATCCGATCGGAATCGTCAAAGCGACAACCCATGCCAAAGAAGTTGAACAATTATATACCTATCTTCAATCGAAGGAAGCAATGGACGTCTTCGTGAAATACGGATTCTCCATCCCGGAAGTGAAATGAACATGATCGAGATCGATTGGGTTCAGCTATGGACCCCGATTCGATTATCCCTTCAGGTTGCACTCCTATCCAGTGTGCTGAGTACACTCATTGGCGTTACATTGGCATGGCGAATGTCAAGAAGCTCGGTGAAGGGTAAAGTGCTGCTAGAGACCGCTTTTATGCTACCTCTCGTGCTGCCGCCGACCGTAGTTGGCTTCCTGCTCCTCGTTGCACTAGGGCGACGAAGCTGGATTGGTCAATTCGCTGAATGGCTATTCTCCGCACCGATCATCTTCTCGTGGGGAGCCGCTGTGATTGCATCTGTCGTCGTATCGTTCCCGCTCGTCTATCAGACGATGAAAACAGGGTTCCATTCGATAGATTATCAATTAGGAGATGCTGCGCGTTCGATTGGGGCGAGTGAATGGCAGGTATTTCGTTATATTACGCTGCCAATTGCTTTTACATCGGTAATAACTGCTTATATCCTCAGCTTCGCTCGAAGTCTAGGTGAATTCGGGGCTACGCTCATGATTGCGGGGAATATTCCTGGAAGGACGCAAACTGTCCCTACAGCGATTTTTGTAGCGGTTGATTCCGGGAATATGACGATGGCTTGGATGTGGACGATCTCCATGGTCTTCATATCATTTCTAATGTTACTCTTAACAGGGCGGAAGAAATCGGCGTAACGATGAGGAGGGTGAACAGAATTGAAGTCCAAGAACATCGTAATTCCACATGAGCATGGGGGATGAGCGATGGTTAGTGTCCCTTTCTTATTCGGGATGCTGGCAGGTACGCCGCATTGAAGTTATATTCTACTATTCATAGCTTGGTTGTTCTTATATTTAGCATCGTATCCATTCTAATTAACCGCGATGATCGCGGTATTTTTTGAATTATAAGAATTTATAAGTTTCACGAATAAACTTTTCATATATTTCTCGCATAAACGCTTTCCGTCCTTGAAAGGACGCCGGAGGCGTTTTTGCTTGTTTGGACGCGATACAGCACACCATGTTCATCGGGAGTACACATGAAGTACACATCGGCACTTTATACTGTGATTTGTAAACAGAAAACGGAGGGAAACAAATCATGAAAAAAACAGCGATCTTATTAGCATTAACCATCACAACGGGAGCTTTGGTAGGTCAAGTATGGGCAGAACCGGCGAAATCAACAGCAAGTCAAGCGACAACAATAATGCAAACGGTGAAGAGTGAGCAGGATCAACCATTTGCCAATGCTGGTATTGACGACCCTAAGGTGTTCACGACTTTTCTTGCAAAATTGCAAAAAGCAGTTGCAGAGGATAATCTTAACGAAGTAGCGACTTACATGTCTTATCCTTTGAATTTGATCAAAAATAGTAAGAAAATAATCATTTATACCAAGGAGCAATTCGTGCAAAAGTACGATCGTATCATGACAAGCCATGTACAGAAGAAACTGCTTGCGCAGAATGCTGAAGATGTATTCGTCAATGCAAATGGGATCATGATTGGCGAAGGCGAGATGTGGATGAGCGTCATCGATCAGCAACTTGCAGTCTATGCCATCCATGCCATGGAGAACCCGTATGAGGTGGCGGGCATCGATAATCCAGCTGCGTTTACCGATTTTCTAAGCAAACTGCAGAAAGCCGTCGTGTCGAACAATAAAAAAGAAGTTGCGAACTTCATATCCTATCCATTACATGTCAACCATAAAGGAAAAACGGTCCTGATTAAGTCGAAAAAGCAGTTTATCGAAAAATACAATCAGATTATGACGGACAAGGTGAAGAAAAAACTACTTGCGCAAAAAGCAAAGGATGTATTCGTCAACTGGCAGGGTGTCATGGTTGGAGATGGAGAAGTATGGATCCGACCGCAGGATGATCAGATCGTCGTGTTCGCGATCAATAAATAAAATCAGTAGTATGGATGAATTACCGTCGTTCTAAGCTCAGACAGTTTTCGGTTGATTTGGGGTGATAATGGATGAAGCGAAGTATTTTGCTCGTTGAAGATGATGTTCTCATGCGTGAATTTATTACAGATTATTTCAAGAAAGAACAATGGGATGTATATGAAGCGGAGAACGGGAGAGAAGCGCTGGAGATTTTCGAACAGGCCATGATCGACCTGATTGTGCTGGATATTATGATGCCGGAAATGGACGGGTGGTCGGTATGCAGAAGAATTCGGCAAAAGTCAGACGTCCCCATTATCATCATAACCGCGCGGACGGAGGACGATGATCAGATTATGGGCTTCGAGCTGGGTGCGGATGAATATGTCACCAAGCCATTTAGTCCAAAGGTGCTCGTCGCCCGTGCGATCGCGCTCATGAAACGAACGGAGGGAACAATCGGACGGGAGAACGACATTCTCACGTATGGGCATATCACGGTGGACCGCAGGGCGCATTCGGTCATGGTATCAGAAACGCTCATTAACCTATCGCCGAAGGAATACGAGTTGCTCCTCGTGTTCATGAAGCATGATGGGCAGGTTCTATCACGGGATTATCTATTGAATGCTGTCTGGGGATTTGATTATTTTGGGGATCTGCGTACCGTGGACACCCATGTGAAGAAATTACGCGCCAAATTAGGAAGCGAAGGGCGATTTATTCGGACGGTCATTCGTTCGGGGTATAAATTTGAGATGGAATCATGAGAAAAAACGGAGTTGTACGAAAGTTGTTTGTGATCACCTCTGTCCTGATCCTACTTGTGTTCTCGCTAGCTCTGCTTGCTGAGGGGTTGTTCTTTGAACGGTTCTATCGGGCGACAAAAATAAATCATCTCGAACAGAGCATCGAGCGATTCGGTACGCGGTATCTTGCTGCAGAATCCAATGGAATCGAGGCCTCTCGCGCATTAGGCACCTTCATGAATGAGAACAACGCCAGCGTGGCGATTCTGAACAGTCAGTTCGAGCAACGAAGCGTCGATCCGTATTTTATTCAAATCGCAACAGATTCAAAGCTGGTTACGCTTCGGATCGCATCCGAAGGGATGATGCTGAACGATATTCCGACTGGGCTGCGAATTGGCGATACGCTGCTGGTTGACGGTATTTTCATGGATGAGAACGATACGATTATGCAGCCAGTCAATATCCATCAGGAAAGTCAGGTAGCAACACTCCCTGGTGAGGGACTTGTACGTGTCAAAGGCAAGATCACAGATTTCATCTTGCCCGAGCAGCGATCCTTCAATCCGTTCTATCAAGATACGCTGATTCGAAACGCGTTGATGGATTGGTTGCTCCAGAAAGACATGCACCAAGCTGAGCTGGATCGTAATTCTTCTGTTCGAACGGAATGGCTTGATCCATGGAGCGGCATCCGATACGCAGTCCTTGTAGCTCCACTATCCACATCGCTGGTTGAGGATCGGTATGTCTTTGCGCTCACCTCGCTTCAGCCCGTAGGCGAAGCGGTAGCAATTCTGAAGCAATATTTTATCTATATGGCGCCGGTTATTCTTATTCTTGTGCTGATCCTTTCGTTGATGTATTCGCGAATCATCTCACGGCCATTAGTGAAGCTCAGTAAGTCGGCAGGGCGCATGGCACAGCTGGATTTCAGTGTCCAGCCCGAGATTCATTCCAAGGACGAATTCGGGGATTTATCGAGAAGTATGAGCACATTATCGCAAAATCTGAATGCCGCATTGCAGAACCTGCAGCAGGCGAATGAGCAGCTGCACACGGAAATGGAAGAGAAGCAGCGCTCCGAGCAGCTTCGCAAAGAATTGATCGCGAACATCTCCCATGAGTTAAAGACGCCATTAGGCATCGTAAAAGGGTTCGCAGAAGGGCTGCAGGATGATGTGGCTGTCGATAAACGAGAGCGATATCTTGGGCTGATCGTGAGTGAAACGGATCGAATGAACGCATTGATTATGGATATGCTGGAGTTATCCAAATTCGAGGCGAAGGCAATTCAGTTACACCTCAGAGACATATCGCTTGGGGAGTTGATCCATCGCGTTACTGCCTCGTTCGCTCATCAGCTGGAGAGTAAGCAGCTTCACATCGATATACAAACGGATTCGGATTGGGTTGTCAGCGCAGATCCTAGACGGCTCGAGCAAGTGGTACTGAATCTATTAAGCAATGCCGTTCGGCATGCGTCGCAAGGAAGCACCATCCGAATTGATATACAGCGAACAATGCATGGCCAGATTAAGACCGCTATCGCTAATGTTGGCCCTCCTATTGACGCGGAAGATTTGGATCGGATCTGGGATCAATTCTATCGTGCCGAACGTTCACGTGATCGCAAATCTGGCGGTACGGGACTGGGGCTCGCCATCGTCAAGCATATTCTGGAGCTGCATGGCAGTACGTATGGTGCGGCGAATACGGACCAAGGTGTTGTGTTTCATTTCACGTTGGAACAAGCGGAAGCGAAGTAAATGATATTAATAGACAAATGGAGAGTGGGTATGGAGAAAAGACGCTACATCATGTTGTTGATTGTTGGTAGTATACTGCTTCTGATAAGTGCTTGCGGCTCGCCATCGGACACCGGTTCTGCGGTGAAGGGATCTGAACCCGCACATCAAGAGGCACCAGTTAGCGAGAAGGATTCGAAGCCATTGGACAAAGAAATTCTGATTATTATTGATCAGACGCCCAAGCCTACTGAGCAGAAAAGCTTCGATTTTGTCGTGAAGAAGCTGCCTGAAGGGTATTCGCTCGCTGAAATGCAGTGGATTTCTTCGAAGAATCAGATCGTCAATACGCTGCAAGAAGCTGCTCAGCATGGTGCGAACGGGGAAGATGGCTTCTACATTAGCGGTGATGGACAGTTCGCGGGTTTCATCTATCCTCAGCCGATGAGCGGCGAAGAAGGGGAGGTCAAGTTCCTTTTCCGCAATGACCAAGGGGATGAATTGACGTGGAAAAAGAAAATAACGTTGAAATGAAATGAAAAATCGTGCGCAGACCGGGGGAAGATATGTCTGAAATACCCCGGCTTGCGCACGATTTTTATGCAGTTGATCAACCAGGATCCAGGACACGTTCGACTTTGGCGATATGGTCCTCCATGAGCTGCTGTGCTCGTATGCCTTCGCAATCGGCGATCGCCTCGTAAATATCCCGATGCTCCCTCAGCAAACGTTCAGCCGAAGAGCGTTCGGCGTAGAACCATAACGTACGGGTATCCTTCATCGTCTCGTGAATCTGCTGCGACAGTGACGACATCAAATCGGCTAGCATGGGGTTATGGGTTGCTCGAGCGATTGTCTCATGGAATTGTACATCGGCTTGCTCGCCGAATACCTCGTCATCCAACTTGGATGCCATCTCTTCGAGAATATTCGACAGCAGGGCAAGGTCTTGCTCCGTTCGATGGGTTGCCGCAAGAGACACACAGCCAGTCTCAAGGACGCGACGTACTTCAAGAAGATGTCGAATTGATTTCGCGCGGCTTATCCAAGATTCAGGATGCAGGTGGGCCGGATGAGGGAGTTCGATCGGTTGTTCACGGACGAACGTGCCGCTTCCTTGCCGGACATCGAGCATGCCCATTGCCTTCAAGGAGCTAAGTGCCTCCCGTACTGTAGAACGACCAACTTGATATTGCAGGGCAAGATCAACGACAGATGGAAGTCGGTCGCCTGGGAGGAGGAGGCCTTCTTCCATTTTTTGTTTTAGGTCCTGCATGACCCAGTCGGAGCTTTTTAGCGGTTTGGGTTGAAGCGTATTCATCAGTTTCATTCATTCCTTCCGAAATGTGGTTCTCATGCCATTTATTTTAGTGTATACTAAACCCAACATAAAGTCATCAGATGACCTGACTAATTCGTTGCTTCTAAAATTTATGAGATGTTGAGGTGTTGATTGTGCTGGAGGAAGTCGTTAAACGTGAGCTGCGCTCAATTGTGGGCGATACATTTTTTCATGATGATCTTGAGTCACTTGTAACGCATTCCTATGACGGAACGCCAATGCAGCAGGCGCTTCCGGATGGTGTCATTTACCCTGGTAGCACCGAAGAAGTCGCAGCCGTCATGAAAGTGCTGAACCGACATCGCATTCCGCTTGTCAGTCGGGGCTCGGGCACGAACTTATGCGGTGGGACGGTTCCCGTGCATGGTGGGATCGTGATGGTCATGCATCGCATGAATCGGATCCTAGATGTCGATATGGATAACCTGACAGCGACCGTACAGCCCGGGATCATCACCAAGGAATTTATCACCCATATAGAGAACCTAGGCTTGTTCTATCCGCCTGATCCGAGTAGTATGGCAATTTCGACAATCGGTGGCAATATCGCGGAATGCTCCGGTGGCCTTCGGGGGCTCAAATACGGGACGACGAAAGATTACGTCATTGGTCTTGAGGCCGTACTGGCGAATGGCGAAATTATCCGTACGGGCGGCAAGCTGATGAAAGACGTAGCAGGCTATGACTTGACCAAGCTGCTCGTCGGCTCGGAGGGGACACTTGCAGTGATTACGGAAGCGACGCTTAAACTTATTCCTCCGCCCAAGTATAAGAAGACGATGATCGCGATGTATAAGGATATCTACGGGGCGGCTCGCTCCGTATCCAGCATCATCAAGAACCAGATTATCCCGGCAACGCTGGAGTTCATGGATAATCCGACGATACGCGTCGTCGACGATTTTGCGAAGCTAGGCTTGCCGCTCGATATGGAAGCCATCCTGTTGATCGAACAAGATGGCGAGATGGAGATGGTCGAGCGAGATATCGAAGTCATCGCGTCGATATGTCAGAGCGAGAACGCTGCAAGAGTTGAAGTAGCTGAATCGGCGGAACATGCCTTGAAGCTGATGACGGCGCGACGCAGCGCTTTTACAGCGCTCGCCCGCCTGCGGCCGACGACAATACTGGAAGACGCTACAGTTCCGCGTTCGCGAATCGCCGATATGGTGCTGGAGATTAACCGAATTGCCCAGAAATATAACGTGCAGATATGTACTTTCGGTCACGCCGGCGACGGGAATCTACATCCTACTGCAACGACAGACGCACGAGACCAGGAAGAAGTACATCGCGTCGAAGCAGCTTTCGAAGAAATTTTCGAAGCGGCGATTCGGCTTGGCGGCACGATAACGGGCGAACATGGCGTTGGGATGGTAAAGGCTCCATATCTGGAATGGAAAGTGGGGAGCGCCGGTATCGAGATGATGCGAGGAATCAAGATGGCATTCGATCCACACAACTTGCTCAATCCCGGCAAATTGTTCGCCAAAGAGTCGCGTAAAAGGGTGGTCATCGATCATGGCTAAGACAGACCTACGATCCAATTCATTGCCGACAGCACCCGGCTTGGCAGGCGCTGTTCCCGCTTGCAGCCCTATGGTGAATACACTAAAGCAGACGCTCGATTACGACCAGCTGACCAACTGTATGCGCTGCGGGTTTTGTTTGCCGGCTTGTCCGACCTTTCGCGAGACAGGGGTTGAGGCGGAATCGCCACGAGGCAGGATTGCCTTGATGAAAGCCGTTGTCGACGGCATCATGGAGCCAAATGCGCAGTTCGAGACGCAAATGAATCACTGTCTGGGCTGCCGCGCATGTGAACCAGCATGTCCGGCCGACGTGAAATACGGCCAATTAATCGAGCAGGCGAGGGACGCGGTGGAGAAACATACAGACTTCCATCGCTGGTGGATCAAGCTTGCGCGTAAAGTAGCTTTCAAAGGCGTGTTCCCATATCAGAATCGAGTAAGGATGGTCGGAGGAGCGCTTAGATTCTATCAACAATCAGGATTACAGAGCTTTGCGAGAAATGCAGGACTCATGAAGCTGTTTCCTGCACATATGCGAGACATGGAGAAGATTTTGCCCGAGGCTTCCGATAAGGGTGTCGTCGAGACGATTGGGACCTGGCACCCGGCAATAGGGGAGAAGATCGCCACCGTCGGCTTATTTCGCGGATGCATCATGGATATCCTGTTTACGGAGACGAATATCAACACCGTTCGGTTGCTTAATGCGGCCGGCTTCGACGTCGTCATCCCAGCAAGCCAGAATTGCTGTGGTGCGCTTCATGCGCATAGCGGTGAACAATCTGGCGCCAAGGAACTAGCCAAACGGAACATTGGCGCGTTTAAGGAAGCTGGTGTCGATTGGATCATTTCCAACGCTGGCGGTTGTGGCGCGTTGCTCGTCGATTACGGACATCTGCTTCACGATGAACCAGAGTGGAGTGCGGATGCTGCATGGTTCGCTTCGCGCACAGTCGATATTAGCAAAATTCTGGTGGATCAAGGTAATCTGCCTCAGTCCTTCGGCAAGACGGCAGAGGGGCATGCGACCAAAATCACGTACCAGGAGTCCTGTCATTTGCGCAACGTGATGCGCAGCTCGGATGCGCCGAGAAATCTGATACGACGTGTGGAAGGAACGGAGTTCGTCGAACTGTTCGAGGCAGACCGTTGTTGCGGCTCGGCTGGTATTTACAACTTGACACAGCCAGAAATGGCCGGGAGCATCTTGGAACATAAGATGGAGCACGTCAAGAAGACGCAGGCGCACGTTCTATTAACCAGCAATCCCGGCTGTCTGCTGCAGATGAAGCATGGCATTGAAAAACATGGCAATAGCCACGAGATGCATGCCATGCATGTGGTTGATTTTTTGTATAGCCAGTTGAAATGAAATTGCTCGAAGTGGCGAGTAAATGGGAAACCTGCTGTTAAATGTAGACCTAGGCCGGATGGCACCTAGCCCGATGAAGCGACGGTCATTGCGATCGAATTTGATCGAGAACCGATTTTGCCCATAAGTAAATAGCCGGACAAAAAACTCCCCTTCAAGATTTATACGAAGGGGAGTTCTTTAGTTCTTTAAGTACGTTAATTAATGATTGATCGATTCTCCCGACGCGGTGCTCGGTGGTAGAGAAAGTTTGTATTTCGTCTCATTGATGATCACGGTACTATCCTGGGGGATATCCGCTTTGGAGCCCAGCTGAATGATAACTTGTCCTGGATAGGAGGGTACGACGTCTTCGGCAGAAGAAGCTGTGCCATTCGTCGTGCTTGTTGGATCTGCACCATTTTCTGGATTCGGATTTGTTTCTTTGGTATCTTTCTTTGTATCCGTTACGGTATCACTACAATTGTGAATTAATTTTAGTGTCTTGCTATAGTCGGTCTTCGTTCCATCTGTTTTCTCAACTTGTACCGTTTTCGGCTCGAAAGCCGTACACTGCGCTAGATCACGAAATTGAAATACAAGCTGGGTCTGTTCTTCTCCATCGATTGGGATGTTCTCCGCATGAACAATGATGTCTGGAACCTGCTCGGTCGGCGGTGTTGTAGTGACAGGTTGTTCCGCTTTTTTGATCTGTTCGGGCGCTTTCTTGCTGAATACCCCGGATCCAGCCATCCCTGCAGCTGCGCCAACAATAATCACAAGAACCAATGCAAGAAGGCTTGCTTTCTTATGTTTTTTTAGGATGCGAAGGAGTACCGGTGAGTTTTCAATAGCAGCTTTATCATATACCGCCTTCAGAGCCGGTCCCGCCGTATCGAAATACTGTTTGCGATTCGTCCGGTTCTTAAAGGCAGTCGGATCGACTTTCTTAAAATAAGAAAGAATTGCTGCTGAATATGCGGCATGAAGCTTCTGAGATCGCGTGAAATAACGATGCTTTTCCGACCAATTAATGAATTGATAGACGATGGTTTTGTCTTGTGCATGTTGATAGATATATTGCAATAAACCGCTGTAATCGATCAAGCTTCCGCAAGATTCACTGTAGAACGCCATGATTATCCGTCTGAATTGAGCCGGCTTAATGTCGTACTGCATCCATTTCCGCCCGAGCTGCTGCAACCGATCCATTTCCACAGCTGAAAGGCCTTCGAAGATGGATTCATTGGGATTCTGCTCATGGAACCATCGGTACGCAGCGAGCATGACATTCGTCTGTGATCGGACTTGTTGATTGAAATGGGCAGCCCATTCCTTGATCTCATCCTCGTGTTCTAAGAAATCAATTTGTAGAAGCTGATTCAGCGTGATGGCATCAAGATTTAATTCTTTAAGTAAATAGAGCTGAGCTGAATAGATAAGTTGATCGATAAAATAAGTATCTTTGCCTCCGAATTGCTTCTCCACTTGAATCGCAAGCTTATCCAGTTGATTCACGATCGAATAGACGGCGGACACAGGCTCAGACTCACTCCGTAATTTCTCGGTAAGTTCTGACTTGGCAATCTCAAGAAAAACGTTACTGCTCCGGACTTGCGGATGATGGATCACCCAGTGCTGAATGGCATGGACGATATCGCCCACGGAGCTCATGGCTTGGAATTGATACTGAATGTACGGGTCGAACAGAGTTCTTGCGAAATTGACCTGCAAGATCGTATCGAAAAAGAGCTGGCGTAGTGAGGGTACACTCTCCGCGATGGCGTAGAATGCTAGAGCCATATCTTGCCGTTGCTCGGCATTCGCATTATTAATTGCCCGGATCAAGAAACCTGAGAGATCCTTTTCAATCGCAGCGGGGTTCAACCGATCGTAATCGCGGAAGCATTCCACAATCGTAGGGTCCGGAATCTGTCTCTGCTTAACATGCGTGTATTCTCTTGTGAACAACGTATGGAATAGAGCATTTAACCGTTCTTTGGCGACCATCGCATTTGGTGGCGTTAAATACCCGATTAACGCGCGTAATAAGGCAACCTGATTCTTGTCATATTCATGGTATTGTCCCTGAAGTAGCTGTTCGAACAACGTTAGCTCATGATAACTGACAATGGATATCTGGCGAAGCGGTTCCAGATCAGCGAGCATCCGATCGGCAAATCGGAAGAAGTCCTCCATCACATGCGAGTGATCGAGATGATCCCACGCATAATCGATATAAGGCTGTTTGGACCAATCCAAATCCATATTGTTGATGCGGTTTGAAGGAAGATCGAACGTGTAATCTTTCTCGATATTTTTATCGTTCGCTCGCAAGCTTCCTTTCTCCATGAGCGTGAGATGAATGCCTTTTTTGCTGACAGGTTCTTTGGCATACGTCACGAAGCCGAATTGTTTGCGGTAGGCATGTGGCATGCTGGCATATAAGATTTCGATTAATTTCACGGCATGGAGGGATAGGTCCTCGATGGGCACATCCAGAGTGACATAAACCTTCTTTTTTCCTTGAATCGAGGCCATCACGGCGAACAGCAACTGCTTAAACACGTGCTCATCGATGTTCATATGCGCCAATTGTGTTCGATAAGGTAGAGAAGGAGTGGTAGCAGCGCCCAGTGGAAGTTCGTTCAATTCAGGCAAATCTTGCCCTTGTTCAATATCATACGTGGTGGCGAAAGAAGCATTCAACCACGCATCATAGTTATAAATCACTTCTGAGGCACGCTCTGCTGGAATCACATAGTTATGCATGAAGAAAGCACTTCGCATGCCCGTGAAATCGGCAGGCATATACACACCTGTACCAAATACGATTTGCCCCGATTCCGTGCGATATAAATGCATGGCTTTCGGATAAGCGCTGACGTCCTTTTCTCCAAGCACGGACAGCTCTGTCGGAGCATCGTAGAAGCAGGCAGGGTGGAGCACTTTTTTAATGAAATTGCTATCCAACCCATTGGAACGAGCTACTGTATCGTAACCTTCATTGGAACGAAAAATACCACGCCGCTCTCGCGTATACATTTGTTGTTGGATGGGTTTCGGTGACGGGGTATTCAACGTTCTTCTCTCCCTTCGATGTAATTCAGTTTATATAACAGCCAGATGAATGGTTCGTCCACACGGATGGGACTGACAACGCCCTGCATCTTTTGGTTAACGGGATTGCTCCCAAGTGCTGAAACCGCGAAATAGGCGGTATTGGAGAAATAGACATCCATCGTTCCCTTGAAAGGGCGATCGACTTTCTCAATGAAACGTCGAATTTCGCCATCAATGTTCTCGAATTCGGTTAAGTCAAGCCATTTGCGATGAATCATGTTATTGAAAATATTACTGTTCGGCTTGACATAATCGCCGTCTTCATCTTTGAGCGAGTGAAGCATATCACTCTTCGTCAACACGACAGCCGTCGGGATATTCGTCTTCGTCTTCTCCTCATACGCAATGAAATCGCCGAACATCGTCAGGACGACATCACGCGGTTCATCGTATTGCGGGATCCAGTCGCCTTCGGTATCCCCGTATTTCAACCGTATTTTCTCACGAATCGAACGAATCTGAAGCGGATCGACCATGAATAAAATGCCGGCGGAATTCTTGATATGTTGTCCATGCAGCCCCAGATAGTCTTGATCGACCATGCCTTCACCTGCAACGTCAAAGAATACAAGGGTGAGAGGGGGCTTGGACTCATCCTTGAACACGAACTGGAAAATAAATGGTTCTTGCATTTTCTCTTTTTGGGTTGAAGCGAGCAGATCGCCGCGTTCAAAAAGTGGTTCTTCGTACATGGTGCGGAATTTGCGGCTTATTTCTGCATTGAGTGGCATGCAGGCTGCGTCAAAATGATCTGCTGTCATATGCTGCAGCGTATGGATCAAGGAGGTCATATAGACCGATTTCCCGACTTGGGAGGCCCCGATGATCGAGATAATATTGCTAGGCACCTTGCCAGCTGTGATCGGCAACTCATTATGGCAGTGCGGGCATAGTCGATGACGCGTGACAACGCCGTATCGATCGTTCAACCCAATCAGGACATGATCGGAGTAGATGTGATGCTCTTCAGGAATGTCGTGCGGGTAGAGAATGGCTTCCATATCGTAGACGGAATCTAAACCGAATTGCTGGCGGTAACGATTCAAGATGTCATCTTCTTGAAGCGCATAATTCTCATCGTCTTCCCGGTGATGTGCCGCACGGAAGACCACATCTTCGGGTGCATATTTACGGAAGCAATAGGGACATACAATATCGTAAAACAGCGGTCTTGGCGCTGCTTGCGGTTTCTTTTTAAATATATCGAAAAAACTCATGGGTGCTCCTCCTATTCCGGTATGAGTGCATATACATGCCCGTATTTCCGGCCGTCTGTAAAGAATAATCGAATAAAATCGTTCTTGCCGATTTCAATGACAGGTAAGACCGTCTTGCCTGCAGGAAATGGCTCTACGAATGGATAGACCGTCCCATCTTCTTTATGCGTCGGGTAGCCGCCTTGCTTTTTAACATAACAGAGTACGTCTTTCGCAAGGGGGACTTCCGAGGTCACTTGAATTTGCGCCGTTTTGAATTTCTGAAAGAAACCGGTTTTGAGACGAATCGAGTAATATATATTCGCTTTTCCTGTACTGACTTCAATGCGATTCCCATACTCAGGTTGTCGAATTAATCGCGTTTCTCCATCGACGGTCGTGCTGGCGTATATCGTATAGATCCAGCGGCCGACACCGTCCAATCGATCCTGATAGCCATGATTTGCTTTGAATTCATCCTTGGTATAGAGCTTTAAGGCGCGAGCGTCAGGCGTATCATCAACCTGCTCGCTCGCGTGTACTTTATGAATGTAAACGGATTGGACGTCGCTTGGCCACAGCCATCGGAGCGTACAACGGTTGTCATTTACGCTTGATTGAAGGTCCCGTATGATGGGGGATGTAGCATGGGCATCCATAAACTGCATGGTTATTGCGCCTCCCTAGGTGTTAACTAAAAGCCTTTGTTGTGTTGGTCTCGGGCCCGATTATCGAAGCTTTGATTCGGACGACCGGCATGGATGTTGCGATGACGATCTTGACGCAGCCGTTGATATTCCTGAATAGGAACGATCCATGTGAACAAGCCAATCACGCCTGCTAATATCAGTGCTGCAATGAACCGTGTCAACCCATCGGTGAATGGGTGTCCGGATAATCCAAACTCTAACAATAAACCAGCTAAAAGTCCTGCAACGGATCCGCCTATCATAAAGCTCCGGGCGAGATGGCGATTGTCAAAGACGAGACCTAGCGATAAGCCGATTCCTGTACCGATGAGTAGTAAAGCGATAATCCGCAAAATCATGTAATAAGCGTTATCCTTGGTGTTGTCCGATCTTTCTGTGACTAGGGTGCGATTACCAAGGTTATCGTAGATTTTCTGGAACACGAGCGATAGATCATCGGCTTTCGTAACATCGTAATATTGTCCGCCTGTTCGATCAGCAATTTGTTGCAAGAGGGCGGTACCCTCTGGGTTGACAAGACTTAAACCGATCGTATTGATCGCAATTTGGTTCTGCTCATATTTAGCAAGCACCTGGTTCGTATCGATTTCGCTAAAACCGTCGGAGAGAAGAATGACCATCGTTCCTCGCTGCGCGGTTCCTTTCTCCTGAATTTGCTTCATGGCTTCATCCAAGGAAAGTGCAATATTCGTTCCACCGTCGGTCTGCTGCAGGGCATCGATTTTCGCCGTGATCTCGTCTTTGGCAGCTTGATTGTTCACTGCGGTAAACGGTTGGATGACTTCAACTTGATCATTGAACACCAAGACCGAGAGTTGATTATCGCTGTCCATTTTTTGAATTAAACGTTTGGCAGCGGCGTAGCGATCTTGATTCGGGTCCGTCTCCGTCATACTGCCTGAGTTGTCGATCACAAGCACGATATCTTTGACAGGCTTCGCCCCGCCGACATTGATATGGTAGAGGGCTTCGAGTGCAAGCCCGACAACGAACAGCAGCACAAGCGTGACCGGAACAAGTAATTTCCAAGACATTCCGACATACCGCTGCCGCCACGACGAGCCATTAAGTCGCGGTGCAATCATCTCTGCGATGAGACAGAATAGCCCGATGAAAAAGGCGAGGGAGCCAAAATAAATGCCAACCACGACGAACGTTGGCATCGAATCAAGCAAGGTATGAAGGATCATTTCACCAACCGCAAAACCGATGGAGCCTCCGATGATACTGAATAACACGAGTAGTAAGTTGATCTTGCGCTGCAACGACAATCATCCTCTCTATGGAACCTGTATCGGTTTGATTTAGCGAAGCTCTGACAACTGATGAACATCCACACCGTGAAATTCATACTCATTTTGCATATAGCTTTCATAGTAAATTTTACCGTTGCGATAATACATTAAATCTTCGACGTGGAAACCGCCCATCATATTCAATTTATCAACGCCGCTGCTCCGTTTCTCATGCACACAGCCTAATTTGTAGATACGAGTAGTCTCGTCTGCACCCAAGGCATAGCGAATGAATTCGCTCGTATAATCACCGAAGAAATATTTCTCTTCATAGCGATGTTCATGTGTGTAATCCAACAGGCGGATATGAATTCCTGCCTGTTCCTCGAGCGTACGGTAGAGCTTCTTAAATAGTTCATCCTTCGATAACACTTGTTTGTTCTCATAGGCTATGGTCACATTCGCACGCTGCAGCAACTCTTCTTCAAAGGTTTGCTGGAACGGTTCGGCTGTTAGTAGATGTTGCCGACAGACGGCCATGAGTTTCTTAGCATAGGCTTCGTTGCCTTGATGGAGCAGCGAAGAGATGCTGCCCATATAACGTTCATCGAAGAAAATTTCCTGCCCGCGCTTCGCTTCTAGATCTTCCATGACGCTCTGAGTTATCCGTTCATAGAACTCGATGATGTTCTGCCCAATATAATCATCTGCTGTACGTATACTTTCAAGCGCTGCTTCATGAAGGGCATCACGAAGCTCCTGAACCTGCTGGACCTGCCGCTGATAGATGACATGTAGCTGCTCTAAAGCCGTTTCAACCCGCTTCATACAGACGATTTCCAGCTCAAGCCGAAGCCTCTCTAGCTTTTTACAATAGATCTTCTCAAAGAAAAAGCGGATGAAACTGCGCACGTTGTGCTTATCCATAAATGGCATTCGCTTAAATGTCTGGTTATCGACTTTTTCCTGATAGAGTTGTTCCAGCTCAGAGACAACGAAGTCTTTCTCCGATTCTCGTTGTCGAATCAGGCTGCGTATCACCGGCAGAATACTCTCATGCTCGACCCATGGATTCGTCCATTGGAACAACTGCATGAATCCGACCTGCGTGAACAGCGACGCTTGTTTCTCCATTGAACGCTGCAAAAGAGCATTAATATCCAGTTGGTCAACGGCTAAATTCGCTTCTTGTACAAAATTAGCGTGAAAATAGGCTTGACAGCCTTCCCCGAAAAGCGCTCGTTCCGCGTCCTCGAGGGATAGGGCCTTCAACTGTGAATAACTCATCTCACGCGACATGATCCCACTCATATCATCAATTTTCCCCGCATCAGGAAGGAGGGAGGTGAGTAGTCTATCGATCGCTCCAGGATCGAGGCCGAAATACATGAGCTTTTCCGCATTGCTCACATGTAGTTCTCTTTGCATGCGATGAATCAGTCCCTGATGGAAGTGGTAGAGCACTGTCAATGCGATGGATTGATTCGGCCGTTTGATTTTGGAAATGCCCGCCGATACATAGCCTTGCCGTCCCGATTCCGTCATTAAGTTGTTCTTGAATGAAGTGTTGTTATAGCTGTTCTGGTTCATCTCGAATGTTGCTTCTTGTTGTTTGCGGTTCTTCAGCAAGCTGATATGGCAGATGATCTCATAATTATCCTGCATGTCACTCGGGGATGAAATCCCGCGTTCATTCTTATCCGATAGGATGTATGCCAGATCGAATAGAGGGGAGGCCGCATGCGTAACAGGAATCGATATGCCATCCTCTGTGACTTGTAGCGGCGCAGAGAACGAATAGTCCTTGCGCTGCATCGTATCTAACTCCCGAAGAAAGGCAACGCCGAGCGAACTGCTGTAGCCGAAGGTCTCGACTTGATCCCGCTCGCTGATGAGCGCGTACAGATCCATCTGTACGGATTTAAAGGATTGACTCAGAATGCTATGCGCGAGCAAGGTTACCTCCGGAATAAACACATTAAGCGGGTCTTCGACCCGCGTAATGACAGACAGATGAATTCGGTCAAATGAAGCGTAGTTTCGACCATAATCAGCAATATGACGACTTACCTGGCGCAGCACCCGGTTCAGTTCGAACCAGGGCTGTGTTTGCTGGGTTAAGCTTTGATAGATATGTTTGCGAAGCGATTTGTCGTTTCGCTCTTCCGTGGATACGGGCAAGACGAGTCGGCTGACACGGGAAGGATGGTCGGTACCTATCCCCGAAGTCTTGGCGCCATCTTCAGAAGCAATATGCACATACTTGATTCCAGCGCTATTGACCGATTTTTTCTCGTGAATCCGTATCATCGGCTCTATCGCTTCGGCAGCTTTATCCCCGACATACATAAATACAGTAGGGTAGTGGAAGCTGCTCAGATCATCGCCTTTGCCCGATAGACGTTCTTCTTCATAGGCATATTGTGTTGCGAATTGGTGTAATAAAGGTTTCATACTAGGACTTCAACTTTCTGCGAATCGCATGGAGTTTCGTTGTCATTTGCTTGTAGAACTGATACGCTTCTTCACCATTCGCAAGTTCGATTTTCTCATATTCTAATCGATCGCGGGCATCCAGGAACACTTCATACAACTCTTCGAGCTTGGACAGGAGAGGTGCAATATCCTCCGATGCTGTCATCTCGGAACTGCGGCGGGACGCTTTACGCATAAGCATGCTGCGGTTCTTCTCATCCAACTGACGGAACTGCTCGAAGATCTCGAATTCCACGAAATCGCGGCTCTTCATCAAATTGGCGAACGGTTCCCAAGCTTCTTCCTCAGCATCCCGGTCATAGACGTAGAGCGCGCCTTTTTTGCAAATCGTACCCGTGTAGAAGGCTTCAATAAATTGATCCTGCAATTTCTCTTCCCCTTGGAATTGGGCGAGCACCTTTTCTAGTTCAATTACTTTGGCCTGAATTGCCTCATACTTTGCGATCTCTTCTCGAACACGTGTAATCAACTGCGGTGAGCGAATGAAGTTCTCTTTGGCCATGTCCTCATGGATACTTCCGAAGATATCCTTCGTAGATTCTTGAACCAAGCCTTCATCGAGCATACGGCGAAGCTCTGCACGTGCACGTTGAACCTCACCAAGATTCGGCTTGGATGCATGCAATTGCATATCAAATCCGCCGAGAATATCTGCAAGATGTAGTGGCTCAGTGAACACGACAGCATAACGATTGCTTGTTGTCTGATCGACGTCTTTCAGTTTAATGATGTTCCATTCCACAGCTTTGGTGAATTCATTGCGAATTCGTGCGTTGTAATCACGTACGCGAGCATTGCTGTAGGTTTCGCCCCAGGACTTCTGCGGAATAGGAGACGGTAAATACGTCCAGTTCACTTTGTCGGTCTGCACGAGATGACGTCCAATCCCTTCCTTATCTAGGATCGTTCTCTCATAACTTTCCTCATACACTTTAAGCGGCGTATAGACGAAGAGAGGAACGCCATTACGTGTATTCAACCAGAAGATCCGGTTCTTCACTTCGCTTTCTTTAACCGTGAAATGGGATTTTCCCACGGCGTTATTCTGATAATTCCGGATCCCTTTCAGAATACTCGGCGCTTGCACTGGCACGGATACGAATCCCCAGGAAGGGAAGTATAAATTGCCGGCGCTGTTGCTCAAATGGAATACCGGTACGGCTTCCTCGTCAAGCTTACTTGCAATATTGCGTTCAACGAACTTCTCAATCGATTCTTCATGCCCGAATTTCATCACAAGGAATTCTTCCATGGATTGCGTGATCAAATCCCCGAATTTCTCCGAAAGGAAATCGGAGATGGAGCTGACGATGTCGAGCTCTTGCTCCTTGATCCAATGATTGGAGTGGTTCAGAAGTTCGGATGCGAAATCACGAATGAGATCGTCGACTTCTTTTTGCTCCATGATCTTGCTGATGACTTTCGAAATGTCCGGTACACTGACAAGATTCCAGTAATATGTCTTATTGCCTTTGTGATCTGCTTGTTCGTCGGCATTGATTAAGATATCGCCATTTTTCTCGAAGATCGATTTTAGCGCGTTCAAGATCTCTGTAAAAACATGGTAAATCCGATTATTCTCGGAGTTCAGCAATGCATAGAGGTCTTCATAGAACTCGATCATTTGCTCGGTTCGTTCCAAATCGGCATGAAGCCAATACTCACTGATTTTGGAATCGATATAGGCATTTTTCTTTTTATCCTTCGAGATAAAAGCACTTCTAGCATCGCTTAATGTCTCTTCCGAAAAATCACGGGCTGCCTCAATATCGCGAGGGATACGTACGAGATTATCACGTAAAGTTTCGATGTAAGAGAGAAGCATTTTAAGCAGGCAGAAGCCTTTCTCTGTATAGACGAGACGCGATACATAGATCGGACCTTGTTCCGGATGGAGGAACATGCGTCGAATTTGATCCGTGAACTGCGCTACGATTTCACCTGGCAGCTGTTTTTTGACTTTAATGTATTCTTCACGCGCACGGGTCAAGAAAGTCTGCTCTAACTCGGTATCCATGTTAATGACTTGATGCTTCACGACATTGTTGTAGCTCAGCCGCTCGCTATTCTCGTAACCAGTCAAAGGCTCAGGGATACGGGATTCGAAAGTTTTCACCATGGAATCCAGATCAACCCCGATTTTACGTGCGAATTTCTCCGTTTCTTCTTGTGAAGGGGATTTTTCGAACATGACCTCCATCTTTGTAAATAAGCGGTAGCCTAAGTAAGTCGTCATTTCTTCAATCGGAAGAACAGCGGATGACGCCCCGATAATGTTGTATTCATAGTTCGCCGGATAAGCTTTATTCATCTGGGCGATGTTCGTCCGGATATTGCTGATATAGTCATGGATCGCGAATTCCTCGCCAGATTGTTTCTCTTCGCTTGCCATGAAGTTCGTAATATTCTCGGCGGTGACATTCATGCAATAATCATAAGCATTCTCAAGCAGCTTGCCTTCGGTATTCGTCGCCGAAATCAGATGACACAGATTGAATGGAGGCAGAGGCGAATTGACCGTCAAGATATTGCCATATTGCTGCTGGAATCGCTCACCGCGACTGTCTACGTTCATCCAGTAATCCAACTCTTTTAAGGCAGCATAACCATTCTTTTTGATATATTCCCGTGTATGCTCACTCAAGCTCTTATTCGATAAGTTGATGTCTGGCGTGAACAAGTACCCTAAGGTATTGACGCGGTCGATGCCGGCAGAACCGTGATCGCGTTCAATTATGCCTCGCACGATATAGGAAATATCGAGGAAACAGCCGCTACCCGTACCGCCGGATAGACCCGTAAGCAGGAACACCATCAGTTTTTTGTTGGTACCGACCGATAGTGTTTTGATCTTTTTGTCGATTGCTTGTACAACTTGATTAATTTTGGTGAAGAGGAGAAGACGTCCGGCTTGACGAACCCCCGCAGCCCCGTTCATGCCATCGGTGATGGATAACTCCGGCGATAACCAGTCGGTAATGTAAGGCTCAAGAATGCTGCGATTCTGCAGCAATCCACCAATTTCTGCGTTAGATAACAGGACGAACTCATTCAATGGATCTAGACCGATCCCTTTATATTTCTTCGCGCGATCTTGTTCGTTGGTCTCAAATGCCAGAAATTCGACATTGTCGGGCTTGTCGCGTTTTTTCTTGGATAGCGGGTCCTCAGGTAATCTGAATCTACGATTAATTTGGTATTTCAGGCGGAGCAATGCGTCGATTCCGGTTCCGCCAAGTCCGATGATCAGAATGGGGTTGTCGATCGTATCGACACGGATCTTTTCACTGACGATACCGCCGCCTAGGGATACGTCCAATTGTTGTATATGCTCTCTTACGATGGGTTTCATTTCATTTCCTCCTTAAGGATCTCTGATACGCGTTTATACGAGATATTCGATAAAAATCGTTTTATCAATGCTACTCATTGTGACGGTAATGCGGTCTGAGCTCTTCAATTCCAATCCCCGGCTCGCATCTATCGTACGGCCTGATTTCTCGATTAAGCTAGAGGCTTGGTTTTTCAATAGAATGTGATCATTCTTGGCAGGGAAGAAGATAATATGCTCGGTTTCCTTAAGCTCAGGTGCGAGTTGCAGGAGTTGGTGTAAATTGAATTTGCCTTTAAAAGCTTTTAACTTCTTGTACTGCGGGTAGCTTTTCTCTCCGGTATTCTCATCGCGGATTTCAACGACAAGTTGACCGACGAAGCCGCGATTCGCTTTTCTCACGACTGCAAGAATGAAATAACCTCCGGTTGCAAGTGCAGCCAAGATAATCACGCCTAGAATAACGGGCCAAAACGGAAATGGTTTCTCGTCTTTGGGTTCCGGCTGGCTCGGTGTGACGGCAGTTCCGCCAGTTGCTTTCCCATTAATCGTCACAGGGTCTGACTCGCGATAGAAGCTCTTTTCTTCAGCTCTTACGGTTAACTCATAGGCTCTCTGGTCCGGGACGGTATAGGTTCCTTTAAAGCGATCACCCGCGTTGGTCAAAGGCATCTCCGTTACGTTCCCGGTCCCCAGGTCTTTGACTTTAAGGACGGCTGACATATTGCTGTAGAGACCATTGTCTTGAAGCTTCTGTCCGTTACTCGTGAGATAGGCGCCAATGTCAATGGTATCTCCCTTTTTATACGTCTTCTGAGGGATCGGGTCTAGCGCCAGATCCAAATCGTAGTTAAAGACGAGATTGATGTCGATTTTGTTCTTGTCCGCACCTTTAACTTGAAGTTTCCAATCGCCCTGAACAGGTTTGAGCATTTTCACCAGGGTGTAGCTCTTCGACTTCGATATCAGGACTTCATTGGAAGGAACAGGAATAGATTGTCCTGATGGATTCGTTAATTTGATGTCAACAGGTTTGGATGACATAATGGAGATATTCGCTTCAAGGACGTTTGCATTCGGAACATTCACTGTGACATCCTGATAGCTTCCGTTCCCCGTTAGGGATTGAATAGGGACAATATTAAGCTTCAAATGGCTGGCAAATATTTCACTCAGAATTTGAGGGAGGTCATCCGCCGAGCTCGTCTCGAATGATTTGGCCCCTGTTCTTGTAGATAAGTCTGCTAGAGCTTCCTTGTTCAATTTGCCATCCGCATTGAGCCCAATGGTATAGATCGGAATGTTCTTGTTCTTCGCGTCTTCGACGGCTTGATTCAATTCTTGGTCTGATTGTGCTTGCGTCCGATTGGATTTCTTGTTCAATGCGTTATTGCCGTCTGCAAGGACGACGATCATGGGTTCGTGGCTTGCATCCGCGCCATCTTCTAGCACTTTAACCGCTTCACGAACCCCGACTGCAATATCCGTATAGGTGCCGCGATTCAGTTGATCAATAAATTGCTTCAAATCTTGTTTATCCGTATTGGATTTGATTTCAAGAAGTGCTTTTTCACGCTCGATCCGATCCGTATAGGCAATGATGCCCACCTTATCGCCCTTAACGGATAACATGTCAATGAACATTTTCATCGCTTCATTGCCGATTTTATTTTTGTCGCTGCTATTCATCGAGTTACTGACATCCACGACTAGCACCGCGTCAATCTTAGACGATTGGGCAGCCGCGTGAGCAGCAGGTATGCTACCGGCCAGTGGAAGAAGCAGCATCGAGAAAGTTAGCATCAAGATCATAAGGCCGATTTTATTTTTAAACATAGGTAAGGCTCCTTTTTCTGTTTGATCATATTTATTATTCTAGTTATTCATGCTTAATGCGAGATGAAATGGATAAAGAAAATAATGTAAAAAAATCTAGTTTTGTATCGTATCATACAAAAAAAGAACGATGTTTGCTAGAATCCCGAATCTTTCATTATGATATAGTTAAAGCCATTGAACTTCAACTTTTCCAGAATCTTGCTCCTTGTAAAACGTAAAAAAGAAAGGAAACTCATATGTTTGCATACGTATTTATTGGAATTTTGTTTCTCTTTGTCATTGTAAAATGTATTCAATATGGATGGCACCGTAAAAAATCATTAGACCCGGCAACGATCGACAAAGCGTTGCTCGACATGCTGAATTCAGAGCGTGATCAGGCATGAACAAGAGAAACTCCAAAACCCCTGTTTTTTTGAAGTCTTATTATAAAACAAAATATCGATACGAAAAGCTCAAGGTATGCAAGAAATGCCATGCTTTCACGATCTTAGGAGACACGATCTGCCCGAATTGCGGCAAACCTCATCTTATCCCTGTCGAAAAACAAGCAGAGCGTAACGCGGAGCATGCCATGCATACGGTGATTCTCGTTGCCGTGTGTCTCGGTCTAATTAGCATTCTCTTAAGCAGTACGTTGCTGCAGATGGTGCTCTGCGGCATTGCCAGCATCGTGTTGATCGGCGTCTTATGGATCGTGCAACGAAATGTGCTGGATGTAGAGTGTACGCGTGCATTAAGTAAGCTGTTCTATGCCAATCAGAAAAAAATCCAAGACGGCATCATTCGGGACTACAAAGCAGCAATCGATAACTGGGGTACCGATAACCAGCGTTGCTACGAAATGCTGCGTGAGATCAGCACTCTATTGCACAATGATATGATTCGTATACGCCAACTGACGCTGCTTCAGACATTTTTGCTTCGTAAAGATATGGACTTAGAACTTGAACCGCTGCTTGTACGCAAATATGAACCCATGTTGGTCGAATATATCGGTGAGCTGGCAAAGATCAAACGAGACTTGATTAAAGACCGAACGTTTCAATATATCATGGCCTACGAGCCAGAAATTATGGGGCAGGAACAGGGTCGAGACATTCTAACTGCCGTTGCCGGAGCCGCTGTACGCATGAAGCATTACGTTCGCAGTTATTCGGGTTTAGTCAGACGCTATGCCTATAATCTGCCAAAAGATCGTTTCCTTCGCCTTTACCAGATGATCGAACAATATCCGAACGAAGATTGGGGGCGGCTGTCGGAAGAAGTCATGCGTATTTACACGGAAAAATATCAATGGGATCCTGACTTTCAACAAAAAGACCAAAGGGGTCACACTATATGACGATCATTCGGGCGATAACCCCTCGTAATGTGATGATTTTTTTGTGTGCGCTGGTTCTGGTCCTGATCGGGGTAAAAGGGGGTTATATCATTCTCAAAATGAATAACGTAGCGGAGGCCGACCGACTGTGGGATAATAAGCAAGTTTATTGAATGAAGCTGTGTCCATGCAGAAAACCTATGCAGACTTGGAATTGAAAGCAATCGTACAGCAGTTTACAGATATCGTTGTTGGGGATTTGTGGCAGTATCAGCACATGAAGGTTCGCTTTACGGCGAATATCGTCATGGTCGGAGAATCCGGCGTTTATGCCCAAATGGGGGATAGTCTCATACAATTACAAGGCGATTTCTCCTATTCAATCGGAACAGCGGTTATTATCGGAACCTTCGAACAGTCGAAAGATGTGCAGTTTGGGGATCAAATGCTGAATATTCCGGTCGTAGAGGTGGAAACCATTACGAACTAGTTCAGAATCAATCGTTGAAATAGAAAGATTTTCAATCAATTACTGGATAAGGCATGAATTTAAAGAGGCAAAACTCTTTTTGTTCATGCCTTTTTTGATTGTTTATATGAATCAATGAGAATTAGGAAGATTCAATATTATAACGAAGTCACAAAATGAATTCATTCGTATTCAAATGAAAATAATCGAGTAAGATCAAAATTATTACTAAATGCATGCAAAAATCTATTATGCTGACAGACGAATGATGAGAGTGATGAAATAAAAAGAGTCAATTATTGGCGGGGGTGTATACATAAGTAAATGAGAAATTTGACATGTGGCAAAATGTGTAAAACACTATAAATGTCATTGTTTATATATACTTCTTCACAAAACCCGTATTTTGTACATATGTAGATAAGTTGGTTTTAGCCCTTATTCTATAAGAGTTGTTAAATAGTGTCATACACTATTTAACATGTCCTGAATAGTAGTTAGCTTAAAAAAATGAGCAGACTGCTGTAGCCTGCTCAACATTGAATTTTATTCAACTAAAGTGTCACGTTACTCTAATGGATTAATTACCCCCACCAAAAACGATAACATACCCGTCCAGATCTTTTACTGCGAACTCCTTCCACTTCCTTTCACCCATATCCTCTATTTGTGGAGCATATGCGATCGCAGCCCCTCTTGAAAGGAATTCCTCATACAACGACTGTACGCCGTCGTAATCAGAATATGCATAAGTATCCCAGCTCGTTGGTGGTCCTGGCCAGTCTTGAGTGTAACTATTTTTAGCTGGCTTATTATTGGGGCGGACATCATCAGGCCCTTGCGCTTGTTGGAGCAAAAAACCTACACCGTCACGTTCTACATGACCCCATCCATCAACCGTAAAGCCTAATACTTCTTGATAATAATTCTGTGCTTCGGAAAGGTTCGTGACTAATCTCACCTGCAACGCATTTTTAATTCGTGCTTTTACTTTGCCGACGAAATCTTCACCCAGTTTTATGTCTTGAGCACTTTTTTCGACCAACTCAATCAACTCCTGCTTTAAAATTGACTTGGATCTTCTAATACGAGTTTCAGTTGTACGTAACGGAATACCAAGTAAAAGACTTATTTCTTTCGCTTTATAACCCCCGATAAAATGCATAAGTGTCGGGGTACGATATTTCTCATCTAGTACATCGAATGCTTCCCATACCTCTTGCATATCTAATTGAAGCTTTATCTGATCTTCTAATGATAACTCATTGGGAATATCTTCCGCCTCTTTAAGAGGCAGTTCATGCACTCTCTGCTTACGATAATGATCTTTGCACAGATTTTTCGTAATATGGATTAACCAAGCCCCAAATCTGCCCGTGTCTGCAAGTTGATCAATTTTATACCATGCTTTAACAAAGGCTTCTTGTGTAATGTCTTGTGCTAAATGGAAGTCGTTCACTTGACTGTAAGCAACTCCGTATAAAACGTTTGAGTATTGTCGAACCAGTTTGGTGAAGGCCTCTTGATCACCGTATGAAGATTTTCGTACAAGATCAGTCTCGAGTAGATCTTCCATGATTTCACCCCCTCTATTATTAAAGACGGAATAATTGATGAAAAACATTCAAATTTGTTTATGAATTTTCATGTTTTTGCCCGTTAGCGGGGAAAAGGCAGCCGTAATATTGGCTGCCCTTTCCTATTGAGAATTGAACTATCGTTCTCCGTTAGTGTAATCAACTAAATTTTCTACGCTCCCGATCCAACTGTTCACATAACGTCGTCAAGCTTTCGGCCACAGTTTGATGAGCTGTGTCGATGACGATGTGATCTCGGTCCCAAGCATCGTACTGTCGGTTCCTGACCTTCTCCCACGTGGGTAGAACAAAGCCGGGAATATCGGCTACACGTGTTTCGATGCGATGCCTGTGTTCACGATCGTCAGAGCAGACCACTTCGATTTCCACAAACGGAGTTTCAAGAGATTCCGCTACGTTGCGCCAAGCTTGGCGCGTTACTTGGATGGGATTGACTGTATCTGCTATCACATCGAGGCCCAACTGGAGATTCTGCGATGCAATCGCATAACACACGATGTAACCCGCAGGTCCATCGACCCACGTTCCAGCATCCCGCATAGCCTGCTCGACGACATCAACCCGGAGATACGCGGCCTGTAACTCTCTAGCCAATGCTGACGATAACGTGGACTTCCCGGTGCCTGGCAACCCGCTAAATATATATAGCATTAAACTCGCCTCCTTCACAAAACTGTCCGTTAGCGAAACGCAGCTCCGATCTAAGTCGGCAGCCGAGTTTTCGTTATTTTTTTAAGCTATAGTCCCCTGTTAGGATAACGTAAGATGCCGCGTCAGTGAGGATGGGGAAAAAGGAAATTATTTACAAAGTAGCATTTGGTAGCATATGATTTTAATATGGGCCCAACGGGAATTGCATCGGATTCCAGCCTACGTCTATTGGGGCCGATTACGTCGGCAATGAAATCAAGCTGAAGGAGATAAATAAAAATGAAGAATAGATTCGAATTTACTGCGGTCGTCTTAATAGGCAATGGCGAGTTAACAGACGACTTTACCATCGATCTTGCCAAAATGGTTGACCGTTTGACCGCACAGATGGAGATCGCCAAGAAAGCGCTGCACACCATTGCGGAGAGTTCAGAGCAAGGTAACGAGGCATCCAAGACCATTGCCACAGAAGCTCTAGAAGCGATTGTTGAATAGGTATGTTCTTGTCACAGTTCGGCAATGTTTAAATATTAAACTATCAATATAACCTTGATTCGCTAATCGAGTATTGGATTCTTGATGAATCATTTCTACCACCGCATAGTTAGGACAACTAGAGCTGCCGGAAACATAGCGCAGAAAGCAACCGTATTCTGGCCGGCTGCCTTCATGTCTTAATTGAACTATCGTGTCCCGTTAGTTCAATATTAAAAAGTTCAACTCATGTAATAACTTTTTCTTCATCGCCTCCAATGCTTCATCGCTGGGTTTAACATCATCTGCATACATGATTTCTTTAGGTGTCCACCAAACAGGAAACTTTGGGGTTGGTTCAGTCAGTCTTCTCGGGAAAATGTGCCAATGCATATGAGAATCACCATTGCCAAGAAGTTCATAATTTAACTTATCTGGTTTGAAAGCATTAAATACGGCTTCAGATACTATGCTCATTTCCACAAGATACTTTTCCTTAAATTCTCTATTTAGTTCGTGAAGTTCACACTTATGATCTTTGCAGAGAAATAGTGTATAGCCTTCGAAATATTGGTGGTCTCCTATTACCACGTACCCTGTTTCTAATTCTGCTACAAAATACTTATTTGTATCTTCTTTTATCATATTGATTCGATTACAAATAAGGCAATTTTCCATTTACATCACCATCCTTAATCTTATTGTTTGAAAACAATATATCCTTTTTCCAATAGGAGATAAATGGAGAATTGTTATTAGTTCATGGATTTTTGTTATCGAATACTGCCCGTTTGCTTAATGATTCGTACTTCTTCTATGATACGGTTCACCGTACTAGCTGTTATGGCAAGTATTATTTATAAAAATATTCCCCCTCGACTCCCTTATATTAACTGGATATTATTGTTACATAACCTTTGAGGAAATGTACAACAAAATAACCGATAGACAATATTATCTTGGAGGAACAATTAATGGGTATCACACTAAGGAGATATAAATTATTTTCTGATTTTGAAAGAGTCAATGAATTCATCCGACAAAACTTTAAAAAATACCAGCTTAATGGAAATATCTCGCAACCATTCTGGGAATATGCCCATACACACCCAAGTTTCAATCACAGTCTGACCCATAGATTCGATGTATGGGAGGAGAACGGGGAAATCATTGCTGTTGCTTGTTACGAAATGAATATAGGTGAATGTTACTTTATTACAAAAAACCATTACGAGCAAATGAAGCCGCTTATGATCGATTATGCGGAAAATGAATTATTCAAAGTGAGTAATAATCAAAAAAATCTTGATATCTGGATTTTTGACTATGAAGATCAGCTAAAAGAAGAACTCTTACAAAAAGGATATAACCAAGTTTCCAAATCGCCAGTTACTATCTTTAATTATGATAATGGATTTCGTGAACGTTTATTACCAGAGGGATTTACCTTGATATCGTTAGAGGATGAAAATGATATCCGGAAAATTAACGATGTATTATGGCGGGGTTTTGACCATGGGGATGAACCTGATGATGATGTGGATTGCAGAATGCTTATGCAGAGTGGACCACATTTTCGAAAAGACTTAACAACAATTATTAAAGCACCAAACGGAGAATATGCCTGTTTTGCAGGAATGTGGATAGATGGGGTTAATGGTTTTGCTTACCTCGAGCCTCTTGCAACTGACCCACGTTACCGCCGTATGGGCCTCGCTACGATTGCGTTAACCGAAGCCATGAAACGTACTCAAAAATATGGAGTAACCTATTGTTTCGGAGGCAGTCGTGAGTTCTATCATAATATAGGTTTCGCAACTGTTTGCAATCGTGAGAAATGGTCAAAAGTATGGTAGTATAAATTACTTTTATCACCTTTATCATCAGATTCATGACAACTGAGAGGGTCCAATTAAACGTGAACCCATGTCATTGACCGCTTCCTGTGCCCAATGACATTCAACATTTTTATAACCACTCCCATTTTTCTGATGCCTGGGGCTTATAGAACCTTAGTCGTGCATGATCCCCCCCTGCTCATTAGCTGAACAGGCTGCCGTTCCGGCAGCCTGTTGTCTTTGTACTATCGTGTCCCGTTAGTTCAATCAACAAAAATTTCGTCTTAATCCTCGAATAACCATTCAAAATCATCATGTAAAACGAATTCGTCTGGTCCTAAATCCATTGAATAACTTGCACAGACAATGTCCTGTTGATTATACTCGTTGCCGTTATCAATACCTAAATAAATATGTTGTAATTGTTTATTTGATTTTGCACGTTCGGGTACTCTTTCAAGTATTCGTGATGACTTAACTATTGCAGAACGATAAAATTCGCTCCACTCATCAAATTCCATGCAATAAGGCAAATTAGCGTACACAACACCAGAGAACGTTAATATTGCCTCCTTAACCTTGTATGTGAAACTATGTTTACTTCGGTCAATCCGTCCAACCACTTTTAAAAAGTGAACCACAATCTGTTTGTTTTCGTGGTCAATAATAAGTTTTTTTATGACTGAATCATAAAGTTGTAAATCATCATTGTTTTTATAATCATCTATGCTCATTCAATCACCCATAATTATTTATTTCTTAGTTAAATGATTCGTGAAGCGATTATACAATCCTGCCGGTTAGCTGAACGAGGATGCCGTTCAATATGCGGCATCCTCGTGGTGTAGTTTATTGCGCTATCGTGTCCCGTTAGCTTAATCGACATTACGCGCCAGGTCCGACGGACTTAGCCACGCAGGGTTGTCTGCCTGACATCCCTTCCTCGAAATGCATCGGGCAGACCAAGGAGCGTAGCGACGCGGCGTAGATATGATGTTTAGCTGAAGTACCCCGCTTCCTCGAATTATCCAAATGTGTTGTTATGGGTTTAAAAAATAAATGTATACTTCTTGTTTTTCTGTAGTTGAATAAATTTTTTTATCCCTTTATAAATTAACCATACAAAAATCAAACCTATGATCGGAGCTAATTCAGGTGCTAGTGCAGACATCAACGAAATTGCCAATTCATAATAAGCAAAAAGGTCAATTATCCCTAATACAACAATTGTCATTATTAAGTGTTGAAGTTTGTCATAGTACTTCCAAATAAATGTTCTTATTTTGTTTATGAGATTTTTCATCCTTTTTGTTCCTTTCTATAAATACTATTTTTTAGAAAATTTATTAAAGCATTGTTTGCGTTTTGTTTATTATATTCTTTTGATTATTCGGGTATTTCAGCTAACGTTACCGTATTCACGACGCCGAGAGGCTTAAGGCAGCATAGCTGCCGGGTCCGACAGGACTTAGCCTCGCAGGTGTGTCCGCCTGATTCCGCTTCCTCGAAAGCCCTCCGACGGACCGAGGGACGAAAGGCCCGAAGCGTGAATACATTGTTATCTACTGTTTCTGCCATCTTGAATAACAACCAATGTGTTCTTTAGTCTTTGATCCCTTACATTTATTTTTCAACAATTACTAAGGACATAGCTGCATTGTTTCCTCCATCACTCATCGCTCTTTGACTTACTACTTTCCAACCCTCAGATAATAAATTATTCAGTTCTTCAAGATTGTTTTTCTTTTCGGTTAAAAAATAAACTATTATTGCTTTTTGCATAATTGATCCTCTTCCTTTCGATTTTTTCTATTGTGATTTTTTCTGTTTTTGAAACATGGGCAAACTCCAGAACCGCTGTAACTGAATGTGTATGAATGGTTATGAAACCGTTTTAGTTATTTAAGGCTTTTAATACATGTTTGCAGGAATTGCAGATAACGTTTTATTCACGAACTTCGTAAACAATTCCATATGTAGGGTATTCGCGAAACTTTTGAACTATCCTGCCCGTTCGTATTATGAGGTCACCAGATCTTTCTGGTGGACCTCATTTTTGTGTGGTCGTAAGATAGCGGTAGCCGGGGATCGAACGTTTCTGCCCGTGGGACTTTGATCCCGAGAGCTATTCTGTTCATTCCCCCTACTTGTTCAACCATGGTTAGGCTGGTTGGGACGTTGATCCCGTATCACATGCGATAGTATGGAAGACAAGAAGGTTAGGGGTTGCCGGTGAAAATACTACAGGAGTGATGTCATGAATCCAGTCATTGGTTTGGATGTGTCCAAGGGAGAGAGCCATGCATAAGCTTTTTTAGACCGTGGAGTACCTCATGGGAAAATCTTTAGATTTAATCATGATCTAGAGGGATTATCGTCTTTTCTTAATTATGTTAGAGCAGTGGAATCAGCTGCAGGGATGAGCCCTTGCATCGTAATGGAGGCAACAGGCCATTATCATAGCCCTGTTGTTCAGTTTCTGGATGAGCACCAGTATCTGTACATCGTCATTAATCCGTTAATCTCATATGAAGCAAAAAAAACTAATTTGAGACGGGTCAAGACGGATGCTGCTGATGCCTATCAACTTGGGGCGCTGTTCTATAAAGAAGAGTTTGAACCCCTCAAAAAACGGGGTCAGCATCTCATGAATTTACGCTTTCTCACTCGTCAGCATGAATCTTTAACGGGTATGTATGTTCAAGCGAAGCTGCAGTTCCAGGCTATTCTAGATCAGGTTTTTCCTGAATACCATGGCGTGTTCGGTAACCTCTATTCGAAAGTTTCGCTTCGGTTTCTAGCCTTACACCCGACGTCTAAAGGGGTCCTAGAAATGTCCGAGAAGGAAATTACAACTGAAATTCAACGTCTTACTGGACACGGCAGATCCGCCTCATGGTGTTTGGAACGCGCTCAAATCCTAGCGGCTGCAGCAAGGCGGAATCCCTTTAAGGAGACGGCTTTTCCAAGTCATTTGATCTCCATGCAGCTGCTGATTAAGTTACTTCTTCAATACCAGGACCATCTAACATCCCTTAATAAATCGATAGATGCCCTGGCAGAAGAGTTACTTGAATATGATTTAATCCAATCGATACCCGGTATTGGTACTAAAATTGCTGCAACAATTTTGGCCGAGATCGGGGAAATCGATCGGTTCGATCACGCAAAGAAGCTGGTGGCCTTTGCTGGTGTTGATCCCAGTGTATTTGCTTCAGGTAAGTTTGTGGCAACCCAAAATAGAATCACGAAACATGGCTCCAGAAGGCTTCGTACAGCCCTGTATCAAGCTGTGCGATGTGGTATTCGTAGTAATAGAAACAAGAAATTAAGAGCTTACTACGATAAAAAGCGTGCGGAAGGAAAGCTATTCAAAGTAGCGGTAATTGCTTGTGTAAACAAACTCATTCACTGGATTTTTGCCATCTTGACTTCAAAAGAAGCATTTCGGCTAGAATGATCAGCATGAAATAGAAAAAGATGAAATAAATTCCTGTGCCGAAGGGACGGTTATTTGTCATATCTTTTTTTAAGTATACCACTCTTGGAATCGACCATTAATAATTAAATATTGACAAGCTATTAGCTGGAATAGCGAAACGCGGCTGCCGATCTATTGCCAGCTGCCGCGATTTAGTTATTTATTAAACTATAGTGTCCTTGGCGAGAGCCTTGACTTAATGGAAGCTAACCGTAGCGCCTGTAATTGTAGATTAAAAAGGGCAGTGTTAGTAAGAAGGCAATGAAGGGAAAGGCGATGAATGCAATCTTGATGGGGAACAGATGGGTTTCCAAGGGGACCTCCTTTTTCCTTGAGATACGAAATTATACAAGTAGTATTGCTTCTTATTCATTGTCTTATGAGAAAGCTGTAGATATGGAAAAGTAGACGAAATCAAAAATCGTATTTCCATTCATTTTTTTAGTCAAATTCTACGTACTATCCCCTTCCTAAAAGGATACTCTCAACTTCTTAAACGCTAGCTCAGTCATTAGATCATCAACCTCTCACATCAACATCCCGGCAACAAAAAAAGCTGCCCCTAAGTCATCAAAATGACTGAGGAACAGCTTGATTAGATAAGCAAATTATTCTTTATTGTACATATCGTACAGCATGACTGCCCCTTCAGCTCTAGTCAAAGTAGCTATTGGATGAACAGAGACGCCGTCTCCTTTAACAATGCCACTATGGACAAGTGCAGCTATACGATCTAGTGCGTATGAAGCAATTTCTCCTTTATCGACAAAACGATTCAGATCAGAAGCAGATCCGTCAACGATCGGTTTGCCAGCGACCTTCATCGCCTTATGAAGCAGTACAAGCGCATCTTGCCTGGATATCGGCTGCAACGGGTTGAATTTGCCATCTCCCGTGCTGGTAGCGATTCCTAGCTTCTTGGCAATTGCTACTTCCTTATAATAATAGGCGGAAGCAGGAATATCGGAGAAGTTCGTCTCGATACCATCAGCCTTCAGCTCAAGCGCCCGCACGAGAAGCGCAACAAAATCAGCTCTCGTTATCGTTTCTTTCGGGGCAAATGCGTTTTCTGATGTTCCGTTGATGATTCCTTTGGATGCCATTACTTCAATTTGTTTTTTCGCCCATGATAAGCCACCGATGTCATTGAATGTTTTGTGGACGAAAACTACCGCATATTTACTGAAGTGGTTAGTCATAAACGTAACCATACCTGTTACCGGATCATATTTGCCACTAGGTACCGACAAGGCTTTACCTGTGCTGTCGATGTACCATACAATAATATGCTCTGGATCGGCTAATTCTTCCGCCGTAGGCTTATAAGCGATCGATACTTTCACCGGAGCTTTCGGATTGCTCCAATCAACCGTTTTCCCATCGATTTTGACGCTAAGCTCGATAACTGGATGATTACCGATTTGCGTCTTCACAGCAGGATCCAATGATGATATATCCCCAGCAGCTATAGACAGCGCAATGCTATTCACACCCGTCAAATCCATGGAATTCAGCATAGTAGCTGGAGCACTAATTGTTCCGAATTCTGTGGAAAGCTCAATCCTCGTCTTGACATCATTCGAGGCAATTGCCTCTTTCGGAAGCTCGATGACATAGGATTTTGCACCATCTGCTTTCCGAACGTCAATTTTGATGACTTTGACGCCAGCTGCATCTGTTGAAGCCGTTTCAACTGCCTTATTCCAGTCCGTAATGACAACGGCTGCTTTCGCTTCACCAGTTGCTGCATCTACCTTCGTCACAACCAAGTTGATTGAGCCTTTTTCTACAATCACTGTAGGTGGCGTTACCGGAGAGTAGTATGGATACGGATTTTCTGGATCTGGCTTTACTGGATCAGGCTTTACCGTAATTGTACTTGACGCGGTAAGATGATTGCCTTCCCCCGCCGTTACCGTGATGATGGCCGTTCCTACACCAATCGCAGTAACATTTCCATTCCCATCGACGGTAGCAACACGCTCGTCACTGCTACTCCATTGAACCGGAGTATTGACCGCATCTGCTGGTGTAAATACCGCTTTCAGCTTCACCGTTGCATGAATAAGAAGTTCTGCTGATGGCGGGTTCACCGTTACACCAGTTGCCACAGGATTGTTTACCGTCAATACTATCGGTTCTGTCGCATCCTTCTCATTGTACAGTTCAAATTCGGAGATGGCGTAGCGGTCTGTATCATCCAAGTTCGCAGCCCAAAGAGATATATAAATACCTTTTAATCCGTTATATTCATGTCCTTCGTGCTCGTAAATTTCCTTGTAATCAGGCAAATCGATCGTTACCCGTTCATAAGTATCCGGGCTGTCCGTTTCCCACGTTAGGTAGACGCTAGATTTGGTCTCTTGCCATTCCTCCCCATCTTCTGTCGTCGAAATATCCAGCACCTTCAATCCTTGATGTTGTGCTTTATTAACGACCAAAGTTAGTTTATTGAAATCTTTGAGATCATCACTATTCCACTGCAACATAAGCCGATGCGGAGGATCAAATTCACCTTTTCCGTTTAATATTGGCATGCTTGCACTTTGGAAATACGTATTATCGTCACCATCGATCATCTTAAGCGGTGAATGCTCGCTCTTGTTGTCGTAATCGGTGGCACTCCAATCACGTCCATGATTGTTGTATGTTGCATTGACCACCGTCGCTTCAAGTGCAATATTCTTATTTCGTTTCACCGTAATGGTGTACGTCTTGATCGTTACTCCGTCTTTTGCAGTAACGACGATATGGATTTTGCTGTTACCCATCGGTACCTTAGCCGTGACCCATTGATTTGCAGTAACTGCAATGTCGTTGATCTTCATCGTACTGTCAGCTTTACTCATCGTAGGTTTCAATGTTAGGGTGTCCGCGCCCTGAGCGATGTTAATCGTATACTCGGTTTTATTGCTATTAAAATCAATATTCGTACTACCGTCGTTCACCAGCAGCGCTGATAGCGACGCATCACTTTCTGGATTCATCACCTTAATCGTACTTGAAGAAGTAAGAAGGCCGCCTTCCCCTGCTTTTGCCGTTATGATCGCCGTTCCCGCACTTATGGCAGTAACCATACCGCTTCCGTTAACGGTTGCAACACGCTCGTCACTGCTGCTCCACTGAACGGAATTGTTGGTCGCATTTACCGGCTCAAACACAGCAGTCAGCTTCGTCGTTCCATGAATAAGAAGCTCGGCAGACGGCGGATTCACCTTCACCCCGGTTGCCGGAATATCAGATAACGACAATGCTACTGGTTCCGTCGCATCCTTATCATTGTAGAGTTCCATCTCGGATATGGCATAACGCTTATCTTCATTCAAGTTGGCTTTCCACAGCAGTATATAAATGCCTCTTATACCTTTGTAATCAGGCCCATAGTGCGCTTTATAGTCGGCCAAATCAATCGTAATACGCTCGTACTCATCCTCGCTATCAGTCTGCCAGGTTAATTTGTTCGAATTTAACTCATCCCAAGTTTTTCCGTCCTCGGTCGTCGTAATGTCCAGAACCGTTAATCCTTGCCGCTGTGCTTTGTTGACAACGAGTACAAGTTTATTGAAGTCCTGAAGATTATTCTCATCCCATTCCAGCAAAATCTTATGAGCCGGATTAAATTCACCTTTTGGGTTTAACTCTTCTATTCTCGCGCTTTGGAAATACGTTTCGACTTTGCCATCAATCATCGCAGACGGTAAATTCGCACCCTCCGTGTAATCATTCGTATCAATATTCCAATTAGTACCGTGTTCCGTAAAAGTCGCACGAGCGGCTTTCGCTTCAAGCGCAACGTTCTTGTTGCGTTTCACCGTAACGGTATACGTTTTTGACGTGATTCCGTCAACCGCTTTCGTAACGAATACGATCTTGCTGTTGCCCAGTGGAACTTTGGCTGTAATCAATTGGCCGCTGTTCACCTTCGTACCATTTACTTCTATTGTTCCTTTGCTGTTCTTCAACCGAGGCTGCAGCGTCATTGTATCCACGCTTGCATTAAGGGTGAATGTATAATCCAACTTATTGCTGTTAAAAGAAAGATCCGCGCTTCCTCCATTGACGATTAACTCCGACATCGATGCTTCACTAGATGCATCGAGCACCGTAATGGAGCTAGTCCCTGTGAAGCTCCCGTCAACGGTCGTAGCCGTAATCGTAGCCTTACCTGGCGCAACAGCAGTTACATTACCCGTCTGATCCACACTTGCAATTGTCTCGTCGCTGCTTGACCACACATACGCTTTATTCGTTGCATAATCCGGGATAATGGATGCTGTCAGTTTCACTGAATCCTCGCTATAAAGCGTAACATCCGCAGGACTTACCGTGATCCCTGTGACCGGTATCGCCATTGATGACACCGTAACCTCAATCCTAGCCATTTTGTTACCATCGACAGTTGTAGCTGTTATGAAAGCTTTCCCTCCAGCTACAGCCGTAATATTGCCGTTTGCATCAACTCTCGCGATGCTCTCGTTGGAGGAACTCCACTCCACGCCCTTTTCCGTCGCGCTAGCAGGTGACACAACCGGGCTTAGAGCGCTAGTCTCGCCTGGATTGAGCTCTAACTTACTAGGTAGGCTGGCTGACTCCAAAGCTACGTAACTAGAGTTGACCTTCGTTTTGTCTAACTGGAACAAATCCGCCACGCCGCCATTCAGCGTTACGTTCAGCTGATAACGGTTACCGCCGAGAGATTTAAGCGCAACCGCCTCCAGCTTGCCTGTTTCTCTGCTCACTCTTTTAATAGCATCTGGCGTATATTTAGCCAAATTCAGCTCAACCGTTATGGTTTGTTTCGTCTCAGCGCCTGATCCGTGCTGCTGATCCGGCAGGAGTCCGTTTCCTGTCGTCAATCCGTTCATAACCATAAAGTATTCCATATCCGTTGATCCGAAGAATGATTGCGTATCCGGAAGCGGATCAAAAAATCCGATAAGTGCATCGCCATTTAGTCCGTTATTTTCTATGCCGTTATTTTTGACAGTCATGTTTCTTAAGTAAGGGTGCGTAAGCCTGTTAAATTTATTAAGTACAGGTGTTTCTTTCGGTGTTTTATTGTTTACAACTGCCCCGCTTGCATCCTTATATTGACCAGGTACCGTAAATACATCCGTACTGTTCAATCTCACCAGATGCGGTCCTAGGTTTTTAATTTGGCGGGCCATTTCTGCATACTGATAATATTGCGGCGTAGGCTTCCTATCTTTATCAAAGAATAAGAAATACCTGCTATCATATTCCCAGCGGAACATACTCAGCCATTTCCCACCCAGCGTTAGTGTTGCAAATGGTATACCGTACACTTGTGACTCTGTAATAATATACGGACCAACTTCAGCCGGTTCCTGGCCTGTCTTGAAGCCTAGCAAATATTGACCAAAAGCAATCGGGCTTTGGCCTGTTCTATCGTAGCCTCCCAAGGCGATCGTTCGTTGATCATTAATATTGTTAAGTACGGTTGTGAACAGATTTTTATCCGTACCTCCCATCGAAAACGTATAATCATCAAAAGTGAGCAAATCAGGTTCTGCCGTTTTAATGTACGTTTCGAAGCTATCTCTCTGCCACTGACGTGACTGCTGATTGCTATGGGCAAGTACATTCGGATATAACTGATGACTCAGCTTGAACCAATCCGTGAATGTCTTCAAAATATCCTCGCTATATGATTGTTCATCCCCAAACGAGATCGTAATTAAGTTGTTTACATTCGCTGCTTGATCCGGGGTGAGAAACCCATTCTTATCGGCATCTTTGGGACCTCCGTCTATACCATGAACGAGTGACCATTGCGTATCCGGTAAAGCTTTATGGAAACTTTTGTTGTAAAGAGGCCATTCGTAATAAGTAGCCGTTGTAAAATTACTTCCTTTCCATTCCTCTGGCGTTGCGAATGGTCTGCCCATTTCCTCTGTAGGCATCCATGTCTGCATTTGCAGCCCTCTATCAATCAATACCCGACTTGCGCGAGACAGCGTCTTGGGTGGGACCACCTTGACGGTCCGCACTTTAGTTGCACTATCTCCCCGACTGCTCGACACCGTATATTTAATGGTATAAATACCACCCTTACTCGTGTCGACATGGCCTGTCTTTTGGATACTAGCTGTAAGGTCGCCGTCTACAGCATCAGTCGCTGTCGCTCCGGCTTCAACATATGCATCATTGGTAGACAGCGTCATCTCTGCGCTGCCACTGAGCGTAATCGCCGGCCAGACCAGTCCTGGCGCCTGCTGTATTTGCTTATCCGTCAATGCCCGGTCATACACTTGAACCTCATCGATATATCCAGGCCACGCATTAGATGAATCCGGGAATGTATCCGCACCAAGTCTGATTTCCCCTGTATTCGAGTCCATCTGTGTATTGTCTGTCGTCATGTCCAAGGCGCCATTGACGTACAACTTCACTGTTCCGCTTTCACGCACAAGCGCGACATGGTACCACTTTTTCGGTTCGATTGGAGTTGCTCCAATTGTGGCTACTCCGCCGAGTGATGATTCCATACGACCATCGGGTCTGCGCTTCAGCAAGGTTGTGTTGCTTCCCCCTTGCTGCTGTACCAGCACCACGTCCCGATTCGTATATGTAGAGTCGAAATTAACAAGCATGCTCAATGAGAAATCGCTGCCTGTATTGATTAAGTTATGATTCGGTATCGTAGCATAGCTGTCATATCCGTTAAGCAGTAAACCTTTACCGAATTTACCGCTTCCCTGTGCAGCCTTCGAAACTACAATATCATTGTTCAAGAAGGTGTCAGGCGTTACACCTCCAACCATACTCTCAAACTTCCATTCCCCTACTAATCCTAAATCAGCAGGAGCCGTATTGGCTTCATCCGCTAATACAACGCCATTCGGTACAACAAGGCAGAGCAATAGAGATATAACTGTCATCATGCTTATCCACTTTTTGTTTCTTAAGCACAACATCTCGTTCCTCCTCAGATATGAGTTAAGCGCTTAACCTAACATAATAAAAAAAAGTCCTTATCTTATGCACCAAAATGCATTATAGGACAACCTTTGCTTGAAACTGAACATGCAGCCTCTTTTCCTCACCTCTCCCTGAAGTTTGTTTGAATGCCCCTTCTAACAATGTAAAGGGTGAGTATTCCTGAATCGATCAAATCTTGTTCATTCCCTTCTAATGGTTTAATTTGATTTATACTTTTATATTTTCTAAAGACCAATGATAGTTAATGATTCTGAATGTTTTAGATTAAATTCTTGTAAAATATCGATAACCTCTTGAAAACCCTCTGGGTCCTCTTCCCTCGATCAACCAATATTTCCCTGCACTGAACAACGCTTTATTTCTTCGTGGTAAAACTCATTTAATGCATGCGATTGGACAATATGTATTAGAGCACAATCCTAATGCTAATGTTTTATATTTGACATCGGAAAAATTCACTAATGAATTTATCAATGCGATTATGAATAACCGCGGTGAAGCTTTTAGAAGTAAGTATCGAAATATTGATGTTAAATTGATTGATGACATTCAATTCAATGCTGGTAAAGATCAAATACAAGAAGAACTCTTCCACACATTTAATTCTCTTCTAGAGGAAGGCAAAGCTATTATTATCTCATGTGATAGGAAGCCTAAAGAAATTCAAACACTAGAAGAAAGATTACGATCACGCTTCGAATGGGGTCTCATAACAGATATTCAGCCTCCAGACCTTGAAACGAGAATTGCAATTTTGTTAAAAAAAGCTAAGGCAGAGAATATTCACATTCCTCATGAAGCAATGGTATACATTGCAAGCAATATCAACACAAATGTTCGTGAGTTAGAAGGTGCTCTCATTCGTGTTGTTGCATTTTCTACCCTAGTTAGCCAGGAAATTAACGTTGAATTAGCAGTAGATGCTTTAAAAGATATTATTCCCTCCTGTCCCCCACAAGTTGTGACAATCCCTAAGATCCAGCAATATATAGAAGAATATTATGGGTTGCGATCTGAAGTATTTAAGGAGCGCAAGCGAACAAAAGCTGTGGCCTTTCCGAGGCAGGTTGCAATGTACCTCTCCAGAGAACTCACAGATTCCTCATTACCGAAAATTGGGGAAGCATTTGGAGGACGTGATCAATTAAAATGGAGGAAGCATTAAAAAGCCCCTCCATTTACTGAACAAAATAATTAGTCCTTTTTTTGAGTCAACTCAATGATCTTTATTAGGAGCGTGAGCAATGCAAGGATCTCCAGAAAGCTCATGCTATCTCCTCCGATCCTGATAAGATGACTCTTCATCCGGACCTCCCTCTCCCATGAGGAGTATTCTGTTCTGTATAAGGTTATTCAAGCTTATCAGAAATTAGAATACGAGCTCATCCAGATAAACCTAACTGGCTCATTAGCCCATTAGATTAGAAAACTGCAGTCGGTCATACTGGCGCGGCTACCGTAGTGTCTTTATTGAGATAAAGTGTCCCGTTAGTGTAACGTGATATCGTTCTTTAAATCGTGATAACCTTTTTATATGAAAGCCACAGAAAACGGTATTTAATTATTACCTTCTGAATAAGTTCATCATTGTCAATTGTAATAGCATATATCTTATCGTCTTCAGTAGCAGTTCCCTTATTTACTTTATCTAATTGTTTTTGCGGATCTGTATTGGTTTGAAGTCCTATTGATTTCAGATCTCTAAAATTGTACTTACTTTCTTCTTGCCCCTCGAAATTTCTCGAAATGATAAATCCCTTCAACGAATTGCTCACCTGAATCATTACTTTTGTTGGCTCATTATTGTTGTTAACAAGGACTTCATTAATACTAATCTTTGCAAGACTACTGTTATTCCCGACTTCCACTAATAAAACACGTTTTTCAAACGATGATCCGATAACTGCCACTACCAAGGGTGAGTTATTTATTAGATAAATAGAATAAACGATAAAGGAAACGAAAATTACAATTAGAAAAGAAAGTATTACTTTAATCGATAATTTGATATCACTCACCTCCATATTAAACTTTACCATATATATGGTTAAATACCGTATTGATGTTTATTGTTCTAACTAAGAGTCCACTTAACTATCTGCCCGTTAGCGTAACGAAAAAAGCAACCGAATCGATAATCGGCTGCCTTCTTGTTGCGATTGAACTATCGTGTCCCGTTAGCTCAATCATCCAATATTATATTTTGATTATGCTTCAAAACGCATATTGCCTTTACCCGCTAGTCAATACAAACCCATTCTGAACCCATTCAAGTAATGATGATTCTGAATCAAAATACACAGCTTGAGATATCTGAGTACACAGCACCTGATAGTTTTCGTACCCAGTCACTGAAATTTCATCTTCCGAATCCACGAAACGTTCCTCAAATTCATCAGTTGTATTAAACCCAATTAATAAATCGTTAAGTCCTCCTTGAACAAAAGGAGAGGTAAATCCAAACAACAGATACTTACATCCAAACCTTGCTTCTTCAAGTTGCATTAATATTCCTCCATAAATATATTATGATATCTACCATCGCAACACATCTTGTTGCTTCCACAACCTTCTATAATTTAATAATACTATCATCCCTTTAGTTCAACAAAAATAGCAGCCTCTTTATTATCGGCTGCTGCACTGTCTTTATTGAGCTATCGTGTCCCGTTAGTTCAACGCGAATTCTTACCTGCCAATTAAAAACAATCTCTCTCCACGATATAATTGGTACTGCTCAAAAACTGATGAATCGGCAAACAAATCCAAATAATATTGTCCTCCAAACTCGATTAATAAGTCTCCTGTTACAAAGTGGCTGATATTTGAGATTGGTGTATTCATTAAATGTTCTTTCAATATAGATATAAAATCGGTTTCTTTGCGTTCATTAATACCAACCAGGATATCGGTTTTACCCCTTAATCTCCAAGAACATTCCACGTTTAAGCTTCCATCTACAAGCTTCACGTTTAGTAATTCTAGTCCAATAGCAGTTATATCTGTTACTTTTTGTCCCATAAAATCCGTAAAATCAATGCTAGTCAATCTGTCCGAAAAGTTCATCTAATTCACCTCATAATAACATTGATTCTACCAAAGTTTAGGGATTCCTTTATTGTGTTATCCTCCCTCTATGGAGAAACGCTTTTCTCTTAAATGCTCACGTATCCTTAGAATTTGACCGCTTACAGATAAATTCTCAGTGGAACCAAATTGAAGATAAAGAAAAATGTGGGGCTGTTGAATGCGCAAAAGATCTTTACCCAAACCACCCTCTGTAAAAAGTGGTTCCTGAGGTAAAATATGGTTGCACCTATGGATCTCCACATCTGCTCATGGAGGTCAACCCTCCCATGTCTCACAGAGTCTACGCTCCCACATTCCTTCATTCAACCTGTCCATGAGGTGGAGGTCAGATATGCTGCCCGACAGGATCTTCGTCCGTAGGATAGTTGCGTTCCGACTCATCCGTGCTTCTTTTATCTGTTCTTGCTACGATCTCAAAATCTCATAACGACTTCATTTATGCTGCTTGCGGTAACGCTGCGAATCGAGGAATATCCTGCATCATCTTGACTTCATTGAACTCATGCCCCTTTTTCATAATGCCGAACAAGACTCGAATCAGCTTGTTACATAAGGCGATTAGGGACTGCATCTTTTTCAACGGATTATCCGGCCGTTTGGTGTAATACTCGTACAGGGCTCGAAAGGCTGCATTTTTGGCGACCAACGGCATCATGACTCGGAAGAGCAAGGCACGAAGTCGCTTCCTGCCTCTCTTCGTAATTTTGGTCTGCCCTTTGTGTTTGCCTGACGTGTTTTCTTTCAAACTCAGCCCAGCGAGCTTTATGATCTGCTTCGGATGTCGGTACTGTCCGATGTCACCAACTTCAGCGAGAAATCCAGCTATGGTATCCCTGCCAATCCCTTTAATTGCCAACAATTGCGGAACAAAAGGAAT